>DCVK01000018.1 GCA_002335385.1 Candidatus Aminicenantes bacterium UBA2190
TAATTGAGGCCGTTGGTGCCGCCGATGAACATCTTGCCGCTCCGACCCTGGAAGTTGGCGCCGGAGTTGAACTCCCTGTCCTGCAGGCCGTCGTCCTCGTCGTAGTTTCGGAATCCCCCCGTGAGCGGTGAGAAGCGCGACAGGCCGTCGTTGGTCGTGAGCCACAGGTCGCCACCATGATCCTCGAGGATCCCCAGCACCAAATTGCTGGCCAGGCCATCGGCCCGGGTGAAGTGGCGGAACTTCTCCGTCCCCTTCTCCAGCTTGTTCAGGCCGCCGCCCAGGGTGCCGATCCAGAGGCTGCCCTCCCGGTCTTCATGCAGGCTGAAGATAAAATCGTCGTTCAGGCTGTCGGGGTTGGCCGGGTCGTGGCGGTAATGGACGAATCTTCCTGTGCGGCGGTCCAGGCGGTTGAGGCCGCCGCCGTAGGTGCCGATCCACAGCGCGCCGGAACGGTCCTCCAGGATGACGCGGACGATGTCGTCGCTCAGGCTGGAGGGATCGTTCTCGTTGGACCGGTAATGGCTGAAGGTTCCGCCAGCGCGGTCCAGGCAATTGAGGCCGCCGCCGTACGTCCCGATCCAGAGCATGCCCGCCATGTCCTCGCAGATGTCCAGGATGCGGTCGCTGCTGATGCTGCCCGGATGACGAGGATCGTGGCCATGGACGGTCACCCTGCCGGTACTCGGGTCAAAGAGCTGCAGCCCGTTGCCGTCGGTTCCCAGCCAGAAATTGCCCTCGCGGTCCCTGTACTGGCAGCGTACGATGACCTCGCCCAAGGTCCCGGGGGGGCCTGAGCCGTAGCCAAAATGAGTGATGGCGCCGGTCTTCTGGTCGAGTTTGTCCAGGCCGCGGGGAGTCCCGATCCAGAGCGTTCCGTCCGGGTCCTCCATGAGCGACACGACCACATTGTTGCCCAGGGTGTTATCCCTGCCGGGGATCGAGCGCAAATGGGAAAAGAGCTTGCGGTTCTGGTTGAAGCGGCAGACGCCGTTTTCGGACGAGCCGACCCACATGATCCCCGAGCGGTCTTCATGGAGCGACTGAATATAGGTGAACGCCGGGCTTTTGGCATCCAGTGGATCATTGCGAAACACGTCGCTGGTCCCGGACTTGACGTCCAGGCGCATCAGTCCCTTTGACGTGCCCAGCCAGAGCCGGCCGTCGCGGTCCTCACGGATCGCCTGGACCCGGGGCTGTTTCAGGTCATGACCGTTGCGCTGCGGCAGCGGGTAGTGAAGGAAACCTCCGGAAATGCGGTCAAAGCGGTACAGTCCCGTGGGCGTGCCGATCCACAGAAAACCCTGGCGATCGATGTGCAGGCAGTAGACATGGTCGTCGCCCAGGCTCGCCAAGTCGGCGGGGTCGTGGCGGAAATGGACGGAAAGGCCTGTCCGGCGGTCCAGGCGGCTGACGCCGCCGCCGAAGGTGCCGATCCACAGCGCGCTGTCGTGGTCCTCGCAGATGTCATGGATATGATCGCTTTTGCCGGGCCGGTCCGTTGCCAGCGGTTGGGGCGTGAAGCGCCCGGAGGCGCGGTCGAGACGGGTCAGGCCGCTGTCCGTGCCGATCCAGAACGTGCCGTCACGGTCCTCATGGATGGCGCCGACGATATCGTTGCTCAGGCTGTCGCTGCGTCCGGGAATATGCCGGTAGTTGCTGAAGTTCCCCAGTCGGGGATCGTAGCGGTTCAAGCCGCCGTTGAGCGTGCCGATCCAGAGGATGCCCTCACGGTCCTCATAGAGCTTCAGCACGGAGTTATGGCTCAGGCTGGACGGATCGCCCGGAACATGCTGGAACACGGTGAAATCATAGCCGTCGAAGCGGTTCAGTCCGTTCTCCGTACCGAACCACATGAAGCCGCTGCGGTCCTGCAGGATCGCGTACACCGTGCTTTGCGACAGCCCCTCGGCCCTGCCGATATGGACGAAATCGAACTCATCCGCGGCAGGTTCCAGGCGCAGGGCGAGGATGAGGACCAAGGCGGCAATGCAGGCGATGGGACGAGCGATCTTGTTGTTCATGGTACCATCCGTTGAAATGACCAGCAGACCGAGGTGATCGGCAGGCGCAGCCGTTTGGGTCCGGGAACGACACTTCTGTGACGTCGATGAAGGTGCAAATGTTTCATTTTTTCAACGCGATAATTCAAATTCATGCATTTTCTGTTCAATGATAGCCCAAAATGAAAAAAGTTCAAATAATTGAATTTCATTGAATAGGTGCGCTTTGCAATTTCTGGTATAATGGCGGCAATTTCAGCAAATCACATTTTGGAGAAGCGACATGGGCAAATTCATCGACAAGGTTTTCGCCAGGGAGATCCTGGATTCGCGCGGCAACCCGACCGTCGAGGCCGAGGTGACCCTCGCTGACGGGTCGTGCGGCCGCGCCGCCACGCCGTCGGGGGCCTCTACCGGCGTGCATGAGGCCTGCGAACTTCGCGACGACGATAAAAAACGTTATGGCGGCAAGGGCGTCCTGAAAGCGGTGGGCCACGTCAACTGCGAGATCGCCGTTGCGCTGACCGGCATGGATGCCAACGACCAGGCGGGGATCGACCAGAAGATGATCACTCTGGACGGTACCGAGAACAAGGGCCGGCTGGGCGCCAATGCCATCCTGGCCGTCAGCATGGCCGTCGCCCGCGCCGCCGCCGCCAGCGCCGGGCAGCCCCTCTATCGCTACCTGGGCGGGGAAAAGGCCACGCTGATGCCCGTGCCCATGTTCAACATCATGAACGGCGGCGCCCACGCCAACTGGCAGGGAACCGACTTCCAGGAATTCATGATTGCGCCGCTGGGCGCGCCCAGCTTCCGCGAGGCGCTGCGCTGGGGATCCGAGACCTACCATGCCCTGAAGAAGGTGCTCAAGGATGGCGGCCACTCCACCGCCGTGGGTGACGAGGGCGGCTTCGCCCCGAAACTGAAAACGAACGCCGAGGCCGTCGAGTTGATCCTGGAAGCCATTGCCAAGGCCGGCTACAAGCCCGGTGCCGACATCGCCATCGCCCTGGACCCCGCTTCGAGCGGCTTTTACGAGGACGGGTTTTATCATTTGCGCACGGAGAAGCGCAAGGTCAACTCCGAACAGATGGTCGCCCTGTGGGCCGAGTGGGTCGGGAGATATCCCATCGTCGTGCTGGAGGACGGCCTGGCCGAGGACGATTGGGACGGCTGGAAGCTCCTGAACAAGGAACTCGGCGGCAAGGTCGAGCTCGTCGGCGACGATCTCTTCGTCACCAACGTAAATCGCATCGAGCGCGGCATCGAAGAGAACGCCGCCAATGCCGTGCTGATCAAACTGAACCAGATCGGCACCCTGAGCGAGACCCGGGCGGCCATCGAGCTGGCGCGCCGGGCCGGCTGGGGGGCGATGGTTTCGCACCGCAGCGGCGAGACGGTCGACAGCTTCATCGCCGACCTGACCGTCGCCATGGCCACCGGCCATTTGAAGACCGGCGCCCCCTGCCGCGGCGAGCGGGTGGAGAAGTACAACCAGCTGCTGCGCATCGAGGAGGAGCTGGGGTCCAAGGCGGTCTATGCCGGGCGCAGGGCGTTCGTTCGCTGAGACTCGAATCAAAAAGTAAATGGGTTGATGAGTAGAAGGGTAGAAGGGTTAAGATAATAGAAACAGATTGAAACCAAGGTTGTTGTCCCATCTCCTCTTATACGTGACAGAAAAGTAGTAGGGTGAATGAGTAAAGGGGGCAAGAGAGTGGCAATCGATCGTGATCAGGGCTATTGCCCCATCAACTCATCTACTCATCTACGAGAAGGTCTTGTAGGACGAAATCTGTGGAAACTCCAGGCCATGAAGTTCCTTGGCGAGTTCCTGCCCATCGCGCCGGTACTCATCCTCTATTACACGAGCGCGGGGCTCAATTCCACGCAGATCTTCACCATCCAGGCCGCCTTTCACCTGGCGGTGCTGCTGCTGGAAGTGCCCTCCGGATACCTGGCCGATGTCGTCGGCCGCCGCAAGACGCTGATCTTCGGCGCGATGTTCTTCCCCCTGGGCCTGGCCGCTTACACCGTGGGAAGCAGCTTCGCCGCCTTCGTGTTCGCCGAGGTCGTACTGGCCGTCAGCGTCAGCATGCGCTCGGGCTGCGACTCGGCCATGCTCTTCGACAGCCTGCGCCAGCTGGGGCGCGAGGAGGAGTACAAGCGCTTTGAGGGCCGGTGCGCGTTGTTCGCCCGCAGTGGCACGGCGGTCTCGTCGGTCGCCGGAGGCCTGCTGGCCGCGGTTTTCCTGCGCCTGCCCTTCCTGGTCAACCTCGGCAGCGCCCTTTTCATGCCGCCGCTGGCTCTCTCCCTCTCCGAGCCCGAGCGCGAGCAGCGCCGCTCCCGGAATCCCATGCTCGACATCCTGCGCATCTGCCGCCATTGCCTGCGCGAACCCCACATCCGGCCGGTGATCCTGTTCTGCGGCCTGATCATGGCCGGCAACCTGACCGGGCTCTGGGCCTACTTCCTCCTCTACCAGGAGCTGCGCATCGGCATCGGTTGGTTCGGGGTCCTCTTCGCCGTCTTCCAGCTCGCCGGCGCCCTGGGCGGTTCGCGCGCCCACGCCTTCAGCGAGCGCTTCGGTGCGAAGACCCCGCTGCGCCTGGTATTGCTCACCCCGCTCATTTTCGTCCTGCTCGGCCTTTTTCCCGCCGTGTGGCTGCTGCCCCTGGTCCCGGCCAACGCCCTGCTCTGGAACCTGGCCTACCCGGTGCTTCTCGAAAGGCTCAACCTGGCGGTCGGCTCCGACGTGCGGGCCACTGTTCTCTCGCTGGCCGGCATGGCCGGCAGTGTGACCTTCATCGTCATCTCGCCGCTTTTCGGCCGACTAGTCGATGCCGCCTCATTGTCCGCCGCCTTTATCGCCCTGGGCGCCTTTTTCCTCCTGGCCGGCGCCTGGCTCCTCGCCGCCATGCTGCGCCACTGGCAGGAAAAGCAGGGCTCCGAGACGAAATAATGGAAAGTGATAGTGTTAGCGGAAGTGAAGGCATTCAAGTCACTTCTATGGAATTTCTTGCCATTCATGGTATATACTCGCCGAGGAATTGATTTTTGCTGATTGGAGTGAACCAATGGAGCTGAATTATTCGATCGCTGAAGAAATTTTTGTGAAATTTCCCGAGTATCGCCGCGGGGTGGTCCTGGCCCATGGCGTGCGCAACGGCGATTCGCCTGCCGACCTGGTCGGGCTGCTGCGCGGGGAGGAGGCGCGGGCCCGGCAGAGGCTCAACATGGATACGCTGACCACCGAGCCGCGCCTGGCCTCGTGGCGCGAGGCCTTCCGCCGGCTGGGCTACAAGCCGGGCGACTTCCGGCCGTCGATCGAGGCGCTGCTGCGCCGGGTGCTGCGCAACCAGGAGGTGCCGTCGATCAACGCCCTGGTCGACATCGGCAACATCGTCTCGCTGCGCCACCTGCTGCCGGTCGGTGGCCACGCGATCGACGTTCTGACCCGGGACATCGCCCTGCGTCCCGCCGCCGGGCATGAGGAGTTCATCCCGTTCGGAACAGACGAGAGCGAACATCCGGCGGCGGGAGAGTTCATCTTCACGGAGGGGGATACGGTGCTGACGCGGCGCTGGATCTGGCGCCAGGCCAACCATACCCTGACCCTGGCCGGGACGACGGCCATCGAGTTCAACATCGACGCCCTGCCGCCGGTGAGCGCCGTTGACGTGGAAGCGGCGGGAAAGGACGTCATGGAACTGGTCGCCCGCTACTGCGGCGCCCAGGCCCGCTTCGCGGTCCTCGAGCGGCGGAATCCGGTCCTGCGACTGGATGAGCACGTTCACTGAGGAAATCCCGTGCCCCACGCCTCTGAAAAACAAATCCGCCTTCTTATCCGTACAAAGCTCAAATATTCAAGTAATTGAATAATATTGGAAAAACTCATGGCGGATGGCTCATTAACTTCAAATAAGGAGAAAAGGATGACTAAAAAAAGCACGCGGGCCGCGATGGTCCTGACCGCCTTGCTGGCATTCTGCCTGGGAGGCAGTTCCCTGGCCGGGCAGAGCATGGACAAAATGAAGGCCCAGATCCATGAAAAAACCCTGAAGAACGGCATGAAGTTCATCGTCATGTCGCAGCCTGAGGCGCCGGTGGCCTCGTTCCATATTTACGCTGACGTGGGCAGCGCCCAGGAGAGCTACGGCATCACCGGCATCTCCCACATCCTGGAGCACATGGCCTTCAAGGGCACGACCACCGTCGGTACCAGGGATTTCGCCGCCGAGGCCAGGGTCCTGGACGAGCTGGACCTGGTGGCTGAGAACCTGAGCCGTGAAGAGGCGCAGATCAGCCCCGACGACAAGAAGATCGGCGAGCTGAAAGCCAGGTTCGCGGAACTGCAGAAGCAGGCCAAGGAATATGTCATCAACAACGAGTATTTCGACCTGGTCATGCAGCAGGGGGACACCGGCGTCAACGCCTATACCAGCTATGATGCCACCCAGTATATCAACAGCCTGCCGGCCAACAAGCTGGAGTTCTGGATGGCCATCACATCCGATCGCTTCCTGAACCCGGTCTTCCGCGAGTTCTACAAGGAGCGCGAGGTGATCATGGAGGAGCGCCGCCTGGGCCTGGAGACCCAGCCCATCGGCAAGCTGCTCGAGGACTTCATGGCCGTGGCCTACAAGGCCCATCCCTACCACCACCACGTCATCGGCCACATGTCCGACATCCAGGGCATCCGCCACCAGGACGTGAAGGATTATTTCAAAAAATTCTATTCGCCCAGCAACCTGACCGCGGCCATCGTCGGCGACGTTGACGCCGCCGAGGTCTTCCGCCTGGCCGAACTGTATTTCGGGCGCATTACCAGCGGCCCGCGCCCCGAGCCGATCCGCACCCGCGAACCGGAGCAGTGGGGCGAGCGCCGGGCCACGGTCACGGCCCAGTCGCAGCCGGTGCTGCTGGTGGGCTACCACAAGCCCGACGTGCGCCATGCCGACAACGGCGCCCTCGACGCCCTGGCCAACATCATCGGCCAGGGGCGTTCCTCGCGCCTGTGGGAGAGCCTGGTCAAGAAGGAGAAGGCCGCCACCCAGGTCGCCTGCTTCAACAATTTCCCCGGTGAAAAATACCCCAACCTGATCGCCTTCTTCTCCATGCCCAGCAAGGACAAGACCGCGGCCCAGTCGCTGGAGCTGATCGACAGGGAGATCGAACGGATCAAGAAGGAGCCGGTCAGCGCCCAGGAACTGGCCAAGTACAAGCGCATGACCAAGAAGGCCCTGATCGGCCAGATGAAGTCCAACGCGCGCCTGGCGGCCCTGTTGACCCGCTACGACGTGGTGCAGGGCGACTGGAGGCTGGTCTTTGACGAGCTCGCCGCCATCGACCGGATCAGCGCCGCCGACGTTCAGCGCGTGGCCAACACCTACCTGGCCGCCGGCAACCGCACGGTCGGTGAGATCGTTCCCGAAAAGAAATAAAGGGAGGACGCATCATGAAAAATAAAACCACTGCCTTTTTGGCCCTGGGCGTCATGCTCCTGGCCATGCTCGCCGCCCCGCTGGCGGCCCAGAAGAACCCCAAGGCCCCGTTCGACTTTCCCAAGCTCAATCCGCTGAAGATCCCGCCGGTCACGCAGTTGACCCTGAAGAACGGCATCCGCCTCTACCTGATCGAGGATCACCGCTTCCCGACCATCGACATGCGCGGCATGTTCTTCACGGCGTCGGCGTTCGATCCCGCGGCCAAGGCCGGCCTGGCCGCCCTCACCGGCACGGTGCTGCGGACCGGCGGCACGGAGCGGCTGAGCGGCGACCAGATCGACCGCGAACTGGAGACCATGGCCGCCGACATCGAGACCGTCATCGACAGCGAGAGCGGGTCGATCCACGTATCCATGCTCAGGGAGAACCTGGACCAGGTGCTGCCGCTCATGGCCGACATCCTGCGCCGGCCGGTGTTTGCCCAGGAGAAGATCGACCTGGCCAAGATCGATGCCCGCACCGGCATTTCGCGGCGCAATGACGACGTCGGCCAGATCGCCGAGCGCGAATTCTCCAAGCTGATCTATGGGGCCCAGAGCCCGTATGCCCGCCAGAACGAGTATGCCACCATCGACGCCATCACCCGCGACGACATGGTCGCCTTCTATAAGAGCTATTTCCACCCCGACAACATGCGCCTCGCCGTTTGGGGCGATTTCAACGGCGGGCAGATGGCCCGGAAGATCGAGGCCGCGCTCGGCGACTGGCCTGCGGCCGGCCTGAAGCTGCCGGCGCTCCCGGCGGTCGACTACGAATTCAAGCCCACGGTCAGCTACATCGAAAAAAGCGACGTCAACCAGAGCAACATCATGGTCGGCCATATCGGCGGCCTGCTGGACAATTCCGATTACGCGGCGCTCTCGGTCATGAACCGTATCCTCTCCTTCGACCGCATGTTCAAGAGGATCCGCACCGACGAGGGGCTGGCCTATTCGGTCTGGGGCTACTACGGTGCCGGCTACAGGGTGCCGGGCGTGTTTTCCGCCGGCGCCCAGACCAAATCGGGATCCACGATCAAGGCCATCGGCATCATGCTGGACGAGATGAAGCGCATGCGCAGCGAGGAGGTCAGCGACGAGGAGCTGCAGCGGGCCAAGGACCAGTTCATGAATTCCTACGTTTTCCAGTTCGACAGCCGCGCCAAGATCATCCGTCGCATGCTCACCTACGCCTACTACGGCTATCCCCTCGATTTTTCCGAGCAGCTGTTCAAGAGGATCGAGACCGTGACCCGGGCCGACATCCTGAACGCGGCGAAAAAGTACCTGCGCCCCGACCAGGTTCAGATCCTGGTGGTGGGCCGGCAGGCCGACTTCGACAAGCCGCTGGGTGAATTCGGCACGGTCAACACCATCGATATCGCCATCCCGGTCCCGGCGGGGGAGGCGGTACCGGAAGCAACGCCCGAGTCGCTGGCCAAGGGCAGGGAGTTTTTCGCCAAGGCCGTCGCCGCCGCCGGCGACCCGGAGAAGATCAAGGCCATCCGCAATGTGCGCATGGAAGGCGAGCTGACCCAGAGCACTCCCATGGGCGAGATGACCATGGCGGCCGAGATCGTTTCCGTCTATCCCGACAAGGTTCTGTTCGCCCTGGACACCCCCGGCGGCAAGATGAACATGGTGATCAACGGCGCCAAGGCCGTGATCCAGATGCCGCAGGGTTCCATGCCCCTGCCCGAGGCGCAGAGAAAAAGCATCATGGAGAATTTTGGGCGTGACCTGTACTATGTCTGGCAGAACGCGGAGCGCTACCAGTTCCAGGCGCTCGGCGTGCAAGAATTCGCCGGCCGGGAGGCCTTCGGCCTCCTGGTCACCGCTCCCGGCGTCAGTTACCACCTTTTCCTCGACCCGCAGACCATGCTGCCCAGCGGCATGTCCTATCAGACCCTGACCCAGGAGGGCCCCGGGACGGTCGAGGAGCGCGTCTCCGACTACCGCGAGGTCGACGGGATCCGGATGCCGTTCAAGAGCGAGAGCTATGCCAAGGATAAAAGGGTGTCCGCCCAGACGGTCAAGATGATCCAGGTTAACGCCGAGGTCAGCGACGACCTCTTCAAGATCGAATAGTCTCGCNNCTCGCCCATTCCCCCGCTATTGCGCCCGCTCCCCGGACGCGGTATCATGAAAGAAACCGCTTCGGGTCCTGAAACCCCGTACCGGCCCCTGATCGGAGGTGGACGCATGAGCAGCAGTTCAACGAAGTTATACCGTCTGCGCGGGATTTTTGTCGTTTACTTTGTGCTGAAATCGATCGCCGGTGCCGTATTCGCCGTCGGTTTCCTGAGGTCCGCAGCCTTTGGCTGGCGTGGCATGCGCGGATGGACGCCGGGCTCCATGGCTTTCTTCAACCTGGCAGTGGCCGCGGTGATCCTGCTGCTCGCCTGGCTCGTCTTCGGCCAGCTCCTGCTGCGCCGGAATTGGGCGCGGGTGCTGCTGCTGGTCCTCGGCTGGCTGGCCGTGATCGGCGCCCTCGCCAGCCTCCTGCTCACCGCCCATGGTTCCGCCATGAGTTCCTGGCTCTCCCGCTGGTTCGTGCCGGTGGACATGGATTGGCAGAGGCTGCTGGCGTACGACCGGGTGCAGAAGGTCTTCGAGCTCCTGTTTTGGGGCTACCTGATCTCGGTGCTGCAGTTCGATGTTCGGGTTCGCGACGAGTTCTTTCCCCGCGCTTCCGGGGGCCAGGCCCCTGAGCAGGGGAGGGCGGAATGAAGGAAACGCTGCAAGCGCTGGCGGGCCGGGAGGTGGTGGTCGATACCCGCTCGCCCTGGATGTACATCGGCAGACTGGCCGCGATGCAGGCCGACAGCCTGCTGCTTCAGGACGTCGACGTCCACGACTGCGGCGAGACCTCCGCGCCCAGGGAGCGCTACCTGCTCGATTCCATCGATTCGGGCATTAAGGCCAACCGCCGCTCGGTCTACGTGAACCTGGATTACGTGGTCAGCGTTTCCCTGCTCTCAGAAGTCATCAAGTACTAGAGCCGTGAAGCCCTGGTACCTCTACCTGGTGCGCTGCGGCGACGGCACGCTCTACACCGGCATCTCGAACGATGTGCAGCGCCGCATGTCCGCGCACCTCAGCGGCCGCGGGGCGCGCTACCTGCGGGGAAGGGCGCCGCTGGCCCTGGCGCGCAAGCTCCGCGTCGGCAGTTGCGGCGAAGCTCTCAGGCTCGAGCGCAAGGTCAAGAGGATGGGGCGGGATAAAAAGGAAAAACTGATCCAGGGCAAGATCAGGCTGAAGGACATTCAGCAGAACGATCTTTCGTAATTCGTGATTCGTGACTCATGATTCGTTGAAGCCGCTCACCGATCTCCAAGAAGCTACTTGAGGCGGGCCATCGGGATTCGTGAGTTTTTTTCTCTGGATGGATGCTATTCGCTCGATCCATGCTGCCCCGAATCACGAATTACGAACAACGAATCACGATGGTTCGAACGGTTCTTATCCTCCCGCCGTCTGCGGGAAGGCGGTGTTGGAATACAGGTACTCGACCTTCTCCTTGTGCTTCAGCTCCTGGTTGGCCATGGAGAGCAGCATTTCCCTGACCTCGCCCTCGGGCTGCAGGGAGGCCAGTGATTTGTAGAAGTTGTAGGAGTTCCACTCGCGGTGGGCGGCGACCAGGTAGACCTCGCTGCTATTCATGTTCTTTTTCGGATCGGGCTTTTCGGCATATTGCGCGATGTGGTAGTCGATGGGCGTGTCCATGCCCAGGGCGTTGAATTTCTTCTCGCCCTTCAGGTAGCCCTGCAGGAACTCCTTGTGGGCCAGTTCCTCGCCGGCCAGGAATTTCAGCGTCTCCTTGGCCAGGGCTTCCTCGACCAGGTCGTGCAGGCCGAGATAGAAGGTGCGGGCCTCCTCTTCGTTCCTGATGGCGGTTTCGATCAGGCTTTGCAGGCTCTGTGCTTCCATGATGTCTCCTCCAGGTGATATTTCTTAGAGATTGAGCTGGGCGCTGAACATGACCTGATTGGTTTTGGGCGGTTCCAGTAAGGGCCCCGTGGTCGAGAAATGGGTGAACTCCAGGCCGAAGCTCACCCCGGAGCCGGCGGCATATTGAACCCCTGCGAACAGGCAGCGGGTTTCCTTGGTCTCGCCGGCATTCATCTGCTCCGTCAGGTCCTCGAAGCCATAGCCCAGCCAGCCGCTCAGTTTCTTCCGGTTGACCACCGCCTGGGACCAGAACGAGGAGACCTTCTTGGGAACGAACTTTTGCTCAAGGGGCACGAATATGTAGTTCGCCCGGCTGGCGACGTAGGCCAGGTTTTCTCCGGCGGCGAACTCGCCCTTCAGGGTGATCCATGGGAAAGGCGCCAAGTTCCAGTCCAGGCTGATGCCGGCAATATTCACCTTGTTTTCGACGGGATTGTTGATGGCGCCGGCGTTCTCGCGACCGTAGATCCCCGTGAGCCCGGCCTGGTACTTGCCGCCCTGTCCCAGCTTGAGGCCCAGGCGCGACTGCAGGAACGGCATCTTGGCCGACCAGCCGCCGGCAGTGGCGGGGTCGCTGAGAGCCAAGGCGATGTCGAAGCTCGGGGCGGAATACGTGTAGCGCACCTGGGCGTGGCGGAAGCCGACGTTGCCCGTCTGCCACAAGTAGCCGTTGATCATCAGCGTGGTCGGGCCCAATGGCGAGAACAGGTCCCAGGCCTGGCCGAAGAGCAGGCTGTGCCCTTTCTTGGCCAGGGTGAAGTAGCCCTGGCGGAAGCGCGGCTTCATCTGGTTGGGGCTGGCCGTGTCGAAAAAGTCCCATTCCAGCACGGCCGCCAGCTTCATGCCGTTGTCCAGCGGCGTGCCGGTGTACTTGAAGCCGAAGCGGGTGTGGGTGGCGGACAGGTAGAGGTTGCCGTCGCCGGCGACGGCGTAGCGCGGGAAGGTCAGGCCGTTGACGCCGCCGTCCTGGTAGGCGGCGTCGAGCTTGAAAAAGCCGAACATCTGCAATTTGCTCTTTTCCGTATCGACCAGGGTGATGTCCCCGTAGGCGCGCAAGCTGGGAAGAAGCAACAGCATGATCGCGATCGTCAGCATAGAGTACTTTTTCATGGATACCTCGCTTGTGAAGCTATTTTACCCCATTTTCGAGGTCGATTTCAAGCTGAAAAATTATCTGTTTAACTAAAAATTCAGCAGGATGGGCCGCGGCTTGAGCACGTGGCCGACCAGCGTCAGGCCGCTGCACCGCACGATCTCCAGGGCCTTGCTGGTGAGCGTGGTCTGCGAGATGAGTGCCGGGATGCCGGCCTGCAGGCATTTGAGCGCCATCTCGGCCGAAACGCGGCCGGTGGTCAGAACGGCGCAGCGGCTGAAGTCGGATTTTTGGGTTAGTCCCCAGCCGATCAGCTTGTCGACGCTGTTGCTGCGGCCGATGTCCTCGCGGCTGGCCAGGATCCTCCGCGCTTTCATGTCCGCCAGCATGGAGCAATGGATGCCGCCGTGGCGGCGGAACATCCTGGCCCGCGCCGGCAGCCGCTCCATCAGGGCGACGGCCTGCGCCAGGGTGAATTCGTAGCTGCGGCACAGCACCGGCAGGTTGTCGAAGCCGGCCGCCGGCACCTCGCCTCCCGAGCAGGCGGTCACCTGGAGCGGCTGGAAGCGGCGTTCGGCAGCGGCGCCCGCGGGCCGCAGGCGGACCCTGGCCAAGTCGCCCCGGAAACGCAGGCTGGAGACATCCGCGGCAACGGCGATCAATCCCTGGCTGAACAGCCAGCCCGTGACCAGTTCCCGGCGCTGGAACGGCGAGCAGCTCAGGCGGCCCAGCGAACGGCCGTCCACCTCGATCGTCAGCAGCGTCTCCTCGGGCAGCGCCACCAGGCCGGTCTCGCGGCGCCGCTCAGGCGCCTTCTTGCTTGCGGGTTTTGAGGTAGTCATTGTATTCCTCGATGGTGTTCAGGTTGCGGAACCAGTCCTGCCCGTCCATGGCCACGAACTCGGTGCGGCAGGTCCGGAACAGGGAGGAGATGCGGAGATCGCCGGCGGCGACCTGCCGGGCGATCGTGGGCGCGATGCCGCGGTCGTAGGCGGCGAACAGCGGCTCGAACTTGCCGTCGCGGTAGCGCGGCACCACGATATCGCTGCCGGGGGCCAGGGCGAGGATCCTTTTCAGGAACGGCAGGTGGACGACGGGGATATCGCAGGCCATCACGAAGTTGACCCGGCAGGGCGACGCCTGCAGGGCGGTCAACAGGGCCGGCAGCGGCCCCTGTCCCGGCGTTTCGTCCTCGACCACCGGCAGCCCCAGGAAAGTGAACTTGCTCTTGTCTCCGGCGCTGACCAGGATGGTCGCGAAACAGGGGCGGACCTGTTCAATAAGCGATTCGATCATGGTGCGGCCGCAGACCGGCAGCAGCGACTTTTCCCGGCGCATGCGCCGGCTGTGCCCCCCGGCCAGGATGATCGCCGCGATGGGTTCGCAGGTCATGGGCGGGGGAATGTCAGGAACCGGGCTGGACCTTGTCCTTGCTGATGAAGCCCTCGTCGCCGCCGTCCGGCTTGGCTTTCATGAAGGAGACCAGGAAGGCCTTTTGTTTTTCACTGTTGTTCTTGAAGCGGGCGCCGATGGAGAAGAGGAGGCCGGGAGGCAGGGATGCGTATTTCCGGCTGTCGAAGGAGGCGACCTCGGCGCGGTTGATCTCGATCTCGAATTCCTGCTGGCGGTTGTCGCGGCTGTGGATCAGGTAGATCTTGTAGACCGAGCCGATCACCGGCTGGAAGTTGCTGACCAGGTTGATGCCTTCGCTGCTGATGTTGTTGGCCACGAAGCTGACCACGTTCAGCAGCTTGCCTTTCATCTCCTGCGACACGTCGAAGCGGGTGCTTTTCCTTTTTTCCATGATTCTCCATCCTGGGGAATGAGATGCCATGGTAACACAACTGGAAAATAATTCAATGCCCAACCGGGGAAGTCCGCAGCAGGAATTCCTCCGCGTAGGGCTGGGCCTCGGTTTTTTCATCAACAACGCTGAACCCGGCTTTGAGATAGGCCGCCATGGCTTTCGGGTGGTCGTATTCGCAGGTGTGCAACCAGACGCGCTCCGTTCCCCCCTCCCAGGCCCGGCGCACGGCCCAGTCCAGGAAGAACCGGCCCAACCCCTTGCCGATGAATTCCGGCAGCAGCCCGAAATAGGATATTTCGACCTGCGGCTCATGGCCGCGGTCCAGCTCCGCGAAGCCGGCCACCCGGCAGCGGCTGTACAGAAGGTGGATCTCGTTCGTTTCTTTCGCGAGGATTTTCCGCAATCCATCTTCCGGCAGCAACAACCTGCCGCTCCAGCCCCATTCGCCGCCCACGGCGGCGAACAGGCGTCTGTATTCGGCCGTCCCCGGCTTTTCCCACTTCTTGACCTCGCAGGCCGGTGGGATCGGGATCGGGTCGGCCATCGGCCGGGCCTTCATCTCCAGATAGGCCGTTTTCACCGGGACCAGCGTGTAGCCTTCAGGGACAGATCGATTCGCTCGCGTCGGACCCATGGTAACTGTTTACCATAAGAGCAATACGGGGACAAGTGTCAGTGTCAGTGATAGTGTTCGCAGGGCATTGAACGAATTTCAGTGTCAGTGTCAGTGACAGTGTCAGCAAGACCCTTGGAAAAGCTCTTGTTCTTTCGCTTCAACGCTTCAACGCTTCAACACTTCAACAATTTCTATTCCTTTGATCTAATGCTCTTTCGTATAACGCATAACGATAGTTCGCTTATTTCTTGGGTACCCAAATCAGCAGCACCATCCCCGGGATCGAGATCAGGAAGCTGACCAGGAACATGCCGGAGTAGCCGATCCAGGAGGCGATGAAGCCGCTGCTGACGCCGGCGACGATGCCGCCCAGGCTCATCAGCCCCGAGCCGATGGCGAAGTGCGCCGCCTTGAACTCCATCTTGCAGATGCGCATCAGGAAGGTGGTCAGCACCGCCGTGCCCAGGCCGCTGGCGAACTGGTCGAAGCCGTGCACGCCGGCGGCGAGCGCCAGGTTGCCCGCGCCGATGAACAGGGGCTGAGCGGCGCCTGTGTTGGCGGCCAGATAGGGGGCCAGGCCGCCGGCCAGCAGCATGTAGACGATGTTGGTCAGGTTCTGCGCCAGCAGGAAGGGCCAGATCACGCGGCGCAGGCCAAGGCGCGAGATCATCCAGCCGCCGATCAGCGCGCCGGCGATCGAGGCGGGGATGCCGATTCCGCCCGCGATCCAGCCGTAGTGCTCCTTGATGCCCAGGTCGACGACGAACGCCGACGCCATGGAGCTGACCATGAACTCGCCGCTGCGCGCCAGGACGATGAAGGCCAGGACCAGGCCGATCTTCTCCTGGTCCATGAAGGTAAGGAAGGCGCGGCCGTAGAACGACCCGGGGTCGCGGGTCAGGAGCGCCGTCAGCCGCCTGCGGAAGACGGCCAGCAGCGCCAGCGCCAGCAGCAGCCCCAGCCCGACGGCGCGGGCGAAGTTCAGTTCCTTCAGGATGGGCGCCGCCTGCCGCCATCCTTCCCACAGGGCCGAGTTGAAGAAAAGGAAGAATCCGGCGATCAGCGCGACTCCCAGGCCGATGTTCGCCAGGACCCGCGGCCGGGCGAAAAAGCCGAGCATTTGCACGGCCGGCCGGCGCTCTGTCTCGCACTCGGGGAGGAAAAAAAAGTGGTAGGCGGCCAGCAGCGCCAGCAGCAGGCCGGCGCAAAGGAACGCCGCCGTCCAGGAGAAGGCGGTGCCGATGGTGACGATCACGCCGCTGGCGGTGAGCATGGCCACGCGGTAGGCCATGATGCGGTAGCCGAGAAAGCGGGTCTGCTCTTCCTTGTCGAGCGCCGCCAGGTAGTAGCCGTCGATGGCGATGTCGTGGGTGGCGGCGACGAAGGCCCCGGCGAAGAACAGGATGGCGATGAGGCGCGGCGCCGCCGGCAGGGGAACAAGGAACGCCGCGGCGCCGATCAGCACCGCCAGGGCCGCCTGCATGGCCAGCAGCCAGCGTTTCTTGGTGGCGAACTCGTCGACCAGCGGCCCCCAGAAGAACTTGAGGATCCAGGGCAGGCCGAAGAAGGTGGTCAGGCCCACCGCCTCCAGGCTGACGCCGCGGTCGCGGAAGAACAGGGTGGAGACGGAGCGGATGACGGAGAAGGGGAACCCTTCCGCGAAGTAGGTGCTGAAGCACCAGACCTGCGGTCTCTTGGCGATGGATGTCGGTTGGTCGTTGGCCATAGTCCCAGATGGTATTACATGAAAACGGAGATGTAAATAGAGAAGACCGCGGTCAGGGTTCCATTTGAACTCAGGGAAGAAGAGGGGAGAGTGAGGGAAAGGCAGAGCGAAGACAAAGTGGGACAAAAGGTCATCAATGGCTTATCCCACTCTCTCTTCCCTCGTTCTTCCCTCTGTCTTCCCTTTGTATTCCCTGAGTCCGTTAGATCTTCAGGCTGATGCGGATGAAGGGCCCCTTTGCGCCGTCCCGGACGGCGAAATGAGCGGCGACGGGCGAGCCGCAGACCCAGATGATCCTGCCGTCTTTGTTCTCCAGGACCGGGCAGAGGGCGCGCAATGGCGCCGGCATGCCCGCGCTGCGGATCATCTCGAAAATGCGCTGCTCGTAGGGGGAATGGATCTTGCGGTACTTGTCACCGTGGCGGGCCGGGTGCAGATGCAAAGGGAAGCGCAGCCGGCTCTCGGGAACGACGATCTCGAAGTTGTCTCCCGGTTTGCGGAAGATGGCGGTCTTTTTCACGATCAGGGCGCGGCCGATCTCCGGGATGGGCCATTTGCCGGTGCCGTTGATCTCCAGGCGATAATCACCGATGCGTACCTTCTCGGGAAAGATCCAGCCCTTGGAGAATTTCAGGTTCAGCCCGGGCAGGGAAAGCCCGCGGCCGCTCTGCACGCTGGCCAGGAAATCGGCGATGTGCTCATAGCCGACCCCCAGCAGATCGCCCTTGAGCAGGCGCAGGTACTCGCGGGCCAGGTGGCGGGCCAGGGCCGGGTGCAGTCCCGCGAACGCCTTCGCGGGAAGGATCGAGCCCAGGCACAGCTGCTTCTTCATGATCTCCCCCGCCTGGCCCTGGAAATGATCGAACTCGTCCTGTATGAGCAGCACGGTCCGGAAGATCCTCTCCTCGATGTCGGGCTCGATCTTCCTGGCCTCGGGAAGCAGGCCGTGGCGGATGCGGTTGCGCAGGAAGTCGTGCTCCAGGTTGGTCGGGTCCTGGTACCAGGGGATGCGGTTGCGCTCCAGGTAGGCCAGGATCTCCGCCTCGGGGAAGATCAGCAGCGGGCGGATGATCTTCTTCTCCTTGTTCTGGAAGATGGCCGACAGCCCCTGCAGGCCGCTGCCGCGGAACAACTTGATGAAGAAGGTCTCGGCCAGGTCGGAGCGGCTGTGGGCGGTGGCCACGCGCGAATTGGGGATCCGGCTCGCCAGAGCATGGAAAAAATCGTAGCGCGAGAGCGAGGCGGCATGCTCCAGGTTCAGGTTGCCTTCCTCCCGGAAGCGCTTCACGTCGCGGCCGCCGACCTCCAATTCGATCTTGCGGGCGGCGCAGAAGTCGCGCACCCATTTCTCCTCTTCCCGGGCGTCGTCGCGCAGGCGGTGATTGAAATAAGCGGCGACCAGGCAAAAGGGGATATGCTTTTGCAGTTCCTGCAATAACAGGGCCAGGGTGACCGAGTCCTTGCCGCCGGAGAAGCCGAGGATGATGGTGTCGCCGGGGCGGACGAGTCCGTGGTCCTGGATGTTTTTTTTGAATTGCGGGAACAGGATAGTCATCGCCCCCCTCGGGTTTCTTCCTCTCCGGGGAGAAAACAAGTAGCGGCGGAGGGAATTGAACCCCCGACATAACGGATATGAGCCGTCTGCTCTACCGACTGAGCTACGCCGCCATCAGGAGCCAATTATATCCGAAAACGGCCCAGGGCGCAATAGAAATTGTCAGATCTCTCTGACCGTGCTTTGGTTGAAATAGGGAAAAATGTGATTTTGTCCAAGGGATAAATGATTATCTGTTCATGCTCTTTGGATAGCATAGGGAAAAATGTGATAAAGTCCAATAACCATTGACAAAACAAAATCACAGTGCAACAAATTTATTTCCATAATGCATTCTGGAGAGAGAATTGGTGAGACTGGAGGGAAACATGAGGAGATTCTTAGCCGCCGGGATCGTCTTATTATTCGTTTTTGGCGTAATTCTACCCGCACAGGAAAACCCGACTGAAAGCAGCAACCTCTACGACCGCATGGGAGTTATCACTGAGCGCGGTCTGCATGGGGCGGTTCCCGAGGAAAACATCGATCTGTTCAGCGGCAGTCTGGTGCTGAAGAACCTCGACATCACTCTACCCGGTCCGAACGGATTCGACCTGAACATCTGGCGCGTCTACAACTCCAAGGTCAACACCGAGTACACGGATACGACTTACAGCTACCCCCAGCAAGAGACCTCCTCATGGGTCGGCTACGGTTGGAGTATGCACATGGGGCGGATCCTCAATCCCGATTCTTCAAACCCGGTAATTGAATTTCCCGACGGCCGCCAGGAAAGCACCTATCCGTGGATCCATGAAGTGGGCATCTTGATCACGCGCAATTTCCTGAAGCTGAAAAAATTCAATCCTGATTATGGTGGGCATCATACTGTTCATTTTCAGGACGGCACGGTTTGGATCTTTGGCGCTGCGGCTACATTGTGGCTGAAGGGTGCCCAGGTGCCGGTAGCCCTGGTAACCAAGATCGAAAACAGTTACGGCCATGAAATCAACATCGAATACTATCCCGGCACGTCCAAGTTGATGCAGATCACAGATGCCCTGGGACGGCTGGTGCTCTTCAATCTGGATGGCGGCGGCAACCTGGATTCCATCACTGTACCTCATGAAGATGGGACGGTTACCTATGAATACACAGTGGTTACCCCGGCGTGGGACGATACTGCTTTCTCCAAGCTGGCTGAGATGCAGCCGCCCGTTTTGAACCCGGTCACATATGGTTATGATGCAACTTCAAAAGAACTGAACCAGGTAACGACCAGCTATGGCGGAACGATCACCTACACATTTGCTGACCAGAGTTTCAAATATTTCGATGATACGATGCGTACGCGATCATTATCCAGCAAGACCATTCAATTTAGTGCAGGTAACTCCGCGACCTGGAATTATGTTTATGGTGATTACAGCGGTATCTACACACTTCTGATCAAGAATCTGGAAACGGGCCTGTTGGACAAGGAGGTCAATGGCGGTTTCGCCCTGGTGTATGGTCCCGAATCCATCGAAAGGGTCTGGTTCTTCGGCCCGCAGCCGGAAAGCGATTACGGTTGGTTGTCCGGGTTGTTGGCCATCAAGGAAATTATCAAAAAAGATGGATCGACGAGCATCGCCAATACGCAATACGTCAAGGAACCCGAACAGATCTCGACCGAGATCATTTATGTCCGGGGTCAAAGTTGGGGGCCGGCGGCGGCGGCCCTGGAAGTGGGCGGGTATCAAACGAAGATCGGCACGGCCAGCCAATACACGCAAATCCAGTTTACCGATCCCGCCTTGCGCAAATACGGGCTGCCTTCAGGCGTGGTTGTCGCCGCTCCATATGATATTGCCAGTCTCGGAAGCACACAGAAGTCTTCCGTTCTGAAGTCACAGCCTGCTAAAAAAATGTTCAGCATGAGCGGCGCCGCAACCTCTCTGAAATCCACTACCCAGGAAACTGAATCTTTCACTTTGTATACTAGGTTCAGGAAAGTTCTCCAGTACGCCTTTATCGGCAATACGGATTTTGCCGAGAGAAACATGCTTTCGCTCCTGTCTATGGAAGCGATTCTCGACCAGGAGGATACCCAGTACAAGAGCACGTTATGGGAATATTTTTCCAATGGAGCGGTCCAGAAGGTCCGCCGCTGGAAAGCCGGCGGGGTCGTGCTGGATTGGGTGTACACCTATGACGAGTCCTCAGGATATCCAACCGATATCACCATTACCATCGATCCGCCGGGCGTCGCTTCCGGGATCGAGACCCGAATCTATAGAAACGGCACTCTGGCCAGGGTGGAGAAGCCGGGGTATGTCGAATATGACCGCACGATCTATGCCGACGGGCTGATCCAGACCGAGACCAACCAGCATGGCGGCACCATGACCTTCACCTATGACGACATCGGCCGCATCACGAATATTGCCATGCCGTCCGGATTCAATCCGATCAGCGCCTCCTGGTCGCAGAACAGCGTGGCGATTTCACGCGGCGGCAATATTCTGACCAAGTACTGGGATGGCATGGGCCGCAACCTGGGTTTCGAGGAGACCGGAGCCAGCGTGACCCTGTATTCAAGACGGACCCTGGACGGCGAAAGCCGGGTGACCGCCGAAAGCAAAGGCGCGGTCAACAGCAATCATAAAACCGTCTTTGAGCTCAATGAGAACGGCCAGCCGCTGCAGGTGACCGACGCGACCGGCAAGTGGACCAAGTTCTCTTATGTTGACAACACCTGCACCATCATTGACATGAAAAACAACCAGAAGGTGCTGACCTACTCCCATTTGCCCGGCCTGGTGACCCGCGTTGTTCAGGAAAATACACAGACCGATTCCTACTACAAGGGCGAGAACCGGCTCTATCTGGTGGAAAGCTCGGCCGTTGGCTTGGATACGCGAACCCATTTGTATTATCAGAACGGGCTGGACCAGCTCGACCAGGAATACCATCCCGAAACCGGCACCATCAATTACTCCTACAACGACGAGGGCAATCTGGCCAGCAAGACCTGGGGCGGCGCAACCCTTTCTTACACATACAACGCATCCAATCAATTGAAAACTGAAAGCGACGGCGAGGAGACCATCACGTTCAACTATGACGCCAACGGCCGGGTGCAGGAGATCGTTTCCAGCACCTCTCAATGGCGGCGCTATGACATCGCCTATAACACACTGGGCGCGGTGACCTCTGAAAAGCAGGCCATCGACGGCGGACTTGTCGTCGCGGACAAGACCGTAGGATATCACTACGACGGCAATGGGTTGCTGGATGAGATTACCTATCCGGATGGGAGGAAAGCGGCATATAGCAATAATACTCTGCTGCTGCCGGAAAGCCTGTCGTTCAATTCTGAAGCGAATCGCATCAGCGGCGTGACCTACGGGGTGAACAAGCAGCCGCTTGGATATACTTTGGGCAACGGCGCCGTGTTCGCGGCGAATTATGACTACGCGGGCCGCATCAAGACCAGCGGGCTCAGCAACGGTGGGATCACGCTTTTGGGCACAACTTATGGCTATGATGATGTTGGCAATATAAACAGCCTGACCAACACCACGCCGGCCGCTAACGCCAGTTTCCAATATGACGCCTTCAACCGCCTGACCAAGGCCACCTATCCGGAAAAGGTCTATGATTATGAATATGATCCCTTCGGTAACATGCTGGCGGCGCAGGAGAGCGGCGTCACGGTGTTCAACAAGACCTATACGGCGGGCAACCGCATCAGCGGCTACGGCTATGACGCTCGCGGCAACCTGACCCAGGACGGAAGCTTCGCTCAGGTCTGGGACAAGCGCAACCGCATGAGCGAAAGCCGGACGGCGACCAATGCGTTGCTGGGCAGCTACGTCTACAATGAGCGCGGCCTGCGCGTCAAGGCCGAGCGTTCAGCGCAGTCATCAGTGCAGGTGGTGGCCCCCAACGGCGGCGAGAGCCTCTACCTGGGCGCTCTGGATACGATCAGCTGGAACGGCATGGGGTTGGCGGGCGCTTTGGTGAAACTCGAGCTACTGGTTGGCGGCGCCGTGGCCGGGACCATCGTAGAGAACCTGCCCGGGACGCAGACCAGCTATCAGTGGCAGGTGGGCAAGACCCTGACCGGCACAGTGAATCCGGGCACCGAATACAAGGTCCGGGTGACGGCCATTGTGCCCCCGGCGACGTCGGGCGCGACCTATTATTTCTATGACAGCGGCGGCAAGCTGTTGGCCGAGTATGATGGCACCGGCGCCTGTGTTAAAGATTATCTCTATTTGGGCGGCAAGATGATAGGGGAGTACCAGCCGGTGACCGGTACCTATTACTACTTCGCCTCGGACCAGATAAATTCGACGCGCCTGGTGACCGATGCCGCGGGTGCAGTAGTGCACTCCGCTCAGTACGATCCCTATGGCGGACTGTACAAAACCTGGATCGACACCTATCATCCCAAACCCGGGTTCTCGGGCAAGGAGAGGGAGTTTGGGTCGGAGATGGATTATTTTGGGGCAAGATACTATGGCCACAAGCAATATAGGTTTCTATCGGTGGATCCTGAAATGAACAAAATTGAAACTATGATCAATCCTCAGTTATGGAATTTGTATGCATATTGCCGCAATAATCCAATAACATTTTTTGATCCGAATGGAGAAGCGTCTTTTAAAGTTGATGTTACATTTAGATTTTGTTCACTACCTCCTTTTAAATTGGGAGGTACTGGGATAGATAAAAAGAATATTATTACTAATGTGACTCGAGAAAACGGAAATGTTAAAAGCCTTGAGGTTTCAGTAAAATTAGACATTGCCATAAGAGATCGGGATTCATGGCTGTGGCTACTACCAACTTCAAATATGTATCTAACTTTTTTTCATGAATTAGGTCATTTAAATGATATTGAGAAATGGGGAAAGGATATAATTGATAAAATTGAAAAGAGGGCAATAAAAGAAAATCTTTTTGATCAAGAAATTAAATTTTCCGTTGAATCTGGCCTGGCGGAAGTGGCATCGAAGTCAATACGAAAGCGAGATGGTTTAATAAATGAGATCAAAGATTCAATTTCTACTTTAATTTTTAACTGGGAGACTATAAAAAAATGAAAAAAATAAAAACAAAATTCGTTTTTATATTAGTTTTGATTATTCAATTATTTTTAATCATTACGTTGTTAATTAAATTGGATAATATTTCTTTTGAAAAAAAACTACTATTTAATAAACTGATAATTTATTCAAAAATTGAAAAAGGAATGAGTAGAGTGATGATTGAGGAACGACTTGGCAAGCCAGATAGTGCAGTATTCGTTGAGCGTGGAAATAAAGGCAATAAAGAGTTTTCTTATTTTTTTGGAAAAATTCCAATAAATATTAATAAAATTATTATATGCAGATATTATTGGGGCTTACTAAAACAATCAGAAAACTTCTTTATTTATGATGATTATAATGATGAGAGCAAGTTAATTTACTTCGCCGAATTGCTTTAAATTAATAATTGGGGGGGACGCATGAAAAGTAAAAAACTGCTGCTTTTGCTGCTGGTTTTGGCAATGACCTGGTCGAGCCAAATGGCTATGGCCCAGACGGTTGTCTACGACGACAGCGACGGCCCTTTCACGATCCTGGCCCAGATGGTAACCGTGCTCACCCCCAACGGCGGCGAGAACTGGAACGGCGGCGAGGCCCACGACATCATTTGGAGCCTGGACGCGTCGGTCACCCATGTCAATATTGATTATTCAATTAACGGCGGATACGACTGGACTCCTGTGGCGGCCAGCATCGCCAATACTGGTTCCTATACGTGGACTGTGCCCGATACGCCATCATTGAACTGTCTGGTGCGCGTCAGCGCCGCAGGCAATGCCGGGAACAATGATATCAGCAATGAAGTCTTTTACATATCAGCTTCCTCTTTGGAAAGCATTACGGTTCCGAATAGGCCTTCCGGTCCAAATTTCGGCGTTATAAATGCAAGTTACAGTTTCGTTACCGGAGGAGCCACATCCAGTTTGTGGCACGATATCCAATATAAATTTGACTGGGGCGACGGCACGGACTCGGGCTGGCTGGAGGCTGGAGCGACTTTGTCTTCACATAACTGGTCTTCGGTCGGAAACTATAGCATTAGAGCCATGGCCCGCTGTGCCATTCATACTGGCTTGGAATCTCCTTGGTCAGAGACCTTTACTATCATCATATCCGACAATAGTACACCTGTCTTACTATGGAATACCTTTCTGGGCAATGAAGCTTTAAATGAGGGATATGCGATTGCTAGTGATGGCAATAGAAATATTTATGTAACAGGGAAAAGTAGTTCCACATGGGGTAGCCCATTGTTTCCTTTTGCAGGTGGAGAGGACGCATTTGTAGCCAAGCTCAACGCCAATGGGGAAATGCAGTGGCACACTTTTCTAGGTGGAAGTGGCAATGATATCAGCACTGGTATTGCCCTGGACATTAATGGCAATATCGTCGTAACAGGAACATCATATGCCGCCTGGGGAAGTCCGCTCAGAGCGTTTTCGGGTTCCGTTGGTACACCCGATGCCTTTGTGGCCAAGCTTGATGCCAGTGGGACGCGGTTGTGGCATACTTTTCTGGGTGGATCTAAGTGGGATTGCGGGATCAGCATCACTATTGATGGCAGCAATAATATTTTAATGACGGGATTCGGATACTCCTCATGGGGCAGTCCGATTAATCCTCATAGTACCTATGCGGAAAGCAATGATGGCGTACTAGTCAAGCTAAACACCGATGGATCCATACAGTGGCTCACCTTTTTTGGCGCGATCGGCGCCGAAAAGACGACCTGCATTGCCCTGGACAACAATGGCAATATTGTAATTTCAGGATATTCGGATTCTAACTGGGGCGCTCCCTGGGGTAATCCGTTGAAAGCATATTCCGGCGGGGAAACCGATGCCTTTTTGGTCAAGTTCAATGCCGACGGAGCAGGGTTATGGCACACGTTCCTGGGCGGTGGTAAGTATGACAAGGCAAGCGACGTCGACGTTGATAATAGCGGGAATATTTTTGTAACAGGATATTCCACTTTTACTTGGGGTAGCCCATTAATCCCCTATAGTGCCGGCAGCGATGGCTTCCTGGCCAAGTTGAACACCAATGGAGCATTGCAATGGAACACATTTGTGGGCGGGAGCGGCGCCGACTCTGAAACCGGCATTATTATAGACGGCAATGGCTGCGCCATGCTTATGGGATCAAGTGATGCCACCTGGGGAAACCCGATCATGCCTCATAATGGCGGGAATGATACTTATTTGGTCAAATTTGATATTAGCGGCAATAGACAGTGGAACACCTTCATTGGAGGGACTGGCGCTGATTATGGGGGAGGCATTTTACTTGACAGTGGAGGGAATGCGGTGGTAGCAGGCTGGAGCGATTCCACCTGGGGCAGCCCGATTAGTCCCTTCAGTGGAAACTATGATGTTTTTGTGGCCAAGCTGGGTTTCATTACGGAAGATTTAACCGTCACCTCTCCTAACGGCGGCGAGAACTGGAATTGCGACGAAACACGGAATATCACCTGGATTCAGGACGGATCAATCACCAGCGTCAATATCGACTATTCGATCAACGGCGGATCCGATTGGACCCCGATCGCGGCCAATATAACCAATAGCAGCTCCTTCGCCTGGATCGTGCCCAACTTCCCTTCACTGGACTGCCTGATACGCGTCAGCGCAGTTAGCGACGCCGCCAACTATGACATAAGCGATGCGGTATTTTTCATTTCAGCCTCCTCATTAGAAAATGTCACAACTCCAACACAACCTACCGGCCCGAATATTGGTACGACGATTACCAACTACAGTTTTTCAAGCGGCGGGGCAACATCCAGCTTGGGGCATAATGTCCAGTACAAGTTTGAATGGGGTGACGGAACCGATTCAGACTGGCTCGAAGTGGGAACGACCAGCGCCGATCATGCCTGGACTGCCAGCGGCACTTACCAGGTACGGGCCATGGCCCGCTGCGCCACGCACACCAGCGTGGAATCGCCCTGGTCAGAAGCGTTCACCGTCACTATATCCGATTCCAGCACTCCGGTTTTGCTTTGGAACACTTTTCTGGGCGGAAGCAAATCTGATAAAGGACAGACTATCGCTATTGACAACAGTGGAAACATTTATTTAATTGGAACCGGTTCTTCCACTTGGGGCATTCCGTTGTGTCCATGGGTCGGTCTCACCGATGCTTTTGTAGCCAAGTTCAATGCCGACGGAGTTTTATTGTGGCATACTTTCCTTGGTAATTTCAGTTCCGATAATGGGTATGGAATTTGCTTCGACCTAGATAACAATGTTTATATTACAGGAATAAGTTCTATGACCTGGGGCAATCCTCTTAGTCCTCATTCGACCAGTGGCGATGATTCATTTGTAGCCAAACTCAATACTTACGGGGAATTGCAATGGAATACATTTGTTGGCAGAACCCCATATGGAAATAGTTCTATCGCTATAGACAATAATAAAAATATCTATCTTCTTGCTGGCTCGTACCTCGTTAAATATAATGATTTGGGGGAAAAACAATGGGAAAAACTTACAAAAGCAGTTGCATCTGATGGGTATCATCAGATTGTCGTGGACAACTCAGGGAATGCATTTATTGCATCAAGTAGTCAATGTGCTTCTTGCTACGCCGCGATCAATCCTTATGCCGGGGGAGTCGATGCCATCGTAATCAAATACAGCTCCGATGGGACAGAACTGTGGTACACGTTCATGGGCGGCAGTGGCAATGATTATGGCAGTGCAATCGCATTGGACAGCAGTGGAAATATTTTTGTGTCTGGCTTTAGTTATCAAACCTGGGGCAGCCCCTTGAATCCCGGAACCGGCCTTTATGTGGCAAAGCTGGATGCAAATGGAGAAAGAATTTGGCATGCTTTTCCCGGGAGTTCTGGTGGTGGGAAGGCTGTCACTACTGATAATAATGGGAATATTTACGCAACAGGATTGTATGCATGGGTTTACAAATTAAGCACCAATGGCTCCCTGCATTGGCAATCAAAATTAGATCCAAATGCTGGAAACACTGGAATGTATGTAAATTTTTATGGCATACATGTTGAAAATGACGGACAAATTGCTGTTGCTGGTGACTCCAGTTATTCTTGGGGCAACCCGATCAACTCCTACAGTGGGAACTATGATGCCTTTGTAGCCAAGCTGGGTGCTTATGCGAGTGAGTTGTCTGTTATTTCCCCCAACGGCGGCGAAAACTGGGAGGCGGGATTAAGTCATTACATCACCTGGAGTTTAGTCGATTCGATAACTAGCATTAAAATCGACTATTCGATTGACAGTGGAAATAATTGGATACCGGTCACTTCCGGAACTCCCAATAATGGCGCATACAAATGGACAGTACCGGCCACTTTTTCAACTTCTTGTTTGGTGCGTGTCAGCGATGCCAACAACGCAGATGTATATGATGTCAGCAATGCACCATTTTCAATTTCGGTTCCCACCGTGGAAACAGTTACGGTTCCCCTACAACCTTCCGGGCCTGATAACTGCCTGATAAATACCAGCTACAGTTTCAGCACCGGGGGTTCAATATCCTGGCTAGGGGATGATGTACAATATAAATTCGATTGGGATGATGGCAGCGATTCGGGTTGGCTGCCAGTGGGAATAACCGCCGCCTCCCATGTCTGGGTTGTTGGTGGCATTTATAATGTTCGCGCCATGGCACGGTGTGCTATTCATCCAAGTATTGAGTCGCTCTGGTCCGAAAAGCATGTCGTCAGCATTCCTCAAACCACTCCGCTTTTGCAATGGAACACCTTCCTGGGCGACATCACTTTGGATGAGGGATATGCAATTACAACTGATAGTAGTGGCAATATCTATATGACTGGGAAAAGCACTTCTACGTGGGGTAACCCGCTGTATCCCTTTTCAGGAAATGAGGATGCTTTTGTAGCCAAGTTGAATGCTAATGGCATTTTGCAATGGCACACTTTTCTGGGTGGCAGCTCTGGTGATGAGGGTAAGGGAATCCTTGTTGACAATGAGGGTAATATTTTTATCACCGGACATAGCGGCTCCACTTGGGGCAGCCCATTAAGAGCTTTTTCCGGAAGCAGCGATGATGGTTTTGTGGCAAAGCTCAATGCCAGCGGGGAACGATTGTGGCATACTTTTCTAGGCGGTTTGGGTACAGACCAGGGATTTGGCATCGTGGTTGACAATAATGGTAATATATATGCTACAGGCAAGAGTACGTACACATGGGGTATTCCGATAAATCCTCATAATGGCATTAATAAATACAGCGGTTTTTTGGTCAGGCTGGATGCCGGTGGAGCCTTGCAGTGGCTCACCTTTTTTGGTGAAATCAGTTTTGATGGGGTAAACAGTATTACCCTGGACAGAGGCGGGGATATTTATATAGTTGGGCATAGCGGTGTCACTTGGGGCAGCCCGTTGAATCCCTATACATATAACACAGATGCCTATGTGGTTAAATTCAATGCAAATGGGACAAGACTGTGGAATACATTTTTAGGCGGTGGGGAATCCTGGGACAAAGGCTATGACATCGCCGTTGACAATAGTGGGAATATTTTTATTGTAGGAAACAGCGGAGCTTCCTGGGGAATCCCCATAAACCCAAGTGCAGGCAGCGATGAGGCCTTTTTAGTCAAGCTAAACAGCAGCGGGATAAGAGAATGGCACACATTCTTTGGGGGAATGTATTCAGACCAGGGAACAGGAATAGCCATGGATACAAGCGGAAATATCTATGTGACCGGCTGGAGCGGGACCACCTGGGGAAACCCGCTGAATCCTCATGCTGGCTCTTCGGATGCTTTTGTAGTCAAATACAATTTCAATGGAACTCTTCAGTGGAACACCTTCATGGGGGGCACCGGCGCTGACTATGGGTACGGTATTGCGCTGGACAACAGCGGGAATGTCTACGTGACGGGAAACAGTCCCGCCACCTGGGGCAGCCCGCTGCGGCCATACAGCGGGAGTACGGATGCCTTTGTTGCCCGGCTAGGCTTTACCGGGGATAACTTGTCCGTCATTACTCCAAACGGTGGGGAGAATTGGATGGCCGGATCTGTCCAGAATATAACTTGGAGCACAAGTGGCTCAATCAACAAGATCAATATTGAT
Organism: Candidatus Aminicenantes bacterium UBA2190; assembly: GCA_002335385.1. GTDB lineage: Bacteria > Acidobacteriota > Aminicenantia > UBA2199 > UBA2199 > UBA2199. The sequence continues at coordinate 29,377 of DCVK01000018.1, forward strand.
TATTCGATTGACAGCGGCAATGTCTGGACTTCAGTGGCAACAAACATCTCCAATAGCGGCTCCTATTCCTGGACCGTACCGACAACGCCTTCAACCAACTGCCTGGTGCGGGTCAGTGATGCCGCGGATGGAAATCCAACAGATTCCAGTAACGCGACATTTACAATTTCGGCTGTTGATGCCTGTTTAACCGTGACCTCTCCGAACGGCGGCGAGCAGTGGCAGCGGGGGATAACCCAACTCATCACCTGGGCATCGGCCGGCGTTGCCAACATCAAGATCGAATTGATGAAGGGAACGAAACGAAACGCCACCCTCACCTCCTCCTTTCCCGCTTCCGGCGGTTCATTCAGTTGGGCCATTCCCGCTACGCAGACCGTCGGCAGTGACTACACGATCCGTGTTACCAGCACCTCGGATTCATCCATTGTCGATTCCAGCGACGCTAGCTTCACCATCTTCGCTCCAATCATTACTGTCACTGCACCCACTGCAGGTGCTGCTTGGCAACGAGGAATTACTCATACCATCACCTGGACCTGGGAAGGGACGATGGACGCCTCGGTCAAGATTCTGCTGTATAAAGGAACCAAGTTGAATTCCACCCTTTCCACGGACACGCCCAATGACGGCAGCTTTGACTGGACGATCCCGGCCAACCAGGTATTGGCCACTACTTATAAGATTCGCATCGCAACTGTCGACGGCCTGGTCACCGCAGACAGCGGCACTTTTTCCATCACGGATAGTGCCGGCTTGATACTGACATCTCCCAACAATGGCGAAACGCTTCCGGTCCGGACGATCTTTCCGGTTCGCTGGACCGTTGATCCGACCGTAAGTGCAGTTAAGCTGGAATATTCGCGTGATAATGGCGGCACATTTTTCCTTATCGGCGACGGCATTCCCAATGCCGGATATTATGAGTGGGATGTTCCGGTGAACTTCACCACCAACGGCATTGTCAGGGTTAGTGACAGTTATGGTAGAAATTGGTACGATGAAAATGGCGTGCTGGAAACCATCTTCAGTTTTGACTGCAAGCGCTTGGAAATGTCCGAGCATCCTGAAATCATTGTTTGGCATGGCAGATCCAATTTAAAATCGCCTGGATATGAATTCGCAAAGGTGGAAATTGGCTTAAACTCTATCCGGATGGGCGAGATTTCGCAGGCGATCGATCCGCTGAGCAGCGGCTGGCACGAAGTGAAAATTCGCCTTGATCTCAAACGTGATCAGGGGGCGCTTTTCATTGACAGTAAATCAGTGCTGGAGAATGTGGCACTCTATACTACCATGATTCATCATTTTGAACCATATCTTACGATTCGTTCCGGGGGTGGTACGGGAACGGAATTGATACTTGCCGGGCTGCGGGTGCAAATGACGCTGATCAGCGACGATGGCAATGAAACCGACCACTTCACGATAATGAATGAAGATTTCAGTGTTTACAATGACCGGTCCAACACAATCAGCAGCTGCTGGCAAGTAATGGGCTTGAAACCCAGTGAGCCCGCGCTGGGGCTTAAGAATGTCCTTGGATGGGGCCGGGTATTGTGGTTGCGAAATGTCGCCGGCAGCTCGCTCACCATCAGTAAACCCCTGTCTATTCCTGAAAATATTCCCTTTGATATATCGGACAGAAGCTTCAGTATTGAAATGAGAGAAATGAATGATTGATTAAGGGTTGCATATTTTTTCGAAGTATATTTCTTTCTGAGCAATGCAACTCAATGTTTTTCGGGAGGGGTATATCTTTTGCTCTAAAATCGCTTGCTAGACCCGCCGCCGCCCGAGCGGCCGCCGCCGAAAGAGGGCGGCCGGGGGCGCGGGGAGGAGGGTGCCGGCGGGCCCGCTGCGGCGATTCGCGGAGTATCCTGCTCGCGGGTCCTGCTATAGCCGCACTTGGGGTTGAGGCAGGTCTCTTTGACCCGCGTTTTCCCCCCTTGTTCTTTCGTGGCCGCCGTCACGGTCTCGGTCGTGGATGTGAGGGTGCGGCGCTTGCACTGCGGGCAGACACCGGCTTTGCCCAGCTTCACGGCCAGGCTTTCTTCGGCGCCGCACTTCGGGCAGTGCCAGAATTCGTAGTCCATGCCGCCCGCCTTCTCCTCGGCCGCCTGCTCCTCCGTCAGGAACTTCTCGTCCTCGCCGTCTTCGACCATGTCCATGGCGGCGCCGCATTTCGCGCAGGGGAGGCGGTAGGAGGCCAGGCGCCGTTTCAGTATCCGGCCGGTGAACAGGCGGGCGAAAGTGGCCGCTCCCGGAGCTGCCAGCATGGCGACGAACGGGGTAAGAAACTTCCCGCCGAAGCCGAGGATGAGAAAGAAGGAGATCGCCGCCGCGATCCAGGCCAGGACGACGCTGGCCGGCGTGCCGCCGGCAATCCGCGCCCGCGCCGCCCTGCCCCTGGCCTTTTCGTAGCGCCGCAGGGTCAGGACGCTGGCCAGCAGGGCGAAAGCCAGGATGCCGCCGCCGAAGTACAGAGATGAGCGCAGCGGATCCCATTTCTTCTTCTTGGGCTGAGGCGACTTTCCGGGCTTCGGCGGTCGAACCTCGGTGGGCCATGCGGCCGGCTCGGCGATCGCCAGCGTGACTCCGGCGGCTCCAGCCGTCTGGACGGCGATGTCGCGGGCGGCCAGAAAGAGGCCGCGGCCGAAGCGGCCGGCGCGCAGATGGGCCAGCGCTTCGCGCTCCAGCAAGCGCGAGGCCAGGGCGTCGGGAATATCCGCCTCCAGGCCGTAGCCCACCTCCAGGCGCACGAAACGGTCGTCGCGCGAACAGATGAGTAAAAGGCCGTTGTCCCTGCCCTTGGCGCCGATGGCGAAGCGGCGGAACACCTTCTCGGCGAATTCCTCGATCTCCAGCCCGCCCAGGTCGCCGACCGTGACCACGGCCATCTCGGCGGTCGTTTTGGCCTGCAGCTCGCGGCAGATGCCGTCGATCAGCCCGACGTATTCCGGGCCCAGCACGCCGCCGCCGTCGGCGACGTAGGATCCCGAGGTTTTTCTTGGATTCAGGACCTCCTCGGGTTTTTCCCCTTGCAGGGGCAGGAGGATGGCGCCGAGCGCCAGCAGCAGCCAGATGCAGTGAAGCGGTTTTCCGTTCATGGGCTCTCCTTCCAGGGGGGAGATTGTACGTGAAAACAGGGTGAATTTCAAAAAAATAGCAGAAAGAAAAATGAATTGTTGACAAAAAAGGCCAAGTGTATTATAAAAGTGGTACAATGAAAGCCAAAGGGGAATGGACATGAACCTGACGATCGATGCCAAGTCGCCCTTGCCGGTCTATCAGCAGGTTATTCAGGCGATCAAGTTGGAGATACTTTCCGGCGGCCTGCGCGACGGCGATCCGCTGCCCTCCATCCGAGACCTGGCCAAGCTGCTCAAGCTGAACCCCAATACCGTAGCAAAGGCGTATTACGCTTTGGAAGCCGAGGGCTTCAGCGAGGGGCGCAGCGGCAGCGGCAGCCGCGTCAAGGCGCCGCCCGGGCGGCAGGATGCGCTGCGCCGGGCCATGCTGGAAAGCGAGTTCAGGTCTTTTCTGGGAAAGGCCGTTTCACTGGGCTTTACCCGGGACGACGTCAGGCAGCTGATAGAGAGGATAAGCCAATGAGCCAAGCCATCATCGAAATTCGCGACTTGTCCCTGGGTTTTTCGCGCCGGAGAGTTCTCGCTTCGCTGAACTTGTCCCTGGGGGCGGGGGAGTGGGCCGTGATCGCCGGTTGCAACGGCGCCGGCAAGAGCACGCTGCTGCGCGCCATCGCCGGAGTCCTTCTTCCCGACGCGGGAGCGATCATCCGCTCCGCCGAGGTGCCGCCCGAAAAGATCGGTTTCCTGTCCGACCGCCTCAGCCTGTTCGAGGATTGGACGGTCGGCCGGGCCGTTGGCTTCCACTGCCGTGTTTTCCGGGTCGGGGAATTCGACGACCGCCTGGTCAAGCTCCTGGGAGTTGCTCCAGGGAGCCGCATCCGCGACCTTTCGGCCGGGGAGCGGGCCATCCTGCACCTGTCGCTGGCCCTGGCGCAGAAGCCGGCGCTGCTGCTGGTCGACGAGGTGCTGCACATGCTCGATCCATATATCCGCGACCTTTTCGTCGAGGCCCTGATCGAGGCCGTTTCCGACCGCCGGGCGGCGGTGCTCACGGTCAATCACACCTTCAGCGAGATCGAGCGCCTGCCCGACCGCGTCCTGGTCATGGCGGACGGCGGGTTCATCATCGACGAGACGCCGGAAAAACTGCGCGGCCTGATGAAAAAGATCGTCAGCCGCGAGCCGCTGCCCGGCGGCGTGCCCTGCTTTTTCAGGAGGACCGAGGGCGAATACAAGGAATACTTCATCTATCCGTTTCATGAGGAATTGCGGGCGAAGCACGCCATGGATTTCCAGGATATCGCGTTGCCCGAGATCATCAAGGCATTTATCGGAGGCGGTTATGAGCAGAAAAGAATGGCGTGAGGTCGGCCGGCAGTCCCTGTACTTCGTACTGGCCGCGGCCGGCATGGTCCTGCTGGCCTTTAGCGGCGATCTTCTGAGCGACAGGCCCCTGAGCGGCGAGAAGATCGTCATCATCCTTGGGCTGTGGCTGCTGATGTTCTCCATGTTCATGGGCCTCTCTCCCTTTGCCATGGATTCCAGGCAGAAGGGGATGGAGTACCTGCTCAGCCTGCCGTTTTCGCGGCGCCGGCTGCTGCTGATCAAGCTACTGCCCCGGCTGGCGGCCGTTGTCCTCTTTTACCTTACGTTCGTACTTTTGTACTTTCTCATTGGCCATGATGCCTTCGGCGGAGGATTCACAGTATTCAGCCTGGCTTACTTCGCCCTGTTCTTCATCTCTTTCTCCCTCTCCGTCGTCCACGAGAACTTCATCGTCCAGTCGATCTGGGCCGGGGTCGCCCTGGGCGTCTACCTGTTCCTGTGTCTGTTCATCATCAGGCTGGGCTTTTCCTGGAAGTTCAAATTGCCTTCGTCCTGGGTCGGAAACAGGCTTTGGTATGACCTGGCCTACGATGCCCCCACTCTGCTTTCCGCGATCGCTGTTTCTCTCCTGATGGCGGCGCCGTTCGTGGTCTCCTTATTCATGGCGTTCAAGAATTTCGACCTGAAGCCGGCCCGGGCCTTCAACCGCCGCCAGTTGCTCTTTTTCGTTCCCCTGCTGCTCCTGGCTTTCGCGGCTTCCCTGGGGATCACGTTCATCGTCCAGAAAAGCTCGGTTCATGACGAGGCGAACTGCCATATTCTCGAGAACCGGCAAATATTGAAGACCAGTTCGTTCGGGAACCTGGACATTTACAGCGAGTCCGGCCGGCGCCAGGTCAAGACCGGGAGGAAGCTCTGGTGGGAGTGGATCATGTTCGAAGTGCCGGGGAAAGTGTTCATCCTGGGCTATGAAATGAATGATTCTTCGCTGTCGATTGTCCGCCTGCAATTGAGGGATTTGGCCTGGAAGGTGGTTCATTCGATCCCAGACAGAGCAGAGGCTACTAGCGGTGCCTTGTTCCGGCAATACGGGCAGCACCTGGTTTTTCTGCAGCGCGGCCGCGAGGAGGCCGAAAGGTCCGGCAGGCAATCCGGCCCGCCCCTGGAAGGTGACCGCCTCGACCTGGTCCTTTTTGACATGAACAGCGAACGATCCAGGACCATTTCCTTCCGCTCCTCCCTGTTCACGGATCTAAGATATCCCTATGTGCTTGCCCATGATGAGACCGCTGGCCGTTCCTTCTGGCTTGTCAGCGGCAAAGATGGCAAGGAGCACCATATCCTCCGCCTCTGGGAAAACGGCGAAGTCGAGGACCTGGGCTTCTCGAAAAAATTCCCCTCGTACTCCGGTCGCCTGCTTTTCTCCCACACCGCCAGTTCCCTCGTCATGCGCCGGTTGCTGGCCCGCGGCAGTGAAACGCTCAAGGAAATCGAAGGCAATGTCCGCATTGCCGGTGATTTTTTCACAGGCCTTTTGGACACCGGGAAGACCCGCGAGATTTACGGCGCGCGGAACAAACGCATTATCCGCATCGACCTGGCCACTCTGGCGCTGGAAGATGTCGGGCTCGAACGCGGTCAGATCCGGAGAATTCCGCCGGCGGATTTCTACTATGTCGAACATTCAGCCTGGCTCCCCAACCAGGGCCAGCCCGACAAGTGGCGGAAAGTTTTCCGCCTGCGGGGCGGCAAGCCGGTCTTCCTCAGGCGATTCGATTTCAACGGCAAGTGGCCGGGACATGTCTGGATACAAAAGCATGGCGTCGTTCTGCGCGAGGAAGGGAAAACCGGCTTCTTCGCCTTTCCCGACCTGTATGAATTGAAATACAAAAAATTGAATTAGGCCTCGTCGGAAATTTGCGCAACTTTTCCCGGCCTCCCGGCATCTTAGCCAGTGACAATCGAGCCCGAGGAGGTCAACATGGATAGATTCAACAAATTGAGCGGCGGCCTCAAGGCCGTATTCACCGTGACGCTGGTCCTGGCCCTGACCGGGGCGCTGGTGCTGCTGGCGGCAGAGAAGCCCGCCGAGGAAAAGGCGGAGCGCGCCTTTCTCGGCGTCAGCGTGCGCGGCCTGGACGACGGCGAGCTGGAGGACCTGGGACTGAAGTACGGCGTGCGCGTCGCCGCCGTGGAGAAGGAAAGCGCCGCCGCCAGGGCGGGCGTCCAGGAGCAGGACATCATTCTCTCGGTCAACAATGAGAAAGTGCGCAGCCCGCGCGCGCTGACCGAGATCGTCCGTGAACTGGCGCCCGGCAGCGCCGCCAATCTGGGGTTGCGGCGCCAGGGCAAGGACATGGAGGTCAAGGCGGTCCTGGGCAAGTACGAGCGCCCGCGGAGCCTGCACTGGAAAATGGGACCCATGACCAAGGTCCTGAAATCCGCCCCCTACCTGGGCGTGAACATCATGGACCTCGATGAAGACCTGGCCGCCTATTTCTCCGTCAAGGGCGGCGAGGGGATCCTGGTCACGAAAGTGGAGAAAGACACGGCCGCGGCCAAGGCGGGGCTGAAATCCGGCGATGTCATCGTGCAGATGGGTGACAAGGCGCTCCGCAAGACCGGCGACATCCACGAAGCGCTGGCGGAGCTGAAAAAGGGCGACAGCGTCACCGTGACGGTCATGCGCCGCGGCAAGAAGGAGACCCTGAAGGCCACTCCCGACTACGAACGCCACCGGCGCGTCCTGCGCTTTTTCAAGGGCGACAAGGACATGGAGCTCCGCCACCTCGAGTTGCCCGAGCTGGATTTCACCTTGCAGGAGATCGACGGGCGGGTTCCCGAACCCCCCGAGCCCCCCGACGCGGAGGAGATAGAACTCCACATTCATAAAAAGCTGGAGCATGCCCACGAACAACTGGAGCAGACTCACGAGAAACTGGACCAGGGGAAGATCAAGATCGAAAAGCGGCTGAAGAAGATCGAAGAGAATCACTGGATCTGATTCATCTCCTTCCTCCTTATCCCCGGGGACGGGCTGCGGCCCGTCCCCTTTTTTTTTCGGGAACGGCCCTACTTGCGCTTGGAGAAGAGGCGGAAGGGAAAGACCGGGTCGCGCCGGGAGCTCAGCGGGGCGGGATAGACCTTCTCGCCGGCGCCGGCCACTTCCTCGACCGAATAGAAGGCGTCGGGCAGGGTCGAGCGCACCAGCTGCTGGACCTGTTGCAGGTGCTGGCGGCGGATCACGGTGAAGACAAGCTCGACCGGCCCCTCGGCGCCCTGGGCCGGGACGTGGGTGAAGCCGAATTCCTGCTGGCGCAGGCGGCGGCGCAACTCCATGCTGCTCGAGCGGGTGATGATGCGCACCAGCACCATGCCCAGCGAGAGGCGGCGCTCGATGCGCTGACCGATGGCGGTGCCGGCGGCGAAGCCCGCCGCGTAGGCGACGTAGGACATCGGATGCGAGACCCGCTTCATGATCTGGCTGATGGCCATGATCCAGATCAGCACTTCGAAGAAGCCCACCAGCGGCGCCAGCCAGCGAACGCCGCGCGCGATGGAGACGATGCGGATGGTCTGCAGGCTGACGTCGACGATGCGCGCCAGGAAGATCAGCAGCGGCAGGACGACCCAGATGAAAAGAGACGATTGCGTGAACGCTTGGTCCATCCTCAATTATATCATACATCCCGGGAAATCGGGTCGCTTTGCCGTTCCTCTCTTTCGAGCCATGGGTCCCGCTTTGCCCGGCACGGGTGCGACCTTTGCATTCTGTTCCAGCCTGTGCTAGGCTATGGCCATGGAGCTCAGTGAACTGGTCAAGCCCCTGGGGATCGTCACTTTTGTCTGCGTCTTCCTCACTTTTCTGGTCGGCCTCTTCCGCGCCAGACTCAAACTGAAGCTCAAGCTCCACAAGGCCCTGGCCTGGCTGGCCGTGGCCGTTGCCGGCGTGCACGGGCTGCTGGCGATCCTGTATTACTGACCCGTTCGCGGCAAGGAGGTCCCATGAAGAAGACGGTTTTCATCCTGCTGCTTTTTTCCGTCGCGTCTCTCGTCGCTCATCCGCCCAAGGGCATTGAACTGAGTTACGACGCGGAGACCGCGGCGCTGACCGTCACGGTCCATCACAAGGTGAGCGATGCCGAGAGGCACTATATCCGCAGGATCGAAGTGTACGCCGGCAAGGAACTGCTGGCCGAGAAGACCTACGAGCGCCAGGAAACCGCTACCGCCCAGGAAGAGATGTTCCTCTTCATCGATAAACCGCTGGCCAGGGGTACGGTAGTGACGGTCAAGGCCTTCTGCAGCCTCTCGGGGAAGAAGAGCGCCAGGCTGGAATGGGAGTGAGGCGCCGGGGGCGACTTCAGCCGATGATCGTCGCCTCCTGCTCCCGGACCAGGATGTTGACCGTCATGGTGCGGTGGCGCATGTCGACCATGGCCACCTGCACCTCCAGGTTCTCGTTCTTTTCCATGGACATGAGCCGGGTGGCGATCTCCAGCAGTTGCCCGGCGCTCAGCGACTCGTAGTTCAGCTCGGCGCGGATCTTGGCGAAGCTGCCGCTGTCGAACTGGTCGATGCGCAGGACGCCGAAGCCGTAGTGCGAGAACATATCGTAGATGATCTGCGGCTCATACGTGTTTTTCATCTCTTTCCCGTTATCCCATTGTCCGCTCATCGGGGGTTGAATGTCAACCCGCTGCCGGCCCTTTCCCCGCCGGCGGTCCTCAAGGGCAGTTGCCTTTCGGCTCCCGGCATGCTATATTCCCCTTGAACATGGAAGAAAAGATCCGAGCCATCCTCGCCGGCATCCTGGAGGTCGACCCCGCGCGCATCGACGGCGGCTTCGGCCCCGACGGCTGCCGGGATTGGGATTCGCTGAGCAACCTGCGCATCATCACCGCCCTGGAAAAGGAGTTCACCGTCTCGTTTACCTGGCCCGAGATCAGCGCCATGACCGATTTTTCGCATATCTGCGAGGTCATCCTCCGACGCCGGGGCTCCGGCAAGGAGGCGGGATGAACCTGTCGCTCATGGCGCGGCGCTTCCTGGTGCCGCGCTGCTTCGTTTCGCTGTACTATCTCATCAAGTTCGGCTGCCAGGTGAGCCTGCGCGCCGAAGTGGAGCTGAGCCCGCTGCTGGCGATCGGCCGGCGCACGGAGATCAGCTCCTTCACCAAGATCAAGGCCAGCCATGGCCCCTTGCGCATCGGGGCGAACTGCTTCGTCGGCGTCGGCTGCTTCATCGCCTCGCACCAGGGCGGCGTGGTCATCGGCAATGACTGCCTGATCAGTCCCAACGTCACCATCCTGGCCAGCAATTACAACTACCAGCGTCTCGACATTCCGATCTGGAAGCAGGGGAGCTCATCGCGGGGCGTGCGCATCGGCAACGATGTCTGGATCGGCAGCGGGACCTGCGTCCTGGACGGGGCGCTGATCGGCAGCGGAGTCATCGTCGCTCCGAACTCGGTGGTCTCGGGAACCATCCCCGACCATTCCGTCATCCAGGGCAACCCGGCCAGGGTCATCTTCACCCGCCGCTGATACCGCCTTTTTCCCCCCGGCCACGGCTGCGTTTTTCCGCCCGCGCCCGCAGCCAGGCCGCCGCCAGGGCGAGGCTGCCCAGGATCACCACTTCGCGCAGCGCCGCCGCCAGGTTGTGGCCGTTGAACAGGCTGGGGAAGAAATCGCCGGATGCGGACGAGCGGGTGATGTTGATGAAGAACGGTCGGGAGGCGATGAAATAGCGCCCGGAAAAGGGCCAGAACAGGGGAAGGCCGAAGGGGGCCACGAGGTCCAGGGCGAAAAGGTCGAGCAGCAGATGCGAGCAGAACAGCAGGAAGATCATGGCCGCCGGGCCCCAGAAACGGCCGCACCGCCCCGCAGCGACGGGGCGCTTTTTCAGGCAGAAGAACCCGGCGCCGAGGGCGGCGACGCCCAGTGCCGCGCCCAGGCTGTGGAAGGCGCCGTGATGGTAGAGGTTGGGTCGGCCGCAGAGGAGCCCGGGGAGGAAGTCGGCGTCAGGGAGATTGGCCAGGAGCATGAAAAATAAAGCGTCGCGCCAGCGGTTCGTGAAAAAAAAACCGGGGCGGACCTGCTGCAAGACCACTCCCGCCAGTGCATGCCCGATCGGCAACGGCATGGGCTATTTTCTGCAGCGCAGCGCCATGATCTACGACCTGGCGTGAAGCAGGGCGTGGACCCTCTCGCATTCCTGCTGCCAGCGAGGATCGCCCCACTGGAACAATGAGCGCAGGCGGGGCAGCAGCTCCTTGGCGCGCCGGGGATTCTCGCCCAGGCCGGTGCGGCGGAAGATCAGGTCGTCCAGGTGCATAACCGCCTCTTCCTCGACCAGGGGCCTGAGCGCGCCGGCGTCCCAACCGTCGGGCGCCTGCCAGTCATAGGTGAAGAACCAGCGCCGCGAGTTCGCCGCCTCCGGCGGCAGGCACTTTTTCGGACGGTCGGACGGGAAAATTTTTTTCAGGGCTTTTTCCGCCACCCGGCGCGAGGTCGTGTACTTGACGCCGGAGACGCTGAAGAGCCCTGCCGGACCCTGATGCTCTTCGTGTGCCAGGATCACTTCTCTGCCGGCCAGTTTGCCAGAGGCCGAGGCGGGCAGAATGCCGGAATACACGCACTCGATGTCGCCCTCGCCCAGGACCAGATCCGGCACCGCGTCGTTCATGTCGGAGATGAAGGCGGCGATGTCCTCGGGCCGCGGCGTCGGTTCCTTGTCTTCGTCAGCGAGCAGGACCTCGCCGGTGCCGGCCAGCAATCGCCCTTGCCAGTTATGGACGAAATAGGTGTGGCCGGGGCGGCTGGGCGGGACCAGCGCCAGGGCGTAATCGCTCAAGGCCTTTCTCCTGAACAGAACATTGAACAGCAGCAGGCGCCGGCGCAGCAGCCTGGGGTGATCCTGGTCGAACCGCTGCGCCAGCTCGCGGCACCAGGGGCCGGCGGCGTTGATGACGACCGGGGCGCGGAACTCCAGGTCCCGTCCTTCCAGCCGCTCGTTGGCGAGCACGCCTCGCACCTGGTTCTGGTGCAGGAGCGGGGTCTCCGCCTGGACGTAGTTCAGGGCCGTGGCGCCGAGGGCGCAGGCCCAGCGCAGGAGCTCCAGCAGCAGGCGCTGGTGCTCGGGCATGGCGGCGTCGTACCAGAGCGCCGCACCCTTGAGCCCCCTGCGGTCGACTTGCGGATACAGGCTCCGGGCGATGTCCCGGCCGACGACCCTGCCCCTGGGCAGCCGCTGCCCGGGAGCGATGCCCCGGTTGCGGCCGATCCCCAGCATGTCGTTCAGCAGCAGGGCGGGGCGCATGATGGCGGGGCGCATGAGACCCCGGCCGTAAAGAGGCATCAGGCAGGGCAGGACGTGCACCAGGGCCGGAAAATTGGCCAGGAACCAGCGCCGCTCCGCGATGGATTCGAAGAAGCGCGGCAGGTCGAGCGCTTGCAGGTAGCGCAGGCCGCCGTGGACCGTGCGCAGGTGATTTCTGCTGGTGGCGCCGCCGAAATCGTCCTTCTCCAGCAGCAAAGAGCGCTTGCCGCGCCGGCCGGCCTCCAGGGCCAGCATGACCCCGTAGATGCCGCCGCCGACGATGATCAGGTCGAAGGCCGCCGCCGTGGCCGCGGCCGGATCACGCTGGATGACCGCCATGTTCCCCGACTGGCCCCCGCCTGGCGCAGGCAAGGGCGCTCACTCGCCGCGCTTGGAGCGCGCCGCGCTGGCCGGCGACGGTCCCGGTGCGCTGAAGCCGCTGCTGCGGCCGCCGCGATCGACGGTCTGGATGCGGAAATCAAGCGCCGGCAGGAAAGGGAAAAGGTGGAACGTGTAGACGCTGATGGCCGTATCCGCGGCATAGGGCAGCTCCAGGGGCCGGTAGCCGAACTCGATATGGAAATGGTCGAAGTCCGATTCAAAGCAGGGGTCCCAGGAGGCGGTCCGCTTCAGCGTGCTCTTGGGATCGATGACCTTGATGTTTCGCGGGGCCAGGGGCGGGAACTTGATGAGGGCGTCGGAGAAAAGCGTGGCGATCAGCGCATGCCCCTCGCTGTTGGGGTGGTTGCCCTTGACGACGACCTCCTCGCCGTTGATGATGACCGTCCCCGGCGTCTCGAGCAGGTCCATCCAGCCGTCGGGAGGATCGGTTTTCATGAAGGCGTCCAGCGTATCGATGCTCGAGGTGCCTTTCTGGACGGCGAGGCCGAGGATGCCGGCGCTGAGCGCGTACAGGTTGTTCCAGTACCAAAGATATCCGGATCTCGCGTCCTTGCGCGGCGTCAGGGTGGAGACGATCACGCGCATGCCCTTGGCCAGCGCCGCGTCCATGATGTATTCGATGTTCTCCAGGGAACTGGCCAGGGAAAAGTCGGCCTTGAAGACGTCATTGACCCCGAGCATCAGCAGGAAATAAAATGCCGGGCTTTGGCTCAGGTCCCGGTCGACGCGCTGGGCGCCATGGATGGTCTCGTCGGCGGGGACGCCCAGGTTGATGAAGTCCGACGGGCCGTAATCCAGCGCCAGGTTCACGTCGCGCATGCGGGTCAGGAAGCACAGGTCGAGGCGCTGCGCGCCCTCGATCTTGCCCCAGGTGATGCTGTCGCCGAAACCGACATAGGTGTTGTAATACTCCTGCTCCGGGGCGCCGGCGGTCTTCCGCCTCGGGGTGCCGGGCATCTCCTCATGGAGCAGTGTGCTTTGCCGGCTCGCGGCATCGAAGCGGTAGCGGCAGCGGCCCCGCAGGTGGCCGGTCTCGTACTCCAGCCCTTCGGGAGTTTCCCGCCAGGTGAAGCTCTTTTCGCTGTACGGGGTGTCGGTCAGCCGGGTCAGCGCTTCGGACCCGAGCTCGTACAAGAACAGGTCGTCGTTGCCGGAGCGATCCGCCAGGAAGAGCAGGGCGAAGGGCCTGCCCGCCCGCTCGATGACCTCGGGGAAGCCGATGGCGGAAAAGACTCCCAGGGGCAGCTTTTCGCTGCGTTGGCGGCGATGGTCGTAATAGGCCAGGCGGATGGAGCGGTCATGATAATTCAGCCAGAAGACGTAGAAATTATCGCCGCTGAAGCGCACGCCCAGCAGGGGATTTTCGCCCTTCATCCCGGCGCTCAGGTTGGCGTGGGACCGGCCCAGCAGCAGCAGGTCAGCCCCGCCGGCGGAAAAAACGGCCTCCAGGGCGAAGCGTTCACCCTGGAATTCGAAATTCTCCAGCAGCGCGGAACGGTCCCTGGAATACAGCCGCGGGGCCGTAGCGGCAGCGGCCAGCAGAAGAACGACGGCGATCTTGACGTTCGGTTTCATGGGGCTTCATTTTATTTGAATTGCCCGGGCTTGTCAATTTCGTCGGCCGCCGGCCGGGTTCGCCCGCTCATTGCCGGCAAAGTTCCAGGCCCAGCCCCCAGGAGAAGCGGCGCAGGTCGTCGTTGTCGCCATTGACGAAATCAAGGCTGGCCTGGGTGGTGAGCTTGAGCCGGCGGCTCAGCGCCCAGGCCAGGCCGAATCCCGGCTCGACCACCGTCGACAGCCTCTTGGCCAGCTCATCCTCCCTGTCTCTGTACATGAAGCCGGCGATGGTGCGCAGCCTCAGGCCGAGGCGGCCCATCTGCACAATCGTATAGTCGACGGCCAGGCCCCAGAACGGCGGGCGGCTGTTCGCCTCCGGCCCGGTGCGGCCGAAGCCGACCAGGCCGAGGGCCAGGGAACGCCCCAGGGTCGCACCCAGCTGCATGCCGGGCATGAAGGTCGAATGGCCTTCATAGCGCGATAACTTGCCGTAGAAATGAGCGTGGAAGTGCAGCGGCTTTCTCGCACCCGCCCGGCCTTCGCGCTTGATCTCCCGGTCGCCGCGGGCTATGGCATCGAGGATCTCCGTTCGCCGGAAGCGGTCGTCACCCAGCTCCCGTGTTTCCCCGGCGGCCAGTTCCACCTCCGCCTCGCGGACGTCGCTGTCGCTGACGACGATGAGCCGGTAGCGGCCGCGGACCAGCCCCAGTTCCACGACCGTCCCGGACGGCTTGGGGAATTCCATCACCAGGGCGTCTGCCCGGTCATGAATGAATACGCGTCCCGCCAGGTCCCGGCTGAGGCGCAGGTGGGCGTCGCCCTGGCGCAGGTCGGTGAGGACGACGTCGCCGGTGCCCGACATCTGGATGTCATAGCTGGGGTGCTGCGGCCCGCCCTGCGTTTTTTCGGTCTGGCGCAGGGTCTCGGCGAAGGCGAACTGGTAGGCCTCGCTCAGGGTGACGCGGCCGTCCCCGGAAGCGTCGGCGGCACCGCGCAGCCCGGTAAGCAGGGAGCGGGTGAAGTAGGAGCCGCGGATGCGCTCCGACTCCTGTGAGGCTTCGTCGGCCGAGCTCGAGGTCATGACGGCATAGCCCTTCATGTCGAAGGCGGCGTCGAAAAGGAAGGGGGGGCGCATGCGGCCGCCCTTGGAGCGGATGAAGGCGCCCGAGGCGCAGGAATCGAGGATGGCGACGCGCACGTCGGCCTCCAGTTCCTGCAGCAGGGCGCGCAGCTCGCGGAAGGAGACCCGTTCGCGGCCGAGGAGGAGGTTGTCGGCGTCGGCATGACCGGAATAATAGACAAGCACCTCGAGGCGTGGCTGGTGCGGGCGCAGGCGCGCCAGCCGCTCGCGCAGCCGCCCCAGCTCCCAGAGCAGGGCCTCGCGCCCCGGCTCCACCAGCAGACGGCTGTCATCGGGGGAGACGCCGCCGAGGCTCTCCAGGACATGGATCATCGACTTGGCGTCCGCTACGGCGTAGCGCAGGCGCTCCCGGCCCTGGCCGCCGTCGTTGGCGCCGATGACCAGGGAGAGGCGGCGCCGGGCGCCGCTCCCGGGCTCATGGGCGCCGCCCAGCGGGTCGGCGGCAGCCAGCAGCAGGGCGGCAATAAGCAAGAACCGCCACGGCGTCCGCCTCATTCCTGTTCTCCCTTGCGTATCAGCAGCGATGCCTGGCCGTATCCGCCGGGCAGGTCCAGCGGGGCGGTCAGCGCGCGCTCGCCGCTGGCGGCCAGCTGCCTGGCTTTATTCATGATGGCGGCGGCCGGCAGCGGTCGGTCCCAGGTGACGAAGAAGAAGCGTTCGAAGCGCGGTGCCTGGTCCAGCTCGTAGGCGCGCGGCAGGAGGACGCGCCGGCCCCGCTGCAGCGCGGTCGGGTTCTCCTCGCGGTCCGGGAAGTGCAGGGTGACGGCGCCGGCGCCGTCGATGGAGAGGATCATGCCGTGGGCGCTGGCGCCAGGGAAGTACGCCAGCTGCAGCAGGTCGCCGGCCCGGGACAGGCCGCCATCGGCCAGCATTTCGCTGCGGCCGTCCGGGCCGCGGCGGAAGATCTCCAGCCGCGGGAGCGCCGCCGGAGCGGTGCCGTCGCCTTTCACACCGACATAGTCTCCCGTCCGCCGGTAGTCCCCGAGGTCCAGGCGCTGCCGCAGCAGGGGCGGCAGGACGAACATCAGCAAGAGGGCCAGAGCCAGGGCCGGCACCGCCACCCAGACCAGTCGCCGGCTGCGGGGCGTTGCCGCTGCCGGCCGGGCCAGAGCGGCTTTTTTCAGGATCTGCGGGATCACCTGGTCGGCGGGGTAAGAGCTCAGGATGCGGCGGTCGGAGCGCTTCAGCTCTTCCAGCGCCGAGCGCAAACCCGAATTGCTCGCCAGCTCCTGCTCCAGACGCCGGCGCTCACGGCGGGGCAGTTCGCCCAGAAGGAATCGCTCCAGCAGCCATTCGGGCACGCGCGTCTCGCGGCTCATCTTATTCCTCCCGTGTTTTCAGGGCGCGGGCGCGGAATTCGCGCAGGCGCTTTCTCACGCCCGAGACCGACAGGCCGACCTGGCGCGCCACCTCGCGGTAGGTCATGCCGTCGACGAAGTGCAGCATGGCGATCTCCCGCGTCGAGGGCTGCTCGCGGCGGAAAAGGCGCTCCAGGATGAGGGTCGCCAGTGTCCGCTCCTCCTGTTCGGCGTCGCAGGCGATGCGGACCAGGAGTTCGTCGCCGGTATCGGTCCGCCGGTTCCGGTTCGAGCGAATGACGTTGAGGCAGACGTTGGTGGCGATCCGGTAGAGCAGGCTGGAGGGAAAACGGCCGTGCAGCCGGTCCTGGTGGGTCAGCAGGCGCACGAAGACCTCCTGCATGGCGTCGACCGCCAGCTCCTCGTCGCGCAGCAGGCAGCGGCAGCGGCGCAGCACCATCGGCGCGTAGCGCTGGTACAAGTGCTCGACGTCGATGGCGGTGTTCCCGGCAGCGGTCATGCTGGATTCCCTTCATTCCTCTCATGCCCAGTATAACACAAGCGGCGCTCCCGTGCGTCACCCGGGACCCGACCGCGCCAGGTGACGCTGTTGTGCGGCTGCGGTGTTCCAGTTCGCGGGCATGCGACGCGTGGCGAGGAGGCGGGCATGAAAAGAGCTGTGTGTCTGGTGATCGGGCTGGCGCTGGCGGCTGGTGCGGCGTTTTCCCAGGGGAGCGGGAATGCCGATGACCCGGGGATCGTGCTGGGCGGCCTGCTCGGCAACGTCATCGGGGCTGTGGCCGGGGGGGTGATGGGGGCCCAGATCGATCGTCATGGCGAAGGATTTATTTCCGCCGGCGCGGCCCTCGGCGTCCTGGCCGGGTCGGTCTGTGGCAGCGCCCTGGGCGTCCATCTGGCCGCAGGGGGCAAGGGGAATTTCAGCAGGGCGCTGCTGGGCGGCCTGATCGGCGAAGTCGCCGCCATCGGCGTTTCGGCCATCCTGGGAAGCGGGGACATGCTGGGTGTTTTCGCCCTCATTCCCTATGCCGTCCTGCCCCCGGCCGGCGCCGCGATCATGTATGGCCGCTCGTGGGGTTCGCTGGATCGTCGTGCCGGCGGTGGGCTCGTCAACCTGACCGCCGGCCGGCTGGCGCTTGGCATCCCGGATGTCCAGGTCCAGCCTCTCCTCTCTCCGGGCCTCAGCGCCAGGCCGGTGCTGCGCTGCAACGTGCGCATCCTGAGCGCGGAACTTTAGCCGGAGCGAAGAAATTGGGGATCAGTCGAGCGTGAGCTTGCGGTAGCGGACGCGGTGCGGCCGGTCGGCCTCGTGGCCCAGGCGACGCTTGCGGTCGGCCTCGTAGTCGGAGTAGTTGCCCTCGAACCAAACGACGCGGCTCTCGCCCTCGAAGGCCAGGATATGGGTGGCGATGCGGTCGAGGAACCAGCGGTCGTGGCTGATGACCAACGCGCTGCCGGCAAACTCCAGCAGCGCATCCTCCAGCGCGCGCAGGGTTTCCACGTCCAGATCGTTGGACGGCTCGTCCAGCAGCAGCACGTTGCCGCCCTTGGCCAGCGTCTTGGCCAGGTGCAGCCGGCCGCGCTCGCCGCCCGACAGGTCGGCGACGCGCTTTTGCTGGTCGTTGCCCTTGAAGTTGAAGCGGCCCAGATACGC
>DCVK01000006.1 GCA_002335385.1 Candidatus Aminicenantes bacterium UBA2190
CGATGTCGATGGACAGCACGCCGAGTTCCTTCTCGTCCGGGGTCAGCACCGCCTCGGCGGTGGCGATGTGCGACAGCACCGTGCCCAGGACGCTGACCTTGGCCTTCTTCAGGCAGAGCAGCAGGTTCTTGGTGGCGGTCAGCGAGCCGGTGATGATGTGGATGTAGACGTCGAGGTTGGTGCCGACCATGCCCACCGGGTTCTTGATGCCGTCCTGGGAATCGACGATGTACTCCTGGGGCAGCACGTGCAGCACGGCGCGGTCGGCCGGCAGCATGATGGCGCTGGCGTGGGTGATGGCCCGCTCCAGGTCCTCGCGGGAGATCTCCTTGCTGCGCCCGGTGATGTTGATGCTGCCCTTGGCGTTGATGCTCTGGACGTGCTTGCCGGAGATGTTGACGTAGGCCGACTCGATCATCACCCCAGCGGTCAGCTCGGCGTCCTTGATCGACTTCTTGATGTCCTCGACCGTCCCCTCCATGTTGACGATGTTGCCCTTGCGCAGGCCGTGCGACTCGGCCACGCCGTAGCCGATGATCTCCACGTCCTCCTTTTCCCCGTCCGTCTTGATCTGCGCGATCAGGGTGCAGATCTTCTTGGTGCCGATATCGATGCCGACCAGGTAGTTGCTCTTCATGACTCCCCCCGTTGTTCCTCGTGCCATTCGAAATAGATCCGCCCGGGAATGCGCAGGTCGACGCGCTGGACGGCGGCGCCCAGCCCCAGGCGGCCCTTGATGCGGAAATAATGGCCGATCTTGCCGGCGAAATCGTCCTCCCCCGGGTAGAAGACCTCCGTCGCGTCGAGCAGCTTCAGCTCGATGCCGCGCGGTTCGCTCCAGGCCACGTACTCGATCCGCTTGCGCAAAGGCCGCAGCTCCCGGGAGAGGGGGGCGATGGCGGCCAGGGCCTCTTCGTTCCCGCGCAGCGGGACGAGTCCCGCCGGCATCTGCTCCTGCCGCCCCAACTCGCGCCCCGCCTCGTCCAGCAGGCGGAACGAGCCGTTGCGGAAATGCTGGTAGAAGGGCCGGCGCAGGGTGAAGACGATCTCCACCGTGTCGGGAAGGACGCGGCGGATGGAGGCCGCGGCGATCTCCGGGACCTGCTGCAGCTGCGCCTGCAGGCTCTTCATGTCCATGGCCAGGATGCTCCCCCCATGGCGCCGCAGGATGGCGGCGACCTGGGCGCGGGCATAGACGGGCTGACGGCGCAGGCGGAACTGGCGCACCTGCAGGGCCTCGCAGGTGAGGACGTAGCTCGCCGCCCGCGAGATCACCAGGGCGGCCAGCAGCGCCAGCAGCAACAGCAGCAGCAGGTGGACCGTGCGCACCTGGATCGAGCGGATCTTCTTTTCGCGCGTCACCGTCAGGTTGTTGCTCTTGCGGAAGAAATCGGCCTCGAACTTCAGCTGGCCGTCCATGGCGCCCCTCATTTCTTAGCGGCCCCCACTGCCGCGGCGAACTCATGGGCCAGGCGCGTGAGGTTGCCGGCCGAGAGGAACACCAGGCCGTCTCCCGGCTGCAGCTCCTGTTTCAGGAAGGCGCTGATCTGCCCGAAGGTCTCCAGGTACACCACGTTTTTCTGGCCCCGGGCGCGGATGCAGTCGGCCAGCACCCGGCTGTTGGCGCCGGCGATCTCCGGCTGGTTGGCGGTGTACAGCGGGGCGATCACCAGCAGGTCGGCCTGGCGGAAGGCCGCGGCGAACTGCTTCATCAACAGGTGCAGGCGGGTGAAGCGGTGCGGCTGGAACACGGCGACCAGCCGCCGGCGATCGCCGGCACGAAGCATGCGCAGCGTGGCCTTGATCTCGCTGGGATGATGGGCGTAATCGTCGATGACCAGCAGCCCGGGACTGGCATGAAGCACCTGGAAACGCCTCTCGGGCAGGGTGAAGCGGGCCAGGCTGGCGGTGATGGTCTCCAGGTCGACCCCCACCTCCAGGGCGGCGGCGATGGCGGCCAGCGAATTGGCCACATTGTGCCGGCCGCCGACGTTCAGCCGCACCCGAACGGGTTCGCGCCCGCGCACGGCCAACTCATAACTGGAGGCGAAGCTGGATCCGCGCACCTTCAGCGCCCGCACGTCGGCCTCGGCGCCGAAGCCGTAGGCAATGACCTTCTTGCGGAGCAGGGGCATGATCCGCCGCACGTTGGCGTCGTCGCGGTTGAGGATCACCGCCCCGTAGAACGGCACCTTGTCGGCGAATTGGCGGAAGGCCTGGACCAGGTTCTTCATGCGCCCGTAAAACTCCAGGTGATCGTTCTCGATGTTGGTCACCACGGCGATGCTGGGGAACAGCTTCAGGAAGCTGCCGTCGGATTCGTCGGCCTCGGCCACCAGAAAGCGCGATGAGCCGAGCTGGGCGCCGCCGCCTTCGACCTTGAGCCGGCCGCCGACCACATAGGTGGGGTCGAGGCCGGCCTGGGTGAGGATGGTCGCCAGCATCGAGGTGGTGGTGGTCTTGCCGTGGGTGCCGGCCACGGCCAGGGAGAATTTCATGCGCATGAGCTCGGCCAGCATCTCCGCCCGCGGGATGACGGGCAGCTTGCGCTGCAGCGCCGCGGCGACCTCGACGTTGTCCTCGGTGACGGCGCTGGAGTAGACCAGCGCCCCGGCGTCGCCGACATTGGCGGCGTCGTGGCCGATGGCGATGCGCATGCCCAGGGCGCGCAGGCGGCGCACCGTCTCGTTCTCGGCGATGTCCGAACCGCTGACCTGGAAACCCATGTTGTGCAGCACCTCGGCGATGCCCGACATGCCCGAGCCGCCGATGCCGGCGAAGTGGATCTTCTTGATGCGGCTGCTTTCAATCATGGGTGAAGACCACCTTGCGCTGGCGTGAGACGTTGAGGATGATGCCGGTGATGATCAGGCTGCCGAGCAGCGAGGTCCCTCCCGAGGAGATGAAGGGCAGCGGGATGCCCTTGGTGGGGAACAGGCCGACGGCCACCGAGACGTTCATCATGGCCTGGAACACGATCAGCACGACGAGGCCGGTGACCAGGAGATAGGTGTGCGGATCGTCCGATTGGCGGGCGATGACCATGCCGCGCAGGTAATAGAGCATGAAGAGGGCAATGACGGCCAGGGCGCCGAAGAAGCCCAGCTCCTCGGCGATGATGGCGAAGATGAAGTCCGAGTAGGCGTAGGGCAGGTAGAACAGTTTCTGGGTGGAGTTGCCGATGCCCTGCCCGAACAGCCCCCCCGAACCGATGGCATACGTCGACTGCGTGGCCTGGAAGCCGTGGGTCGTGGCGAAGCTTTCCGGGTTCAGGTAGCTGCGGATGCGGTCCTGGCGCATGGGGCTGCTCTGGATCAGCAGCAACAGCAGCGGCAGCAGCAGCAGGAAGCCGGCCGCGAAATACTTCAGGCGCAGGCCGGCGACGAACAGCATGACCATGGTGATGACGCCGATGAGCATGAAGCTGCCGAAGTCGGGCTCCTTGAGGATCAGCCCCTCCATGAAGATCACCGGCAGCAGGAGCAGCCCCAGGCTCTTGAGGTTGTTGACGTCGGTCTCCTTGCGGCTCAGCATCATGGCCAGGTAAAGCACCAGGACGATCTTGGCGAACTCCGAGGGCTGGAGCGACAGGCCGCCGATGCGGATCCAGCGGCTGGCGTTGTTGACTTTCTCGAAAAAGAACACCAGCGACAGCCCGGTGAAGGCCAGGGCCATGGCGGCCATGACCAGCCGCGGATTCAGGTAGAAGGGGGCGCGGTAGAAGATCAGCAAGGCGAAGACCAGCAGGCCCAGAGCCAGGAACAGCAGCTGCCGGTTGAGGAAGTGCAGGCTGTCGCCGTACTTCTCCCGGGCGATGACCGGGGTGGTGCTGAAGATCATCAGGAAGCCGATGGCGATCAGCAGCAGCGAGACGGTGAGCAGTGTGCGGTCGATGCCGCTGGGCTTAACCATGCTCTCCCTCCCGGTGCTGCAGCCGGCGCACTTCCTCCTTGAAGGCCTCGCCGCGCTGCTCGAAATTGTCGAACATGTCGAAGCTGGCGCAGGCCGGGGCCAGCAGCACCGTGCCGCCGTTCCGCTTCAGGACGGCGTAGCCGCTGCCGACGGCATCCCCGAGGTCGCGGACCGCCGCCAGCCGCTCCTTCAGATCCGCCAGCTGCGCGGCGATCACCGGCGCCGCCTGGCCCAGCAGCAGGACCTGCCGCGCCCGCTGCCGCAGCGGCTCCAGCAGGGCGCGGAAATCGCCGCCCTTGTCCTTGCCGCCCAGGATGACGACCAGGTCGCCGTCGATGCTGGCCACCGACTTCAACGCCGCATCGATGTTGGTCGCCTTGGAATCGTTGATGAACTCGACGCGGCCGACGCGCCCTGCCGCTTCCATGCGGTGGGCGAGGCCGCGGAAGGTGGGCAAGCCGGCCTCGATGGCGGCGGCCTCCAGCCCCACGGCGCGGCAGGCCAGGGCGGCGGCCATGATGTTCTCCAGGTTGTGGATGCCGCGCAGCGGGTTGCGTCGCAGGGATACCCGGTCGGGACCCGCGCCCAGATCCATCACGACATCCCCGCCCTCCAGCCAGGCGCCCCGCAAAGGCGCCTCGATGGGGCGGGCGGCGGAGAACCATAGCGGCCGTCCCTGCCCCAGCCGCTCCGCCTCGCGCAGCCGGGGGTCATCGGCGTTGAGCACCATGACATCCTCGGGCCCCTGGTTGCGCAACAGGTTGAACTTGGCGGCGGCATAGGCGGCCAATGACGGGTAGCGATCCATGTGATCGGGAGTGATGTTGAGCAGCACCGCCACCTCGGGCCGGAAGCGGTCGATCTCTTCCAGCTGGAAGCTTGACAGCTCCAGCACCGCCAGCGAGCCGGGCTGGATGGCGTCCACCTCGGCGATCAGCGGCGTGCCGATATTGCCGGCCAGTCGGCTCGACCGCCCGGCGCCGGCGAGCAGGTGCTGGACCAGGCTGACCGTGGTCGACTTGCCGTTGCTGCCGCTGACGGCGATGATGCGGCCGCGGCAGCGGCGGAAGGCGAACTCGATCTCGGAGATCACTTCGACGCCTTCCCGGCGCAGGGCGGCGAAGCGCGGCTGGCGGCCGTCGAATCCCGGGCTCATGACGACCAGGCGGCAGCCGGCGAGCCCGGCAAAGGCGTCCGCCCCGGCCAGGAAACGCACGCCGCGCCGCTCGAAGGCGAGCCGCTTCTCCGCGTCGGCGACCGGCTCGTCGTTGAAAAGGATCAGGGGGGTGCCCGGCTCCCGCTGCAGCAGGTATTCCAGGACGGCCTGCCCCGTTATCCCGAAGCCCAGCACCGCGACCGCGCTTGCCGTCCTACTCATGGCGGAACTCCGCGATGGCCTTCTCCAGGGCCATGCCCCGCGAGCCCTTGAACAAGACCACGGCGTCGCGGTCGCGATGGAGCTCGCGGCGCAGGAACTGGCCGGCGGCGGCGGCTTCCTGGAAGCAGGCGATGCGCCGGGCCGGATAGCCGGCCTTGCGGGCCGCCGCCGCGAGCGCCTCGGCACGCCGGCCGACGGTCAGCAGCCGGTCGAAATGCAGGCCGGCGAAAAAGCGCCCCGCCTGGCGGTGGTAGCGGAGCTCGTCGGCGCCCAATTCCAGCATGTCGCCCAGAACCGCGACCTTCTTCCCGGCCGTCTCCCTGTCCACCCATTGCAGGGTCCGCTTCAGGGCCTCGGGATTGGAATTGTAGGTCTCGTCGATGAGGGTGACGCGGCCCAGGCGCTGGATCAGGCCGCGGCCGGCCAGGGGGCGCAGCCGGGAGACGGCCTCCTGGATCTCGGCGTTCTTCATCCCCAGCTGCTGGGCCGCCAGGATGGCGGCGAACAGGTTCTCGACATGGGAGCGGCTGGTCAGCGGCGCCAGGAAATCCTCCTCGATGCCGAAGAAGTCGATGCGCAGGCGGCTGGCCTCCTGCTCACGGCGCACGCTCTTCAGCACGACGTCATTGCCCTTGGGGCGGCAGCCGAAGAAGACGATCCGCCCGCGGTAGTCGGCGGCGACCCGGCGCAGCAGCGGCTGGTCGCCGTTGACGAAAGCACAGGAGTCGGCCGCCAGATGGCCGAGGATCTCGCCCTTGGCGCGGGCGACATTGGCCAGCGTCTTGAGGAACTCCAGGTGCGCGGGGAACGCGTTGAGCAACAGGACTACGTCGGGCTTGAGGATCGCGGCCAGGCGGTCGACCTCGCCGCGGCCCGGGTCGCTCATGGCCAGCTCGAAGACGGCCGTCTGCTCGCGGCCGCTGAGCCGCAGCAGCGAAAACGGCAGGCCGATCCAGTTGTTCCAGTTCTGCGGCGCGCGGAAGCAGCGCTGCCGCGCGGAGAGGATCTGGTAGAGGAACTCCTTGGTCGTGGTCTTGCCGGCGCTGCCGGTGATGCCCACGTAGCGGATGCGGCGGTATTTCTCCCGGACGTGGGCGGCCAGGTCCTGGGCGGCACGCAGCGGATCGTCGACGCGCAGCAGCGGCAGGTTCCAGCCCCTGGCGGCGAAGTCACGGCGCACCACGGCGCCGGCGCCGGGAATGTTCCGCAGATCGCGGACGTGGTCGTGCCCGTCCGCCTTCGCCCCGCGCAGGGCGAAGAACAGCATGCCCGGCTTCATGGCGCGGGAGTCGAACTGGAAGCCCTGGAAGGCCCTCCCGCCCCAGACGGGGTCCACGCGGCCGCGAACGGCGACGGCGATCTCGGCCAGCTTCAGCTCAGGCATCGCCCCGCCCCAGTTTTTCCCGCACCACTTCGAAGTCGTCGAAATGGACGGTGCGGTCCTTGAAGATCTGGTAGTTCTCATGGCCCTTGCCGGCGATCAGCACCACGTCGCCGCTCACGGCCATGTCCAGGGCCAGGCCGATGGCCGCCCGGCGGTCGGGCTCGGCGCGGAAGGCCGTGAAGCCGGGGGCGAAGCCGGCCACGATGTCGGCGATGATGGCCTGCGGGTCCTCCTGACGCGGATTGTCGCTGGTGACCACCACCAGGTCGGCCAGGCGGCTGGCCACGCGGGCCATGCGCGGCCGCTTGGTCTTGTCGCGCGAACCGCCGGCGCCGAAAACCACGATCAGCCGGCCGCGGGTGATCTCGCGGAAGGCCTGCAGCAGGTTCTCCAGGGCGTCGTCGGTGTGGGCGTAGTCGACCACCACCAGGAAGTCTCCGGCATGGGCGATGGTGGCCCGGCCCTTGACCGGCTGGAAGGACGCCAGGGCGGAACTGATGCGCTCGGCGCCGACGCCGTTGACCAGGGCCGAGCTGACCGCCGCCATGATGTTCATCAGGTTGAAGCGCCCCAGCAGCCGGCTCTGGAACTCGATCTTGCCGCGCGGCGTCTGCAGCACGCCCTTGACCCCCTCGGTGCTGAAGGCGAATTTCAGCGCCCGGATATCGGCCTGCTCCGAGAAGCCGAAGGTGACATAGCGGCAGTTGAGCTCGCGGATGATGTGCGGCCCCATGGGATCGTCGCCATTGAGGATCGCCCACTGGTCGCTGCCGAGCCTCTTGAACAGGGAGAGTTTGGCTTCGAAATAGTTCTCCATGGTCCCATGGAAATCGAGGTGGTCGCCGGAGAAGGAAGTGAAAACGGCCTGGGAGAAGACGACGTCATCGACACGGTGCAGGCTGAGCGAAGCCGAGGAGACCTCCATGGCCAGGTTGACGCAGCCGGCCTTGAGCGCAGCGGCCATGAAGGCGAAGAGCTCGGGGGCCTCCGGGGTGGTCAGCTTCGTCGGGCGTGAGTCCCCGGCGAAATGCATCCCCAGGGTACCGATGGCGGCGGAGCCCGGGCCGAGCAGCTCCTGGATGAGGGCCACGGTGGTCGTCTTGCCGTTGGTGCCGGTCACCCCGATCACGCGCAGCGCCCGCGAAGGATCGTCATGGAAGCGGCTGGCCATGGCGCTCAGCGCCCGGCGGTCATTCTTGACCTGCGCCCAGGTGACGAGCGGAAATTCCGGGGCGGGCGGATGCACCGAGACCACCGAACCGGCGCCCCGGGCCACGGCGTCGCCCACGAAGGCGATGCCGTCCTTCTGGAACCCCTTGATGGCGACAAAGCAGTCGCCCGGGGCGATCCGCCGCGAATCGTACCCGATGCCGTTCACGGGCAGGTGCAGCTCGCCGCGCCAGGCCAGGGATTCGTGCTTGCCGAGCAGCTCGTCCAGATGCTTCATAGGCGGACCTCGCTGACGGCCGGCGGCCCGGGGAGGATGCCCAGGTGCAGCATGATCTTCTCGGCGATGGCCCTGAACGCCGGGGCGGCCACGTCGCCCCCGAAGTACAGTCCCTGCGGCTCATCGATGACCACGAACAGGGTCACGCGCGGGTCGCGGGCCGGAAAAAAGCCGCCGAAGGAAGAAACATAGCTCCCGGCATAGCGGCCGGCCTTGATCTTGTGGGCCGTGCCGGTCTTGCCGGCGATCTCCAGGCCTGCGACCTGGGCCTTCTTCCCCGTGCCGCGGCTGACGACGGCGGTCATGATCTCGCCGAGCTGCTCGCTGCCGGAGGCGGAGAGCACCCGCTCGCCCCCGACGTCGGTCGCGCCGTCACGCAGGATCTGCGGCCGTACCAGGAATCCGCCCGCCGCGGGAACATTGAAGGCGGCCGCCATCTGCAGCGGCGTCACCGCGATCTCGTAGCCGAAGGAGAGGAAGGCCAGCGAGACGCCGCTCCACTTGTGCGGCGGGTTGAGGATGCCGTTCTCCTCGGCCGGCAGCCGGATGCCGGTGCGGCGCCCGAAGCCGAAGCGGCCGATGGTGGCGAAGTAGCGGTCGGATCCCAGGCGCATCCCGACCTGCGCCGCCCCGATGTTGCTTGACTGCACGAAGACGTCGTCGAAGGAGAGGCGGGCGAAGGGGTGAACGTCGGTGATCTGCCGGTCGCGGACGGCATAGACGCCGTTATGGCAGTTGAACGTCTCCTGCCGGCCGCAGATGCGGTTCTCCAGCGCCGACGCCGCCAGCACGACCTTGAAAGTGGAGCCGGGATCGTAGAGGAAGGAGATCGCCTTGTTCTTCAGGACCGGCAGCGGAGTGTTCCAGATCGTCTCCGGGTCATAGCCCGGGCAGGAGGCCATGGCCAGGACCTGGCCGCTGCGGCTGTCCATGACAATGACGGCCCCGCCCGCCGCCTGGTATCTGGCGACGACGGCGGCCAGCTCGCGCTCGACGAAGAACTGCAGGGGGGCGGCGATGCTCAGGTGGATGTCGCGCCCGGGCACCGGCTGCTCCAGGTACTTGAACTGAAAAATGCGCTTGCGGGCGTCGATAAGGACCTTCAATCGGCCGCCGCGCCCCTTGATCTCATGATCCAGGCTCGTCTCGATGCCGCCCAGGGCCTGCTCGTCGATGCCCACGCCGCCCAGGACGTGCGAGGCGAGCTGCCCCTGCGGATACACGCGGCGGTATTCGTCCAGAAAAGCGATCGTTCCCGCCGTCCAGGCGTCAGCGGCCAGGGGCTTGACCTTGAGGTACTCCTCGTCGGTCAGCTTGCGCTTCAGCCAGACGAATTTCTCGCCGCGGCGGATGCGCTTGCTGATGGCGACCTTCTGCACTCCGGAGATGGGCAGCAGGGCGCAGAATTTCTTGAAGACCGCCAGCGCGTGCGCCCCGTCCTTGTTGCTGATGAACGCCGACTTCGACTGCAGCGAAATGGCCAGGATCTCGCCGTTGCGGTCGGTGATGGTGCCGCGCTTGGAATGGAGCTCCTCGACGCGGTGGGTCTGGGCCCTGATCTTGGCCATGTAGGTAGTGTAGTCGAGCACCTGCATGCTGAATAGCCGGAAGACGATGGCCAGGATCCAGATGAGGAAAAAAACGGACAGGGCGAAGAAGCGCTGCTTCCCCTTGCGGTTAGCGCTCACGGACCGCCTCCACGACCTTGATGATCTGCCCCGCCGCGGGATACTGGTAGCCCAGCTCCTGGAGGGCGATGCGTTCGGTGCGCTCCAGGCTGAGCAGGCCGGCGCGGCGCGCCCGCAGGGCGTCGATCTCCAGGCGCAGCTCGGCTTCGGTCCGCAGCAGCTCGTGCTGCCGGTATCCCAGGTCCACGTTCATCAGGTTCAGGCTGGAGTAGATGAACAGGACGAGAAAGATGAAGAAGGCGAGGACGGCCAGGCGCAGGGCGGAACGGGAGCGCTTCCTGACGTTCATGCCACCTCCAGGGCCCGCAGCTTGGCCGAGCGCGACGCCAGGTTCTCCCCGATCTCGTCGCTGCCGGGCTTGGCGGGAAAGGGGCGAAGCAACTCGACTTTGCCCTGGCGCTGCAGCTGCTGGAATCCATGCTTGACCAGGCGGTCCTCCAGCGAATGGTAGGTGAGGAACACCACGCGGCTGCCCGGGAGCAGATGCGCGGGGATCGTCTCCAGCCAGGACTCGAGGCCTTCCAGCTCGCGGTTGACGAAGATGCGCAGGGCCTGAAAGACCTGGGCGGCCGGGTGCACCAGGCCGGGGCGCGGCCGCCAGTGCGCCAGGCTTTCCACCAGGCGCCGCAGCTGCGCGGTCGTGCTCCAGGGGGCAAAGAGCCGTTTCTCGATGATGGCCTTGGCCAGGCGCCGCGCGTTGGGCACCTCTCCGAAGCGGGAGAAAAGGTCGGCCAGCTGTTCCTCGCCGCAGGCGTTGAGCACGTCGGCGGCGGTGGCCCCGGAGCTTGCATCCTTGCGCATGTCCAGCGGACCGTCCTGGCTGTGGGAGAAGCCGCGCCGGCCGTCCTTCAACTGCACGGTGGAGATGCCCGGGTCGACCAGGATGCCGGAGACGGCCAGGCGCCGGCAGTCGAAGTCCGCGAACAGCGTGAGGTAGGTGCCCTGATGGAAGCGGACGCGCCCGCTGAACTCGCGCAGCGTCTCGCGGGCCAGGGCGAGGCTTTCGCCGTCCAGGTCCAGCGCGATCACTTCGCAGCCGGGGAAGGCGCTGAGGATGCGATGGCTGTGGCCGCCGGCGCCCACCGTGCAATCGACGAAAATCTCTTTTCGCGTGCCGGCGAAGATCTCCAGCACCTCCCTACTCATGACGGGGTAGTGCCGAAAATTCATTGAGCAACCTCGAGATCCGGTTCAGCTTTTCGTCGCTGAACTGGCCGCCCATGTAGCGCGTCTCGAATACCTCCTTGTTCCAGATCACCATGTAGTCGATCTTGCCCAGTATCAGCAGGGCGCTCTCCAGCCTGCTGGCAGCCCGCAGGTCGGCGGGAATCAGGATGCGGCCCTTGGGATCGATCTCGGTCTCCGTGCCCCAGTAGCTGCTGCGGCTGACGAACTCCTCCATCTCGGGATCGCGCATGGGGATGGCGGCGATCTTCCTTTCGATCTCCTGCCACACCTTCATGGGGTAAAACAGGATATGATCGCCGTTGACCGAGGTCAGGTACACTTCCCTGCCGAACCCCTGTTCCAGCACGGAGAGGTATTTGGCAGGGATCTTCACCCGGCCGCGATCATCGATCGTGGCGATATAGCTGCCCCTGAAGCGTTCATTTATCCCATTTTGTCCCATTTTCTCCCACATAATAATATATACAAATATGGCTTGTCAAGAAAATATTTCAGAAAATTTTCCGAAAATCCGTATTGACACGCTATATTTAGCGCTTTATAATTGGGCGTCAACTAGATTTATAGGTCAAGGAGAGCTGAATGGAAAATTTTCCCGAAAACGCATTGAAGATCCTGCGCGCCCGCTACTTCAAGAAAGACGAGAAAGGGACCCTTTTGGAAAGCAAGCCCTCGGAGCTTTTCCGCCGCGTCGCCCGCTTCATCGCCCAGGCCGAGAAGAGCGAAGCCGACAAGAAACTCTGGGAGGAGAGCTTTTTCCAGGCCATGATGCGCAAGGATTTCATGCCCAACTCTCCCACCCTGACCGGCGCCGGGCGGCAGATGTGCCTTTCCGCCTGCTTCGTCCTGCCCATCGAGGATTCGCTGGACGGCATTTTCGAGACGGTCAAGAACGCCGCCCTGGTCCACAAGGAGGGGGGCGGCACCGGCTTTGACTTCTCGCGCATCCGCCCGGCGGGCAGCTTTGTGCGCAAGACCCAGGGCATCGCCTCGGGCCCGGTCTCCTTCCTGAAGGTCATCGACGCCGGCACCGAAGCGGTCAAGCAGGGCGGCACGCGCCGCGGCGCCAACATGGGCGTGCTGCGCGTCGACCATCCCGACATCCGCCACTTCATCACCATGAAGCGCGACGGGGTCACCGCGCAGAACTTCAACATCTCGGTGGCCATCACCGACGCCTTCATCCAGGCCATCCAGGACAAATCCGACTACGACCTGTTCAACCCCATGGACGGCTCGCTGGCCGGCCAGGCCAGCGCCCAGGAGGTATTCGACCTGATCGTCGATTCTGCCTGGAGCAACGGAGATCCCGGACTGATATTCATCGACAAGGTCAACCGCCTCAATCCCACCGCCGCCCAGGGGCCGATCCGCGCCACCAACCCGTGCGGCGAGCAGCCGCTGCACGACTACGAGGCCTGCAACCTCGGCTCGATCAACCTGCTGAACCTGCATGACGGGCAGGAGCCCGACGGCTTGGACTGGGGCCGCTTCCGCCAGATCATCCAGCTGGGCATCCGTTTCCTCGACGACGTCATCGACGTCAACCTCTACCCGCTGGAGAAGATCGACAAGATGGCCAAGGCCAACCGCCGCATCGGCCTGGGGGTGATGGGTTTCGCCGACCTGCTGATCCGCCTGGGCATCGCCTACCACAGCGAGGAGGCCCGCGCCATGGGGCGGAAGATCATCTCGTTCATGAAGGAGGAAGCCGTCGCGGCATCGCGGCGGCTGGCCGAAACCCGCGGCAACTTCCCCAACATCGAAAAATCGGTCTACCAGGGGCAGACGATGCGCAACGCATCGGTGCTGACCATCGCGCCCACCGGCACCATTTCGCGCATCGCCGGCTGCTCTTCGAGCATCGAGCCGATCTTCGCCTTCCAGGTGATCTCCAAGATCCTGGACAGCGAGATCGTCGACATCCACCCCCTCTACAAGGAATGGCAGGAGAAGCACCCGGGGGAAAAACAGCCCGCCCATTTCGTCACCGCCCAGGAGATCGACCCCATCAACCACCTGAAGATGCAGGCCGTCTTCCAGGAGCACGTGGACAGCGCTGTTTCCAAGACCATCAATTTCCCCAACGCCGCGACGCGCGAGGATATCGCTTCCGCCTATCTGCAGGCCTTCGCCATGGAGATCAAGGGCATCACCGTCTATCGCGACGGCTGCCGGGCCGTCCAGGTCCTGAACAAGGCCGGCGAGGACAAGCCGAAGCCCATGGGTCGCCCCGAGGCCATCCCCTCCACCACGCACAAGATCTCGACCGGGCTGGGCAACCTCTACATCACCGTCACCTATTTCCTCAAGAAGCCCTTCGAGGTGTTCGCCTCCATCGGCAAGAGCGGCTACTCGACCATGGCCGACGCCGAGGCCATCGGCCGGCTGATCTCGCTGGCCCTGCGCAGCGGCATCCCGACCGAAGAGGTGGTCAACCAACTCAAGGGCATCGGCGGCGCCGAGCCCATCTTTTCCAACGGCCAGTTGATCCAGTCCATCCCCGACGCCATCGCCAAGGTCCTGGAAACCCATGTCGGCAAGGTCAACACCCGCCACCAGGACCTCAACGCCCTGCAATGCCCGATCTGCGGCAGCAGCGTCACCGACGAGAAGTGCCCCACCTGCGCCAACTGCGGCTGGTCGAAGTGCAACGGGGTATGAGCTTACCGCGGCCGGGTCAGGGCAGGCAGCGGCCTTCCGGGGGCGTCGCCTGCGCCTCCAGCCGGGTGTCGCTCTTCAGCACCGACAGCAGGCCTCTCCGGGAATCGGGGGAAGCCGCGGCCCGCCCCAGCTGGGCGAAGCGCTCGCAAAGGAAATCGAATCCCTTGAGCATGTCGCCAGGGGGCGCTGTGAGCAGCCCCTGGTAAAGCCCTTTCAGTCCGGCCACGGCCTGCTGCAGCGAGGCCGCCTGAAGCGTCAGCGTCTCGGCGCCGCCCTCCCCCTCCAGCAGGACTGCCAGGCGGCTGGAAAACTCCACCTTGGCGGCGATGATCTCGAACAGCCCGGAGACGAAAGCGAGGAACCCGCTCAGCGAACCGGGCGCCATCTCCCTTTTTTTCAGGTATTGGGCGGCTTTGCGGTAATGGGCCACGACCTGGCGGGGGTCGCCCTGCCGGGAGAAGGGCGCCAGCAGGGGGTCCTCGAAAAGATAGCGGTCGTGGACATAAGGCAGCCGATTCTCGGCCTGGGCCAGAAGCGAGCAGACACGGAACAGATCGGGCTCGTCACCGCCCAGCACCCAGTGAGCGAACGCCGCGGGCGTTGACTGGCGGCCGCTCCACAGCCGGCAGCCGGCCTGGAAGCGGGCCAGCGCCGACCCCTGGGGCAGGCAGCTGACCCCCTGCCTTTCGCCGTGGACCAGCAGCACGCCGGCCAGCCTGGCCGCAGCCGCCGCCGCGCAGGCGGCATCGATGCGGTCCATGGCGGCGCGGCCAGCGGGAAGAATGCGGCCGCCCCCGCTCAGAGAGGGGCAAAGCACCTGGCGGACATGGTGTTCCTTGAACGTCTGGACCGCCGTCCTGAGCCAATCCCCGCGCCCGGCCTCCGCTCCCCGATTCAGCACCAGGACATCGCGGGGGATCTTGCGTATCCACTCCGGGCGGCTCAGGAAGTGGTCGCTCCATGCCACCGTCACCCCGCTGCCGGGCTTGGCGGCGCGGCAGCTTTCCAGGAAAAAGTCGAACCATGCCGCGCCGCTTGCGGCGCGGAGGGGGCTCGCCGGCCGGTTGCCGGCGGGAGCGAGTCGGGACAGGGCATCGGGATCAGGATCCAGGGACAGCACCTCGATGCCGGTCCGCTGGGCCAGGGCCGCCAGAGCGCTCCACTCCCCGGTGGCCGCGTCGCCGGGCAGGGCCAGGCAGTTGAATTTCAAAAGGGCCAGATCCAGGAACAGCCGCTGCAGCGCCGGGGGATCGGCGGCGGCCGTCGTTGCCTCGGCGCGGAAAAAACAGGCGCCGCGAAAGGCCGTTTCCGGCGCGTCCCGCAGCGCGAAAGCCGGCATGGCGCCGGCCGCGGCGTAAAAGGACAGGATCTGCAGCAGGGAGGAGAGCGCGTAGAACTGGCCACGGGTCGTGGCGGCGGAGACGCAGACCCCGTCGGGCATGCAATCGATGGCGTATTCCTCGCTGCCCGGGCCCGACCCCTTCGCCGGTGACCTGAACGGCGGCTCCTGGACAATCACCTGCAGGCCCCGGGCGCGGTTGCGCACGCCAAAGCGCGCGAACAGAAAATCGAATTTCCTGAATACCTCCAGGGGGAAACAGGCGCTGCGAATGTCCAGCGTGCCGCCGTTGAAGCGCACGGTCCTGGGAGGCGGGAACAGAAAAGCGAATTCTTCTTTCATGATGCGTGGAAAACAGCCGGCCGCATTGGCGCGCAAGAAACGGCCGCGTCGGTGTGCGGCGAAGCGGCCGGCATGATTGTAGAACAAAACCCCAATGCAGACAAGCGGGCGGCAAAATGAAATTTTCGCCGGGGCAAATTGACAATGCCAAATATCTTATATAGAATGATGGGCAAAGCGAACATGGACGCACTGAAAAAATTCATCACCAAATACGGCGCCGGCGACGTCGTCTACAAAAAAGGCGAGATCCAGACCGATTTTTTCATCATCAACAAGGGCAAGGTCCAGTTGAAGAACGACGGCCAGGGCCAGATCCTGGCCACTCTCAGCAAAGGGGACTTCTTCGGCGAGGAATCGCTCAACAGCGAGCAGACCGCCATCTACACGGTCGAGGCCATCGAGGACTCCTTCCTGATCAAGATCCCCTACGTTGCCCTGACCGACATGCTCAAGCAGACCCCGGATATCGCCCTGAAAATCCTGAAGAAGCTGAGCGAGAAACACATCAGGATCCAGACCGTGCTGATGGCAGCCGCCGCTCCGGAAATCAGGGAAAGGCCGGCCGGCAAGGAAGCGCGCAAGGAGGACTCGACGTCGGAGAAGATCGGCGGCGAGGTCAAGGCCTACCTGATCATCCAGCGTTCGAACCGCCTGGTGCAACTGACCAAGACCCAGACCTTCCTGGGCCGCCGCGACTACACCACCGGCTTTGTACCCGACATCGACCTCACCGACGAGGACGAGGAAAAATACATCTCGCGCAAGCACGCCAAGATCCAGTTCAAGGACGGCAAATTCTATCTCTCGGAGGAACCCGGCGCCATCAACGGCACGTTCCTCAACGGCAACAAGCTGCAGACCGGTGTCAAGCACGAGTTGCACGCCGAGGACGAGATCACTCTCTGCCACCTGAACGTCATCTTCAAGATTTGAGCGCTCCCGGGGAGCCGCCCGGTTTCAGCCGCTGATCTCGTCCCCGTAAAAGACCGTTCGCTGGCCGCCGTCCGTTTCCAGGAGCAGGCCGCCGTCGTCGGCCAGGCCGCGGTATACGCCGCTGCAGGCCCGCCCGCCATGATGAAAGCGCACCTCGCGCCCCAGGAAGGAGCGGCTCAACTCGCGGGCGCGCTCAAGGACAATGTCGGCGGCGCCGGCGGCGAGGCGCCGCAGCCAGGAGGCCAGGACCGCGGCCAGGCGCTCGCAGCCCTCCGCGACCGGCCATTCCCTGCCGGTGAGCATGCGCAGCGAAGCCGCCCGCGTCCGCAGTTCGGGCGGGAAATCCCCGGCACGCTGGTTGAGGTTGACGCCGACGCCCGCCAGGCAGGTGGCGACGTCACCGTTGATCATGTTCTCGCACAGGATGCCGGCGACTTTCTTCCCGCCCCCCAGGACGTCGTTGGGCCATTTCAGGACGAACTCCCGGCCCGTCCAGTCGGCGAGCATATCGCAGACGGCGACCCCGGAGACGAGGGAAAGGAGCGACAGCCGCCGCGCGTCGACGAGACGGAAGGCGAAGGTCACGTACAGGCCCAGGCCCGGCGCCGAGAACCAGCCGCGCCCCTCGCGGCCCCGGCCCGACGACTGGCCGCCGGCGCAGACCATCAGCGGCAGGTCTGCCTGCAGCCGGGCGAGGTTCTCCCGGATAAAGTCGTTGGTCGAACGGCAGGATTCCAGCCGGATGAGATGGAAGCGCTCAGGTGAGATCGTCAATGGTCCTGCCGATCTTCGCCTTTTTCTCGATGTATTCCTGCAGGTTCTTCTTGAAGGTCAGGATGACCTCGGCCGGCGCCTTGTCGGCGAAGCCGCCGCCGGCGAGCTTGGCCTCCATTTGCGCGATCAGCTGGGTCAGCTTGCCGTGTTCGAGTTTCAGTCGCTGCAGCTCGCGCTGGCGGTCCTGGTCGTCGACAAACGGCAGAAGGATCTCCCAGTTCTGGCTCACGCCGCGGAAGCCCTTGGGCAGCGCCGCAAAATCGTCGACGATCTCCGTTTTCAGGCTGCGGCTGAGGAAGTCGAAATACTTCAAATGCTTTTCCAGCTGCCGGCGCTCGGGCGGTGCCTCGCACTTTAAGTAGACCGGGATCCTCTTGTTGGGCTCAATGCGGTTCTCGGTGCGGGTCTTGCGCGTCTCGGCCACGACCTTTTTCAGGGTCTCCACCGCCGCATGGGCCTCGGGAAAGACGAAGTCCCTGCTGAAGGAGGGGAACCCGGTCTGGACAAGAAAATCCTTTTCGCCCTTGATGCGCTGGTAGATCTCCTCGCTGACGAAGGGCATGAAGGGATGCAGCAGCTGCAGGATGCGGAACAGGGTCAGCTTCAGGACCGCGCGCGTGTCGGGGCTGTCCTGGTCGCTCTTGGAGAACTCCAGATACCAGTCGCAGTATTCGTCCCAGACGAAATGATAGATCAGGTCGGCGGCCTCGTACAGGCGGTAGCCGTCGCAGCTGCCATTGACTTTTTCCACCACGGCGTTCAGCCGATGCAGGATCCACTTGTCGGCGTCGCTGATGGCGCCGGGAGAGAACGCGGCCGGCTCGTCCCCCTTCAGGTTCATGATGACGTAGCGCGAGGCGTTCCATATCTTGTTGGCGAAGGCCTTGTAACCCTTGACGCGGCTGATCGACAGCGAGATGTCCATGCCCGGCACCGCCTGGATGGCCAGGGTAAAGCGCAGGGCGTCGGCGCCGTATTCGCGGATGATATCCAGCGGGTCGACGGCGTTGCCCTTGGTCTTGCTCATCTTCTGCCCCTTCTCGTCGCGGATCAGGCCGTTGATCAGCACCTCGCGGAAAGGCACCGCCTGGCCGAAGTGCAGGCCCATCATGATCATGCGCGCCACCCAGAAGAAGATGATGTCGAAGGCGGTGATCATGATCGAAGTCGGGTAAAAGACCTTGAAGTCGGGGCTGTCGTCCTGCCAGCCCAGCGTGGTGAAGGGCCACAGGGCCGAGGAGAACCAGGTATCCAGCACATCGTCGTCCTGGACCAGCCGCGAGCCGGCGCATTGCGGGCAGCGCCCGGGCTCCTCCTCGCTGACGATCACCTCCTGGCATTCCTGGCAGTAGAAAGCGGGGATGCGGTGCCCCCACCACAATTGCCGCGAGATGCACCAGTCCTGGATGTTCTCCATCCAGTTGAAGTAGACCTTCTTCCACTTTTCGGGGATGAAGATGATCTCGTGGTCGCGGACGGCCTGGATGGCGGGAGACGCCAGCTCGGCCGTCTTCAGGAACCACTGCTTGGAGATGTTGGGTTCGACCACGGTCTCGCAGCGCTGGCAGTGCCCGACATTGTGGGTGTAATCCTCCTCCTTTTCGATCAACCCCAAAGTCCGCAGGTCGTGCAGCACCTCCTGGCGGCAGGCGAAGCGGTCCAGGCCCAGGTATTTTTCCGGGATGGGGCCGGTCATGCGCGCCAGTTCGTCGATGACCACGATCTTCTCCAGGCGGTGCTTCAGCGCGATCTTGAAGTCGATGGGATCGTGGGCCGGCGTGACCTTCACCGCCCCGGTGCCGAATTCCCGGTCCACGTCCTCATCGCCGACGATGGGGATGGCCCGCCCGGTCAGGGGCAGCATGAGCTCCTGGCCGATCAGCTTTTTATAGCGGGGATCCTTGGGATGGACGGCCACGGCCACGTCGCCGAGCATGGTCTCCGGCCGGGTGGTGGCCACGACCACCCAGCGCTGCGGGTCGCGGCGCAACGGGTAACGGATATGGGTCAGACGGCCGTGGATCTCCTTGTGCTCGACCTCGAGGTCGGAGAGCACCGTCTTGCAGTTGGGGCAGCGGTTGACCATGTAGGTGCCCTGGTAGATCTTGCCCTCGCGGTAGAGGGCGACGAACACCCGGCGCACCGCCCGCTGCATTTCCTCGCTCAGGGTGAACTTCATCCGGCTCCAGTCGAGGGCCAGCCCCAGTTTCTTGATCTGCCCCACGATCTGCTTCTCAGAGGAGTTCTTCCAGTCCCAGACCAGCTCCAGGAACTTTTCCCGGCCCAGGTCCTCCTTGGATCGCCCCGTCTCTTTC
Organism: Candidatus Aminicenantes bacterium UBA2190; assembly: GCA_002335385.1. Taxonomy (GTDB): domain Bacteria; phylum Acidobacteriota; class Aminicenantia; order UBA2199; family UBA2199; genus UBA2199. The sequence continues at coordinate 19,368 of DCVK01000006.1, forward strand.
TTCAGATTCTTCTCCACCATCATCTGCGTGGCGATGCCGGCATGGTCGATGCCGGGAAGCCACAGCACGTGGAAGCCCTGCATCATCTTGCGGCGAACGATGATGTCGGGAAGCGACAGGGTCAGGGCATGGCCGATGTGCAGCGAGCCGGTGACGTTCGGCGGCGGCAGGATGATCGAGAAGGGGATGCCCGTCGGCTCGGCCGCGGGGGTGAACAGCCCCTGCTGCTCCCAGCGGCGGTACCAGCCGCTCTCGGTCTGCAGATGGTCATAAGATTTTTCCATGTTTTTTTCCAGCACGTCGGGGCTCCAGGCGAAAAATTAAAGGCCGCTGTCGTTCAGTTCGGACTTGATCTTGTCTATTTCTTCCTTGATGATCTTCTCGGCCAGCGGCGGGACGATCTCCCACAGCAGCTCCTTGATGGTCCGGTTCAGCCGGTCTTCCTGCTTGCCGGTCAGCTCGAACCGCTCCGCGGCTGCCGTAACGGCCGCTGCGGCCGCCTTGGCATGCGGCTCGGTCCTGGCTTCGCGCTTGGCCAGGTCGCTCAGCCGGGCCAGCTCATCCTGGGGAGAAAGCGCATCCAGCCGGGAGCGCTCGCCGAAGTGCTCCTTCTGCGGAGCGTCGCCAACGGGCAACTCCAGGTTGATATCCAATTCCGTCTTCCGCGGCGGGGAGAAAAGACCGGCCTTGCCCGGCTCGGCGAACATGGTCTCCGCCGGGGATCCCATATCGGTCTGTTCGAACTCCAAGGAGAGCTTCTCTTCGGCGGCCGGCGCCTCCAGTGACGATTTGAGCAGGTCCTCGGACATGTCCTCGTTGGCGATCTCGAGAAAACGATCGTGGAATTCATCGGAAACGTCACGCGCCTCCGCGGCGACGGCCGCGGCGGCGGCGGGCACCGGGGGCTGCAGCTCATACTCGAGCGGGGCGGAGGGCGCGGTCGCGGGCGGGGCCGCGCTGATCTCCTCGAAAGGCGGCTCCTCGTCGAAGGGATTCCTGAGGGGCTCTTCCGTCTCCTGGGGCATCAGGTTGTCCTTGGGCAACTGCGTCCCCTGGGTGATCTCCTCGGAGGGGAGGATCTCGTCGCGCTCCGGCGCCGGGACGGCGGCGGGACGCTCGAAAACAGGCGGGGCCTCCATCACGCCGCGGATATCGGAAAAGCTGATGTCCTCGCTCTCGGGCATCTCGGTCTCGATCTCGGGAAAATCCTCGGGGAAGGTCGTGGGGCCCTCGCCGGCGATGTCGGCCGCCGCTCCCTGCTCCTCCCGGCCGACGATCTTCATGACCGCGGCGACCAGGGCGTTGGAATCGAAGGGCTTGGTGATGATGTCCTCGTACTTGAGGTTCTTGATCATCTCGTTGTCGACGGGTTCGAAGCTGCCTTTCATCAGAAAGACCCGGCAATCCTTGAGAGAGGGCGCCTCGTTGACGAAGCGGCACACGTCATAGCCGTTGAGCTCGGGCAGTTTGACGTCCACGATCACCACGGCGGGAGTCAGCTGCTGCAGTTTGTCCTTGATGCCGGAACCGTTCTCGAAACTGCGGACCTCGATGTTTTCGATTTCCGAGAACGACAGCTCGACAATCCGGCGGATGGTATAGCTGTTGTCCGCCAGGACAATCACTTTTTTGCTCATGCTGGCCCTCCTCAAAATAACCCGTCTACGCTACTCTTTATCATTTTTTCAACTATAATGTCAAGATAAATTATTGACATTTTAATTTTTTTGGGTGAAAATGGCCGCATCATGCACAGGATTAAGGTTCTGATCGCCAAGCCCGGGCTGGACGGGCATGACCGCGGCGCCAAGATCGTGGCCAAGTATCTCCGCGATGCCGGCATGGAGGTCATCTACACCGGCCTGCGCCAGTCGCCGGAAACGATCGTCAACACGGCGATCCAGGAGGACGTTTCCGTCGTCGGCCTGAGCATCCTCTCCGGGGCCCACATCCAGCTGTGCCGCAAGATCATGGCCGTGTACAAGGAAAAGGAGATCGCTCCGCCGCCGATGTTTTTGGGCGGCATCATCCCCGGCGCCGACATGCCCGAGCTCAAGGAGATCGGCATCCGCGAGGTCTTCCCTCCCGGCACGCCGCTGGAGCGCATCGCGGACAGGGTGCGGGAGATCGCCGGGTAAGCGGGGACGCATGCTTGACAAGGAACTCCCCCTGTTTTATAATAAAAAGCCCGGGACGGGAACATGACAGCAAAAACCGACAGAAAGATGCGCAAATACTCGGTCATCGTCGTTTCCGACGCCACGGCGACCAACAAGGAATTCACCGTTTCCTCCAAACTGATCCGCAACGCCCTCCTGGGATTTTCTTTCCTGGTCGCGTTCTTCGGTTTCATCCTGTTCTCCTACCTGACCATGACCCTGGACGAGCAGAAAATGAGGCGCCTGGAGCTCGACGCCGGGGAAAAGCGGGAGAAAATCAGCGAGATGTCCGCCACCATCGAGGTGCTGAACAGCCGCCTCCAGCAGATGGATATCTACAAGGAAAGGATCATGGTGGCCACCGGCCTGACCTCGCCCCTGGCCCTGCGCGAAGTCGGCATCGGCGGCCCCGACACCAGCATCACCGGCAACGGTGATTTTGCGGGGCCCCAGGCCGTTCTTCCGGGTGCCCCGCCGCTGAAGAACTCGCCGCCCTCGACGGCTGACGTCCGCGACAAGGCCCTCAAGATCGAGGACTCGCTCAAAACGGTGGAAAAATACGTCAGCCAACAGAAGCTGCAGCTGGCATCCACCCCCGCCATCTGGCCCACGCGCGGCTACATCTCCGGGGTTTTCGGCAACCGCCTCCATCCCTTCACCGGCCGCTACGAGTTCCATGGCGCCATCGACATCGCCACCCAGCTGGGCAATAAGGTCATCTCCCCGGCCGACGGCGTGGTCCTGGTGGCCGAGACGCGGGACTACTACGGCAAGATGATCATCATCGACCACGGATTCGGCTACGTCACCCGCTACGGCCACCTCTCCGGGTACAATGTCAAGGAAGGACAGCGCGTCAAGCGCTTCGACGTGATCGGCTATGTCGGCACCACGGGCAGGAGCAACGGGCCCCACCTGCATTACGAGGTCCGCTACTACGAAAAGCCGATCAATCCCATCGACTTCATCCTGGACAACTAGCCGGCCGCCGTCTCCTCCTGTTTTGATTTTAAATGCCGATTTGTCTTGATTTTGGTTTTCAGATTACTTATAATCCGGGGCGAATGAGCTTGCCGCTGTCAGGCACCCGGAAAGTGGCGCGGGAAGGGGTTCTGCGCTCCCCGCGGCCCCGTCGCCGCCGGGCGGCACGGCCATTCACAATTTTTTTAGGAGGACTCGCATGAAAAAAGTATTCGTTCTGTTCGCCTTACTGTTCCTGATCGTGATCACCACGTCCTGCCAAAAGCCCGAGGAGATTACGATCTCCAAATATTTCCAGGCCATGAAGGCCAAGGACCGGGACACCATGGCCGCCATGGCTGCCGAACCCTTCGCCGTGGAATTCAAATCCTGGAAGATCGTGTCCAGCGAGGAGTCGGTCGTCGAGGACTTCACCCTGCCCGCGATGATCGAACGACTGGCCGCCGCCAAGAAACAGAAGGACGACCAGATCCTGCTGGTCAAGGACAAGAAAGACGCCCTGGAACAATTGAAGACCAAGCTGAACGAAACCCGCGGCAGCCGGGCCAAGGCCGAGGTGCAGAAGGAAGTCGACGCCATGTGGGCCGAGGTGGAGACCGAGACGGGCAACTATAAGCGCGACCAGGCCAACTACACCCAGGTCAAGACCCAGGTGGATAACGAGAAGAAAATGATCTCGCTCTCCACGAACATCGACCAGAACCAGGAACTGCTGGCCGGCAAGACCGTCACCACCAGAACGAACGTCTTGGTCGACGGCGCCGGCGGTGAAAAAGAGTATTTGTTCACCTTGAGAAAATACGAGCTGATCAACCCCGTGACCAACAAGGTCCATTCCAACCGCTACATCATCCTGAAGATCCAGACCAAGGAAGAAGTCGCGCCGGAGCAGTAAGCGCCCTTCATCCCCGTTCGCTCACCCGCGGGCGCGGGAGCCGGGATCGGCTCTCGCGCCTTGTCCAGCCGTGCCGCGCCGGCCCGTTTGCCAGGGCCAGGCGCGCAGGTCCATTGACATCATCCGAGGAGAAACCCCATGAAAAAATCAGCCGCGCTTTTCCTGTGCCTGTTCCTGGCCGCCGCCCTTTGCGGCCAGAAGCGGGCCCTGAGCTTCGAAGACATGTTCGCCGCCGGCCGCCTTTCGTCCCCGGCGGTCTCCCCGGACGGCCGCTGGGTCGTGTTCACCGTGCGCCAGGCGGACATCGACGCCAATTCCTTCCATTCCGAACTGTTCGCGACCGACATGCAGGGCCGGACGCCGAGAAGACTGACCGACGGCAAGGGCAACAGCTCCAGCCCGCGCTTCCTGCGCTCCGGGCGGCTGACCTTCGTTTCCAGCCGCGACGGGGACCCGCAGGTGTTCGCCATGGACCTGGCGGACCCGGCCGTCGTCACCCCCCTCACCCGGGTCCCCGGGGGCATCGGCGCCTTTATCTGGTCGGGTGACGAGAAACGCGTCGCCTTCGCCCGAGACATCGATCCCCGGGCCGGGACGTTCGCCGAGGCCCTGGCGCTGGAGAAGGAGGCGGCCGGCGCAAAAACCACGGGCAAGCTGCTGTCCGGCCTCATGTTCCGGGTCTGGGACTCGTGGCGCGACAACAAGCGCAGCCACGTCTTCCTGCATGCTCCCGGCAGCGAGGAGTACGTCGACCTGACCCCGGGCGAGTTCGACACCCCGCCGCTGGACCTGGGCGGCGGACAGGACTTCGTGTTCTCCGGCGACGATGCCTGGTTCGCCTACGTGAAGAACACCGATCCGGTCGTGGCCGTCTCCACCAACAACGATGTCTTCCTGCGCGACCTGCGCAGCGGCGAGGAAAGGAATATCAGCGCCGACAACAAGGGCAGCGACGCCAACCCCGTCTTCTCGCCGAAGAACCGGCACCTGGCTTACCTCTCCATGCGCCGGCCCGGCTTCGAGGCCGACAAAAGGGACATCATCCTCTATGAGCTGAAGACCGGGGCCCGGCGGAACCTGACCGCCGACTTTCCCAACACCATCACCGCCTTCGAGTTCGCCGCCGACGAGCGGGCCATCTATTTCATCGCCTCGGAAAGCATCTACAAGCCGATCTTCAAGCTGCACATCGCCTCGGGGAAGATCGAAAAGATCGTCGCTGCGGTCAACGCCAGTTTCCTGTGCCCGACGGCGGACGGCAAGGCGCTGGTGTACATGGCGCAGAACGTGGCCATGCCCCAGGAGCTGTTCAAGATCGACCTGCGCAGCCGCAGGCGGACGCAGCTGACCCGCTTCAACCACGAGCGCTTCAAGGATGTCGAGATGAACCGCGTCGAGACCTTCCGCTATCAGGGCGCCGGCGGGGAGACGGTCGAGGGCCTGCTGCTCAAGCCGCCCTTTTTTGACGCCGGGAAGAAATACCCGCTGGTGTTCCTGGTGCACGGCGGCCCGCAGAACGCCTGGACCGACGACTTCCACTACCGCTGGAATCACAGCCTGTTCGCCTCTCCCGGCTACGTGGTGGCGGCGATCAACTTCCACGGCAGCCCGGGCTATGGCCAGGACTTCACCGATTCGATCTCCGGCGACTGGGGCGGCGCTCCCTTCGTCGACCTGGTCAAGGGGCAGCAGTACCTGGTGGAGAACTTCCCCTTCATCGACAAGGACCGCCTGGTGGCGGCCGGCGCCTCCTACGGCGGCTTCATGATCAACTGGATGGCCGGCCACAGCGACGAGTTCAAGTATCCGTTCCGCTGCCTGGTCTCGCACGACGGCATCTTTGACGCCCGCAGCATGTACTATTCCACCGAGGAGCTTTGGTTCGAGGAATGGGAGTACGGCGGCGTTCCCTGGGAGAGCGATCTGTATGAGAAGTGGAACCCGGCCAATTTCGTCGACCGTTTCCGGGTGCCCATGCTGGTCGTGCACAGCGAGAAGGACTTCCGCGTGCCGGTCTGCCAGGGCCTGATGCTGTTCACCGCCCTGCAGCGGCGCGGCGTCGAGTCCAAGATGCTCTATTTCCCCGACGAGAACCACTTCGTGCAGAGGCCGCAAAACGCCCGGCTGTGGTGGCAAACGGTCCTGGGCTGGTTTGCCGAGCATTTACAGTAGACGACAGAGGTCAGAAGACAGAAGACAGACGACAGAAGACAGATGTCAGATGCTGGACGTCAGATGTCAGCAGGAGAAGCAGGCCCACCAGCGATCTTTCAGGGGATCTCTCTTGCTAACGTCTAATGTCTGACATCTGACGTCTGCCGTCTGACGTCGATAGAAAAAGAGGATGGAATGAATCAATTCCCCTGGGCCGATAGCGTGGATGTGGCCATCACGGTCTGCAATCGCGACGGGATCATCCTGTCCATGAATGAGAAGTCGGCGGCGACCTTCGCCGCCGACGGGGGCAGGGCGCTGATCGGGAAGAACCTGCTGGATTGCCATCCCGAGTCGGCACGACGCAAGATCGGCCGCATCATGGAATCCCGGCAGGCCAACAGCTACACCATCGAGAAGCAAGGCCTGAAGAAGCTCATCCACCAAGCCCCCTGGTATGAAAACGGCGAGCTGGGCGGGCTGGTGGAATTCTCACTCGTCCTCCCCGGCGAAATGCCCCATTTTATCAGACGTTAGACGACAGAAGACAGACGTCAGATTGCTTGCTTCTCTTGCTAACCACCAACATCTAACGTCTAGCTACTTTTTCCCTATCGTCGAGATCTTGAACGGCACATAGAGCGGACAGAAGCCGATCGCGGCCGTGACCAGCGGGATCAGGGCGAACAGCCCCCACCAGGTCTGGAAGTAGAAACCAAGGGCCACGCCGGCAATGCCGATGACGCCCCTGACGATGCGGTCCGTCTTGCCCATGTTGCGTTTCATTACAAGCCCCCACAAAACTCAGACGTTAGACGACAGACGACAGATGTCAGCAGGAGAAAGCCCCCTGAAAGATCGCTGACGGGCTTGCTTTTCCCGCTGACATCGAACGTCCAGCATCTGACATCTGTCTTCTGTTTTCTGTCTTCTGACGTCTTTCTTCACACGTCTAACGTCTAACATCTGACGTCTGATATCTCTCCATCATGGAGTTTCTTCAGTCTGGACTCGATCTCGGCCAGCGACGGCCTCCGCTCCGGGTCCTTGTCGATCATGGCCTTGATCAGCGCCTCCAGGTCCCGGGGGATGGCGGCGTTGATCTCGCGGGCGGGCAAGGGGTAGGTTTCCAGGATGCGATGGATCACCTCCCCGGTCGCCTCCGACCAGAAGGGCTTGGAGCCGGTCAACATCTCATAGAGGATGATGCCGGCGGCATAAATATCCCCGGCCGGCGAGGAAGCGCCGTCGCTGATCCGCTCCGGCGGCAGGTAGCGGATGGTGCCCATGACCACCCCCGACATGGTCAGCCGCGACTGGGCCGGGGTGATGGCCAGACCGAAATCGAGCAGCTTGACGTAATAGGGACGCCCGCGCCGCTCGCTGATCATGATGTTTTCCGGCTTCAGGTCGCGGTGGACGATGTTCTGGCCGTGGATGGCCTGGAGGGCGTCGGTGATCTGCAGCATGATATCCAGCGCTGCGCCAATCGGCAGACGGCCGCCCCGCCGGATGAGCAGGGCCAGCGATTCTCCCCGCAGCAGTTCCATGGCGATGTACCAGCAGTCGTCCATCTCGCCGCGCTCGATGATGCGCACGATGTGCGGATGGTCGAGCTGCTCGGTGATCAGCGACTCGTGCTTGAAGCGCTTTTTCTGGTTCTCGTCGTGGAAATTTTCCTCCTTCAGCACCTTGAGCGCCACGATACGTTTCTTGTCGAGCAGGTCCTGCGCCTTGTAGACCGTGGCCATGCCCCCGGTGCCGAGCGTTTCCAGTATCTTGAAGTGGCCGATATGGGTCTTCTTCTTCCAAAACGAAACGGCATGGAGATATTTTTTGAGCAGCTGCCACAACAGCACCGATGCGGCCATGAAGGCCAGCGCGGCCAACACCATGAACCACCAGGTCTGGTAGACGAACGGGCGCAGGTAAAAAGCGAATGATGCTCCGGCCATGTTCCAGACGCCGTCGGCGTTGGCCGCGATCACCCTGAAGTTGTAGCGGCCGGGGCGCAGGTCGTTGTAGAAAGCCTCGCGCCGGCTGCCGGCGGAGGTCCACTCTTTATCATAGCCCTCCAGCTTGTACTTGAATTCGATCTTGCCGGAGCGGATGAAGCTCAGGGCCGTGTACCTGAACTCGAAGCGCTTGCTGCCCGCCGCAAGCCGCAGCGGCGGCGAAAGGGAATTGCCCACTGTGGGCAGATTGCGGTTGTCGACCACGACCTGTTCCACGAGCACCGGCGGCACGCGGTGATCCGGATGCATCCGTGCAGGGTCGATGACGGCAACTCCTTTCACGGCGGCGAACCACAACCGACCGTCAGCGCCTTGCCAACCGGCCGGATGCCCGTTGTTACACAGGCGGCCTTTCAGTCCATCTTCCTCAGTGAACAAGCGTCCGGACACGCGTGGCCGAAATCCCCAGGCCGTATCTTCCAGCTCTTTTTTCGGGGCGCAAAAAATGCCGCGCTCGCTGCTCAGCCAGAGGTTGGCATCCCGGTCCGCCAAGATGGCATATACGCGATTGTCGAACAGGCCCTGGTCGACCGTGATCGAACCCAAGCGCCCATTCTTCATTACCATCAGGCCATGTCGGCGCGTCCCGATCCAAAAAATCCCCCGGCCGTCTTCGTACATGCACTCCACCCGGCAACCATCCAGGAGCGGCTCAATCTGAAAATATTCGCTTTTCCCCGCGCCGAGGAAATTCAGCCCTGTTTCGCTGCCGACCCATAAATTGCCGCGCCGGTCCGCAAACAGGCAAGTGATCCGATCGTCGCGCAAGCCATGCGCGCCGGAATAACGCTGGAATGTTTCCCGTTGCCGGCAGAGCAGCCCCGCCCCATAGGTGCCGATCCATAAGCGGCCCGAACTGTCTTTCAACACACAGCGTGTTTCACTGTTCGCGGCCGGTCCGGGCAAGGGGATTTCCCTGAAACGGCCATCATGAAAATGGAGCAACCCTGAATCCGTCCCCAGCCACAGGGAATCGCCGGAGTCGGTCTCCAGCGACCAGATGGTCTTGCTGCGAAAGCGGACCGGCAAATTGAATTTTTTAAAACGACCGCTTTGATAACGGTTTAAATATCCGCCATAGCCGCCGATCCACATGGTTCCGGCTTCACCCGCATGCAGGCTGCGGAACACTTCGCCATTCAATCCTTCGCGATCGGTGAAACCAGTTATTTTTTCATCACGGATCTGGGTCAGCCCGCCATCAACGGTTCCCACCCAGAGCGACCCCTCGGCATCTTCGCATATGGAATAGACCCAGTTGCTGCTTAAGTCCCGGTCGCGGTCCAAGGATTCAATGGCACCTTGAGACCAGCGATACAAGCCACCCTCGCTGCCCACCCACAGGTTGCCATCGCGATCTTCCATCAGGGCGTGGATGATTTCCGTCATCCCGGGTTTCAGCGGATGATAGCGCAGGCGGTTGTCTTGATAGTCGAACAATCCGGTCTGTGTTCCCAGCCATAACGTCCCATTGCGGCATTGTCTAAGAACATAGGAGTCTCGGTTAGACAGATCGGCAGCGGACAGGAAAGGCCGGAACTCCCCCTTTTCGAGGCGAAACACACCTTTGCCAGCGGCACTGACCAGCAAACGCCCCGAACGGTCGGTGGCCAGGCAAATGATTTCCTCGTTGCGCAAAGCAGGAGGCTGTTTCATCACGCTGCCTTGACCGGGCGGCCGGTAAAACAGTCCCGCGGATGTCCCGATCCAGAGAGTGCCCAGGCCATCTTCGACCAAACAATTGAAATTGATGTTTCTAGTTGTTCGAGAAAGGAAATGACTTTTGAACCTCCCCTTTTCCAGGCTGAGAAGTTTGCCGCGATAGCTTCCGATCCAAAGAACCCCGCGACGATCGACACACAAATTGTTCACAAAAGTATCTTGAAATTCAGCCGTATTTCGGCTATCGAAAACAGTGAAATTTACTCCATCAAAGCGTACCAGCCCTTCAGGCGTCCCCAGCCACAAATAACCGGAACGGTCCTGGGCAATGACCACAACCGTATTGTTCGGCAAGCCGCGCTCGGTTTTCCAGGTATTCAGGGCATATTGGGTGATTTTTCTCTGCGGATCCAGGCTCCAAAGTGATCCGCTCAAATAGATGAAAGAAACAACAAATAAAAAATTCTTGCGGAAGATTTTTATCCTGACGGCGATTTGAAATCGGCCTCAGAACATGGGTTGATTCTTGCGGCAGATCACCAATTCGCCTACTTTTTCGGCTAAAATCTTTTCCAGCTGGGCCAGGGCTTTCTCGGCTTCAATGAATTTTTTGCCTCTTTTCATCGCTTCGGGCTGCGCGTCAAGGTACGTACGGATCTTGCCCAGCAGCAGGTTCATGCTCTTTTTTTTAATATCCATAAATCACCTCCGTTTCGTAAGCTGGAATGATTTTAATTTAATTGCAAATTTATAACAAGAATTCTTCCAAAAAAGCAATTTATTCCCGGTTCGCCGCCGTTTGTCAGTATATGTCCAACTTGCTACAATCAGCTTGTCATGCAGAAGATATCCTCTTTGACCCTGGTTCTGAGCGATCAATGCAATTTTTCCTGTCCCTATTGCCCGCAGCGCCGGGGGGAAAAGACATTAACTGCCGGAGACGTCACCACGTTCATGGATTTCCTGCAGCCCCGGTTAAGCGAGGAAGTTTGGCTCGGGTTCTATGGCGGGGAACCTCTTCTCAGCTGGCCTCTGATACAAGGAACCGTTGACCATGCATGCAGAAGCTTCAGGAAGAGATTTCGCTTCACGTTGACTACCAACGGTTCGCTTTTAAAAAAGGAATACATCCTCTTTTTCAAGAAACACCGGTTCGATCTGGCTTTGAGCTATGACGGACTGGCCCAGAAATACCGCGATGCGGGCAGCATCACCATGGTCGAAGCCGCACTGAAAAAACTGCTGCGGTATTACCCGGAAGGCTATGCTATCCACAGCGTTTTCACGCCGAAGACCGTGCCGCTGCTGGCCGCGAGCATGGCGGAATTGTTGTGCCAGGGCCACGCCCGCCTGCAATACGCTGTGGACGCGTGTGTTCCATGGAAGAAAGCCGACCTGGCAATCCTCGCGAAACAACTTGAGCGACTCACGACGATCTGCGTGCGCCATCGGGAAAAAACCGGCAAAACGCCCCTGAAAAACCTCAACGACACCGCGGGTAAGGGGATCTTCGCCTGCTCGGCCGGCCGCGACCGCCTGGCCCTGCTCCCCGATCGCACCGTCTGGGGCTGCTATCTGTTCTACGACCTGCTGGGGCACTCCCGGCAAAGCCCCGATTACACGAAATATTGCTACGGCGAACTGGAGGGCTTCATGGCCGGCTTTAAAGGAGGTTTCCCTGCTGTAACCGCCAATTATGCCGATCTGCGCCAGGACTATTTTTTCAGCGAAAAGAAAAAGTTGTGCGGCCTGTGCGCCGACCTGGAGCGCTGCGCCGTCTGCCCGGTCGTGGCCGCCCTGGCCACCGGCACCCTGGCCGTGATCCCCGCTTGGACCTGCCAGCTGAAAAAGATCGCCCGCCGGGTTCACGGCAAGCCGGCGGCGGCGGTGAGTTCTCCCGGCCGGCAATGGGCTTGAGGCCCTGTGAGAAACCGGCAGCGCAAATTTTCAACGGCGATTGAATTTATGGTGACAACGGTGTAAAATAAGCAGAAATTTCAGGAGGACACATGAAGAAATTACTGTTATCATTTTTGGCCCTGGCGCTGCTGCTCACCCTGGCCTCCCCGCCCCTGGCGGCCGCGGACGACGAGATACGCGTCGGCGTGCTGCGTTTCACCAACCAGACCGCGGCCGGCTGGTGGAGCGGCTCGGTGGCCACCGAGCTGCAGGACATGCTGGCTTCCGAGCTGGTAAGCACCCGGGCCTTCTCCGTCCTGGAAAGAAAGGAGATCGACGCCGTGCTCGGCGAGCAGGACCTCAGCGCCTCGGACCGCGTCAGCTCCAGCACCAAGGTGAAGATGAAGAAACTGAAGGGCGCCCAGTACCTGATCGCCGCGACCGTTTCGGCGTATGAGGAGGATACCTCGGGAAAAAAGGGCGGCATCGCCTTCAAGGGCGTCTCCCTGGGCGGCGGCAAGAACAAAGCCTACATGGCCGTGGACCTGAAGGTCATTGACACCGAGACCGGAGAGATCGTCGATGCCCGCACCATCGAGGCCAATGCCAAGGGCTCGGCCCTGGGTGCCGGCCTCAGCCTGCGCAACTTCTCGGTCGGCGGCGAGAGCTACCAGAAGACCCCCACCGGCAAGGCCATCCGCGCCTGCATCATCTACATGTCCGAATACCTGGAATGCTCCCTGGCCAAGGGCAAGGACCACAAGTGCATGAAGAAATGGGATGCCATGGACGGCAAGCGCCGGGAGAAGACCAAGGGCGCCATCGACCTGGACGACTGAGGGCTGGCGACAGGCGGCGCGACGGGACTTCCGCCGCGCCCGCTTGACAGGAACCCGTTTTTAATATATAAATGGGCTGTGGGTTGGGCGGTTAGCTCAGCTGGTAGAGCATCGGTTTTACACGCCGGGTGTCAGAGGTTCAAGCCCTCTACCGCCCAGGCTGACCATACATGGCGCGGGGTCGTAGTTCAGTTGGTTAGAACGCATGCCTGTCACGCATGAGGTCGCGAGTTCGAGTCTCGTCGGCCCCGCCATTCCCCAGGCTGGGGGCGTAAAGGTTTCGACAGTCTTGATGAAGTTGAAGAGGCGAACTGAGCCGAGCACCTCAAAAAACCGCTCAAAAAAAGAAACGCAAACAACTTTGCACTCGCAGCGTAAGTAACACGTTGCCGTCCCGGTCTTCCCCGCCCGCGGGAGGATCAGGGGCGTCACTTTGCGGGCTAGCGCCGCAGGAAGCGCCTCCTGTCCTGCGGGGCGAAATTTAAAGAGGGCCGACGGCAGCCTATTTTGTTTGTTTTGACGGCTGCCGGCCGTACTTGAAACAAACTACGTTCGTAGGCTCTTCGATGGAATCTTGATTGGACGCGGGTTCGATTCCCGCCGCCTCCACGTGCCTTTCATACCAGCCCCATGAAAAATAGCATAAAGGCAGGCATTTTTTGCGCCGCCCTCCTGGTCGCCCCCCGGCTGCTCATCTCCCTGGGGATCGATTTCCGCTCCTTCGACCACGAGGGGTACACCCGCGTCGTTTTCCAGTCCGCGCGCTCCTTCGCCTACCGGGTGCAGTCTCATCCCGACCGATTGGAAGTGCGCCTGAACGGCCGCGCCGATCTTCCCTCCCCCGCGCTGGTCGTGCCCAATTCGCAGCTGCTTGATCGCGTGACCTGCGAGCAGCGGGGGGAAGAAAGCGTGATCACGGTCCATTTCAAGGGCGCCGCGGAGGTCAGGAAGAACTTCATCCTGGAAAAGCCCTTCCGCGTCGTGTTCGACCTGGTGCGGAGCGAAAAGACGACGGCGCCGCCCCCGCAGGCTCCCGCTGCCGCGGAAAAGAGCCAGCCCCAGGAGCCGCCGCCGGCGCCCCGGCCCAGGTCCATCGAGACGATCTGCATCGATCCCGGGCACGGCGGCGAGGACTTCGGGGCCATCGGCCGCTCCAAGCTGAAGGAGAAGGACGTCACCCTGAAGATCGGCCTCAAGCTGAAGAAGCTCATCGAGTCCAAGATCGGCCTGCGCGTCATCATGACGCGCGACCAGGACAGCGAGGTCTCGCTGAACACGCGCGCCTCCATCGCCAACAACCAGCTGGCGCAAATGTTCGTCTCCATCCACGTCAACTCATCCTTCCGCAAGTCGGCCTACGGCTCCGAGACCTACTTCGTCAGCCTGCAGGCCACCGACCCCGAGTCCCTGGAGCTGGCCCAGAAGGAGAACCAGAACGCAGAGAACCCCGGTGAGGCCATCCAGAACGACGAGCTGAAGATGATCCTCTGGAACATGGCCCAGACCGAGCATATCCGCGAATCGAGCAAGCTGGCCGAATACATCCAGAACGAGCTGAACGTGCTGCTGGGCACTCGCGACCGCGGCGTCAAGCAGGCACCCTTCCGGGTGCTGATGCGCGCCGCCATGCCCGCCGTCCTCATCGAGGCCGCGTTCATCTCCAACGCCAGCGAGGAAAAGAAGCTGCAGCGTGAGGATTTCCTGGACAAGGTTTCCCTGGCCATCTATAACGGCATCAGCAAGTTCATCTACCATTTCAACAGCACCCTGAAATGAAAAAAAAGACGCGGACGTTCCTGGTCATCGCCGTGGCCGTGCTGCTGCTCGCCCTGGCGGCGCACCGGCTGCTGCGGAAGCAGCCGGCCGGCTTCGAGCCCGAGCTGCTGAACCGCGAGGACACAGCGGGCGGCGGCATCGCCGAATTCATCAAGGTGAAGCTTTTTTTTCTCAGCGAGACATCCCGCTACCTGCAGCCCGTCTATCGCGAGATCGAGGTCCCGGAGATTCGCGAGGATCTGTACAGGAAGTTCGTTTCCCTGCTGCTGGCCGGCGACGGCGGCCACATCGCCCCGGTGCCGGGCGGAGTGCAGCTGCGCAGCCTGCACAGCCTGGGTGGCGGCGAGCTGCTGCTGCTGGATTTCAGCGAATCCCTGGCCGGCTCTTTCCCCGGCGGCACGACGGCGGAGCTGGAATTCATCTATTTTATGGTCGACAATATCTGCTACAATTTCCGCGAGATCAAGAAAGTCAAGTTCCTCATCGGCGGCAACGAGAGCAAGTCCCTGGCCGGCCATATCGACCTGGAAAGGCCGTTCTTTCCCGATTTCTCCTGGCTGGAGGACAAGTGACCATGCCGGCGCCCGCCGCTCCGGGACCGCAGGAACGGCTGGAAAAGTAAGTACCCGAAAGGAGGCCTCATGCTTTCCCTCATCGAGAAGATCCTTTTTGCCGTTGCCGCCGTCCTGGCCGCTGGCCTGGCCAGCAAAGAATTCCTCAGGAAATACCGCCTGATCTCTTCCGGGCAAAAAGTCTCTCGCTCTGACCGCCCGCTGCGGCGGCTGTGGGCCATGGCCTACCGGGTATTGCTGCAGATCCCGGTGATCTCCCAGCGGCCGGTCAGCGGGTTGTTCCACGCCGTCATCTTCTGGGGCTTCCTGGTCTTCCTGGGCGTCACCCTCAACCACGTCGCCGAGGGCTTTGCAGCGGGGGCCAGCCTGTTCGGCCACGGAACGCTTTACGCCGTCCTGCTGTTCGCGGCCAATCTCTTCGCCGGCCTGATCATCCTGGCCGTCGTCTATTTCTTCGTGCGCCGCTACATTGTCCGCGTCAAGAGCCTGGAGCGCCCCTCCTGGCAGTCGCTGACCGTGCTGTGCTTCATCTTCATCCTGATGGTCAGCTTCGTCTACTACGAGGCCTTCAAGATGACCCTGCCCCCCCTGACGGGGGGCCTGGCCGGCACTGCGGCCTATCCGACCAACTTCCTGGCCAACCTGGCGTTCGCCGGGCTGCCCGCCGATCTCGCCGCCGCGCCGCAGACGGCCTGGGTGAAGGTCCTCTGGTGGCTGCACATCCTGGTCATCATGGCCTTCGGCGTCTTCATCATGTATTCCAAGCACCTGCACCTGCTGGCCGGCCCCGTCAACCTCTTCTTCCAGAACACGGGGGTCAAGGCGGAGATCCCCCTGGTCGAGCTGGAGGAGCAGGAGAAATTCGGCACGCCGCAGGTGACCGACCTGACCCGCAAGGACCTGCTCGACCTCTTCTCCTGCGCCGAGTGCGGCCGCTGCGACGACGTCTGCCCGGCGTTCCAGTCGGGCAAGGCCCTCTCGCCCCGGACCCTGCTGGACAAGCTGAAGCAGCACCTGCTCGAGTCCGCCGCCGGGCTGCGCGGCGACCCGGCCGACATGAAAAAACTGTTCGGCGAGGTGGTCAGCGCGGAGGAGGTGTGGGACTGCACCACCTGCGGCGCCTGCATGGAGGTCTGTCCCATGCTCAACGAGCACATCGCCAAGATCATGGGCATGCGCCAGTTCGCCGTGATGATGGAATCGCGCTTCCCGGAGGAATTCCAGACCCTGTACCGCGGCCTGGAGAACCAGGGCAACCCCTGGGGCATCAATGCCGACAGCCGCGGCGACTGGGCCAAGGACCTGCAGGTCCCGCTTCTGGCCGGGAAAGGGGAGACCGACATCCTGTTCTGGGTGGGCTGCGCCGGCAGCTACGACCAGCACTCGCAGAAGATCAGCCGCTCGCTGGTGAGGATCATGCAGCGCGCCGGCTGCGACTTCGCCATTCTGGGCGGCGAGGAGACCTGCTGCGGCGACCCGGCGCGGCGCAGCGGCATGGAGTACCTTTTCCAGATGCAGGCGCGGCAGAACATCGAGACGCTGGCCCGTTATCCATTCAAGCGCATCGTCACCGCCTGCCCGCACGGCCTCCACGTGTTGAAGAACGAGTATCCCAAGCTGGGCGGCAATTTCACAGTCCTGCACCACAGCGAGCTGCTGCACGAGCTCCTGGAGGCGGGCCGGATCCGGCTCAAGCCCGGCTCGGGCTCCGTCCCCATGACCTATCACGATCCCTGCTATCTCGGCCGCTACAACGGGAACTACGATATCCCGCGCCGGGTCCTGGAGCGCCTGGCCGGCGGCCGGCAGCCGGAAATGGCCGCCAGCAGGAAGACCAGCTTCTGCTGCGGCGCCGGCGGCGGCGGCATGTGGAAGGAGGAAAAGAGCGGTCAGCGCATCAGCCACTGCCGGCTGCAGCAGGCGCAGGAAACGGGTGCCGGGACCGTCGTCACCGCCTGCCCCTTCTGCTCCATCATGTTCCACGATGCCATCGCCGAGACCGGGCGTGAGGGGATGAAGACCCTCGACCTGGCCCAGGCCATCGAGGAGACGCTCGCCTGAGAGCCAACGATCCATGAGGGAGACGATGCGGGACCTGGCCGGCAGCCTCTTCATCCTGGCCGGCTTCGCCTCCTTCCTGGTCTTCATTCCCGCCGCCCTGCCCTGGCTGCTGCCGCCATTGCTGCTCTTCCTTTTTTCACTGGACCGGCGGCGAACCGGTCTCTCGGGAAATCGGCAGCAGTCCCGGTGCAGCCTGGCTTTCATCCCCTTCGCCTCGGGGCTGCTCATCTGGCCCATGCGTCTTTTCTACTGGGACCGCGGCGATTTCGTGCTGCGCGTGCGCAACCTGCTCGTGCTGGCCGTGTTGTTCGCCTTTTATCTCCTGGCCCGCGACCAGCGCTGGGGGCGGCGGTTCCTGCGCCGCTTCAACTCCCTGGCCCTGAAAAAGCGGCTGCTGGCCATCTTCATCGTTGCCGAGGCGCTGTTCATCCTGGGGGCCGCGCTCCTGACCCGCCGCGGGGTCGCCCTGGCCGGCGATGAACCCCACTACCTGGCCATCAGCCAGTCCCTGGCCCGCGACGGCGACCTCAATGTCTTCAACCAATACTTCCGCGACGGCTACAAGGAGTTCCTCGACGTGGAGAAGCTTCCCGCCCACGGCACCTGGGGCCGGGGCTACAAGAAGATCTACTCCTACCACCTGCCCGGCCTTTCCCTGACCTTGATCCCCTTCTTTTTCCTCAAGCTTTCGCCGCCGCTGCTCTATTTCCTGATCCGCGCCTACCTGGGCCTGTTCGGCGCCGCCCTGGCGCTGCTGGCCTACCTGTTCGCCCTCCGCCTCTGGCGCTCGCGCAGCCTGGCCTTTTTTGTCACCCTGGTGTTCACCCTGACCGCGCCGGTCTTTTTCTACTCTTTCCACGTCTTCCCGGAGGTCCAGGCCATGCTGCTGGTCCTGGGCGCGCTGTATATTCTGCTGTTCAAAACCGGGGCCGCACCGCCCCGCAGCGACGGGGCCGGGAACAGCCGCGCCCTGTGGGCCGGTCTGCTGCTGGGCGCCGCCATTTTCTGGGGCGTCAAGTACGCCCTCTTCATCTATCCGCTCACCCTGGGATTCTGCGCCTGGTGGCTGTGGCGGCGGCAGGTCCGCCCCGCCCTGCTGCTGCTCATCTTCCCGCTGTTCTTCCAGGCGCTGTTTTTCCTGTACCTGCACGGCGCCTACGGCACGTTCTCGCCCAACGCCGTGTATTACGGCATGCTCAGCCCCGAGCAATCGGCGGCCTTCTATGAGACCATCCTGAAACGGATCACCCCGCTCATGCGCTGGGAAACCCTGCTCGACTATTTCTTCGATCAGCGCGACGGCCTGTTGCTGTACAACCCCTTCTACTTCTTCGCCTTGCCCGGGCTGCTGCTGGCCCTGAAGAACATCCGCCGCTACCGCCTGCACCTGCTCGTGGCCGCCCCGGCCATGCTCTTCATCCTCAACCACGCCTTTTCGACCATCCGCGCCGGCTATTGTCCCCAGGGGCGCTACCTGGCGCCCGTCGCCTGGGCGCTGATGCTCCTGGCCGTGATCTATTACCGGGAAAGCCGCAACCGGGCCTTCCGCAAGGCCTTCCTGGCCCTGCCCTGCTATGCCTTCTTCGTCAGCGCCTACCAGGCGCTGGAGCCGCTCACCCTGTATCAGCCCACCACCCACGATACGCTGATGCGCACGGGCCGCATGTTCCAGGACTGGAGCAGCCGCTTCATCGACCTGCCCTCCCTGCTCCCCTCCTTCATCAAAACCGACAACCGCGACTACCTGCCCAACACCTTGTTCCTGCTGCTCTTCGTGCTGCTGGCCGTGCTCGCCCTCACCCGCAGCCGCACCGGCGCCGCGCGCCGGGCCGGCGCGATCGTCCCCGTCCTTGTCTTCCTGGCCGCGTTCACACTTTCCAGCCTCTTTCCCAGGCTGGGGACGGCCGACCCGCAGCGGATCCTCGGTCCCCGCGATCTCCCCTGCCGGGTGTATTTCGACCCGCCGGCGCAGCCGGGGGGCGAGAAGGCGGCCTGGCTCTGCCGCGGCCGGGCCTGCCGCCTGCGCATCGAAACCATGGTGCCGCTCAAGTCCATCGAATTGCGCCTGCACAACCGCTCCGACCGGGACCGGCTGGCCGTTGACGCCTCCCTTTTCGATGGCGCTGCGCAGTCGCGGGAGCTGGCGCCGCGGGCCGCCGCGAGCATCCTCCTGGCCGAACCCCGGGCCAAAAGGCTCAAGGCGCGCTACGGCTACCAGATCGTCATCCGGGCACGCGACGGGAAAGGGGCCGGCCCCGCCTGGCGCCTGGGCCTCGCCCTGCGCTGAACGCCCTTGGCCGCACCGCCCCGCTACGACGGGGCCGGGCGGGCACAACCTGTGGTATAATCGGGAACAGAGCCAAATACTTACCATGAGTTTCAGCACGCCGTCCTTTCTTTTTCTGTTCCTGCCGCCCGTGCTGCTGGCCGCCCTGTTCCTGAAAAGGAAAACCCAGAATCTATTCCTCCTCCTGGCCAGCCTGGTGTTCTACGCCTGGGGCGAGGGCGGGTTCGTGCTGCTGCTCCTGGCCTCGGCGCTGCTCAACCATCTCCTGGGACTGGCGATCGGCAGGGCGGCGCCGCCGCGAAAAAGAAGGATGCTGCTGCTGGCCGCCCTGGGATTCAATCTTTCCCTGCTGGCTGTCTTCAAGTACGCCGGCTTCATCCTTTCCAGCCTCGGAGTCCAGGCGGGCAGGGACGGCGGCGCCTTTTTTCTGCACCAGCCGCTGGGCATCTCCTTCTTCACCTTCATGGCCATGGCCTATCTGGTCGAAGTATACAACCGCGCCATCCCCGCCGAGAGGAATTTCCTGCACACCGCCCTGTTCATCTGCTTCTTCCCGACCGTGCTGGCCGGTCCGCTCAACCGCTATTCCCTCCTCGGGCGGCAGATGAGCGAACGGCAGGCCACACCGGAGCTCCTCGGCGAGGGCATTCGCCGCTTCATCATCGGCCTGGGAAAGAAAGTGCTGCTGGCCGACACCCTGGGCCGGGTCGTTGACGCGGTCTTCGCCGTCCCGGCGACGGGCTTGACGGCGTCCCTGGCCTGGCTGGGGGCGCTGCTCTACACGCTGCAGATCTTCCTTGACTTCGCGGGCTATTCCGACATGGCCATCGGCCTGGGGCGCATGTTCGGCTTCCGCTTCGCCGAGAATTTCAATTACCCCTACATCTCCCGCTCCATCACCGAATTCTGGACCCGCTGGCATATCTCCCTCTCCAGCTGGCTGCGCGATTTCATCTTCCTGCCCGGCGCCTATGCCATCTCGCGGCGCATCCCCGGCGAACGCTGGCTGGGTGTCCGCGTCGACGCCTGGTGTTACTACCCGGCCATGATGCTGACCATGCTGCTCTGCGGCCTCTGGCACGGCGCCGCCTGGACCTTCGTCGCCTGGGGCGCCTACCATGGCGTCCTCATCGTGCTGGAGCGCCAGGCGCTGAAGAAGTTCCTGCGGCGCTCGTGGCCGCCGCTGCAGGCCGCCTATGCGCTGCTGGCGGTCTGCCTCGGCTGGGTGCTGTTCCGCGCCGGCAGTTTCACCCAGGCCGCCGGCTTCTGGCGCGCCATGTTCGGCTTCGCCGACGGCGACGGCATGGAGTACTACCCCGCGCTGTACCTGGACAACGTGACGCTGCTGGCGCTGGCCGTCGCGGTCCTGCTGGCCACGCCCGCCGGCCGCGCCCTGCCGGCCGCCGCCGCCCGCCTCATCCAGGGCGCCGATGCGCGGCGCCGTGACTGGCTGAGCGCGGGCTTCCAGCTCATCACCGCCATCCTGCTGACCGTCGTGCTGCTGGCCAGCGCCATGCGCCTGGCCGTCTCCACCTACAACCCGTTCATCTATTTCAGGTTCTGATCATGCCGGGCGAAACGAAAGGGGTGAACGGGAGGCGGCGGGGGGTGCTGCCGCTCCTGTTCCATTTCAGGGAAAACGGCGGCTTGCCGCTGCTGTTCATCCTGCTGATCTTCCTGCCCCTGGCCGACATGTTCCTGCACATCGGCCGCGAGGTGCCGATCTGGGAAAAAAGGAAGCTCGCGGCCCGGCCGCGATTCGAATGGCAAAAGCCCTGGGACTACCTGCGCGGCTGCGAGAATTTTTTCAGCGACCATTTCGGCTTCCGCTCCTGGCTGGTGCAGCGCCATAACCTGCTCACGGTGCGCTGCTTCGGCGCCTCGCCCACCGACAAGGTCGTCATCGGGCGGCAGGGCTGGTTGTTCATGGCCAGGGAATCGGAGCAGCGCAACGAAATGGACTACTTCCGCCGGCGGCGGCCGTTCACGCCGGCGGAGCTGGGCCATTGGCGGCTGATGCTGCGCCAGCGCCGGCAATGGCTGGAGGAGCGCGGCGTGGTCTATCTGTTCCTCGTCGTCCCCAACAAGAGTACCGTCTATCCCGAGTTCCTGCCGGCCCATATCCGGCGCCCGGACGGGCAGAGCCGCCTGGACCAGCTGCTGGCCGAGCTCGGCAAGGAGAAGGATTTCCCGGTTATCGACCTGAGGGAGAAATTTCTCGCGGCCAAGGGCGGGCAGCGCCTCTACAGCAAGACCGATTCCCACTGGAACGACCTGGGGGCCTATATCGCGTTCGCGGAGATCATGGAGCGCCTGAGCGCCCGCTTTCCGGACCTGCGCCGGCCTTCCCCGGACCAGTATGCCGTCCGCCGCAGCGGCCGGGCCGGCGGCGATCTGGCCCAGATGCTCGGCCTGCAGAAAAGGCATTACCGCGAGCAGGCGATCCGCCTGCAGCCCAACGCTGCGGTCGAGGTCCGCAGCGTCCAGTCCCGGAAGGTCATCGCCCCCTACATCCGGGTCTCGATCAGCGAATCCCCGGCGGCCGGGCTGCCGACCCTGCTGCTGGTCCACGACTCCTTCGCTCACCAGCTGAAGCCGTTCCTCGGCCAGCGCTTCCGCCGCGTCGTCTATGTCTGGGACTGGGGGCTGCATTTCTTCAAGGATCTGATCGAGCGGGAGAAGCCGGCCGTGGTCATCGACGAGATCGCGGAACGGATGCTCTGCGACCTGAAACTGGAAAATCCGCCCGAACTGAACCGTCCGGCCGCACCCTGAGCCCGGCGCCCGCCGCCGCTTGCGCGGCTCAGTCGACGGTGATCGACTTGGAAACGTTCTTGGGCACGTCGGGATGGACGCCGTGGTTCTCGATGCGGGCGCGGTTGAGGTACTTCATCTTGGCCACCGACATTTTCAGCGCCAGCAGTTGCAGCACCACCGCCGCCTGGAAAACGAAGTAATTGCGGTCGCCGCTGGCGGGGACCTTGATGTACCTGCAGAAATAGTTCTGCAAGCCGGCCGGTTTTCCCTCCAGCGCCCTGGCCAGGTCGGCGTTCTCCTCGGCGATCAGCACCACGTCGGCGCCGCGGATCTTGTGCGTGTGGATCTGCGAGATGGTGATGCGGATGTCGCGTTCAGCGGGCGGACAGACGAAGATCAGCGGATAGTTGGAGAAGTATTTCTCGGCATTGACCTGGGCATGAAATCGGCGGCCCAATTCCTGTTCGCGGCCCGCCGTGCCACCGGCAGCCTCGCCGCGCTCCACGATCTCGGCGGGCATGTCGCTGAACTTGAAATCACGGACGCGGTTGAGGAAGCGTTCGGCGATCCGGTCGCCGCCAGGCGCCGAACGGCCGGTGCCGGCGATCAGGCCGCGGCAGAACTCCGCCATGTCGGCGAGCAGGCTCTCCATATCCATGAAGGAGTACAGGGTGTTCTTGCCCAGGATGGTGTTCGGCCCGTGCTTGAACTCGGCCGCGTCGTAGCCCTCGGCGTGGTTCAGCACCACTTCGCGGATCTTCAGCGCCCCCTCGCGGGCCAGCCCGATCAGCGAGGTCCCCAGGATATGCAGCGAAGGCTTGAGGAAGAATTGCAGCATGACCGCGGTCACGTCCTCCTCGCAGGTCTGCAGCGTGTATTCCACGAGGTGGCGGATGCTCTCCAGCTTCTGCGCCGCCGGCGGCGCCTTCGGGTCCAGACCGGCGGCCAGCAGGAAGAAAAGGGCCAGCTGGGCGCTGAACGACTTGGTGGCCGCCACGGCGATTTCCGGGCCGCAGAGCAGTGGCAGGAAAAAATCGGCCTTTTCCTGGGGAATGGTGGAATTTTCGTTGTTGACCACGGCAATGATGCGGACATCATTGCGGAATTTTTCCCGGGCCTGGTTGAGGATGTCGACCAGGTCCTTGGTCTCTCCCGACTGGGTGATGGCCACCAGCACGTCGCCGGGCCGCAGGCTGTTCATGAAGACGGAACGGAACAGGTCGGGATTGCAGGGAACGATGGCCAGGGAGGTCAGGTTGTTGAAGAAGTAGCCGGCGATCAGGGCGGCGTGGTAGGAGGTGCCGGAGCCGATGAAGAATACCCGGCCGCCGCTCAGAAAACTTTCACGGAACAGGGCCACCGCCTTGTCCTTGAAGCGGATGACCTTGCGCTTTTTTTTCCAGATGACGATCAGGTCGAGGGTGAACAGGGCGAGGTCGTGCTCCTCCCCGAACTCGCGCAGTTCGCGCAGCAGCTGGGCCTCGTCGGAAGAAAAGAACGCCGGCGCCTCGCTCGCCTGCGCCAGCGAGCGCAGGGCGCCGATCTGGCGGGCGATGGCGCTGAACGCCGCTCCGGAGCTGATGCGCAGGAACGCCTCCTGCAGCTGGCGGCGGTCGAATATGGCGTAGAGCTTGAGCAGCTCGCAGACGATCTCCTTGCAGTCGCACACGCAGCCCTCGAACACGGAAAAATACGGCGCCTCCCATTCCTGGGCGAAATAATACCGGCGCATCACGTCCAGGTTGGCGGAAGTGGAGGCGATCTCCTGCTCCATGAAGAAATGGTACTTGGGCTGCAGGGCGATGTCGGCGATGTTCAGCTTCGAGCGCTTCAAGCCCGGCACGCTGCGGCGGCCGTCGTCGAGGGAGAAAACGAAATATTCGCCGGCGGTGAAATAGATCCCCTGCCCTTCGACCAGCGGGATCAGGAAGCGCGTCTTGGCCAGCACCGAGGTGAGGTCGGAGGAGACGAGGATAAAGTCGCCGTCCTCGTCGCTGCCCTTGCCGGCATAGAGGGACGAGCCGGCCTTCACCGCGAAGACGCCCTCGATGTCCGGGGCGGTGACGCAGGCCGCGTAGGAGCCGACGGCCTTCCGGTTGGCGCGCAGGATGGCCTGCAGCAGGTCGTCGACGCGGCCGGCCGCCGTGTGCCGCCGGCGCAGCGCCAGCTGCTCGTGGTAGAAATGCTCCACCAGGTGCACCAGCATCTCCCCGTCGTTGTCCGAGACGATGCGGTGGCGCGCGTCGGCGAGGAATTCCTTCAGGCTGTCGCTATTGGAAATGTTGCCGTTGTGGGCCCCCACCAGGCGCGTGCGGCAGCTCACCTCGTGGGGCTGGGCGTTCTCGTCGGTCACCGCGCCGTAGGTGGCCCAGCGCACCTGGCCGATGAACCTGCAGCCGCTCAGCTTCTCCAGGTCGAGCTCATGGATGACCCGCGAGGGCGAACCCACCTTTTTTTTCAGGGTGACGGCGCCGTCCCTCCTGAAAAAAGCGCCGCCGGTCGAGTCGTAGCCGCGGTACTCCAGTTTTTTCAGCAGGAACGATCCGACCTGGCCCAGCCGCTCGCTGTGCTTTCCGTAGACGATGCCCACCACGCCGCACATGGTCTCTTCCCGCCGGGATCAGCCGCCGCCGCGCCGGCTGGCGGCTACCATTTCTTGCGCTTCCAGAAGAACAGGAAGCCGATGGCGGACAACAGGGCCAGGCCCAGTACAAACCAGAAGGATAGCGGATGGTCGTGCATCAGGGGCAGATTGACGTTCATCGAAAAGATGCTGACCACCAGGGTCGGCATCATGATGGTGATGGTGATGATGTTCAGCGTTTTCATCAGCACGTTCAGGTTGTTGCCCACGATCCCGGCCCGGGCATCCATCAGGCTGGAGAGGATGTTGGAATAGATCTCCGCCTGCTTGAAGCACTGGTTGTTCTCGATGAAGATGTCGTCGAGGAACTCCTGGGTGTCGCCGTCGATGCCGATCTTGCCGGCATTGTTCCTGATCTTCTCGATGACCATGGTGTTGGAGTTGATGGCGTTGAGGTAATAGACCAGGCTCTTCTCCAGGATGAAGAGATTGAGCAGGTACTTGTTCTCCATGGAGGCGTTGATCTTCTGCTCCAGGGCGTCGGACAGCATGTTGATGATCTTCAGGTGCTCCACGAAGTGGAAGATCGAGCGGTAGAGCAGCGACAGCATCACCTTGGGCAGCGACAGGCCGCGCACGAACGGCTTGCCCTCGAACAGCGGGATGTCCTCGGCCAGGAGGATGACCAGCTTGTCCTTGAACAGGAACAGGCCCAGGGAGGATACGCGGAACAGGAAATTGTCGCAGGCGGCGTAATTCTTCGGCCGCTTGTAGATCAGGGCGACGTGCTCCGGCTCGAATTCCAGCCGCGAGAGCTCGTCGGGATCGAGCGAGGAATTCATCGTGTGCTCGTCCAGCTTCAGCTCTTCGACCAGGAATTTTTTTTCGGCATCGTTGGGATTTACGTAGACCAGGATCGGGCTTTGCTCGTTCTGGCTCTCCACGATCTTGCCGCCGGCCAGCTCGTACCTTCTCACCATGCCGCCACCTCCCATGCCCGGAAAACGCATTGGATCACGACATCCGCTGCAACGGGGACACTGTCTTTCGGAGGTTCATTATACCAGCATTGCAGCCGGCTGTCGAGGCAAAAAAAAGGGCGGCGTCGCCGCCGCCCCGGGAAAGGAGAAAGAAGAAAGGGTTATTTCTTTTCTTCCGCGGCCTTCTGGCATCCGTCGTGCTTCGCCTCATGGCCATGGCCATGCTTCATGCCGCAGCCGGACTTGGCCTCCATCTTCTTGGCGCCCATCCTGCAGCCCTGGCCATGCATCATGGCGCCGCCCATGCCGCGGGTCATGCCGCAGCCCATTTCGCCGAGTTTGGCCTTCTGCTCGTCGGTCAGCAGCGCCCGCACCGCCAGGCGCTGTGCCAGGCACTTCTTCATCATGGCGGCCTTCATCTTGGCGGCCTCGTCGATCTTGGCCTCGACCTTCTTGAGGTCGACCGGGTCCTTCATCAGGCCCTGCATCTCGGCATGCAGCTTTTCCATGTCAGCCATGGCCGCGGCCATCAGCTTCTGGTGCTCGGCGTGCAGCTTCTCCAGCTTGCCCTTCTGCTCGTCGCTGAGGTTGGGGATCGCTTTCAGCATCATGCAGCCCTGGCCCATGGCGCAGTCATGGCCCATCATCTTTTTCTGTTCGCCCTGCTTCTGGCAGCCGGCAGCGGCCTGCTTCTGGCAATCGGTCGCGGCCTGCAGCGGCGCGATCGCGATCATGGCGGCGAAAGCCGCCAGGACCAGCACGCGGAAGATCTTTTTGTTTGTCATCGGGTAAAACCTCCTTTATTAAGTTTACCGTTTAGAAATTGCTTTTTTCCCCTCGTCCGCATTCCCGCATCCGGGAACAGCGGCGGCGGCCCCCGGCGGGCAGGCGGCTTCAGCCCCCAGGTTCGGGCAAAGTCCCCGCTCCAGGTATCCCTCGAACTTGTGCATCTGGGCCGGAGAGAAATGGCCCCTCATTTTCAGGGAATGGACGATGAATATTTTCTCGATCGCGGCCTGCAGGCGGGAAATATCGCTCAAGGCGGAATCCATCTCGGCCTGTGGCACCTCGCCTTCCTTGAGCAGGATGAACAATTGGCGGCGCTTCAGGCGCAGCTCATCCTGCAGCGGACGGATCTGCGCCAGGACCTGCTGGCGATCGCTTTCCATCTGCCGCACCTGCCTGGCGTTCAGACCGAGATGGCGTTTCATGGGGCTGGCATGCCAGCCGGACCGGGACGGGCCACTCCCGGCCGAGCGACCGGGAAGGATCTTCGGCCAGGCCCGGTGCAGCAGGAAGCCGATGTTGACGCCCAGGGAAATCACGAGCAGCAGGGGCAGGATCCAGCGCTTCATCGGATCTCCCCCTGCAGCAGGCGCTCGTAGACGGCGCCGAATGAATCGTCGGGCAGGTCGGCGAAGGCGCCGAGGTTCAGCGCCTGGCTGAACGCCGCGGCCCCGTTCCCCGGCGCGCTGCTTTCCAGCCGGGCGCCGAGGAAAAGCCCGAACAGGGCCGAAAAGAAGAAGACCAGGAGAGCGGCCGCGCGCAGCAGGGCCGGACGGACGAACGCGGCCGGAAAAGCGAAGATGCGGCCTCGGAGTGGAAAGGCCGAGCCGCCGCGCGAAGACGCGGCCGCGACTTGAGCCATCACCGCGGCTTGCAGGCCGGGACCGGGCTCGAGCGCAGGCGGCGCGGCGACCAGGCGCTGCAGCCAGGATTGCTCTTCCTGCCACTCGCGACAGGAGCCGCAGGCCTGAAGATGTTCATGCAGCTTCGCGCCCAGCGCCGGCGTCAACCGGCCGTCCAGGGCCAACGAAATGCTTTTTCTCGCTTTTTGGCAACGCATTCTCATGTCCTCCCCTTTAGACAGGGTGTTTTCGAAAAACTTGCGCTCACAACTCCCCCTTTTGTCTCAACGGGCGCAGGACGGCGGCCAGGTTCTGCCGCGCCCGGAACAAGAGCGACTCGACGGACGCCAGCGAGACGCCCATGGCCGCGGCGATCTCTTCATAGGACTTGTCCTCAAAGCTGGCCAGCGCCAGGGCGAGGCGCTGCCGCGGCGGCAGCGAGGCCATGGCTTTCCGCAGCCGGGCTTCGCGCTCGCAAGCGACCATGCCGTCGGCTGCTTGCGGGTCCCCGGCTTCCAGTTCCCCGTTCAGGGAGACGGAGTCCGGCCGCGCTTTGGCCCTTTGGCGGTGATTCAGGCAGGCGTTGACCGCCACGCGGTAGAGCCAGGTGGAAAAGGCGGAATCGCCGCGGAAGCTGCGGGCGCTGCGCCAGGCCTTGAAAAAGATCTCCTGGGCCAACTCCTCGGCGTCCTGGCGGTCGCGGGAGAAGCGGTAAGCCAGCTGAAGCACCCGCGCCTGGTGGCGCCCGACCAGCTCGGCGAAGGCGTTCTGGTCCCCGGCGGTGGTCAGCGCGAGAAGATCCCGGTCGGTTTTTTCCATGCTACGGAATATCCCCCTTTCCCGGGGACGAAACAGTGCCAGGATCAAGCGTGTACTTCATAATCATTAGACCGCCCGCGCGCGGATTGCTTGCGCCAAGCCTGTAGTTTACAGGAAAAGACGCCTGGCGGTCAAAATTTCCACAATGATCCCCGTCCGTGCTACAATGCACCCATGCAGCAGAAAATCCTGGAAATCAAGAACCTGAGCAAGAACTACGGCGAGACCGTCGCCCTGGCCAACTTCAGCCTGGACCTGGAAAAAGGGGAAGTGCTGGGCCTGCTCGGCCCCAACGGCGCCGGCAAGACGACCCTGATCTCGATCCTGTCGGGCACCCTGCGCGGCTTCACCGGCAGCGTCATGTTCAAGGGGCAGGACCTGTTCGCCGACCGGAACCTGCGCAACCTGATCGGCATCGTGCCGCAGGAGATGGCTTTTTATGAAGACCTGAACGCGCTGGAGAACCTGATGTTCTGGGGCGGGCTGTACGCCATCCCGGAAAAAGAATTGAAAAAGCGGGCGCGGGAATTGCTGGTGGTGGTGGAATTGAGCTCCCGGGCCAAGGAGCCGATCAAGAAATTCTCGGGCGGCATGAAGCGGCGGCTGAACATCGCCATCGGCCTGATCCACAAGCCCGAACTGCTGCTGCTCGACGAGCCCACGGTGGGCATCGACGTCCAGGCCAAGGTCAGCATCCTGGATATCATCCACGGCCTTGGCCAGCAGGGGACTTCGGTCGTTTTCACCACCCATCAGCTGGCGGAAGTGGAACAGTCCTGCTCGCGCATCGCCATCATGGACAAGGGCACGATCCTCGCCCAGGGCACGCTCGCCGAGCTCATCCGCATCGTCGGCGAGAAGGAGATCGTCGAGGTCAGCGGCGAATTCAGCGCCGACGCCTTTTCGGCGATCATCCGCCGGTCGGACGGCAACGGCATGGAGATCCTGTCGGTGGCCGACCACCGGGCCCACCTGGCCTTCGCCGACTCCGAGCGCATTCCGGCCATGATGCAGCACCTGTTCAAGCACCACCTGCCCATCGCCGACCTCAAGATCAAGTCGCCCAACCTGGAGGCGGTGTTCCTCAAGATGACCGGCAGGAGCCTACGCGATTGAGCCGCACGACGCTGATCATCAAGAACGACATCAAGCGCCGGCTGAAGGCGCCCATGGCCACGATCCTGTTCCTGATCATCCCCCTGGCCATGACCGCCCTGATCGGCATGATCTTCGATCCCGGATCCGGCGGCGAAACCAAGCTGCCGCCCATCCAGCTGCTGCTGGTCGACCACGACAAGGAGCTGGCTTCCAAGTTCCTGATCGGCGCCTTCAACCAGAAAGAGGTCAAGGACATGTTCCAGGTGACGACGGTCGATGCGGCGTCCGGCGAACAGCTGATGAAAAAAGGCAAGGCGTCGGCGATGCTGGTCATCCCCGAGCATTTCAGCGACGACCTGGCCGACCAGAAGCCCACCGCCCTGGAGGTCGTCAAGAATCCATCCGAGGAATTCCTGCCCGGCGTGGCCGAGGAATTCGCCGCCACCATGGCCGTGGGCTTGTCGGCCGTCGCCCAGGTTTTCGCCGACGAGCTGAAGATCATCAAAAGCGCCAGCCAGCTGGAACTCAAGGACATCTCCATCGCGCAAATGACCCCATTTTTGGAAATGGCCAGGGTCAAGATCATCGCCCTCCAATCCTACCTGTCGCCGCTGTTGTTGCAGCTGAAAGCCAGCACCACGACCAAGCCCGGCGAAACCGCCGCCCCCAAGGGCTTCAATATTTTTTCCTATATCATGCCGGGCATGCTGATCATGTTCCTGTTGTTCATCGTCGAGGCGTTCATGCGTGAGATCCAGAACGAGCGCGCCGACGGCAAGATCCGGCGCATGATGTTCTCGCCGCTCTCCACCCGCGAGCTCATCACGGCCCGGCTTTTCGGCGGCTGGCTTCTGGGCGTGCTGGTCTGCTTTCTGGCCATGGGCGTGGGCACCCTGCTGTTCGGCATCGACTGGGGCAACCCCCTGCTGGTGTTCTTGCTGGTCTTGGTCAGCTGCTTCTGGTGCGCCGCGTTCTTCGGCATGCTCAATGCCTTTTTCAAGAACAAGAACCAGGCCGGGGCTTTTGCCAGCCCCATCATCCTGGTGTTCGCCGCCTTCGGCGGCAGCATGCTGCCCCTGGAACAGATCCCCCAGGGCATGCGCTGGCTGGCCCAATTCACCGTCAACAACTGGTTCATCACCGGCTGCCGCACCATCATCGACGGCGGCGTCCCTTATCTCTCCTTCACCGTGCTGTCGGTTTCCGGCCTGGTTTTCGCGGGCGTGGCCATGGTCGCCCTGCAGCGCCGGCTCAGCACCTGAAGCGCACATGGAAAGACCATGAAGAAAATTTGGCATATCGGATTTTTGGACCTGAAGCTGACGGTCAAGGACAAGGCTTTCTTCTTCTGGATGCTGGCCTTCCCCCTGATATTCATCCTGATCTTCGGCAACCTGTTCCGGGGGAGCAAGACCGACACCAAGGCCTCGCTGACGGTCCTCAACCAGGACCAGGGCAAATGGGGCGCCTATTTCATCGACAAGCTCAAGTCACCGGGCATCGAGCTCACGGTCGAAGCGACGGAGCCCAAAGAGTACTTCCGCATGCTGCTCATCCCGGCGGATTTTTCAGCGAAGATCGAGAAGCGTGCCGCGCAGACCCTGGAACTGAAAAAGGACTCCGATGCCAACCTGCAGGCCGGCGCCGTGGCCGAAACCAAGATCGCCCAGGCCATGGTCAAGCTGATCGCCGAGCTGGTCCTCTACGGCAACCGGGACATGGGCGCCTTTTTCGATTCCCGCAGCCCCTACCGCGACCTGGTCCTGGTCAGGACGCGCCTGCCCGAAGGCACGATCACCAAGGTGCCCTCGGGGTTCGACCACGTCATCCCCGGCATCCTGGTGCAGTTCGTGATGATGATGGTGCTGATCTACGGCGGCATTTCGGTGATGGAGGACCGCAAGCGGCGGGTGCTGGCGCGCATCCTCTACTCGTCGGCGTCGTTCGCCGAGCTCTTCGCCGGCAAGTTCCTGGGGCGGGTGCTCATGGGGCTCCTGCAGTCGGCGATCCTCATCGTTGCCGGGCTGCTGTTCTTCCGCCTGAACCTGGGCAACCTCTGGCTGACCGGCCTGAACATCCTGGTCTTCACCCTGGCCATGGCCTGCCTGAGCATCTTCGTCGGCTCGGTTTTGAAAAAAGAGGAGTTGATCGTCGGCGTCTCGGTATTGACGGCCAACATGTTCGCCGCCCTGGGCGGCTGCTGGTGGCCGATCGAGATCGTGCCGCCCGCCTTCCGCGCCCTGGGCATGATCTCCCCCGCCTACTGGGCCATGGACGTCTTCCACCAGGTCATTTTTTTCGGCAAGGGCCTGGAAACCGTCTGGCCCAACCTGCTGGTGCTGCTGGCCTTCACCGCCGTGTTCATGGCCCTGGCCCTGCGCTTCTTCAAGATAAACGAATAGAGGACCTCCCCGACAACTCTATGAAAACATCCCCGGTCGCTCAACTGCTGTCTTGAGATCAAGCTAATCCCGAAACGCGCAAACGATCGCTCAAAATTTTGCGCCGAATAGTCTTGTCTTGGCCTGTTTCAGCCCAATCAGAGCCTTATTCAGCTCTGCTGCGTTAAGGTATACCTATATTATACCATACCCTGTTTTAGAATTAGGGTAATTTTGACTTATCAGTAGGGTGGGAAGTTGAGATTTTTATGGGAGAATTATACTGGGTTAGAAGACAAAATTGGTGGTAAAAAGACTTCAAAAAGAAATGTTCTGCTACAGTAAATGCTACAGTAATTCAAGGTCTGGTTTTCGGAAACCCTTGTGGGAACTAGCCGAAGGCCGGGGTCGAACCGGCGACCTACTGATTACGAACAAATAGACTAAATCACGAAGAACCTTGTCCATACTTGCTTTCACTGACGAAATCGACGTTTTTCGACCTCTTTCTGCTACAGTAATGCTACAGTGATTTTATCCTGCAATATCGGTGGTTACCATTAATTTGTTAGAAAATAACGAATACAAATCGAATCGTTGCTACAGTAATTGCTACAGTAATTTCTACTTCTCTTCGGGTGAACACTGCTGATAGAATCAGGGCACGACTAGTAATCTTTCAAAAACGTCGTTACTTGCAAGCCACTACGGTATCCTGCGCCGCGATGATTTGCCACTTCCCATTCCGCTTTAGCCAGGTATCGGTCCATGTCAGGCAGCGTTTCCATTCCTTGCCATCCTTCCCCATGCGAAGGCTACTCTCGTTACCATACGCGACGGCAACAGAGTCCCCAAAGAACTGGATTTTGACCTCACCTAACTGGCAGTTGCGGTCCAGTGCGTTCATATCTGTTTCTATGGCCTGTGCCTTGTCGTAGTGAATACCATTTGTTGCCGTACCCTGGAACTCCTCGGCGAATATGTCCTTGAGTCCTGGCTGTGGGCTGCAGTTTCCGTTCGCCCACATTTTTTCCATCGCTATTATCGCCTTGACAGTCGGCTCATCGGGTGAACCCCATCGGCCCTTCTGACCCATGGCTGGAATGGCGACCCATCCTATGAGTGTGACTACCCCCACCACACGGGCTAGAGTTTTCATTCACTCCCTCCTCTTGAAAAAGACAATTTGGATTATATGATAAATATAAAGAAATACAATAGTTGTTATGAAATTGGGGCAGTTCTCATCTGTCTGTTAGAAAATAACGAATAAAAGCGAATCGTTGCTACAGCGATTGCTACAGTGATTCAACTGCCCTATTTCATCAACTATTTACTCATTCTATTTGTTATTTCGACTACTTGGCAATATGGAGCATTTATCTTCCCATTAGTATATAAATGAACTAATTGCATCGATTTTTTCCCTTGTTCCACCGATTGGACCATCAGCGCGCCGATATCTTTCCAACCATCAATCTGAAGGGTATTATTCATCGCTCTTCTGATTGAAGTAGTTAGAATATCGGCTAGTTGTATTCCTAGATTTGTATCTGATGGAACATACGATAAATTGTTACGAAATATATCAGTAATGTCGACATACTCAAAGGGGGAAACATCACCAAAGGCTTTTTGAAGGTGTTTTGGGGGAGAAGAAGAGGTTTTCAAATATTTCTCAAAATATGAATAATCCGCATTTTTCAATTGAGGGAATTTTTTTTCAATTGATATACTTTGTAAGGCAGGCCCAATAGAATCCATCAGAAGTTCTTCATATGAGGTTATTTTTGTATTTTTTGCGTCAACATACCATCTGAAGTTAGCGAGTTCACTCGGAAGTCGCTGAGAATAGTAAAAAGTAGATTTGTTGAAAACATTTGAAAGCAATTGAAACATACAAACATATTGAACATATAGTTGGTTGGATAAAATTGATAATTGACCTTGCATCCGACTAATGCGTGCAGCAACAAATTCGGTCAGTGTTTCGATTGGATTATCTTCTGATAACAACTCTATCTGACGTGCTTTATGGGCTGAAATAATCTCGTCGGTATGAAGGGCCATATCAATTACAGTTATTTCAAAAATAATGTCATATCGCCTCAAAAAATAGATAATTTCAGAAACTTGAGATTCATTCAAATCTCTTCCTTTTATTTCCTTATTATCGAATCCAAGGTCAATTTTGATTTTTTGAAATTTAGAAAAAAGTTCTGCTCCAAGGGCCTCAGGAATTATCAATGCGCCTACACCTGAAATTGAATTAGCTTTGTCTTCCGGAACCACAAATGAACCAGCCTCATCAATATAAATGTTCATAATCTCGATTTTGGGTTATCTGTTTTTATTTATCTTCTTCAGTGGCAAATTCTTCATTCACCAATCCATATTCTTCGTCTAGTTGTACTAAAGTCATTTCATCTTTTATCCCATCTCGAAAAACCACTGCGGTTCCATTTCTTCTATCAATTTCTGCAAAAAAAACCTTCTCTGATTTTTTTTCATAGACTCTTACTTTTATCATTTTCACCTTTCCAATTGTTTTTCAAATCTTATTGTCACTTCAAAAAATTGTAAATGGAAAAACACTTGCTGTCAAATGAAATTCGCTCTTTGAGAGAAGAGGTGTAGTTGAAGTATACTCTAATCGGCTGTCAGG
>DCVK01000003.1 GCA_002335385.1 Candidatus Aminicenantes bacterium UBA2190
TCGGCGGCACCAACGGCCTCAATTACTTTTTCCCGCAGGACATCCTGGACAACACGTTCGTCCCCCCGGTCCGGATCACCTCGTTCAAGGTGCTGAACAGGGAAGTCAAGCTGGACAAGCCGATCTGGGAGACCGACGAGATCGTCCTCTATCCCAAGGACTACCTGTTTTCCCTGGAATTCGCCGCCCTGGACTACGCGGCGCCCATGAAGAACCGCTACGCCTACATGCTGGAGGGGCTGACCGACGACTGGATCGAGACCGACGCCCGCCATCGCTCCGTCTCCTTCTCCACCCTGTCGCCGGGCCGCTACGTCCTGCGCGTGCGCGGCTCCAGCAGCGACGGCCAGTGGAGCGACCAGGAGGCGCGGCTGGTCATCCATGTCCGCGGCCCCTGGTGGAAGTCGTGGTGGTTCCTGTCGCTGCTGGCGCTCGCGACCGGCCTGCTGGCTTTCGAATGGAACCGCACCCACCTCCGCCGCCTGGCGGCCAAGGTGCAGACCGCGGAGGCCATGGAGCAGCTGTTCGACCGCTGCACCATTTCACCGCGCGAGCGCGAGATCGCGCTGCTGATGCTCAAGGGGCTGAGCAACAAGGAGATCGGCGAGAAGCTGTTCATCGAACTGAGCACGGTCAAGATCCACGTTCACCATGTCCTGAAAAAGCTGGGCGTCGGCAACCGCACCCAGCTGGTGCGGCTGTTTCAGAATTTAAAGACCTGAAGCACCAGTGTCAGTGTCAGCCGGACCAATACAAAGACAAGTGTTCGTGTTAACAGGAAATGAAAGCAATCGGTTTACGGTTGACGGCCAGAGAGCAATAAGAAGACTTAAATTCCAAATCCCAAATTCCAAATAACAAACAATATCTAAATTCCAAATTCCAATTTCCAAAACGAAAGCACCTTGCAGGGAATTTTCTTCGTTTTGGTCATTGGGTAATTGGAATTTGGAATTTGGTGCTTGGGATTTGGAATTTGAGTCCTATTAATACCTTTATTTTTTCTTGCGCCGACCGCTATATCTTCTTCGCTCATGCCTTATGCCTCATGCCCTGCGCCTTACGCCGAGTTCCGTCATTCCTCGTCACGCGCTACTCGTTACGCGTCACCAATAATTCTTCCTTAAAAAAAAGGGCCGGTCCTCGCGGACACGGCCCTGGATGTTGCGAAAAAGAACTAGGCGACCTTCTTGGGCTTGCGGATGTAGGCGAACCAGTACAGCGTGGCGACGAAGAAGCCGCCGCCGACGATGTTGCCCAGCGTGACCGGGATCAGGTTCTTGACGGCGAAGCCGTACCAGCTGACATTGGCCAGCTTGTCCGGCGAGAGGCCGGCGGCACTGGCGGCGGCTACGACTTCGTTCACCCCTTTGAGCATGATGCCAATGGGGATGATGTACATGTTGGCGATGCTGTGCTCGAAGCCCGAGGCGATGAAAGCCATGATCGGGAAGAAGATGGCCCAGATCTTGCCGATGGTGTTGCGTGAGGTCAGCGCCATCCAGACGGCCAGGCAGACCAGCCAGTTGCAGAGGATGCCGCGGAAGAAGGCGGGCCCGAAGTC
This sequence comes from Candidatus Aminicenantes bacterium UBA2190, assembly GCA_002335385.1. Classification (GTDB taxonomy): domain Bacteria; phylum Acidobacteriota; class Aminicenantia; order UBA2199; family UBA2199; genus UBA2199. The sequence continues at coordinate 1,565 of DCVK01000003.1, forward strand.
GAGGCTGGCTTTGGCAGCGGCGGTCTTCAGCGCCGAGACGCCCACGGCCACATTGCCGCCTTCCAGCAGCCCGCTGCCGAACATGATATAAACCATCAGCATCGAACCAATGAAGTTGGCCACGTAAACGATCGACCAGTTGTACAGCAGGCCGCTGAACTTGGCCTTGCCGTCCAGCACCGACATGGTGATCATGGTGTTGCCGGTGAACAATTCGGCGCCGGCGATAACGACCAGCATCAGGCCGACGGAAAAGACCGCACCCTTGATGAAGGCGGCCAGGCCGGCGCCGACGAAGGTCGCCGCGTCATGCCCGACCATGTTCGAAAGCTCGCCGCCGAAGCCGATGTAAGCGCCGGCCAGGATGCCCAGCACCAGCAGCTTGAACCAGCTGTTGGTGGTTTTCTTAACGCAGATGGTCTCGTTCAGGTCCGCGGCCACCATGGCCGGACCCTTGCAGTCGTACTCCATTGTTCCTCCTCTTTTTTATGAAATTATTTTTTCTATCTGGCAGGCCGCCACTTTGAACTCGGGGATCTTGGCGATGGGGTCGAGGGCGTCGTTGGTCAGCATGTTGGCCGCGGCCTCGGCGAAGTGGAAGGTGATGAACACCGAGCCCTCGTCGACGCGGTCGCTTTCGCGCGCCTCGATGACGATCGAGCCGCGCCGCGACGAGACCTTGACTTTTTCACCGCTGACGATGCCCAGCTTCTTCATGTCCAGCGCATGCATCTCCATGAAGGGGCCGGGGACGTACTGCGGCAGGGCCTCGGTGCGCCGGCTCATGCTGCCGGTGTGGTAGTGATAGAGCAGGCGGCCGGTGGACAGCAGGAAGGGATACTTGGCGTCGGGCCATTCCGCGGGCGGGATGTAGTCGATGGCGAAGAACTTGCCCAGGCCGCGGGTGAACTTGTCGCGGTGCAGGAACTTCGTCCCCGGGTGCTCGGGGTTGGGGCAGGGCCACTGCAGCTTTTCGCCGCGCATGAGGCGCTCGAAAGTGATGCCGGCGTACTGCGGCACCATCTTGTTGACCTCGTCGATGATGTCCTTGATGGACTGGTATTCCATCTTGTAGCCCATGCGCGTACTGACGTCGCGGATGACCTCCCAATCGATGCGGGCTTCGCCGGGAGCCGGGACGGCCTTTTCCACCCACAGCGAGCGGCGCTCGGTATTGGTGAAGGTCCCCTGCTTCTCGGCGAAAGAGGCCACCGGCAGCACCACGTCGGCCAGCTCGGCGGTCTCGGTCAGGAAGATGTCCTGCACCACAAGGAAATCCAGATTTTCCAGGGCCTGCTTGACATGGCCGAGGTCGGGGTCTGAGATCATGGGGTTCTCGCCCATGATGTACAGCCCCTTGATCTTGCCCGCGGTGGCCTGGTGCATGATCTCGACGATGGTCAGGCCGACCTTGTCATCGAGCTTGACGTTCCAGGCCTTCTCGAACTTCTCGCGCAGGGCGGCATCGGTCACCGCCTGGTAGCCGGGGAACACGTTGGGCAGGGCGCCCATGTCGCACGAACCCTGCACGTTGTTCTGGCCGCGCAGCGGGTTGACGCCGGCCGATTCCTTGCCCAGGTTGCCGGTGAGCATGGCCAGGTTGGCAATGGACATGACGTTGTCGGTGCCGGTGGTGTGCTGGGTGATGCCCATCGAATAGACGATGGAAGCGCACTTGGCGCCGGCGTAGAGGCGGGCGGCCTGGCGCAACTGCTCGGCGGGGATGCCGGTGATCTTCTCCACCTTGTCGGGGCTATAGGCGGAAACGACCTTCTTGAAGGCCTCGAAATCCTCGGTGCGGGTCTTGACGAACTCCTCGGCGAGCAGATTCTCCTGGATGATGATGTTCATCAAGCCGTTGGCCCAGGCCACGTCGCTGCCGTTCTTCTGGCGCAGCCACAGGCCGCCGTACTTCTCGGTATATTTGACCAGGTCGATTTTGCGCGGGTCGATGACGATCAGCTTGGCGCCGTGGAAGAGGACGGCCTTCTTGATGCGCGTGGCGATGACCGGGTGGGTTTCGGTGGTGTTGGAGCCGGTGACCAGGATGACTTCGGCCTGCTCCAGTTCCGCGATGGAGTTGGTCATGGCGCCGGAGCCGAATGAGCGGGCCAGGCCGGCGACGGTGGAGGCGTGGCACAGGCGGGCGCAATGGTCGACGTTGTTGGAGCCGAAGGCGGTGCGCACGAACTTCTGGAAGACGAAATTCTCTTCGTTGGTGCACTTGGCCGAAGAGAGCCCGGCCAGGGCGGCGGGGCCGTGCTCTTTCTTGATGGCGCCGAGTTTTTCGGCCACCAGGTCGAGAGCCTCGTCCCAGGTGCTTTCCACCAGCTTGCCGTGCTTGCGCACCAGGGGCTTGGTCAGGCGGTCGGGACGCTGGACGAAATCGAGGCCGAAGCGCCCCTTGACGCAGGCGGCGCCGAAGTTGGGCACGGAATCGGCCCCTTTCACCTTGGCGATCTTGTCGTTCTTGATCCAGAGCTCGAGTTGGCAGCCGACGCCGCAGTAGGGGCAGGTCGTGACCACCTTGCGCTCGACGTCCTTCTTCTTGATGCGGCCGCCATAAAGCGGCTTTTCCATCAGGGCGCCGACCGGGCAGGCCTGGACGCATTCGCCGCAGCCGTCGCATTCCGAACCCGACCACTCGCCGGTGCCGGCCACGACGTGGCTGTGAATACCGCGCTGGGCCATGCTCAGCACGCCCTTGCCCTGGATCTCGGTGCAGGCCTTGACGCAGCGTTCGCACTTGATGCACTTCGAGGAATCATAGAACAGGACCGGCGCCGTGCTGTCGGGGGCCTGGGGGATCTCCTGCCAGACCGGGGCGAACGTGCGCTTGGGCGTGTCCAGGCCGTAGCGGAAGGCCAGGTCCTGGATGCCGCAGTCGCCGTCGCGCTCGCAGGTGATGCAGTCGTCGTTATGCTCGGAGAGGAGCACGTCGGCCAGCATCTTGCGCGTCTCCTCCAGCTGCTGGTCGAAGGCGGTCACGTTCATCCCCGCTTCCACCTTGACCAGGCAGGAGGCGACCATGCCGGGGCGCCCTTCTATCTTGACCATGCACAGCCGGCAGTCGCCGGTGGGGGTGATCTTCTCATAAAAGCACAGGCCGGGGATGTCAAAACCGTTGTCCCTGGCCACCTTGAGCAGGTTGTCGCCCTTGGCCGCCTGGATCTCCTTTCCATCGATGCGAATCGTTACCATTTCCGACATGGATGCCTCCTTATGATTTCACGGCCTGGCCGCCGGCCAGAGCAAATTCTTCCTTGAAATTTTCCAGCGCGCTCCTGACCGGCATGATCAGCGACTGTCCCAGCGGGCAGAGCGATGACTTGAACATCGTTTCGGCCAGGCGCAGCATGGTCTCGGCATCGCCAGCCCGCCCATTACCCTGGCGGATGCGGTAGGCGATGTTCAGGATCTGCCGGGTACCGATGCGGCAGGGGGCGCACTGGCCGCAACTCTCGTGGGCGAAGAACTTGGCGATGGAGAAGAGCATGTCGGCGATCGATGTCCCCTCGTCCATCACCAGCACGGCGCCCGAGCCGAGCACCGCCTTGTTCTCCTTCAGGCTCTCAAAGTCCATCCTCACGTCCAGCAGCTTCTCCGACAGGAAGACGCCGGCAGCGCCGCCGAGCAATGCGGCCTTGAACTTCTTGCCGCCGCGGATGCCGCCGCCGTAGCCGAAGATGATCTCCCTGAGCGGTGTGCCCATGTCGGTCTCGACCAGCCCCGGGTACTCGACGTGGCCAAGGATGGTGAACACCTTGGTGCCCGGGCACTTGTCGGTGCCGATCCTGCGGAACCACTCGGCGCCGTTGGCGATGATGGCCGGCACGTTGGCCAGCGTTTCGACGTTGTTCACCGCCGTCGGCTTCTGCCACAGGCCGTGCGTCACCGGGTAGGGCGGCTTGACGCGCGGGTTGCCGCGCTTGCCTTCCAGGGACTCGATCAGCGCCGTCTCCTCGCCGCAGACGTAGGCGCCAGCCCCCTTCTTGATCTCCAGCTCGAATGAGAAACCGCTCTCCAGGATGTTCTTTCCCAGCAGGCCGTATTCGTTCGCCTGGGCGATGGCCTTGCCCAGCCGCTCGATGGAGAGCTGGTATTCGCCGCGGATATAGACGAAGCCCCGGCTGGCGCCGATGGCATAGCCGGCGATGGTCATGGCCTCGATCAGCTTGTGCGGGTCACCCTCGAGGATCAGCCGGTCCTTGAAGGTGCCCGGCTCGCCCTCGTCGGCGTTGCAGATGACATACTTGTCTTCGCCGGCCGCCTTGCGCGTGAATTCCCACTTCATGCCGGTCGGGAAACCCGCGCCGCCGCGGCCGCGCAGCCCCGACTTCTTGATCTCCTCGATCACGGCCTCGGGGGAGCTCTTTTCCGTGAAAATCCTTTCCAGGGCCTTGTAGCCGCCGGTGGCCAGGACCTCGTTGATGTTCTCGGGATCGACCGTCCAGGCCTTGTCCAGAACGATGCGGCGTTGCTCGCGCGTCAGCCCCACCCTGGCGCCCGCCGTTCCCGCGGCCATGGCCGCGACCGGGGCATGCTCCAGCCCGGCGACCACCCGCCCCTTGAGCAGGTGCTCGTCGATGATGCGCGGGATGTCGTCCTCGTGGATGTTGAAATAAACCATGCGGTCGGGATAGACGGCCAGGATCACTCCCCTGCCGACGATGCCGACGCTGCCGCTCTCCAGGACCTTGACCTCGCCCTGCAACTTCCGCGCCTGCAGTTCCTTCTCCAGCCGGCGCTTGACCTCGAAGACCCCGGCCTGGGCCGTTCCCTCGTCGACCGGCAGCAGGACATGGGTGCGAAAGACGCTCATTGGGCCCTCCTCAGATCGGCGATGATCCCGGCGATGCGCTCTTTCGTCAGGTTGCCGTACACGCGGTCGTTGACCATCATGGCCGGCGCCACGCCGCACACCCCGAGGCAGGAGGTCATCTCCAGGGTAAAGAGCTTGTCGGGGGTGGTCTCGCCGAAACCGACGCCCAGCAGCCGCATCAGCTCGCGCGAGATGGTCGACGCGCCCAGCAGGTGGCAGGGAGGGGACTGGCAGATGCGGATGAGGTTCTTGCCCCGCGGCTTCAGGCTGTACATGGTGTAGAACGTGGCCACGCCGTACACGAAACTGTAGGCCAGCCCGAGGTAGTCGGCGACGGCGCGCAGGTCGGCGTCGCACAGGTAATGCTCGGGACTGGCGTCCTGCAGGTCGTGCAGGATGGCCAGCAGGTTGTCGGCCGAGCATGCGTATCGTTTGAGGATCTTTTCAGGCTTCATGCATACCTCACAGCATCGCTTCGATCGCCACCGCCTCGCTGGCGACGGACTCCTTCTCCGGCCCCTGGCCGCGGTCGCAGTGCAGGCAGCGCCGGGCTTCCTCGATGGCCTCGTCCAGGGTCAGGCCGCGGCTGACCTCCAGCCCCGGGTCGGCGACGCGCTTCTCCGCGTCCTCTAGGTGCGGCTCCTTGCGGGCGATGGTCTTCAGATAGGCCTCCTCGTCATAGTGCACTTCGACCACCTGGCGCGGCTGGTCGTACAGGCTGCCCGGACGCCCGAAGAAGCGGTCGATGGCCATGGCCGCCATGCGGCCCTGGGCCACGCTCTCGATGACGGTCGAGGGATTGACGGCATCGCCGCCGGCGAACACGCCGTCCATGCTGGTGGCCATGGTGCGGGCATCGACGGCGATGTGGCCGCGCCGGTCCAGGTCGAGCTTGCCGCCGGTGAGCCCCAGGCTGAGCTTCTGCCCCAGGCAGTAGATGACGGCGCTGGCGCGGATGGTGTACTCGCTGCCCTCGACCGGCACCGGCCGCCGGCGGCCCGAGTCGTCGAAGTCGGCCAGGTCGGTCTTGATGCAGTGCAGGCCACTGACCTTGCCGGCCTTGCCGACGACCTGGAGCGGGTTGACCAGGAAATCCATCTCCACGCCTTCCTCTTCGGCGCCAATCAATTCTTCCAGCTGGGCCGGCATCTCGTTGCGCGTGCGCCGGTAGACCAGGCGCACGTTGCGCACGCCCAGGCGGCGGGCCATGCGCGCGGCGTCCATGGCGGTGGAACCGCCGCCGATGACGACCACGTCGTCACCGAGGTTCACCTTGCTGCCCAGGTTGACCTCGCGCAGGAAGTCGATCCCGGAGTAAACTCCCTTGAGCCCGTTGCCATCGATGTTCAACTTCTGCGCCTGGTGGGCGCCGCTGCCGATGAACACGGCGCGATAGCCCTTCTTCTGCAGGTCCTCGACCAGCGCCACCGGCGAGTTGTACTTGATCTCGACGCCGGACCTTTCGATCACGGCGATCTCGGCCTGCAGCTTGTCCTTGGGCAGGCGAAAATCGGGGATGCCCACCTTCATCATGCCGCCGGCCACCTTCAGGGCCTCATAAACCACCGGCTTGTAGCCCAGACGCGTCAGGTAGAAGGCGCAGGCCAGCCCCGCCGGGCCGGCGCCGACCACGGCCACCTTCTCCTGGTGGGGCTTCTGTGGCGGGGCGAAGCCCAGCCCCTCGTCGATGGCCCAGTCGGCGAACAGGCGCTTGATCTCGCGGATGGCCAGTGGCTGGTCGTACTTGCCGCGCGAGCACTTCTTCTCGCAGAACGCGGGGCAGACGCGCCCGCAGACGATGGGGAAGGGGTTGTTCTGCATGTGCTGGTAGTAGGCTTCGCGGCGGCGGCCGTCGCCCATGTGCGAGACGTAGGAGGCGGCGTCCACGCCCGCCGGGCAGGCGTTGACGCAGGGCGCCGCGAAGAGGGCGGCGCAGACGCCGGCCGAGCAGCGCTGGTCCTGGATGTGCTCGATGTATTCGTGCTTGAAGTACTTGATGGTCGAGATGACCGGGTTGGGAGCGGCCTGCCCGAGGCCGCACAGCGAGGTGGCGCGCACCGTGTAGGCCAGGCTTTCCAGATTTTCCAGGTCCGCCATGGAGCCCGTGCCATTGGTGATCTTCTCCAGCAGGGAGTGCATCTGCTTCAGCCCGACGCGGCAGGGGACGCACTGGCCGCACGACTCCTCGAGCGAGAACTCGAGGAAGTACTTGGCCATGTTGACCATGCAGCTGTCCTCGTCCAGGACGATCAGTCCGCCCGAGCCCATGATCGAGCCCAGCTGCTTCAGCGACTCGTAGTCCAGCGGCGTGTTGAGATACTTGGCCGGGATGCAGCCGCCGGAGGGCCCCCCGGTCTGGGCCGCCTTGAAGGCCTTGCCGCCGGGGATGCCGCCGCCGATGTCGAAGACCAGCTCGCCCAGGGTGATGCCCATGGGCACCTCCACCAGGCCGGTGTTGGTCACCTTGCCCGAGAGGGCGAAGACCTTGGTGCCCTTGCTTTTCTCGGTGCCGATGGCCGCGAACCACTCCCAGCCGTTGAGAATGATGTGGCGGATGGTGGCCAGGGTCTCGACGTTGTTGATCACCGAGGGCTTGCCCCACAGCCCCTTGACTGCCGGGAAAGGCGGCTTGGGGCGCGGCTGGCCGCGCAGCCCTTCGACCGAGGCCATCAGCGCCGTCTCCTCGCCGCAGACGAAGGCGCCGGCGCCCATGCGCAACTCGACGTCGAAATGGAAGTCGGTCTCGAAAATGTTCCTGCCCAGCAGCCCCATTTCGCGGGCCTGGGCGATGGCCGTGTTCAGCCGTTCGATGGCCAGGGGGTATTCGGCGCGCACATAGATGTAGCCCTTGTCGGCGCCGATGGCATAGCCGGCGATGGCCATGCCCTCGAGCACGGAATGCGGGTCACCCTCGAGCACGGCGCGGTCCATGAAGGCGCCGGGATCGCCCTCGTCGGCGTTGCACAGGACGTATTTCTGGCCGCCCGGGCTGTCGTAGGCGAACTTCCACTTCAGGCCGGTGGAGAAGCCGGCGCCGCCGCGGCCGCGCAGGCCCGACCGGGTCATGACGTCGATCACCTGCTCGCGGGTCATCCGGGTCAGCGCCGAGCCCAGGGCCTCGTAGCCGCGCTGGGCGATATACTCGCCGACGTTCTCCGGGTCGATGCGGCCGCAGTTGGAAAGGACGATCTTCAGCTGCTTCTCGAAGAACGGCACCTGCTTCTTCTGCTCGACGATCTTGCGCGCCTCGGGCGCCTGCCACAAGTGCTCCAACACCGGCCGGCCCTTGAGGAAGTGCTCCTGGACGATCGTGGCGGCATCCTCATCCTTAAGCTTGATGTAGAAGGAGCCGTCCGGATAGACGACCATGACCGGCCCCAGCTCGCAGGGACCCATGCAGCCGGTCTCCACGACGTTGATCTCCTCGCTCAGGCCGCTCTTCTCTATTTCTTCCAGCAGTTTTTTCTTGAATTCATGGCTGTGGGAGGAGATGCAGGCACCGCCGCCGCAGATCAGCACGTCCAGCCGTTTGTTCATGACGCCCTCGCTGTTATTCCTTGACTTCGATGATGGATGCGGATACCGGGTTGCCGTTGACCAGGTGCTCGGCGACGATCTTGCGGGCCAACTCGCCCGTGACGTTGCCGTAGACCACCGACGGCTTGCCCTCCTCGCTGACGGTGACGATCGGCTCGTGGGAGCTGAGGCCGCGCTCGCCGGCCTGGGTGACGATGACGTCGCGCAGGTCGCGCTTTTCGATCTCGTCCAGGAAGGCCTTCAGCGTCTCGCGGGCGCCGGCGGCGATGCCACTCGTGCCCATGCCCACCACCACCCGCAGCCGCGTCTTGGCGGCGCGCAGCAGCATGTCCTTCTCCGTTTTTTCCCTTATCTTCTTCAGGTCCTCGAGTTTCATTTTTCCTCCTTGTCTTTGACGACGCCTTCCCGGGCGGCGGCCGCGGTCCGGGCCTTCATTTCGCGCAGGATCTGGACGGCCTTCTGGGGATTGAGGCGGCCGTGCACCTCCTCGTCGAGCATCAGCACCGGCGCCAGTCCGCAGGCACCGAAGCAGCGGGCCGTGGACAGGGTATAGAAGCGGTCGGCGGTGGTGCCCCCCACCTGGATGCCCAGCTCCTTCTCCAGGGCCTTGATGATCTCCGAAGCGCCCTTTACGTGGCAGGCCGTTCCCAGGCACATGTTGACGATATGGTCGCCGATAGGGTCCATGCGGAAAAAGTTGTAGAAGGTGACCACGCCGAATACCCTGGAGAGGGACACGTTGAGCTCGCGGGCGACGAAATGCTGGACCTCCAGCGGCAGGTAGCCGAAGATCTTTTGCGCCCGGTGCAGGACCTGGATCAGGGGGCCGGGGACCTCGCGGCTGGCGTCGATGAACCGTTTCAGCTCCCGGTACTGTTCGTTGTCCGGGATATGGAGCGCTTGAGCTTCCATGGCGAGCCTCCTATCTATGAAGAAACCTAGTGATTCGCAAAGGACGAGCCTGGGACCAGCGCGTCATCGACCGGGGCAGAGCAGGGCATAGAGCTTGCCGGCGACGGTGAAGGAGTCGTCGGCGCTGCCGAGGATGAAAAGACCTTCCTGCTCCGCCCGGGCCAGCACGGGGGGCTCGGGCTCGCTGCCGCGGCTGAGGACGATACCCGCCAGCTTCTTCAGCTGGGCCACGGCGACGATGTTCAGGTGGCGCTGCACGGTAATCCACAGGCAGCCCTCCTCGGCATTGGCGATGACGTCGGAGAGCAGGTCGGACACATAGCCGCTGGTGACCTCCTGCTCCCGGCCCGCGGCCAGGATCTTCAAATCCAGCTTGTCGGCGACTTCTTTGACCAGCATCTCATTTCTCCTGGGACCGAGGGATAATCGGCAGGGATGGCCTGCTTCCTCCAGCCCCAAAAAAACGAATCCCGGGCGCGGGCCGCCCCGGATCAATTTCAGATTGCTAGTTTATTAAAATTATGAGGAAAAGTCAAGAAATAATTTGCGTCATAATTTTATTTACCGCGTACCGCGCCCCAGGGCCAAGTGAAGGGCAGGAGGCCGGGCGGGAAAGTCAACGCTCGATAGCATTCCGTCCACTTTTCACTTTTCACTATTCACTATTCACTTTTCACTTGAAACAGCCGGCGATTGCAGAAAAGTTCCATCTTTGCTACAATGCGACTCTGCATAATCCCGGAGGTGGCCATGAGCGAATTTTACAAGTGTTCCATATGCGGCAAGATCGTCAAGGTGATCGCCGAGGGCAAGGGGCAGCTGGTCTGCTGCAACCAGCCCATGGACGTGATCTCCACCTTCAAGTCGGCGGACGAAGTGCTGGATTTCGCCATCGAGAAGGAGGAGGAGGCGCGGCTGTTCTACCTGGAATGGGCGGAAAAGCTCGAAAGCAAGGCCCTGAGCGAAGAGTTCATCCGTTTCGCCGGCGAGGAGAACAAGCACAAGGAGAAGCTGCAGCGCGTCAAAAGCGGCAGCATCTTCCAACCGGCGGCCCGGCAGGTGACCGACCTCAAGATCGTCGACTACCTGGTCGACATCACCCCCACCCCGGAGATGGACTACCAGGAAGCGCTGATCGTGGCCATGCGCCGCGAAAAGGCCTCGTTCAAGCTGTACAACGACCTGGCGGCCATGGCCCAGGACGACCGGCTGCGCGACACCTTCCTGGCCCTCGCCCAGGAGGAGGCCAAGCACAAGCTGCGCCTGGAGACCGAGTACGAAAAGGAGATCTACAGCGAGAACTGAAGCACCCGCCTGCGCGGAGGAAGGAACAGGAACATGATCAGGGTACGCGACATCGTGGCACTGCTGGACGCCGAGATTCTCTCCGGCGAGAACAAGCTGGACGAGGAGGTGAGGTCGGTCGGCGCCAGCGACATGATCAGCGACATCCTGGCCCTGACGCAGCCGGGCATGGTCGTGCTGACCGGCTACACCTATCCGCAGGTGATCCGCTCCGCCCTGGTCACCGACCTGCTGGGGCTCGTCGTGGTGCGCGGCAAGAACGTCGCACCCGAGACCATCGCCTACGCGCGCGAGAACAACTTCCTGCTGCTGCGCACCCGCGGCTATCTCTATTCCTCCTGCGGCAAGATCTATGCCATGGGCCTGCGGGGCGCCGATGCCGGAAAGGAATAACTTATCCCGCTACGCCGCCATTTTCGAAGACCTGAAGGCCGGCGACATCATGAGCACCCGGGTGGTGGAGATCGCCGCCGACAAGAAGATCGCCCACGCCAAGGAGCTGATGAAGATCAAGAAGATCTCGGGCATGCCGGTGGTCGACGAGAACCGGCACCTGGTGGGCATCATCAGCATCGAGGACATCATCCACGCCCTGGAGTTCAACACGATCAACGACCCCATCCGCCGCATCATGTCCGCCGACGTCGTGACCCTGCGCCGGGACGACCCGCTGGCCGCGGTGGTGGACAAGTTCGAGAGCTTCAAGTTCGGCCGCTTCCCGGTCGTGGAGGACGACGGGCGCGTCTGCGGCATCATCAGCAAGGAAGACATCCTGCACGGCATCCTGGAGAAGTTCAATCTCATCTACATCCACGACCAGAAGCGCACCAGCACCCTGAACACCGAGTACTCCTCCATTACCGGCGAGAAGCTGAACGCCGAGGAGGCCAACTTCCACTACGGCATCGACAGCGGCGACATCGACGCCGCCGGCAGCGGCGCGGCCATGCTCAAGCAGTTCCTGGCCGGCAAGAACTTCCACAACGACATCGTGCGCCGCGTCGGCGTGGCCACCTACGAGGCCGAGACCAACGTGGTCATCCACAGCAAGGGCCACGGCGACATCTATTTCTTCCAGGACGAGGACCGCTTCATCGTGCGCGTGGTGGACAACGGCGTCGGCATCGAGGACCTGGACAAGGCCATGAAGGAGGGCTACTCCACCGCCCCCGACCATATCCGCGAGCGCGGCTTCGGGGCCGGCATGGGCATCGCCAACATGAAGCGCTTCGCCGACAAGCTGGTGATCATCTCCGAGAAGGGGGTCGGCACGCAGGTGGAGATGATCTTCTACCTGCCCACCCAGACCTGGCCGCTGATCTAGGGCGAAGCGCCCGCTCCGTAACGAGTGACGCGTGACGCGTGACAAGCAAGAACAAATCCAAACCACAAGTTCCAAAATCCAATGTCCAAAACAAGAACCCTTTCAAGTCTCTTTTTTTTTATTTGGGTCATTGGGAAATTGGGAGATATTGTCAAATGTTGTGTA
>DCVK01000023.1 GCA_002335385.1 Candidatus Aminicenantes bacterium UBA2190
TTGCTCAGATTAAGTCCCAACCACTTCAAACTGCCTCATGAGCCCGATAAACAAAGGGTTCTATTTGAGATCTGAGATTTTTCTTAGGACAAGAGTGATCCGAAATTCCAAATAACAAACAAATTCCAAGCTCCAAATTCCAATTTCCAAAACAAAATCCCCCTTGAAATTACATGCCCTTTCTTCGTTTGGATTATTTGGTGATTGGAATTTGGAATTTTAGTCCTATGAATACCTTTCTTTCACCCTGCGCCTTACGCCGAGTCATCCTTCTCCTCGCGTTGACAAATCGGCTCCAGGTCGTTAAGATAAGCCAGGTTTTCAACCGGCTCTACGAGGTGCGCATGTCCGGCAACAACGAGACGTTTTCCTGGAAATTCTATCTGCTGGTCGTCCTGGCACTGGGCGCCCTCCTGGGCCTGGCGGAATCGCTGCTGGGCGGCCTGGCCAGGGATGTCGGCCTGCCGCGCAGCCCCGTCGTCACCGGCGCCGGCTTCGCCGTCATGGCCCTGGGGCTGGCGATCTTCAAGCAGGCGCGCATCATCCCCGGCATCGCTCTCATGGCCGTTTTCGCCAAGTGGCTGGCCTCGCCGCTGCTGGGCCTGCCCGTCTTCTGCCAGGCCAACTCCCACCTGGCCCTATTGCTCAACGGCGCCTTCCTGTTCGCCGGCGTCAGCCTGGCCAGGAAAAAGATCGCCGGCAACGGCAATATGCAGGGCGCCGTGGCCGGCATGGCCGCATGCGCCGGCAGCGCGGCGTTCTTCGCCCTGGGCCGCTTCGTCGCCCCCTGCGCCCACCTGCTCTCTTTCCGCTACGCCGGAGGCGCGGCCAGCTACTTGCTGACGCGCGTCGCGCCGGCCGCCCTGCTGGGCGCGGCCCTGTTCCCGCTGGGTTATGCCCTGGGGCGGAAACTGGAAAAACGGCTGCTGCCGTTGTGGCTGGCCCGAAAGCCCCTGTTCGCGCCGCTGGCCGCCGCCGGCGCCCTGGCCTGCTGGGGGCTGACCGTCTGGCTCATCGCCTCCGGCTGGTAAGGCGGAATGGCCGCCAAAACGGTCTTCATCCTCAACGACCGCGAGGTGCGCGTTGCCCTGCCGGCCGGGACCGCCCTGGTCGACTTCATCCGCGACGACCAGCGCCTGACCGGAACGCACGTCGGCTGCCGCGAGGGCGATTGCGGCGCCTGCACCGTGCTGCTGGGCACGCCCGGCGCGCAGGGCCTGCGCTACCGCGCCGTCGCCTCCTGCCTCTTTCCCCTGGCCGACGCCGCCGGATGCCACGTGGTCACCATCGAAGGACTGAATCCCGATGGGCGGAGCCCATCGGGACTGACGCCGGTACAACAGGCCTTCGTCAGCGAGGGAGCCAGCCAGTGCGGTTTCTGCACGCCGGGGCTCGTCGTCAGCCTGACCGCCTTCCTGCTCGAGGATGCCGGCTTGAATTTGGACGACGCCGTCACCGCCATCGAGGGCAATATCTGCCGCTGCACCGGCTACACGGCGATCCGCCGCGCCGTCAGGCGGCTACTGCACGAAGTGGGCCGGCTGCCGCAGGACCCCGGCGAGCGCCTGCCGGCGCTGATCGCCGCCGGCGTCGTCCCCGCCTATTTCGCCGCCATCCCCGTACGCCTGAAGGAACTGCCCGCGGCCGTTGCCGGGAAGAGCGTAAGGCAGCCAGGGGACGCCGTGGTCATGGCCGGCGGCACCGATCTCTACGTGCAGCGCGGCCCCGGGCTCGCCGGCAAGGAACTGGACCTGATGTCGCGCCGTGAGGGGTTCGCCGCCATCTGGCCCGAAGCCGAGCGCATCTTCATTGGCGCCGCCGCCACCGTCTCCGACCTGATGGAATCACGGCTGCTGGCTGCCGCCTTCCCGCCGCTGGCCGGCTTCCTGCGCCAGGTCTCCGCCACCCAGGTGCGCAACCGCGCCACCGTCGGCGGCAACATCGTCAATGCCTCGCCCATCGGCGACCTGAGCGTCATCCTCCTGGCCCTCGATGCCGCCATCGGCCTGCGCCGGGATGCCGCGACCCGGGAGCGGAAACTGAGCGAGTTCTTCCTGGGCTACAAGAAGACGGACCTGCAGCCGGGCGAATTGGCGGCCTGGGTGAGCGTGCCGCTGTGCCGCGACGGCATCCTGTTCCATTTCGAGAAAGTCGCCCGCCGCAAGCGCCAGGACATTGCCTCGGTGAATTCGGCCATCGGCCTGGAGATGGACGGGGAGCGCATTGCCGCGGCCCATGTTTCGGCGGGCGGGGTGGCGCCGGTGCCGCTTTATTTGCGGGCAGCGTCGGCCTTTCTCGCCGGCCGGCAGGTCTCGGCAGAGACCGTCAGGGAATTTATTGCCGTCGCCGGGTCGGAGACCGCCCCCATCAGCGATGTGCGCGGCGCCGCCGTCTACAAACAGGCGCTGCTGGGCCGCCTGCTCTTCGCCCATTTCCTGGAGCTTTTCCCGGGGAAGCTGCAGGCCGGAGACCTGCCGTGAAGCAGAACGACGTTTTTTTCCACCCGCGCGGCGAGACGCTCTACGTCGACGATCTCGACGCCTTTCCCGGCCTGCTCCATGCCGCCGTGCTGACATCGCCGGTCGCCCACGGCCGCATCGTGAAGCTGGAGGTCGACAGGGCGGGAACGGCTCCGGGTGTGGCCGGAATATTCACTGCCGCCGAGATCCCCGGCCAGAACCAGGTCGGCGGCATCATCATGGACGAACCGCTGCTGGCCGACGGGGAAGTCCATTACGCCGGCCAGCCGGTCGCCTGCGTAGTGGCCGATACGCCGTGGCAGGCCCGGCAGGCCCTGGCGGCCGTGCGTCTCGAGGTCGAGGCGTTGCCGCCGGTGCTGGATCCGCGCCAGGCGGCGGCCCGGGGGCTGCTGATCGCGCCGCCGCGCACCTTCGCTATCGGCGATGTTGAGGCGGCCTGGCCGTCCTGCGCCCATGTGCTTGAAGGCCGCGTCGATTCGGGCGGCCAGGAGCACCTTTACCTGGAGACCCAGGCTGCCGTCGCCGTCCCCGGCGAAAAGGATACCCTGCGGGTGATCTCGGCCACCCAGTCGCCGAGCGGCGTGCAGCGCGTCGTCGCCCGCGTGCTGGGGATGCCCATGAACCGGGTTGCGGTCGAGGTGTTCCGCCTGGGCGGAGCCTTCGGCGGCAAGGAAGACCAGGCCACGCCCTGGGCAGCGCTGGCCGCCCTGGCGGCGCGCGCCCTGCGCCGCCCGGTCAAGCTGGTGCTGGAGCGGCGCGAGGACATGCGCTGTACCGGCAAGCGCCACCCCTATTCCTCGGACTTCAGGATCGGCCTCGACGGTTCGGGCAGGATACTGGCTTACGAAGTGACCTATTTCCAGAACGCCGGCGCTGCCGCCGACCTCTCGACCGCCATCCTGGAACGAACCCTGTTCCACGCCGGCAGCAGCTACCGCATCCCCAACCTCAGGGCCACCGGCATCTCCTGCCGCACCAACCTGCCGCCCTTCACCGCCTTCCGCGGCTTCGGGGCGCCGCAGGCCATGTTCGTCCTGGAGGCGGCCCTGTTCCAGGCCGCGGAGAAGATGGGCCTCGATCCCGCCGAGCTGCAACGGCGCAACCTGCTGGCAGAGGACGACGAGCTCCCATTCGGCCAGCGGGTGAAGGAGTGCCGCGCCCGGCGCTGCTTTGACGAGGCGGTCGCGGCGTTCGGTCTGGAGGCGGCGCGCGAGCGGGTGCACGCCTTCAATGCGGCCAACCCGCTGTGCAAGAAGGGGCTGGCGCTGATGCCGGTTTGCTTCGGTATCTCGTTCACCAGCACCCACCTGAACCAGGCCGGCGCCCTGGTCCATGTCTATACCGACGGCAGCGTCTCGGTCTCGACCGGCGCCGTGGAGATGGGACAGGGGGTGAACAGCAAGATCCTGCTGGTGGCCGCCCGCACCCTGGGCGTCGCCGGCCGCCGCCTGCGCCTGGAGAGCACCTGCACCCAGCGCGTGGCCAATACCTCGCCGACGGCCGCCTCCACCGGCGCCGACCTCAACGGCAAGGCGGTGGAGCTGGCCTGCCAGGAGATCCGCCGCCGTTTGCTGGATGTCGCGGCCACGGCCCTGTCCGCCGACAGCGTCGCGGCCTTGGATATCCGGCAAGATACGGTTTTCAGCAATGGGCAGAAGACCGATTTGGGCTGGGAGGAGCTGGTGCGGGCCGCCTATATGGCGCGGGTGAACCTCTCGTCCCAGGCGCATTACGCCACGCCCGGGATCCATTTCGACCGCGCGACGGAGAAAGGCGAGCCCTTCGCCTACCACGTCTACGGCACCGCCCTGGTCGAGGCCACCATCGACGGCCTGCGCGGCACCGCCGCGATCGACTCGCTGCGCGCCGTCCACGACGCCGGCAGCAGCCTCAACCCGCTGGTCGACCGCGGCCAGGCCGAGGGGGGCATCGTGCAGGGCATCGGCTGGATGACGCTGGAGGAACTGCTGTATTCGCAAGAGGGGCGGCTGCTGACCGACACCCTCTCCACCTACAAGGTGCCCGACATCCGTACCGCCCCCGCAGAGATCGAGGTGCGCTTCCTGGCGGCTGCGCCGAACCCGGCCGCGCTCTTCAACTCCAAGGCTGTCGGCGAACCCCCCTTCATGTACGGCATCGGCGCCTTCTTCGCCCTGCTCGCCGCCCTGCGCGCCTTGCGGCCGGAGAAGCCCCTGCCGTTCGCCGCGCCGCTGACCCACGAGAAGATCCTGACCTGGCTCACGGAAGACTAAGGAGACCCCATGGACAAGACCGCCGAAAAAGTGCAGGCGCTGGCCGAAAAATACCGCGACGACACCGCCGCCAATCTCTCGCGCCTGGTGCGCATCCGTTCCCTGTCGGCTGGGGAGAAGGAGATGGCCGCCGAGCTCAAGCGGCAGATGGAGGCGGCGGGCTTCGACAGCGTGCGCCTCGACGGCCTGGGCAGCGTCCATGGCCGGGTCGGCCGGGGCCGGCGGCTGATCGCCGTCGACGCCCACATCGACACCGTCGACCAGGGCAACCTGGAGAACTGGGAGGGCGATCCCTTCTCGGGCAGGATCGCCGCCGGCTGCGTCCATGGCCGCGGCAGCGTCGACCAGAAGGGCGGGGCGGCGGCCATGGTCACCGCCGGCCGCATCCTGAAGGAATTGGGCCTGGAGAACGACTTCACGGTCCTCTTCACCGGCACGGTGATGGAGGAGGACTGCGACGGGTTGTGCTGGAAGTACATCATCGAGGAGGAGAAGGTCAGGCCCGAGCTGGTGATCCTCACCGAGCCGACGGCGCTGGGCATCTATCGCGGCCATCGCGGCCGCCTGGAAATGCGCGTCTCCTTCCAGGGGCTTTCTGCCCACGGCTCGGCCCCCGAGCGCGGCAGGAACGCCATTTACCTGGCTTCCCGAGCCTGCCTGGCGGTCGAGAAGCTGAATGAGCGGCTGGGCCATGACGATTTCCTGGGCAAGGGCTCGGTCACGGTCAGCGAGATCGTCTCCGGTTCGCCCTCGCTCTGCGCCGTCGCCGACTTCGCGCGCATCCACCTCGACCGCCGGCTCACCGCCGGCGAGACGAAGGAGAGCGCAGTCACCGAAATACGGGAGCTCGTGCAGGGGCTGCCGGCCACCGTCGAGGTATTGCAGTACCGGGAGAAGGCTTATACGGGGCTGGAATACGGCATGGAGAAATTTTATCCCACCTGGACGCTGCAGGAGGGCCACCCGGCCGTCGCCCGTGCCGCGGACGTCTTCCGCTCGCTTTTCAACCGGGAGCCGTGTATTGACAAGTGGACCTTCTCCACCAACGGCGTGGCCATCATGGGCCTGCACGGCATTCCCTGCGTCGGCTTCGGCCCCGGCGACGAGGTCGCCGCCCACGCGGCGAACGAGAAAGTGGCCGTCGACGACCTAGTCAAGGCCTCGGCGTTCTATGCCATGTACGCGCTGAGCATGAAGTGAGCCCGGCGCATGGCGTGAGGCGCAAGGCGTAAGGAAAGAAAAGAAGCACGGCGCCCGGCGGATGGCAACAGCGCCAGGCCGCTCTGTCGTAATTAGTGATTCAAAGCAGCAGGATATCGATCCGTGCTGCTCCTCGCACGATCACCAGCACTTGCACCTAGAGTTCGTTTTTTTTCCCAGTCTATTTCAGTTCTGTTCCGAGTTCTCTTCCTCTCCAACAGGCTCCTCCTCGGCGGGCGGTGCGGGCTTGGCCGGTTCGGCGGTTTCGGCCCCGACGCAGGGGATGATGTACCTGGCCCGGATTCCCGAGTAGGGCCTGGTGTAGGCGCCGCTCTCCACGATGATCACGAGCGTGTTCGCTTCCTCGTCGCGGTTGATGCAAAGTCGCGGCGCGTTGCATACCTGTGATTTTTCGGTGTAAGGATAGTTTTCCCCCTGCACCAGGTGCAGGATCTTCCCCTTTTTCATGATTCTGAGGTAGTAGGCCTTAGTGTTGGGCACGCGCAGGAATTCCAGGTCGTATGTTCCCTGGGTCAGCACGTCCTTCTTGAACTGCAGGTCGGCCTGGATCGGCACGCCGCGGAAGTGGGCGATGCGGTTCATCTGGTTGATCTGGGCCGCAAGCGAGCCGGCGAGGAAAAGTGCAAGAACCAAGGCCAGGACATGGACGGCATTCATCCTTTTTCTCATCATATACCCCTCCTTAGCTTGGACCAAGACATGTATTTCTCTCCCTGCAACAGTTATATCGTTAAATTTATTGGCGACAATATAAAAAAAATGATTTCGCGGCTGCTGTTTGGTAGCGGTTATGCTGGCAAGGGCGCGGAAAGGCAAAGGTTGAATGGACAGGCTGTCGGCACGCTGTTCGAGCCGCTTCTGCGCCGCTGGGGGAGGGAGGGCAAATTGAGCAGCCTGGAGAAGCTTGGCTCAGGTGAACGGTTCAATGTGCAAGGTGGGAAAAGCCAGGGCATCCCGGTCTGTCCCGCTATTTTGGCTGTTTTAGCCGTTGGCCGGAGTATTCCAAATCGCTTGCTGATGTGTCTTTGGTCACTTGGAGCATGCTCCTTGTATTTGCAGGTTTTCTGTGATAATCAACTGACATTATGGCTAATTACAACTCGGAGCAAACGAAGCGCATGCAGGAAGTGCACGGCTCTCCGCTGGCGTCGTTCTGGCGCCGGGCGGCGGCCTTCCTGATGGACATTGTCGTCATGTCCCTGCTGTTCGTCGCCATAGGCTCGCTGCTCGAGCCCTTCCTGAGCAGATACGGCTGGATGATGCGTTCCAGCGAGGGGCTGGTCTTCGCCCTGAACGCCAACTGGTACAGCATCGCCTGGGTGGTCGTCTATTTCGGGCTGGCCACCTATTTCGGCCGCGGCAAAACGCCGGGCAAAACGCTGCTCGGCATCCGCGTCGTCTCGCTGACCCACGAGCGGCTTTCGCTCTGGCACTCGCTCGAGCGCGCCCTGGGCTACGGCGCCTCCATGCTCGAGTTCGGCTTCGGCTTCATCCAGTATTTCATCCACCCCAACCGGCGCACGGTGCACGACCGCATCGCCGAGACCATCGTCATCCGCGCCCCCCGCCGAAAGAAGGCCAAGGCATTTGCAGGATCGAAGAAAAGGGCGACTCGTGGCGCGTAACTCGTCACGACAGGTCGGGAAGATCAGCGAATGAGCGAAACGATTCTTGACTGCTCCCGGCAGCCTGAAGCGGTCATCGCGTCGCTGCAGAACGACAGATTGCCGCATGGCTGGGTGAGTTGCCTGCAGGAGCGCGGCTTTCAATTGAGCATAAAGGATGAAAGGGGCCGCCTGGAGATCAGCGGATCGCTCGCGCCCCATCTCGCCGGCAGCCGGATCGTCTTCCGTTCCCGGCGCATCCTCGGGACCTACGATTTCGTCTTCGCGTTCATATGGCTGATCGGCTTGCTGGCCATCTTCTCCCCCGTGTTGAAGCCGGGCGAACTGACGGCCGGGCGCTTGTTCATCCTGCTCTTTTTTCTGGCCGTTCCCTGGGCCGTCAACATGGGGAACCAGCGCGCGGTGCTGCGCGAGTTCGCAAGGATCTGTTCCGGCGGCGAAAGCCCGGGGCGATCGAAGAAAAATGCGTCGCCGCATGCGCCATCGGACGATATCGACCGGATGAAAGCGGGGATCGTTCTCGACAGTCCGCTCGGCCCCAGCCAGATTGTCGAGCGCCTGAAAGCCTCCGCGTCCAGGTCCTGGCCGCTCATTTTCGACGGTCGCGCATTTTTCATGCTGTTACCGGCCGTCAAGGTGCTGGGCAAGGTCGAAGCCGCCCGCATGGGCAGCAGGGTCCCGCTCGTTTTTGCCCTCTCACGCTCCAACCAGTTGCTGCTGTCGCTCTGGTCGATCTTCGTGATCATCATGATCGCCAGCCTTTTTTTCGTGCCGGATCTCATTGAAGGGGGCCCGTCGGCATTCAATCTCTCGGTCTCGGCGATCATGCTGCTCGGCCCCTGGGTCAACCTGCTCTGGCAGCGCCGGCGCACGATCCGCAAGATCAAGAAGGTCATGGGCTAGACCCAAACGACTGGAAAGGGAGCGGCCTTCGGCGAGCGGCAAAAGGACGATCAATCGTTATGCGTCGGGTGCCACCCGTCACGACAGATCAACTTCCTGCCGATGCGCCGGCCGCATTCAGTCGACGGCCACCATGACCGACGAGGATTTGATGATGGCGTAGGCGGTCTTGCCCTTCTTGAGCTGCAGCGTCTCCTCCGATTCCTTGGATATCATGGCGACCACCTGCAGGCCGCCGGGGATTTCGATGATCACTTCGGTATTGAGCCTTCCCGGCCGCACATCGGCCACCTTGCCCTTGAACACGTTCCTGGCGCTGATCTTCATTGTTGCCTCCCCCGGCAGGATGCCTGCCTGGCGCCATTATACCATTTTCGGCGGATCCTTGCCGCGCGCTATCAGCCGACCAGGGCCTGGATGACCATGACCCAGAGCGGCAGGGTGACGAAGGAGAGGAGGGTGGAGACGGCGATGATGCCGGAAAGGAGCGCCTCGTCGAGGGGGACGTACTCCCCGAAGAAAGTGGCCATGGTGGCCGTTGGCATCACCGCCTGCAGCAGGATCACGCGGCGGCTGATGGCGTCGACTTCGAACAGCAGGCAGATCGCGGCCACGGTCGCCAGCCCCAGGGCGAAGCCGCCGGCCAGGCGGAAGAAGGAGGCGGCCAGCACCAGGCGCAGCCGGGCGGCGGGCATGAGCAGGACCAGGTTCTGGCCGATGGCGAAAAGGATCAGGGGGATGGCCAGGGCGGCGAACTGGTTGATGAAGTCGTTCAGCGGCCCCGGCAGGGGCACGCGGGCTGTGTTCAGTGCCAGGGCGACGGCGGCGGTGCCGATGGGCACTCCGGCATGGCGCAGCAGCACCTTGAAGAACCCCTCGCTTCCCCGGGGCTCGCGTTCGCAGACCAGGCAGAAGCGGCGGCGCAGCAAAAAGCCGCAGGTCAGGAACACCGGCCAGAAGAACATGGAGAAGAAGACGGCTCGGGTGAGGGCGGCCGGCCCGAAAAATGCGGCGATCACTCCCCAGCCCAGGAAGGCGTAGTTGCCGGCGAACACCGCGAAGGCGAAGGTCAGCTTCTGGCCGTCGTCGGCCTTCACCAGCGGCGAGACCAGCAGGGCGGCGGCGGTGTACAGGGCGGTCAGGACGACGAAGCCCGCGATGACGGGCAGCGCCTGGCGCAGGCTCTCGACGTCGGCGCGGTAGAGGTTCTGGAAGACCAGGAAGGGGAGGGCGACGCGCACGACGAACTTGCGCAGGGCGGCGACCTCGTTCTCGCGGAAGACGCGGGCCTTCTTCAGCAGCCAGCCGAAGACGATGGGCAGCAGGATGGCCAGCATGGTGCGCAGCAGGTCGTGGTTCATGGGCGTGGCGTGTTCACTCGAGGCGGATTATACCGCAGGCAGGGCGGTGGGAGCAATGGAGATGAGTGAAAAGTGAAAAAGTAGGAAGAGAAAAGCGAAAGAATGATGCCCGGCGGCGCGGGCGCGCAATCGGCCGGCGGGATCAGTCTGCCTCCACGGGCAGGTTTTGGGCCATGGCGCGGTGGCATTTCCAGGAGCCGTCACCCTGGCGGCGCAGGATGCGGAAAAGGCGCGCCCTCTCATGGATATCCGGCCCGCCGCTCTTCAGGTGACAGGTCCCGGAGAACGTGGCCCATTCAAAGGCCCAATCGCCGAGGACTTGCACCTCCTCGAAGTGATGGACGTATTCCGTTATCTCGTATTTTTGTGATTCGGAAAGTTGCTCCTGCATATGGCGGCAAATGATTTCTCGGCCACGAAGCGGCTCCCGGTCCGGCAGGAACAGGATGCCGTCGTCGGTCCATAGCGTGATCAGGGTGTGGATATCATGGACCTTGGCCGCGGCCATGTCGGCCCGGTGCAGCTTCTCGATCGCCGCCAGGTCAGCATCCTTTCGGAATGATACCTTCGCCATGACTTCTCCCCGGATCAATTGTTCCTGGGATTGGCGTCGATGGTGCCGTCGTCGTAGTGGCCTTCGATCCCCGTGACCTTCCCGTCCTTGCGCACGATCTTCAGGCGGAAATACGGCACCTCGGTGAAGCTGAAATAGTCCTCGCTCATGGGGATCATCTTCATTTCGGGACGGCCTTCCCTCTGGTAGAACAGGCTGCCGTTCCTGAAGATAATCCTGCGCGGGCCGTAATCCCCGGCACAGGAACTCATGGTCTCGGGCGAGATGACCGCCGGGTTCAACTTGGCGTTCAGCCCGTCCAGCGCCCAGCGGTACGAGGCCTGGATGCGCTCATCCTGCTCACTGGCCGCCAGCTTCTCCAGGGCCAGCAGGTGCGCCTTGTCCAGCGCCTGGGCGGCCGGCACCTTGACGTCGGGCTCGATGCCGCTGCCCTCCCAGTTGGTCTTGCTGATGGGGTTGACGGCCCGGGCGTAGGGAACCCCGATGGCGAAATGGTCGTTGAGGATCTCCAGGCGCACCGGATGGGCGCCGCCGCCGGTGGTTTCGCCGACGATGGTGGCCCGCTTCATGTTCTTCAGGTTATAGGTGAACTCCTCGGCTCCGGAGAACGTGTAGCTGCTCGTCAGGACATAGAGGTCGGTCTCGGCCAGCTTGCGGCCGGGCACGTAGGGCTGGGTCCAGTACTGCTCCGTCTTTTCCCCCAGGCGGTAATAGAATGAGTTCAGGTGCCGGGGTTCGCCGCTGAAGAAATAGCTGGAGAGCAGCTGGATCATTTCCGGGCTGCCGCCGCCGTTCTCGCGCAGGTCGACGACCAGGGCGTCGCAGTTGGCCAGGAAGGCCATGGCGCCGACCGCCACCTGGAACGCTTCCTGGGCGTCGCTGAACTGGTTGAACTTCAGGTAGCCGACATTGCCGCTCAGGATCCTGATCTCCCTGAACCCGTGGTTCTCGAGGCGGGCGAGCTTCTTCCGGAATTCCTCGGCCGCCTTCTTCCTGGCCTCGTCCGGGGTGCGCATCTCCAGGATGCGCTCCGGGGCATAGCGGACCCCCAGGTGGCGGTCGCGGCTGACCGCGCGCAGGTCCTCGGTCAGCATGGCGGCGAAGGCCTGCGCATCGTCGATCGCCGAGTACTTGCCGGTCTTCAGGTTCTTTTTGATCAGGTCGCCCATTTTCCTTGCTGTTTCCGGGAAAACGTACTGCTTGGCGAGCACATCGGCCACGGCGCTGACCACGGCCTTCTTTTCCTCAGCGCCCAGCTTTTGCGGCTGAACCTGGGCCGGCTGGGTGAAGCGAAATGCCAGCAGCAATAAAATAAAAAAATTGAATTGTTTCATTGTGCTCCTCCTGATGGCTGCAATTCTTAAGACGTTCTTCAGCGGAGAAAGTTTCCTCAGTCCCGGGTTTCAGCGGATTTTGCGATCAGGAAGCCCGGCCGCAGCGCAGGGCAAGGGCCCAATCGGGGCGACCGTTCTCCAAGGCCGCGGCCGCGGCGCTGTGCCAATCATAGGCAACGGCGACATGCTCGACCGCGAACCCCGCCCGCGCGCGGGTCACGATGCCGTAGCGTGCATGGTGCGATCCGGCCTCCATGGCATGCGAGAACGGCTTGTCGTCGCGGTAGGCCGGCAATCCGACGCTGCCCGGGTTGACCAGCGGGCGGCCGTCGGGCAGGCTCAGCAGCGCCGGCAGGTGGTCGTGGCCGAAAAGTACGACAGGCTGGGCGATCTGGGCCAGCTTCAGGGCGATGGCTGCCGGCGGCAGCAGCCGGCACGCCGTCGGGGTGACCTCGCGCGCCAGATACTCATTGTCGCGCTCCGGGGTGCCGTGGCACAGAAAGAAAATTTCCTGGAAGGCGATGGTCAAGGGGAGCGCCCGCAGCCAGCGAATGTGTTCGGGCTGCAGCCGGGCCTGGACAAAAGGCAGCGAAGGCGAATCGGGGTGTTGGTGCGCATCTTCAAGAAGGATGCGGTCCTCGTTGCCGCGCACGGTCGGCATGTCCAGCTCCAGCAGGATCCGCGCCGTGCCGGCCGGGTCCAACGGCCCGTAAAGGCCATCGCCGAGGTTGACCATATCGTTGATGCCGCGGCGGCGGATATCCTCCAGGACGGCTTCCAGGGCCCAGCGGTTGCCGTGGATGTCCGACAGGATGGCGACGGGCGAGGTTTGCAGGGAAGTGCTCCTTTCAGCCCTTGGCGCCGGAGCCGATGGCGTACAGGGCCGGGTGATCGCCGAGGCGCGCAGAGGGGCCGCGGACCATGCGCCAGGAGTGGATGCCCTCCTGCAGGCCGGGCCAGGAGCGGAGCAGGCGCGCCGCCTCGGAATTGCTATCAAGAACACCGACGCGCAACGCCTCGGTGCCGTGCTCGCTGGCCAGGTGCTCGAGCAGTGGGGCGGCTTCTTCGGGCGCCAGGGCCGCCCAGGGGCCGACGGCCAGCAGCCCGTCTCCCGGGCGGGCCATGATCCAGCCCTTGATCTGTCCTTCCCGTTCGGCGACCAGGCACTTCCTGGGAAAGCTCTCCAGGCGGCGGCGCAGGAAAAAGGAGCGGTCGTCGCCGAAGAACTCCCTGTCCAGACCGCAGACGCGGTCCAATTCCTCCTGCCGCAGGGCGCGAATGTGGTCGTATTTTTTCCCCTTGAACTTGCCGCGAAAGCGCAGTGAGCGGCAGATCTTGCGGAAGCCCAGCTTCTCGTAGAAGGAGACGGCATTCAGGTCGCCGTCAAGGAGGATGTTCTCCAGCCCGGCGGCGAGCAGATAATCCAGGGCCTTCTGGAAGAGCAGATGGCCGATCCCCAGCAGGCGCAGGTGCCGGCTTACGACCAGCTCGCCGATGAAGCCGCTGCGCGAGTATTTCGTGGAGATGCACACTCCCGCCTTCTCGCCGCCCGCCTCGGCGATGAAGCAGCCCGAGGCGTCGTGGGCCAGGAATGCCGCGAAGGAGTCCATGCTCTCGCTGGCCCAGCCGGCGGCGCGGGTGAGGGCGGTGGCGAAATCGAGATCCGCCGCCGTCATGCCACGGATGGATACGGTCGCTGCCCCGCCCATGACGTCTCCTCAGTACCCCAGCGATTCGCCGACCAGGACCACGCGGATGCGGCCGGGGACCATGCCGCCTTCCGTGATCACGAGCTGGCAGCAGATGCGCTGCGGCGGGTGGCAGTGCGGGTCCTGGCAGAAGCCGCTATGCGCGCAGGGAGTGTCGGCGCCGACGCGCAGGCTGTTGGCCGCGGCGGCGCTGTTGCGGGCACGGGAGACGGCCGTTTCCAGGTCGGCGGTGACCTTGTTCATGCCGGCGAGAACGACCACTTTTTTCGGGCCGAAGACCAGCGCCGCCACGCGGTTGCCGGTGCCGTCGATGTTGACCAGCCGGCCGTCGGCGCTGACGGCGTTGCTGCTCATGAGGAAGATGTCGGCCAGCAGCCCCTGCCGGCGCATCTCGTCGACTTCCGCCCTGCTGACCTCCGGCTTGTAGCGGTCGAGCAGGCGGATGTCCATCTTGCGCAGGGCGTCGAGCAGGCCCGATTCGATCAGTGTCTCCGAGCCGCCCAGGCCGACCAGCGCCCCGACGGGGATGGCGGCGCAGATATCCTCCACCGCCTCGGCGCAGGTAGCGAAATAGGCGCCATCGATCCCCCGTCTCTGGAAGTTTTTGATGAGGGTCATGGCCTGCCGCCGACGGCTCTCCTTCATGTGGTCATTCTTTGTCTTCATTTTGTTCCGGCTTCTGGTCAACGATCCGCCGTGGGATGATTGTACATGATTTAAAAAGAATATGAAACGGCAGGGCGATCTCCGGCCTCACATGCCGGGGATCGCCCCCTTTCCCGAAGGATTTTGCCGGGGCGGGGCCGTATCCTTCCTGTTCGCAGGTATCTGCGATTGAAAGCCCGCCGCCTTTTCCTCCATTCCACCGGAACCAATCGCCGGTGCGCTGCGTATATTCAACAAGCGGCCGCGCCCGAACCCGAAGCGCCGCCTGCGCCGGCGACGAAATTCCGCATTGGATCGCCGTCGACCGCTGGGCATTTATAAGGAGAAGTTACACATGGGCAACGGAAAAAACGGAAAAAACGGAAAAAAAGCGAAATTGCGTAAAAAGATCATTTGGATCGCAATGGGCGTCGTCTTGCTGCTGATCATGCTTAAAATGACCGTCTGCGCCAAGAGGGATCCCGGCATTTCGGTACAGACCGAGAAGGCCGCCCGGCGCGACATCACCCAGCTGGTATCGGCCACCGGCATCATCAATCCCGTCTACCAGGTGGCCATCACCCCGGAGGTGACCGGCGAGATCGTCGAGCTTCCGGTCAAGGAAGGCGACCGGGTGAAGAAAAGCCAGCTGCTGATCCGCATCAAGCCCGATTCCTATGCCGCCCAGCGCGACCGGGCTCAGGCCAACCTGGATTCGGCCCAGGCCACCCTGGAGATGAAAAAGGTCGAGAAGAACTTCATCGAGGCCAACTACCGGCGCACCCAGGAGCTCTTCCGCAGCGGCTTCACCAACCAGCAGGAGCTGGACAAGATGAAGGCCGACCTGGACTCCAGCCGCGCCCAACTGGAAGCCCAGCAGGGCTACGTCCAGCAGGCGCAGGCGGCCCTGAAGGAGTCCGGCGAGAGCCTGAACAAGACGGCCATCTACTCGCCCATGGACGGCACGGTCAGCAAGCTCAACGTCGAGCTGGGAGAGCGCGTGCTGGGCAGCGGCTTCAGCCAGGGTACCGACCTGATGACCGTGGCCGACCTGGGCAAGATGGAGGCCATCGTGGACGTGGACGAGAACGACGTGGTGCTGGTGTCCATCGGCGACACGGCCAAGATCGAGCTCGACGCCTTCAAGAACATCACCTACAACGGCAAGGTCACCCAGATCGCCAACTCGGCCAAGACGACCGGCATGGGCACCCAGGAGGAAGTGGTCAACTTCGCCATTAAGATCGCCCTCAGCGACTTCAACCCCCAGGTGCGCCCGGGCATGTCCTGCAATGCCGACATCGAGGTCGAAACCAAGGACAACGTGCTGACGGTCCCGATCCAGAGCGTCACTGCCCGCTCCGCGGAGGAAGCCGCAGCCGGCGCAACGCCGGACTCCAGCCGCGAGCTGATCGCCGGCAAGACCAGCAGGAAAAAGCAGTCCAAGCCCAAGGAGGTCGTCTTCGTGGTGGACAAGGGCACCGCGGCCATGAAAGAAGTGAAGATCGGCATCAGCGACAATGAATACATCGAGATCATCTCGGGCCTGAAGGAGGGCGAGGAAGTGGTCAGCGGCCCCTACCGGGCCATCTCCAGCGAGCTGCAGGACAAGACCAGGGTGCAGTTGGCAAGCAAGGGCAAAGACGGGAAGGGCGGGAAAAAGAACTGAGGCCGCAAGCCGAGACAACATGAACATCATTAATCTGGAAAACATTTCCCGGGTATACCAGGTCGGTTCCGAGGAGGTCCATGCCCTCGACGGCGTCTCGCTGAAGATCGACCGCAACGAGTACGTGGCCATCATGGGGCCTTCGGGCTCGGGAAAATCGACGCTGATGAACATTGTCGGCTGCCTGGACACGCCGACGAGTGGCTCGTACGTCCTGAAGGGGACCGACGTCAGCGACATGAGCGACAACGAGCTGGCCGAGGTGCGCAACCGCGAGATCGGCTTCGTCTTCCAGACCTTCAACCTTCTGCCCCGCGCCACCTCCTTTCACAACGTCGAGTTGCCCCTGATCTACGCCGGCGTCCCCGCCGCCGAGCGCCGCCAGAAGGCCGAGCAGGCCCTGGCCAGCGTCGGTCTCAAGGAGCGCATGCTGCACAAGCCGAACGAGCTCTCCGGCGGCCAGCGCCAGCGTGTCGCCGTCGCCCGGGCGCTGGTGGTCGGCCCCTCGATCATCCTCGCCGACGAGCCCACCGGCAACCTCGACTCCAAGACCGGCGAGGATATCATGTCCCTGTTCAACGAGATCTACAAGCTGGGCAACACCATCATCCTGGTCACCCACGAGGAATACATCGCCAACCATGCCAAGCGCGTCATCCGCCTGCTGGACGGCAAGGTCGAGAGCGACAAGCTGGTTGGGAGCCGCACCATTCCCAACCGGGGAAATTAGCCATGCGCCATCACCTGTTCGAATGGAAGGAGGGGCTGCTGATCTCCCTGAACGCCATTCGCGCCAACAAGGCCCGCTCGATCCTGACCATGCTGGGCATCGTCATCGGCATCTGCTCGGTGGCGCTGATGGCCACGGCCATCAACGGCATCGACAAGGCCTTCGTGGACGGCATCAGCGCCCTGGGCGCCAACAACCTCTACATCGACAAGTACGCCTGGTTCAGCGACGAGGACTTCTTCCTGATGCGCAACCGCAAGAACGTCACCATGGAGCAGTTCGAGCGCTTCGAGAAGCTGGTCCAGCTGCCGCTGGCCGTGGCGCCGACCATCCTGACCATGCACAAGGTGCTGCACGGCGACAACTACGTCGAGGGCACGCTGATGACCGGGACCACCGACGGCTACGTGCGCACCACCAACTTCAACTTCGCGCGCGGCCGGTTCTTCTCGCCCCTGGAGAGCAGCGGCGCCCGCAACGTGGCGGTGCTGGGCAGCGAGGTCGCCGTCCACCTTTTTGAGAAGCAGGACCCGCTGGCCCAGGAGGTCAAGGTCGACGGCATCCCCTTCCGCGTGGTCGGCGTGCTGGAGAAGCAGGGCAGCAACATGTTGGGCAATTTCAATCCCGACAACCAGGTCTACATCCCCATCGGCACGGTCTTCAAGTACTTTCGGCGCGACCGCGACACCGTGACCATCGTCGTGCGCGCGCGCAGCACCGAGCTGACCGAGGCCACTAAGGAAGAGGCCATCGGCATGATGCGCCGCGTGCGCGGCCTGCTGTACGACGAGAAGGATGATTTTTCCGTCAACACCCAGGAGGGGCTGACCACGGAGTACGACAAGGTCGTGGGCGTGATCAAGCTGGTCGGCCTGTTCATCACCGGCCTGTCGCTGCTGGTGGGCGCCATCGGCATCATGAACATCATGTTCGTCTCGGTAAAAGAACGGACCAAGGAGATCGGCATCCGCAAGGCCATCGGCGCCAAGAAGCGCACGATCATGGGCCAGTTCCTCACCGAGGCGGCGCTGATCTGCCTGCTGGGCGGCCTGGTCGGCCTGCTGCTGGCCGTGGCCTTAAGCATGCTCATCAACAAGTTCCTGCCCACCAGCGTGCAGGTGAACACCATCGTGCTGGCCATTTCCATATCCCTGCTGACCGGCATCGTCTCCGGCCTGGCGCCGGCGTGGACGGCGGCCAAGATGGACCCGGTCGAGGCCCTGAGGTACGAATAATGAAATTCTGGGAAGTCCTGAAGGTCGCCTTCGCCTCGCTGCGCGGCAACAAGCTGCGCTCCTCGCTGACCGTGCTGGGCATCGTCATCGGCATTTTCTCCATCATCTCCATCAGCACCGTGATCACCATGCTGCAGAATTCTATCAACGAGGGGCTGTCGAGTCTGGGAAAAAACACCTTCCAGATCCAGAAATTCCCGGCCATGCAGCAGGGACGCCTGAGCGACAAGATCCGCAACCGCAAGAACCTGACCATCGAGGAATACTACCGCCTGCGCGAGATGCTCGATGAGGCCAAGCTGGTCGGCGCCGAGCAGTGGCAGTTCGGCAAGCTGTTCAAGTCGCAGTACGACGAGACCAACGCCAACATCCAGCTGGCAGGCGCCACGCCCGAGGCCATGGTGACCAACGACTGGCAGATCGCCGACGGCCGCTCCCTCAACCAGGACGACATGGACCGCAACCGGCGCGTCTGCGTGCTGGGCGTCGACGTGGCCAGGAAGCTCTTTCCGCGCGTCGACCCGCTGGGCCAGGAGGTCAAGGTCGACGGCCTGCGCCTGGACGTCATCGGCGTCCTCGTGACCCGGGGCGCGATGTTCGGGCAGTCGCGCGACGGCTTCGTGGTCACGCCGCTCTCCACCTTCCAGGCCAAGTACGGCAAGACCAGCCGCAGCGTCAACATCACGGTCATGGCCCACAGCCCGGTCATCTACAACCGCACCATCGACGCCGCCATCGGCCACATGCGCACCATCCGCAAGGTGACGCCGGGAGAGGAGAACGACTTCGACATCTTCTCCAACGAGTCGCTGATCTCCCAGGTGGGCCAGATCACCCGGTACGTGCGCCTGGGCGCCATCGTCATCGCCTTCATCGCCCTGCTGGCGGCCGGCGTGGGCATCATGAACATCATGCTGGTCTCGGTCACCGAGCGCACGCGCGAGATCGGCATCCGCAAGGCCATCGGCGCCAAGAAGCGCAACATCCTTTTCCAGTTCCTGGTCGAAGCCGTCACCCTGTGCCAGTTCGGCGGCGTCATCGGCATCCTGCTGGGGCTCGGCGTCGGCAACCTGGCCGGCAAGGCCCTGAACGCCGCCCCGGCCTTGCCCCTCGACTGGGTGCTGGCCGGCATCGGCCTCTGCGTGCTGGTCGGCGTCGGCTTCGGCACCTACCCGGCCTGGAAGGCCGCCAACCTCGACCCCATCGAGGCGCTGCGCTACGAGTGAGGTGTTCCGGGGCCGGATCGCCCGGGATGGTCGAAAAAATGACCTCCGCGTCGGGCAGTCGGAACACGCGGGCGATGTCGTGAGCCAGGCGCCGGGTTGAATATTTGCTAAAGATGACAAGGCGAAGGCGGCCTGGAGCAAATGAATAGGCTGAATGCCTTATGGTGTTTTTTCTGCCTGGCGCTGGGATGCTTTTTTTTCCAAGGAGTTGCGCAATCCATGAATCCCGAAAAAGCGATCCTGCCGGAAACCGTCGGCGCCTGGAAAGCGGCGGCTGCGCCGCGGAAGATTGATGCCGGCAATATCTTCGACTACATGAACGGCGCCGGAGAACTCTACCTGGCCTATCATTTCGATCACATGCTGGCCTGGGAGTACCGCGATGGCAGCGACAACGATCTCCTGGTGGAACTGTATCGCATGCAGGGGAGCGACGACGCCTTCGGCCTCTTGTCGCTCGATTGGGGCGGCGAGGCGGTAGCCTGGCCGCATGGAGCGAAGATCATCCCGTCTTCCGCCGCAGTACCCCCCGCGCGGGCACTGTACGGAGAAGGATTGTTGCGTCTGTGGTCGGACGACCTCTATGCCCGGGTTATGGCGGTTCGGGAGACCCCCGCGGCCAGGGAGGCCATCCTGGTGCTCGCCCAAGCCATCGTCGCCGGCCGCTCCGACCCGCCGCCCCCGGCGCTGCTTCGCCTGTTGCCCACCGTCCTGAACCCGCAGTGGAAGCTGAAAATTGATCGCAGCGCTTTTATCCGTTCGCACCTGGTGCTGAACTCGCTCT
This sequence comes from Candidatus Aminicenantes bacterium UBA2190, assembly GCA_002335385.1. Taxonomy (GTDB): domain Bacteria; phylum Acidobacteriota; class Aminicenantia; order UBA2199; family UBA2199; genus UBA2199. Next base: position 19,749 of record DCVK01000023.1, read on the forward strand.
ATTACCTGAGCCACGACAACATTCTCGGCCTGGATTCTTCCTGCGAGGCCGTATTTACCTCATACGAAAAGGAGGGGCGGCGCTTGCACCTGCTGGTCATTCAATATGCCGATGACAGGAGCGCCGAGCAGGGACTGGCGGGATTCCTCGCTGGGTACATTCCCGAGGGGGCAAAGGGCGGTCCCGCCACCCCTCCGGCTGAATTGGGATTTTTCCTGGTCGAGGATGGCTGGCTGGGCTTCCACAAGGCCGGCCGCCGCCTGGCGGTGGTTTTCCAATGTCCCGACCTGGACGCGGCACGAAGGATCGTGGCACAGGTCGGACTCGAAAATTAACTGTCGGAGGAGCGCATGAAAAAGAAAAGAGTCATCGTTACGCGTCGGGACTTCATCCGCGGCAGCGCCGGTGCCGCGCTCGGGGCCGCTTTGCTGGGACCGGCCTGGCTGAAGGCCGAGGCGAAGGCGGCGGGAGGCCAGCGCAGCCTGGTCGTCATCGTTCGTGATGCCAAGGCCATGGATGCCAATCTGAGCGTCGACAAGCAGGCGGTGGCCAGCATGCTGGAGCAGGCGTTGGCGCAGGTGACCGGCAAGGCTGACGCCAGGGCCGCCTGGCTCAGCCTGGTCAAGCCCACCGACATCGTCGGCCTGGTTCCGACTCCGCACCTCAATCCCACCCATGACCAACTGATCGAGGTGGTCAGGGAGTCGCTGGTTGCCGCCGGCGTTCCATCCGGTCACATCGTCCACGCCCAGGGACGCGATGTCGACCTGGCGCCGATCACCGCCCTGATCTGCCTGCCTGCCTTGAAGGCCCATTGGCTTACCGGCATCGGCACGGTGATCAAGAACTACATCCTCTACTCCGGTGCTCCACGGAATTACCACCACCAGGACAGCGCCAAGCTGGGGGAGATATGGAACCTGCCGCAGGTGAAGGGCAAGACCAGGCTGGTGCTGGTCGACGCACTGCATCCCCTGTGCGACAAGGGGCCGCAGCCCGATCCGCGCTACAAGTGGGCATACAACGGCCTGATCGCGAGCCTGGACCCGGTGGCGGTGGACGCGGTGGGGCTGAAAATCATCAGTGCCAAGCGTGAGGCGCTGCGCGGCGAACCCTGGCCGATTTCCCCGCCACCCATCTGCATCGAGGCCGCCGACAAGGTTTACAAGCTGGGCAACAGCGACCCGGCGAAGATCGACATCAAGGTATTCGGCTGGAAGGAAAACCTGCTGGTCTGAGCGCCAAGGCTATAACAGGACGATCGTGCAGTGTTAGTGTTATTGTTAGCAGGAGATCAGAGTGAAATTCATGGTCAAAGACAGTTATTGAAATCGGTTTACGGTAGACGGTTTACGGTTGACGGCAAGAAAAAAGGTAATAGGAAGACTAAAATTCCAAGCACCAAATCCCAAATTCCAAATAAATTCCAAATTCCAATCACCAAATCCCCTGGCGGGGACTTTGACCAAAACGAAGAAAAGGCATGCAATTTCAAGGGGGATTTTGTTTTGGAAATTGGAATTTGTTTGTTATTTGGAATTTGGGATTTGGGATTTAAGTCCTATTAATACCGTTCATTCACCTTACGCCTTAAACCCTGAACCTTGCGCCGATTTCCCTTCTTCCTCTTCACGAATCACGAATCACGACTCACGAATTACGAATCACGAAGATCGTCCCGGTCAGTTATCGTATTCGTCGCCGCCGATGTCGTAGGTGCCGTCGCGCACGGCGCGATCGATGTCGTAGCGCACGACCGTGTTGTTCCGCCCGCGGTTGATGGCCGGGCTGGAGGCGGACAGCTTTTTCTGCACGTCCAGAAGGGGATCGGCCTGCAGGGAATCGCCGTCGCCCTTGATGTGCGCCTGCCATTGAGCGAGGCTCATGCCCTGGGCGAACGAGCCCGGGCGCTGGTCGTAGAAGAGGCAGGCGCCGCCGCCGATGCGGAAATACAGGTTATGGCTCATCACGGGCATGCCGCTGAGCGCCGAAAGGCCGCCCAGTTCGTCGGCGTAGCGGATGCGCACCACGTGCTCATCGCCGCCGGCAGCCTGGACGAAGATGTTGTTGCGGATGTCGGGCTCCAGCGTCGGCGGACGCTTGGCCGTGGGCTCCCAGTCCTGGAAGCTGATCCCGAAATGGAGGGCGTTCTGGCCCCTTGAGGCGGCGTTATAGACGGTGTTGTTATAGATCCTCGGCTTGCTGGAGGCGTAGATGCCGATGCCGGCATAACCCGTATCGTAAATGATGTTGTTGCGCACCGTGCCGTTCAGGCTCTCGTAGAAGCCGGGGTTGGCCTGCAGGTCGAAGAACTCGGGACTGGTGTCGAAGCCGACCATGATGCCGCCGCCGCCGCAGGAATAGACCAAGTTTCTCTGCACCACGCAGCCCTGGGCCCCGCCCTTGAAGTAGAGGCCGTTGGTGGCGATGTCGTGGATGCGGCAGTCCTCGACCGTCATGCGGTCGCCGTTGACGTTGTCGATGCCCTCGGCGTTGCCGTCGTCGCGGCGGCCGCTGCGGAAGATCTCGCAGCGGCGGATGACGATGTCGTCGCAGCCGGGGGTGATCTTGACGCAATCGCGGCCGCTGTCGTGGATGCGGCAGTCTTCCACAAGCATGCGCGAGGCGCCGGAGCGGTCGTTGGCGTTGCCCCAGTCCCACTTGGTCTGGAACATCACGCCGTAATAATAGCCGCCGACGATTTCCAGCCGCTGGAGCTTGCCGCCGGAGGCGTCCACGTCGAACAGCACCGTGACGTCGAGGTCGGGATCGTTGACCGGGCACTGGATGACCGCCCACTCGCCGGTCTGGGAACGGATGGTGATGTTCGGGAGACGCACCCTGACGGTCTCCCTGTACGTTCCGCCGCGCAGGACGATCGATTTTCCCGCATCGGCCCTTTCCAGGGCCCGGGCGATGGTGCGGAACGGGGCGGCCAGGGAGCCGTCGTTGCCGGCGTCATTGCCCGCCGGCGCCACATAGAGCACGTTCGCCTCGTCGTACACGGGATCGGGCGGCAGGGTCTCTTCGTAATCGGTCGGATTTTCGGAATCGGCTGGATCATCGGGAAGCCCGCCTTCCTCGCGGGCGCAGCCCGAGAGGAACAGGAAAGCCGTCAACAGGAGCACCATCCTGCAGCGGCGGCCGAATGTCCTGCCAAGGCCCGATTTTTTGCTGAGTCCCATTCTGTTGAGTAAGATAGGATTTCAGCGGAATTATCTCAACCGATTTTTTTCCTGGGGATGCCGCCCGGGAACTCCGACCTTGAAAAAACGGAAATTTAAGGCTCCTTCCGCGGGAAACGGTAGGCGGGCCGCTTACCGGCCCAGGAAATAGGGCGGGACCAGCGCCCGATGGATGGCGATCCTTTCCCAGACCTTGCCCAGCACGTAGGGCTCGTGGTCCAGCCATTCCCGCTGCAGTTCCTCTCTTGAGGGGAAGTCGCAGACGATCATCGAGCCGATCAGATCTCCCTTCTCGTTCAGGATGCCGCAGGCATAGAGCCAGCGGCCGTTCTCGTGCCATTTTTCCGCCTGCTGCAAATGCTCCGGCCGCACCGCCATCCTGCGCTCCAGGGCCTTCTCATCCGTTCCGTCATAGGCGATCACGATAAAGTGCATCGGAAACCTCCGGGGGAATTTCACCTTTTATTCGGATCTTTTTCTTGAAGCTTTTTCAGCATCTCCCGGGCATTTTGGTTTTGGGGATTGATTTCCAGGACTCTCTTGTAGCTTTCGATGGCTTTTTCCTTTTCTCCGTTTCTCATATAGCATTCGCCCAGGCTGTCATGGGCATTGGCCAATCCGGGATGCAACTCCACGTTCATCTGGAATACCTGAAGGGCGCCTGCCAGATTCCCGGCCTGCATCAGCCGGTACCCCAGGTCGTTGAACTCGTTTTCGTCGAAATAGATCGAGGGCTGGGAATGGGCCTGCAATTCCCTGAATTTATTGATCCCGGCTTCGATTCCGCCGGCACGAATCGCCTTTTCCACCTGATAGGCGGCGGAGGCCTTGATTTTTTTCTCCATGCTCGCGAGCCGGGAACGGAGCATGCCGTTGTCGTGCGGAACCAACTCCACGGCCTTTTTTATATAATCCAGCGCGCTCTCCAGGTTTCCCATCCGGGACAGGATGTTGGCCATGCGGAAAAAGCTGTTGGCCCCCAGGGGATACCGTTCCATGGCAAATTCAAGAATCTTCACAACCTCATTGATTTTTCCGAGTTCCATCAGGTGATCCCCCTGAACCGTCAGCACGTGCTCGGGCGGATCCACTTCAAACCCGTATTCTTTTGACAACTCCCGGTAAAACGAAAGCACGTCATCCAGGCATTCCACCTTTCGCTTCTCCGGGAATGGATAATCTTCAAACAATTTTTTCAAGCCTTCCCGCAATCCCAGGCGCTGTAAGAATTCGTCATGCCCGGGCATGAAATTCAATTCCAATTCAAAACCTTCCGGATGGCTGGTTTTGACGATTTGCTCAAACCGATTCAGGTACCCGATCCCCTCCCTGGCCAAAGCATCCGCGTCATCATAGGAAATGAATACCCATTTTCTGAAATCCGATTTTTGATTCAAAGAACTCTCCGTCGTTTTCAGGATCAAATCCCTTCCGCCCTGCCAGCGGAACGGATGGTTGATGATCAGCGCGTCAAATATGTCGGGATGCTGAAAAAGAGTAAACAGCCCGAAATTGGCCCCGGCCTGGGGACCGATCAGAACCCGGAAATCCTTGGTCCGATATTGGCTCTTGATGAAAGGGAACGCCTCCTGCTGCAGGAAGCGGGTGAAGGCTTCAATGCCCGTGGGCTTGCCATCGGGTGTCAGGGGCAGCAGGTCGCGGTAGCGGTCGGCATTCATGATGCCGACCAGGAGACAATCGGGGATCCGTCCGGTCGGGCACAGGGTGTCGAGAACGGAAACCGCCTCGGCAAAATAGGTGGTCACATGGTCGCCGTAGAGCATATAGAGGACCGGGTAGCGCCGTTTCCCATCTTCGTACCCTCGGGGCAGGTGCACCAGGAGCGTCCGCTCCTCGTTCAATATTTCGGAGTGAATCTTCCGGTACTTCCCGATCGCCACGTCGTCACCGTCCTGCTGGGCGAAGGCGAATGACGACCCTGCCGATTCCAGCATGATCAGGCAAAAAGCCAGGATCAATATCCGTGTTCCTTTTTTCATGACAACCTCCTCATTTCTCCGATCCTTTTGGGCCATGGTCGCGGCTGGGGCAATGGCGAAAAGCTCTCGGAATTATCATCCTCGTCCTGCGCAATGAAATACCATATCGTGCCAATTGCATAAAAACAAGCACCATCCCTCAAAGGTTATTTCACCTGGGAAAGGCATTTTTCTTTCAGGAATAGCAGGAAGCCGGCGTCGATGCGGAAGATGTCGCCGCTCTCCTCGCCGCTTTCACTCTTATGATGGCGAAAGAAATAGAGGTCCCGGCCATCGGGCGAGACCAGCGGAAAATCTTCGCCGGCCGGCGTGTTAACGGCGTCGCCCAGGTTGATCGAAGGCGACCAGTTCCCCTGCCCGTCGCGGAAGCTGATGTAGATGTCCCAGCCGCCGCGATGGCCGGGGCCGTCCATCCAGGCGGTCAAGAGATAATCCTCGTCGGGGGCGACGAAGGCATGGCCGCCGATCAGGCCCTGTGGCGCCTGCGGATCGAAAAGCTTCACCGGTTCGCCTGCTTTTTCCTCCGCGAACGGGCAGTTCCAAAGCCCCATGGACGAATAGTACAGCCTGCCGCTCCGGCCCTGGCTGGCCCGCCACTGGTCGCCCGGCCCGTTGATGGGCGCGGGCAGCGCTTTCGGCGGCGACCAGCCGTCGCCCTGGCGCTCGACCATCCAGAGGTTGAACCCGTCGGCGTTGGGCTGATCCGCCAGCGGCCGGTCGGAACTGAAGAACAGGCGCCGGCCGTCGGGGCTGAACGTCGGCTCGAGATCGGAATGAACTCCCGAAAAGGGGGCGGTGACGGAAGACTGCCAGATGCCGTCCCTGCGCTCCGTCCGCTGAATTTCCCACTGGCCGGGAGCTTTGCGGACGGCGAAGAAGGCGTCGTTCTTGTCCGGGCTGAGAGCGAGGCAGAACTCGATGCGCCCCGGCAGGCAGATGACGCCGGGGGCGAAGATTTCAGCCCCGGTTGTCTCCGGCGGCTGCAGCTGTTCCAGCATTTTTTTGGCATTGTCATTGTTCGGATTCAATGCCAGGGATTTCTTGTAATTTTCGATGGCAAGTTCCTTTTTGCCATTTTTCAGACAGGCTTCGCCCAGGCTGTCGTGCGCATTGGCGGATCGGGGAAACATCTCAACGTTGAATTTGAAAACCTTCAAGGCCTGCAAAATTTTCCCGGTATTCATCAGGCCATATCCGAGAAAATTGAACGATCCCTCGTCAAAATAGAACCTGCTGCCGCTCTCGCGCAGCTTTCTGAGCCTGGCCATCGTTTCATCCAGCGCGTTCGGGCCGGCATTTTTGAGGAGCTCGGAGGCCAGTTTCTTATGCTGCAAAAAGAAGACGCGGACATGGGAGTGATGCTGCGGCCGCACCCATTGGTCGCCACGCTCCTTGTAAACCGGCATCGTTTTGACAAAAGCAAATTCCCGGTCCAGGGAGAATTGCTCCTGGATCTCGGCGAGGTCCCTGCCGGCAGCTTCCGCAGTCTTGACGCTGTTCCAGAGCTGGCGGATATAATCGAGGTGTTCACGGGCGCGCTCCCTGGTCCAGAGATCGGTCATGTCGCACAAGACTCTTTCCACGGCATTTTCCCCCTCCAGGATCTCCTCCAGCAACGCAATCCAGCGGGGGACGTCCAGTTCTGCGTATTGGCCATAGGGATAGGGAGCGAGATGGTGCGAATGGAGGATGAATCCCGGGATGATCGCCAGCTTCTCCTCGGGAACGACCACGACCGTCATGCCGTTGTAGTTTCCGGCCTTGCCGAACCAGTTCAGCTCAAGAGTGAGGTCGCCCAGATCAACCTGCATCTTGTCGCTGAAAACCGTTTCGGGAAGCAAAAGGGAGAAGCCCTTCTCCAGTTCTTCGGCCCGCTGCCCGCAGGTGCGCAGCCACTGCTCTTCGATCACCGCTTTTTCAGAGCCTTTTTCGTGGGTTTCCAAGCGTTTGCGCGAGACCTCCTCCTTCCAGCGCCACATCTCGATGAGCTGCTTGATCTCCGCCTCGACCTCCTTTTCTTTCCCCCGGTACTTGTTCAGGAAGCTCTCATGGCCGATGATCGTCGTGTCCTTGTAGACGGCGTTGCCGCCGAACAGATCGAGCCGGTCGACCAGATTGAGCGCATAGGCGAAATCATTCCGCTTCAGGCCTTTGGCGATCGCTTCCCTGAATTTTTGCGCCGTGATCCCGGACCAGAAGGTGTTGAAGACGACCAGTCCTTTTTCGGACTGGATGACCAGCTGTTCGTCCCCGCCATCGGCAACGGTCACGACCGATACTTTGTCGGAAATGTTCCTGACCTGGAAGTTTTGCTTTGGTTCCTCACCGGGTACCGCTGTCCCAACCAGCAACAAACAGCCGATGGCAATCAGTTTTTTCATTTCAATTCCTCCTGCCGGGCGCACGGCGGCATCGCCAGCGCTGCCAATGATTATCATATCACCGCCTCCGGTCCGGTTCCATATCTGGAAGGATATCTCGACCACAATTTTCTGTTGTGTTTTGCAGGGCGCAGCCCTCTTGCTTTCCAAAGATAAATCGTCAGGGCCATGAGCAATATTCCTGAAACGATCTCACTCGCGACATCCTGCCCGTTGAGCAAGAAAGATCCCGATGGTTGGTAGGTGAACAGGCTTTTTCTCAGGAATTTGCTGTCACTCAGGCCCATTCCGAACAGCGGCCCCATGGTTCAGTTCCAGATGAAATGCACTCCGATGCACATCCATAGGGCTCTTGTTTTTATATACAGGATTCCGAGAAAGGCCCCGGCCATGACCGCCACGGCGATGGAGTAAACCGTTATCCCCTCATTGCTCAAATGGGCTGCGCCGAACAATAGCGAGTAGATGCCCAGGCTGATGCAAAAGCTGCTGCCTTCGATCATTGCCGGAGCTGCAGGAAGAACATCATGGACTCGAAGCTCAGCGAATCGCAGATGTCCTTGACGGCGTTGGTGTAGTCGGGGTTGTGGCTCATGATGCCCTCGCGGATCATGAAGACCTTGTAGCCGCGCTCCACGCCTCCGAAATAGGTGGGCAGCACGCAGCCGGTCGCGCTCAGGCCGCACAGGAAGACGGTATTGCAGCCCTTCTCCTTCAGGATCCGGTCCAGGTCGGTCTGGACGAAGGCGCTGGGAAAGCGCTTGACAACCCTGACGTCCTCGCCAGGGGGCAAGATCGTATCGACGAAGGCGAATTCCTTCGTGCCTTCCGCCGGTCCCCAGCGCAGGTCGCTGTGGTGGACGCGCACCACCGGGAGTTTATGCTGGCGGAAAAACCAGATTGCGCCGTTGATCACCCGCAGGGCGATCTTCTGCTCCTGTTCCGACATCAGCGGCAGGTAGGCGTTCTGCACGTCGACCACCACCAGCGCCGGCCGGATCGCCTCGCCGGTTCCTTCCGGCTGCGCCATTCCCGCAACGGGGAGCAGCATCCAGATCAAGGTCAGAATCAAGACCTTTTTTTCATTCATGCTCGAAACCTCCTTTTGTTCCCGCGCACAGGACTGCCGGACGGCGCGGATATTTTTCATCTTACTCTGTCCAGTAGAATGATTTTGATAGTTATTTCCTGCCCCAACTTGGCCAACCGTCCCATTCGCTCCGATGGGTCAATCTTTTTTGATTGCTGCCGTCGGCGCTCATGGTGTAAATCTCAAAATTGCCATCCCTCTCGCTCTGAAAAACGATGCTGTTCCCATCCGGCGACCAGCAAGGATTCTCGTCACGGCCATTTGCGGTTGTGAGTCCAACATCCCCGCTGCCATCTGGATTCATTATGTGAATATCGCCTTGAGTACCGCTACCGCTTATTACTGTCAGCCCGTAGGCTATCTTCTCGCCATCGGGGGACCAAACCGGAAATATTTTATGGCCCGAACTGTTGGTTATCCGCTGTTGATTTCCGCCATCACCATCCATGGTATAAATCTCATAGTTGCCATTTCTGTTCGACATAAAAAGAATTTTAGCGCCAGCGGGCGATTCAATCGGACGTTCATCCCTGTATGGGTTATCGGTCAACCTCACCTGATTTGTTCCATCCGCATTCATCATCCAAATTTCGGTTCTATTGGTGGAATCGACGACAAAGTAGATTCTTGATCCATCGGCTGACCAGGACGGTTGATCCTCCGCATCATATGAATGGGTCAGTCTTTGCTGATCGCTCCCGTCCACATTCATCATGTAGAGATCTCGCGAGTTATCCCGTTCACTGACAAAGGCGATCTTTGAAAAATCGGGCGAGAAAGCCGGGCACTCATCGCTGGCGGAATTGGTCGTCAGCTGTCTTATTCCGCTGCCATCGGCATTCATGATATAAATATCACGGTTCCCCGATTGGCCCGAATAAAAGGTTATTATTCCTCCACCTCTGCCATCCAGGGGCGTGATGGCGGAATCGGGATCGGGTTCCGGTTTGACTCCTTCACAGCCACAAAAATTTAGAACGAGCGCGAATAAACAGGCAATGATAAACAAATAATTTGTCCTTCTGGCATTTGAATTGATCTTATTCATATTTGTTCTCCCAATTATTAATTGTGATTGTTTTGTTCATTTTCTATTCCTACGGTCTCAAACCTTCGATGAAGGTCCAGATGGCCAGCAACGGGACCGCGAGCCATAGCGACGTCCATGCGATGACTGTTTTCAGTGAGCTCATCCTGCCTCCTTGACAAAGATATTTCGTCTTCGTCCCCGCCGTTTATTTGAAGAAATCCTTTCCGAAATCTTCATTGATTTTGACTTCCTCCACGATGAACAAGTGGGGCGGCGCGGTTTTGTCGTGAACCCTCATCCAGATATGCGGGAACAGCACGCCTCCCACTTCCCGATAATCGTAATAAAACATGGGCGAGTCCTTCCGGGGGGAACTTGTCGGCCAGATGCCGTGCAGCAAGCCGCTGTCGACATCGAAATACAGATCTTCAATGACTTTGTCGGGATATGCGCGGCGCAAATGGTAATACGCAAAAGGTTCCGTTTCAAAGGCTTCAAGCCCGACGTATTCATAGGCAATCTCTTGATTTTTATAATCGATGAAATTTCCATCAATTCTTTCATGGCGCATGGATTTCGCCCACCATTCGGTGAGTTCCCTGCGGCCGGCGGGAGAGACGGACCAGGTTTTCTCTCCGTCGCTCAGGGTGTAGCTCTTGTCTTCGGGGGACCTCATCGCGCGAAAAAAGTTGGGTTGTTGATGATAGCGAAGCACGGGAATGTCCCCCGTTCCAAATCGTGCATTTCTTCCCTTGACCATCATGGTTTTCACCGCCAGAATAGCTTCACGGCCGCCAATGGCTTCCACATGCCTGGCGATGACCGCATCGGCCGTCGTGAGCAGCTTGTCGCCAAGACGTTCTTTGACTTTGTTAATGTTATTCTGGCTAATGGATTCCGCCTGCTGTGCCCCGACGATCAGTGCCGCTGCCAGCAGAAAACCAGCCACAAGGATCAGTTTTTTCATGTTGATCTCCTTTTTATGCTATTGATTCAAATCTTGATCGATTCCTTAATCGATCTATGAAGCTTGAATCGCCTGTTCCACTCCGGGGGCGAAAAGTTCCGGCGTCGTGCCCGAAGGCTTATGGCCCTGTGAGTTCATTTATCAGCCTCTGTATTCATATCCCTGTCTGAGCCGGGTTTCCAATTTGGAGTTGCAGCGGATCATTCCCCGTTCTTTTTTTCAAAGAGGCTCGAATAGAGCTTGCGGACATAGTTCTCGGGGACCTTGTCGATGGGGTAGGAACCGTGCATCAGTACGTGGAGCCAGCGGCCGTCGCGCTTCTCCAGCACCCCGGTCTGGAAGACGTTCTTCAGGCAGGATTCCTTGCCCTTGAAGGAACCGCAGTCGTCTAGAAAGCAGGAGTACCAGGCCACGTCGCCGGAACGCGAGAAAACGATGCGCAGGTCCCGGAACTCGAAGCGCGTCCCGCGGAAGTCAGGGTCCCCCCACGAGTCGGCGTACTTTTTGAAATTCTCGAGCCCCACCACCTGGCTGTCGGAAAAAAGCCAGAAATGGAACAGGTCGTCGGCCCACAGGCGGAACATGGCCTCAAAGTCCTTCTCGATGGCCCAGCCGATCGACTGTTCGATGGCGTGTTTCACTGCCGCGTACTCAGCGGAGGCCTGGCTGGCCGCGAACTCCCGTTCGATCGCGTCGCATAGCTCCTTGACGGGAGCGCTCTCGAAGCCGTCGCCGGGAGGGGGACCGCCGCCGCGCGGGCCGAGCAGCAGGCCCTCACGGACCAATGTCACCTTATCCGGGAACAGGGCCGGTGGCTCCAGGTCGGTCAGGCCAGAGGCCCGGACGAGGAAATTTCCCACGCAGAAGGAGGCGATGAGCATGCCGTCGGCATGAGCCTTCTTCAGGAATTCCAGCACGATCGGATCCTCCTTAAACTTGCGGAACTGCGGGCCGCTGGGGATGATCAGCACGTCCCAGGCGGAGAGATCCTTCAGGTCGGGGATGAGGATGTCGCTCGTCAGCAGCACGTCACGCTTCTTGTTGTAGCAGCCGCGGTACTCAGCGTCGACGCCGACCCGCTTTTGTGTCCAGCCCCTGGACTCCATCTCCTTTTGCAGCGGGAAATAGGCGTCGCCGAACCACTCGCCTAAAAGCACCAGCGCGCGCACCGGCCGCGGCTGTTCCCGTCCAACCAGGTCGGTCGGCGCCGCCATGAGCAGGAGCACCAAAATGGCCGAAAAAATGGATATCTGTTTCATGGTTTACTCCGAAAAAGTCCTGACCGGTATGCTGGGCAGCAGCAGGAAGATGTCCTTGTAATGCTGGCGCACCATGTCGATCTTGGAGGGCGCATCGCTTTCGAGGCGGATGGGCAGATGGGTCAGGCCGATGTGTGCCGGCCGGATCACCTCCTGCAGCAGCTTGGCCATCTCGGGATGCAGGGGAAACCAGAAGTGGACCAGCGCCAGGTCGATCTTCGCCTCCGCCAGGCCGAAGCCGCGGTACTCGTCGAGAGTCGCGTCGGCGTCCCCCTCGTGAAAGACATTCCAGCCGTTGAGGCGGAACCGGAACATCAGGTTCATCGGCTCCTCCTTCTTGCCGCTGTGCAGGGTGCGGCAGGCGGCAAGGGAGACGCCGGCGATCTCGCGCTGCGCCTTTTCGCCCATCTTGAAGCCGAGGGGCACGACGCGAGCGGCGATCTTGGGCCAGCCCGCCTCCTTGCGCATCTCGGCCACCGCGTCCTCGGGAACGGCCAGCATCGCCTCGGGATTGGTCTCCAGAAAGCGCACGGCCAGGGGCGCGGCAAAATGGTCGGGATGGTTGTGGGTGACCAGCGCCAGATCCACGCCGTCAAACGGCGCCTCGCCCTTGACGATCTTGTCGAGCACTGCGGGATCAGGGCCACGGTAATCGGCAGGAGGCTTGTCGAACAGGGCATCGATTAGAATCTTGGTTTCACCCGAGGCCAGCATGACGCCCGAATTGGCGACGCGGGTGAGCTCCAGGGGTTCCCGAACATTCCTGGGCTTTTCCGGGGTACCTGCCTCCGTCTCCATTCCTTCCGCTGCCTGGGGCCGAAGGGCTTCGATGACCTCGGAGGAGACCCAGTAGATGTCGCCCAGGCCGTTGCCGGGAAGGTTGTGCGCCTTGGTGAAATCGGCCAGTTTGACCGGGGCTGCCGGTACGCGGCCTTGCTCGAAGCGATGGCTGGTGAAAAAAAGATATTTCCCGTCCGGGGAGAGCATCGGGCAGAACTCGGGGCCGGGGGAGTTGACCTTTTCGCCCAAGTTGGCGGCCTGGGTCCAGGCTCCGTCGCCGCCGCGGAAGCTGACGTACAGGTCGCTGCTCCCCAGTCCCCCGGGCCGGTTGGAGGCAAAGATGAGCAGGTTTTCTCCGGGATCGACAAAAGGATCGAATTCGCGGTGCTGGGTATTGACCGCCTCTCCAAGCTTGACCGCTGCCGCGTAGGCGTCGCCTACCTTCTCCGAGCGGTAAATATTGTTGGTGCCGGGCCCTTCGCGCTGGCTCGAGAAGAAGAGCGCCCCGCCCCGTGTCATCATGGGATAGTAATCGTGGCTGTCGGAGTTGATGGCCGGCCCCAGGTGGACCGCCTCCCCCCACCCATTCCCCCTTCGCGGCGCCAGCCAGAAATCGTTGTCCTTGCGGGGCTCCGCTTCTCCGGGCCTGGGCCGCAGGGAGCTGAATAGGAGCGCATCTCCCGTGGGCGAGATGCTGACGTCGATGTCGCCGAAACGGCAGGCGAACGGCAGCAGCCGCGGCCTTGACCAGGCGCCTTTCTCCATTTTCATCTGAAAGATCGAAGTGGCATTCGTGATGTTGCGCACGCAGAAATAGAACTCGCTGCCATCGGGCGAGAAGACGGAGTTCAACTCGTCCAGCCCGGTTGACACGATCCCCGGCGCGAAAATTTCCGGCGTCATCCCCGGCGGTTTCTGGCCCAGGTAGGAGCCGGCGAGCCTGGGCCATTCATCGGCAAGTACCCGTGGGGCAATGCCGGTCATGATGACAAGAATCAGAACGCTAAGAAAAGCTTTCTTTTGCAATGGTCACTCTCCTCGCGAATATAGATGCTTGCTCATTCAATGAGGGGCAAGCCCTGGCGCTGGAATCATAATAATACAATTGCCGACGAATGTTCATCGCTCCCGGGGGTTTTCTCATTCAGGAGACTTTTTGAAGAGCTCGTCCATGACCTCCAGGGCGAAGCGGCCGTTGACCACGGCGGGCCCGATGCCCATCTCGAAGGCGACCTCGACGGCCTCGAGGATCTCCCTCTCCGTGGCGCCGTCCTTCACCGCCTCGCTGATGTGCCACTGCATGCACGACTCGCAGTTGTTGACCACGCTGATACCGACGGCAATCAGTTCCTTGACCTTCTTGGGCAGGGCGCCGTCGCGGAACGTCACCTTCTCAAGTTCGCTGATGGCCTTGAACACCTGGGAGTTGTACTGGATGAGCTTGCCGTTGGCCCACTTGCGCTGCCGGATCAGCTGTTCGATCTTTTTCATGAAGGATGTCCTCCCTGCTTGGCGATTTCACCTGCTCCCTGCTTCCCGCCCTTCCTTGCGGCATGATGGGCGCGCCCGGAGATGCAACGCCGAAAGGAATCGCGACCGCGCTTCAGTTGTTCAACTCTTTTTCGATCTGCGCGACGAACTTCTTGCCGTTCTCGTTTGCCGGGTTCAGTTCCAGCGATTTTTGGTAGAGCTCCAGCGCTTTCTTCTTGTCGCCTTTTGTGTACCAGCCTTCGGCCAGGCTGTCGTAGGCGTTCCAGGATTGCGGAAAAAGCTGCACATAGAGCTCGAACATGGCGATGGCGTCGTCGACTTTCTTCAGCTGCTGCAGCAGGAAGTAGCCCAGACCGGTGAGGTCGGCCTCGCTGTAGAAGTACTTGTCCCGGTTCTTCAGCAGGTCCGCCCGCAGCGCGGCAAATTTCGCCGTGAACGCGTCGCTGCCGAACGAGCCCTGCAGCTCGCCGCTCAGGGAGATCTTCCCGGAATAAACCTGGTAGAGGTGCTGGAGGGACATCTGGTGCCCCTGGATGGTGATGCCGGGGCTGCCGACCAGGGCGGGAAACTTGTCTTTCAACGTGTAGCCTGTCATGAACTGGTTGAAGTCGCCCCCCGCCTTGGCCAAAGCCTCGATGTCGGAGAGCAGCGCTTTCAGGTAGTTGAATCGGGCCAGGAATCCCTCGAAGCTCAATTCGCCGTTCCAGTGGCCGGGGACATACTGCTTGATCTCGTCCTTGCGCTCGATCAGCGCCTGCCAGTTCTTCACCAGCACCGGGTAGTCCTCGGCGCTGCCGGTGCGGACGGCGAAGGTGGCCAGGCAGCCGGGAGTGTCGCTCAGCCACTTGTCGGCCATCATGTCGCCGGTGAGGAGCAGCCCCTTTTGGGGAACGAGGATGAAGATGTCGCTGGGGGTGTGGGTGCCGCCGGCCTGGTACAGCTCGAAGGTGACGTCGCCGCAATCCAGGACCAGCTTGTCCCGGAAGGTCTTGGTGGGGAAAGTGGGCTTGGGAGAGGATTGCAAGTATTCGTTGATCAGGGTGCTGATGGCCAACTGCTCTTCGGTGCCCGCTTTTTTTTCAGCCGCGATCTTGCCGGACGCCAATTGTTCCCGTTGTTCCTTGATATACCCCGTGTTCCATTCGCTGCGCCGGGGGATATCCTGGAACATCTCCTCCATCATGCCTTTGACGTTCTCGTGGGCGATGATCTGGCAGTCGGCATAGACGCCGTTGCCGCTGACGTGGTCGACGTGGCCGTGGGTGTTGATCAGGTACTTGAAGTCGCCACGCCCGAGCTCGCGGGCGATGATCTTGCGGAACGCCTCGTCCAACTTGGGGATGTTGGTGGTGTCGATGACCACGATCCCTTTTTTTGTGGCGATCGCCGAAACAGCGGTCGACGAGACATGGTCGCCCACCCAGACGCGGACCACCCCGGGCTCGATCTTCTGCACGTGCAGCGGCAACCCCTCCACCGACTCGGCCGCGCAGGGAAGCGTCACAAAGGCCACTAGAAGCATGATAAGAAAAAAAGATTTTTTGTACATGTGTTTCCTCCTTGGTTTCAAGCGATCTATTTTTTATTAACGGCATTTTCCGCCGGCGTCTCGCCGGCCGGTCCGGCTGGCAGGCGATAAGAAGAGAATATGGAATAGGCAGCGAGGGAGTTGGCGTCGAAGGTGGGGATGACGAGCAATTTCAATTTGGGGATGTAGGCGAAGTCGGCGATCTTCTCTCCCGGGTTGGAGGTGTCGAGCAGCAGGGTCCGTTCTTCCTGGTTCGAGATGCGGAAGAGCTTGCCGTTGTGGTCGCCGGCCAGGTAGCCGCCGCTGCCGTCGGCCTCCAGGCCATCGATATTGGATCCCAGTTCGAAGCGGGCCAGCACCTGCACCGTCCTGCTTTTCAGGTCCACGGCGATGAGCTTCTCGTTCAGGCCGACCAGCAGCCGGTTCTTCTCGCAGAGCAGGGCATTGGGCCGGCTCAGGTTCTCGAGCCAGGGTTCCAGCTTGCCACCGGCATGGCGATACACAACGCCGCCCGCCGTGTCGGAAATAAAGAAATTTCCCTCCCGGTCCATGGCCACATCGTTGGCCATGCGCAGGCCGGGCAGGGGGATCGTTTCCACGATCTTCCCTTTTTTGACATCGATGACATTCAATCCGGAGCGGTCGACCGCATACAGCGTGTTGCCCTTGAGGCACATGCCGGTGGGCATGCGCAAGCCCTTGATCCATTCGCGCTCGATGACTTCTCCGGCCGGGGAGACCCTGGAAATGAACTCGCGCCCCTCGTTGAAATAATTGGAGACGTAGCAGGCGTCATTTCTTGGGTCGAAGACAACAGCTTCCGGCAGCGCCAGGCCTTTTTTCGTGCTCCACTCTTTTTTCAGCGAGGGATGGGTAAACACTTCGTCGTCGCGGCGGAAACAGAAGCCCCAGCCGCCCATGGTCTCGCCGACCAGCAGCAGCAGCTCGTTGTCGCCCTTTTGCAACGGCAGGTACAGCTCGTCCTGGTAGCCGACAATCCCCAGGAACGAGCGATCGCGCGACTGGTAGATGGCGTTGCCGGAGTAGAGGGGCCGGTGGTTCAGGAACACGGTGATGACGTCGCTGTAGCCGAAGCTGACCCGCAGCGGCGAGTCGCTCGCCGCCGTCAGCGTGGTCCTGGCCAGCACGCAGTCCCCGGCTTGGGATTTCCGCGGGAAACAGCGCGAGACGTCGACCATGCCGCGGCGGTCGGCCGCGACCGGCCTCCAGGCGGCGGAGGCCACGGCCTGCTCCGGGTATTTCGTGAAGTCGACGCCGATGGCTCCGAAGGGCTCCGAGATCTCCCAATCGGAGATGATGCCCCATGTTGCCTCGCGCGGCGCCGCGGGAGGGAGCAGCAGGCCGTCGATCGCCTCGTAGCGCAGGTCGGAAAAGAAGGCCGTGCCGTCCATGGGGCCGACCAGGCCGATGCTCCCGGCGCTTTCGCCGCGGGCCAGTTCATGAACAAACAGCACGGGCTCGGGAGCGTCGTTCCAGAAGACCTGCGCCTGGGTGCCGGCCACCACGATCTTCAGGCGGTTCCAACGATCGGGCAGGACCTCCATGCCGGCGCTGAGCCCCGGGCCGTTGTAGAACTGCCAGCTGTCCACTCCGTTGAAGGTCGGCCCATATTGCAGAACGTCGTCATAAAAAGGGGAGCGGTGCGGCCGGACATAGAAGCGCTCGTAGTTCGCGGCGTCCTGCACTCTGAAGAGCACTCCGGGGTAGGATCGCGTCCTGTTCGTAGTGGCGATGTCCACCTCGATGATGCCGTTCTGCAGCCGGACATCCTTGAGAAAAGCCGTTCCTGCCAGGGCCTTTCTGCCGAGATGCTCCTCGATCTTGGCCCGGCTCAGGTCCCAGCGCTCCGGCGTGAAATCAGCCGCCGTTTTCTGAGCCGAAGCGGAAATCGCAGTCAAGAGCGCCAGCAGCATGCCGCAAGTGAACTTTCGGAATTTGCCGATCGTCATTTCAGGTATCTCCTTCTATTTTTCTTCCTTTTTCGTTGCGGATGAAGAAAGCGCTGCTTCCAGCTTGGCCTTCACCGCGGCGGCGACCTTGTCGGAGGCAAAGGAGAAATGCATCTGCACGATGCGCCACTTGCCGTCGCGCTTTTCCAGGACACCGGTCCAGCGCGTGTCCTTCCAGGCGCCGGGCTTGCCGTCCCACTCGTAGAGGTCGTCGAGGATGCACGACCACCAGGCGGCGTCGCCCAGTGGGGAAAACTCGATGCGCAGGTCGCGGATGTCGAGGCCGGTGGCCTTGAAGCGCGGATCCATCCAGAAGTCGAATCCCTTGGTGAACTGCTCCCAGCCCGACGTGCAGCCTGAGTCAGGGTTGAAGATGAACAGGCGCTCGTCATGGACCATCGTGCTCTCGAGCAGCGGCCGGTCCTTGGTCAGCGCCCAGCCGATATTGTCGCGGATGACCTTCTCGATCACGATCTTTTCCGCGGCAGTGGCTGCTTCCGTGGCGGCGCCGAGGATGCAGGGAATCAGCAGGAAAGCCGCGAGCGCGGCACAGAACATTCGTTTCATGATGCCTCCTTGGGCAATGGCGCTTCAGTTCGCTCCGCCGGTGAACTTCCCCGGCCGCAATTTATGGATGATGGCGGCACTGAGCCAATAGATGCCGTTCAGGCGCTCCCTCTGGCTGACGAAAAAGAGGTAGCGGCCGTCGGGGCTGACGTAGGGCGCGAGGTCGTGGCCGGCAGAATTGACCGTGGGCCCCATGTCCCGCGCCCGGGTCCAGCCGCCCTCCGGCTCGCGGTAGGATATGTACAGGTCGGCCTTCCTGGTTCCGGGCCCGAGGCGGGCGAAGACCAGGTAGCTCTCGTCGGCGGCTATGAAGGGGGCGAAATCCTTCCCCGGGCTGTTGACGGCCGGGCCGAGGTCCTCGGGAGCGAGGTATTTGCCGCCGGCGAAGCGCGCCACATAGATGTCCTGTCCACCCCGCGCTCCCTGGATCTCGGAAGTGAAATACAGGTTGCCGTTCCTGGCGAAGGAGAAAGTCCAGTGGGTCGGGTGGGCGCGGACCACCTCGTCGATCGGCGTGGGCCGGGAAAACCCGCCCGGGGTCCTCTCCACCCACCAGATACTTTCCCGCGCGGTCCCGCCGGGTTTGTCCGGCGCGAGCGAAAGGAAAAAGAGCTTCTTGCCGTCCACGGAATAGATTGGGTCCAGGATGCCCGCCGCCATGCCCAGGTCGGTTTCTTGGGGAGTGCCCCATTTTCCGTCGGCCATGCGGGCGATGAACAGCCGGCTCTCGACGCCGCGCATCGGGCACCATATCGCTTCTCGCAGATAGGGTGAGAAAACGATGGAACTGTGGTAGCCCTGCTCGCAGGCCAGGATGCCCGGGGCGAACAGGACCGGCGTGTCACCGGGAGGCTCCTGGCCCAGGTACGGTCCGGCAAGCGCGGGGAACTTGTCCGCCGGTGCCAGCGGGACCGCCAGCAGGATGAGTGCGCAAAAAACCCAAACGGCGCACTTCGGCCTTTTCTCTGCGCCGGAAACCGCCGCTGAAACACGGATCGCTATCCTCATGCCCGCTTACTCCTTTGCCGTCTGCGGGCGGCATTTCCATGGTGTTCGCCCACACTCCGCGTCACTTCTCCCGCCAGACTCGTGCTCCAAGACGATTTGCTTCAGGTCATTGAACAAGCGAAGCAGTGAATCCTGCCCGCGCAGGTCGTCGCTGTTGACCTGCAGCGCCAGCGCCGATCCGCAGCGCGGCAGGTACTGCAGGATGGTCAAAAAACCGGGGACGAATCCGCTGTGCCCGCAGTAGGCGATGCCGTTGTTCTCCCCGATGAACGTTCCCAGGCCGTATCCCGCCTTCTCGGCGAGGGTGGTTGGGAAGGGGGCGGGTGTCAGCATGCGTTTTTTTGTTGCCGGCTTGAGGACCGCTCCGCCGAAAAGCTGGCGCGCCCATGAGGTCAGGTCGGATACCGTGGTCACCAGGCCGCCTCCCGTCCACTCCAGCTGGGGATTGAAGGCGTAGGCGCCGTTACCGCTCACCTTGCGCGGCAGCAGCAGGTCTTCCGTGAGCCGGGAGTAGCCGGCGACCAGGCCGGTGAGGGCGCGGCGGTCAGCGGGCCGGGTGCGGTCGAGGCGGCAGGGCTTCAAGACCATCTCGTGGAGCACGTCATAGTATGACCGCCCCGTGACCTTCTCGATGATCAGGCCGAGGATGAGATAATGCGAATCGGCATACGCCCAACCCTTGCCGGCAGGATGGGGCGGCGGATCGCCGGCAATGAAGGAGAGACGCTCCCCGACGCTCCAGGTCTTGTCCGGGTTGCGCCGCAATTCCTGCCAGATCTCTTTTTTGTAGACGTATTCGGGGACGCCGGCGGTATGGTTCAGCAGCATCTCCACGGTGATCTCCCCGGCGTTGGCGATGCGCGGGAACCAGGCCTCATCCTGCAGGTAATCGGCGGCCCGGGCTTGGAGGTCGACCTGGCCCCGCTCGTGGAGCTTCAGGATGACCGCCGCCGCGTATGTCTTGCCGACGCTGCCGGAGAGCATGACCGCGTCGGGCATCATGGGCGATCCTTCCTCCATATCCGCCAGCCCCGAGGCCAGGGAGATGTTCGTGCCGTCCGCGCGGCGCAGTGAGAACGTGACGCCGGGCACGGCCAGGCTGGTGGTGAACGCATCCAGTCTGGCTTGCAAGGTTTTTGTGAGACTCTCCCCGGCGGGAATGCGCATGCCGCTGGTGGCCCGGCCTGTCGATAGCATGAGCATCGTGGCCAGGAATGGAAGACAAAGGGCCCTTTTTCTCATTTCAATGCCTTGGCCTTGAGTTCTTCGATGATTCCGGCCTCGACCCACCAGATGGCGGGATTGCCGTTGGGAGCGTGGCCGTGCAATCCCGCGATGTATTCATAGCTGAGCCGATCCGGCATCGCCGCCCGTTCCGGCAGGCGCGCCGACATAAAGAACAGGTACCGGCCGTCGGGCGAGAGGCAGGCCGAGTGTTCATCGCTGGCCGCCGTGTTGATCGCCGGCCCCAGGTTGACCGGCTCGCTCCAGGAGCCGTCGTCTTCGCGGAAAACCGCATGATAGTCGCAGCCGCCGAGGCCTCCCGGCAGGCCCCAGGCCGGGATGATGGCCAGTCGGCCGTCGGGGGAGAACCAGGCGTTGTAGCGCGCCGTGCCGATATTGATCTGCGGCGGCATCTTCTCCGGAGCCTGGTAGCGGCCGTTGACCTGGCGGCTGCGATAAATGGCCTCGCCCTTGCCGTCGGGGCCGGTGAAATACAGGGTGCCGTCCCGCGTGGTCGTGGGGAAGAACTCGGCACCCGACGTGTTTACCGGTGCGCCCAGGTTGCGTGGTTCACCCCAGCCGTCGCCGGCGCGCTCCATCACCCAGATGTCCTCGTCGTGCTCATTGAACTCCTTTCCCGGCGCCGGGAGGTTGGAGGCAAAAAAGAACCTGCGGCCGTCGGGCGAAATGTGAGGCTCGATGTAGTGGATCCCGGGACGGTCGAGGCCGGGGACAACGCGCGGCGCGCTCCAGCGGTCGTTCTCCAAGCGGCAGCCCACGATGCTGCTCAGCTTGTATTGGCCGAGGATGACGCAGAAATAGATCTCGCGGCCGTCCGGACTGAAGGCAATGTCGCGGGTGTGCATGCCGGTGGAGACGATCCCCGGGGCGAAGATCTTCGGGGTCATTCCCGGCGGCTCCTGGCCGAGGCTGCGGATGACCTGGGTGATGAGGGCCTTCTCATCAGCCGTCTGGGCGGGAATGCCAGGAATGAAGGCACTCAGGAACCACAGGCAGATCAGAAGAACCGGCAGGTTTTTCTTCATTTTGTCGCCTCAATTTTGGATTTATTCCGTAGGGAGTCGATGATGCGGGTGTCGACCCAGTAGATGGAGGTGTTGTCGATGCCGGGCTCGGCGGCCAGCCGGCGCAGCCAGGCGGAGCTGAGCTTTGGCGGCCATTGCTCCCTGGGCGGGACGCGCGACGACATGAAGAACAGGAATCTGCCGTCAGGGGAGAGGCTCGCCGAGTATTCGTTGTTGCTGGCGCTGTTGATCTTCGGCCCCATGTTCATTGCCTCCGACCACGTGTCGTCGGGCGCGCGGAAGGAGATGTAGTAATCGGTGTGGCCCAGCGAATCTTTGCGGCCATAGGTCGGGATGATGATGAAACTCTCGTCGGGGGCGACGAAGGCGTTGTAGCACGTCTGTCCGGAGTTGACCTGCGGCGGCAGCTTTTCCGGTTCCTGGTACTTCCCGTCCTTCAGGCGCGAACGGAAGATGCGCTCTACGCCTGACTCCTCGCGGCGGGTGAAGTAAAGCGTGCCGTCGCGGGTGAGCGAGGGGAAAAACTCCGGGGCATCGGAGGACACCGGCAGGCCGAGGTTGCGCGGTTCGCCCCAGTCGTCGCCCTCGCGCTCCATCACCCAGATGTCCTCGTCGCCCTTCTCCTTGCCCGGGTCGGGGCGGTTGGAAAAAAAGAAGAAGCGCTTGCCGTTGGCGGAAATGCAGGGCTCGGCGTTTTTCCAGCGCGGGTCTTCCATGTGCTCCATCACCTCCGGCTCGGTCCAGGCGCCGTCCCGCAGCCGCGTGACCATGATGGTGGAAAACGTGAAGCCGGCGGCATTCACGCAGAAATAGATCTCCCTGCCGTCGGGGGTGATGGCGATGTCGCGGGTGTTGATCCCCGTGGAGACGATCCCCGGGGCGAAGACCTGCGGTTCCAGCCCCGGAGGCGTCTGCCCCAGGTAGGGACCATTCAGCCTGGGTATTTCCCCTTCAACCGCGCTGCCAAGCGCCGATAAAACGAGAAAAACGGCGAAAACAACAGTTCTTTTCATGATATCTCCCTGATCATTCTACGTTCGCGGTTAAGAAAAAGTCCAGGCCGCTGCCGCTCAACCCCAACAGAGCAGCAAAATAGTCAGCAGGATCAAAAACGCGATTTTTTTCATTTTCCCCTCCCTTCTTTCCGGTGGAATCGCGGCAGGCTGCCGCCGCTGCCCGTCACGGCAAGGATCCGGGCCATGCGTCCACGTCCGGTCTATATGTATGCTCGGGAACCAACGAATTGAATCAGGAAAAGAGCCAAACGAAGCCTTGGGGGGTGATCGCCGCAGCGGCTGCCGTTCCATCGGCCTTTCCCGGCCGCAGCCTGTGGATGATATCGTTCTTTGGACATGGGCTACCGTTCAGCCGCGGCCAGGAAATTGTCCAGCAGGCGTTCCGCCAGTTCGGCCATCTGCACTTCGTGCTCATGGTAACTGCGTACGACTCGGACCCTGCTTTTAATGCCTTCCTGCATTTCGCCGCTCATGGATCTGGCCAGGCGCCGGGCTTCTTCAGGGGTGATCTCAAGGTGAAATTGCAGCCCCACGGCGCTCCCCATGCGAAAGCCCTGGTTGGGGCAATCCCAGCCCGTGGCCAGCCGCAGCCCCCAGGGAGGGATGTCGAACGCTTCCGCATGCCACTGAAAGGCGGGGAAATTCTTGGGGAATCCCTGGAACAGCGGATCGCTGTGCCCGGCCGCGGTCAGGCGCACCGGGCAGGCGCCGATCTCGACGACCGGGTTCCTTTTCACCTCGGCCCCCAGCAGCCGGGCCAGCAGCCGGGCGCCGAAACAGATGCCCAAGACGGGTTTGCCCTGGTCGAGGGCCTTTTTCAGGTAGCGCGCCTCTTCCATGAGGAAATCATGATAGCGGACCTCGTTGGCCGAAACAGGGGTGCCGCCGATGATGATGGCGTCGCAGCTCTCCAGTGGCGGAATGTCCTCGCCGGCATGGACCTGGATGGTGGCATGGGCGATTCCGAGTTGACGGAGCCTGCAGCCATAGAGCCCGATCCCTTCCTCGGGGCAGTTCTGCAGGACAATGACCCGGCCCGAACTGCCCGGACCGGATTTCACTTCTCCGCCGCAGGCTGTGCCCCGCCCAGGCGGCGAATCAACTTCATCTGACGGCCGTTGATGCAGTGCTTGCGCATTTTCTCGAACAGGGCCGTGTTCTTGAGTCCGAGAATGGCGGCGGCATTGCGCTGGTGGCCCTGGGTCAGGGTCAGGCAGGTGCGCAAGATGCGCCTTTCGAAATCGTCCATGAATTCCTTCAGGGGGGTGCGCTTGACATTCAGGTTGGCGACCAGGTAGGCGGATATGAGCGACTCCATGATGTCTTCCATGGACCTTTCGTTCTGGGCGTCGGTCCATGAAGGCCTCCGCATTTCCAGCTCTTCCAGCCCCCAGGGCTGGGCGCCGGCCGGAGCCGGTCTTGTCCAGAGGGCGGCGGCCATGGTGTCGGCTTCACTGACGGTCATTCTTTCGTTCATTTGCATCTCCTCTTTGTTCACACCCATAATACGCATGAAATACACCTGAAATAACTATGCTTAAGTATGATTTCTCAATATAAACCCAAAGGTTTAGAGGATTCAGGAAGAAAAAAAGTGTCAGTGACAGTGTCAGTGTCAGCAGGAGGCCTGAAGAGCCAAAGTGGTAGTGATAGTGATAGTGGTAGTCGGAGAAAAGAGCAAAATTCTGGGTCAGAGACAATTATTGAAATCGGTTGACGGTAGACGGTTTACGGTTTACGGGAAGAGAAGAGGCAATACGAAGACTAAAATTCCAAATCACAAATTCCAAATAACAAACAAATTCCAAGCTCCAAATTCCAATTTCCAAAACAAAATCACCTTTGAAATTGCATGCCCTTTCTTCGTTTGGGTCAAAGTCCCCGCCAGGGGATTTGGTGATTGGAATTTGGAATTTATTTGGAATTTGGTGCTTGTGATTTGGAATTTAAGTCCTATGAATACCTATCTTTCACCTTACGCCTTACACCCTGAACCTTATGCCGATTCCCTTTCTTCCTTGTTACGTGTCACAACCGTCTTGCCTTTCTTCTCCGTCGAACGTGGAACGTGGAACATGGAACGTGGAACTTAGAATCCCCCAAGGGGGCACGAAGCGGAACTTTGAACATCGAACTTCGAACTTCGAACGTCGAACTTTTTTTGTTCACCTGGCCAGCTTCAAGGCGCGGTCCACCGCCTTCAGCAGGGGCTTGACCGAGATCTCCGCGCCTACCGCGTTCTTCATCCACAGCTGCGGCAGGATATTGCCGGCAGCGCACATGCGCTCCATCTCCGGCCCCAGCACCTTGTCCTTGAGGAAGTCCTCGAGCTGGAACTGGATGACGTTGCCCAGTGCGTAGTGCGGCAGGTACAGCGTGTAGTCGATCATGTGCGAGTAGATGGCGAGGATCTCCTGGTCGCGGACGCCGAAGACCGGCGCGAAATACCGGTTCCATACCTTCCTGGCGATGGCGATGACCGCCTCTTTCAGCTCGGCAGGCGTCGCCTGCGGGTGGTCGTAAAGCCAGTGCCAGGCCTGCATGTCCACCAGCGAGACGCCCATGATCTCAAAGGCGCCCCAGAAGGTGTCCAGCACCTTCAGTTCGCGCTGGCGCGGGTCCGGCTCGCGGACGCCGAGCAGCTCCAGGTCGCGCTCCTGGAAGATATAGGCGAAAGCCTCGGTGACGGCGCCGTTGGGCACGCCGGCCAGCGCATAGTGGTCGATAAGGTGCAGGTCGAGGACATTTTCCACCGCGTGCCCGAATTCGTGCAGGGCGATATTGTAGCCCTTGTAGTTCATGCCGTCGGCGGGGACGCGGGTGCGCAGCCGGGATTTGAACTTCCGTGACTGGGCCTGGGCGTTGTGGCCTGAGCCGCGCGCCGGGTCGACCTGCACGCGGGCGGAGATATAGGCGGCGCGTTCCGGGCTGAAGCCGAGGCGGGTCAGGATGCTCGGCAGGTCCTTCTCGAAGGCGGCGGCATCGGGATATCTTTCCCTGACGATCCGGTCGAGTTCCTCCTCGGGGAGTTCGGCGCCGGTGCGCAGCCCGGGATACCAGATGTCGAAAGGCTGCAGCTTGCGGCCCAGGCGCCGGCGGATCAGGTCGGCCACCTTCCTGACCTGCGGCGATGAGAGGAGCTCCCGGAACATGGCCTCCACTTCCTTCTCGGGGATCTCGCGCCCGACCTCGAAGCTGCGGCGGATGTGGTCGGGGTAAAGCGGGCTGTGGGGGTCGATCCGGCGCATGGCCTGGAAGGTGTCCAGGAAGGTCTTGTAGCGGGTATCGGGCTCGGGCACGGTTTCGACGGGTTGGCCCTGGTCGAAGACGGCGTTGCTGAACGGGTTCCATTGGTAGCGTCCGGAGTTGATCATCACTTCGGGGATCTCCTGGCGGATGATGCGCTCCATGATGCGGAAGATGGCGTGCTGCTTGACCAGCGCGCCCGGTTCGGCATAGCGCGCCTTCAGCTCGTCACGAATGCCCCAGTGGCAGATCAGCTTCATGTCGGCGGGGAACAGCGGCAGGCTGTTGGGGCCCAGGATGCTGCCCATGAAAATGTTGTAGTCGGAGATGTAGCGTCCGGCGGCGGCCATGCGCGTGGAGATCTCCTGGCTCACCGCGGCGGGCAGGCGGGTGGTGTTGCTGCCGGCGGTGCGGGCATAGGCCCACTGCCGGCGGTCCCAGCCCGCCCCCTGGGCGATCTTCTCCTCCAGCGTGTAGACGGGGAAGTTCAGCAGCGAGATGAAGGCCGTCCGGTTGCGGAACATGTCGTCGGAGAGGTGGGCGGCGGGGTCGAAGCCGTTCATGGCGATGTCCAGCGGCGTGATCTCGCCCCAGTCGAGGTCGACCGGCTGGTCCTTGTCCATGGCCATCTCGCCGAAGTGGCCGCCGATGGCCTCGCTGTAGAATTCCAGCTTCTTGAACAGGGCTTCCCGGGGCGCGCCGGCGGCGACGAAGTTCTCCCGGCAGAAGGCGGCGAACCCGTCGGGGCCGCCGTCGCTCTCGAGCCACAGCCCGGCGACCTGCTCGACGCCGCGCTCGACGCGGAATTTCTCATTTTCGCCGAATTTCTGCAGCAGCTCGGCCTTGACTTTCTGAGCCGCGGCGTCATCGATGAAGCGGGCCGGCGCCTGGGCGGCGAGCATGGCCGCCAGGGCGAGGACCAGCGTGAACATAAAAAACTTTTTCATGGGACACCTCCGGGAAAATCGGTCTGACTGCCTGAACCTAACAGAAAGGACTTCTCTTGGCAAGCGCGCGGGAAAGAGAACGGTGGTTTTACCAGATGCTCGGGCGCTGCTCGGGAGTACGGAACAGCTTGTCTCCCGGTTGGATGTCGAAGGTCTTGTAGAATTCGGGGACGTTAAAGGGGGCGCCGTTGACGCGGAACTCGCCCCAGGGGTGGACGTCCTCCTGGATTTTTTTCTTGAGGGCCTCGGGGCGGATCTTGCCGCGCCACACCTGGGCGAACGAGAGAAAGAAGCGCTGGTCGCCGCTGAAGCCGTCGATGGCCTCGGGCGCTTGCTTGCCCTGCAGCGAGAGGTGATAGCCGGCCAGCGACATGGTCAGCCCGGCATAGTCGGCGATGTTCTCGCCCAAGCTGAGCTCGCCGTTGACGTGCACGCCGTCCTCGCTGGTAAAAGCATTGTACTGCTCGACCAGCAGCGTGGTCTGCCCCTTGAACTTCTCGCTGTCCTCCGGTGTCCACCAGTCGCGCATGTTGCCGTCCTTGTCGAACCAGCGCCCCTGGTCGTCGAAGCCGTGGCTCATTTCGTGGCCGATGGCCATGCCGATGGCGCCGTAGTTGACCGCGTCGTCGGCGTCGGCGAAGAAAAAAGGCGGCTGCAGGATGCCGGCCGGGAAGATCATCTTGTTGTACACGGGGTTGTAGCCGGCGTTGACGATCTGCGGCGCCATGTCCCATTTGGTCGCGTCCACCGGCTTGCCGAGCTGGTCGAGGTTCTTTTGAAACGCGAACCGCCCGGAGCGGCGCAGGTTGTCCACCAGGGAATCGCGGCCGATCTCCAGCTTGCCGTAGTCCTCCCACCGGTCGGGATAGCCGACCTCGATGCGCATGGCCAGCAGCTTTTCCAGGGCTTGCTGCCGGGTCTTGTCGCTCATCCAGGAGATCCGGCGCAGGCGCGCCTCGAAAGCCTTCTTGATGTTGGCCGCCAGCTCGTTCATGCGCTGCTTGCAGGAGGGCGGGAAGTATTTCTCGACGTACATCCGGCCCACCAGCTGGTCGAGGCTGCCGCTGGTCAGCGAGGTCATGCGTTTCCAGCGCTCTTCGATCTGCTGCGTGCCTTCCATGGCGCGGGAAAAGAAGTTGAAGTTCTCGTTGACGAAGGCCGAGCTCAGGTAGGGAGCATAGGCGGTGAGAGTCTGCCAGCGCAGGTAGGTCTTCCAGTCGGCGAGGGGGACCTCCCTGAGCATGATCCCCATCTCCTTGAAGAACCCGGGAGCGGTGACAATGAAGTCGGCGATCTCCGGCCGGCCGATGCTCTGGAGGTAGCGGCTCCAGTCGAAACCGGGGCTGAGCTCCTGCAGCTGAGCCCGCGACATCTTGTTGTACAAGGCGGGTATGTTGCGCATCTCGACCCGCGTCTTGGAGGCCTTGGCCAGGCGGGTCTCAATGGCCATGATCGTCCGGGCCGCGGCCGCGGCCTGCCCGGGGTCGTCGCCCAGCAGCTTCAGCATGGCGGTCATGTGGGCCAGGTACTGCTCGCGCAGCTTGCGGGCGTCAGCGTCGTCGCGGGTGTAGTAGTCGCGGTCGGGCATGCCCAGGCCGGACTGGGCCAGGTAGTAGGCGTAGGCCTTGGAGTTCATCAGGTCGACTTCGACGCCGGCGCCGAACAGGACCGGGAAGTTCTCGCAGTGGCAGCCGGCGATCAGGTCCTGGATCCCGGTCAGGTCCGTGGTCCCGGCGATGCGGCCAAGGTCGGCGTTCAGGGGCGCGGCGCCCAGTGATTCGATCCTGGCCTCGTCCATGGCCATGGCATAGAAGTCGCCGACTTTCTGCGCCGCCGTGCTCCTGGCCGCTGTGGCCGAAACCGCGGCCAGGCTCGCGAAGAGCTCGCGCAGCCGGGCGCGGTTCTGCTCGCGCACCTGGTCGAAGGCGTCGTACTCGCTCTTGTCGGCGGGCATGGCCAGGCTGCGGATCCAGGCGCCGTTGGCGAAGCGGAAGAAGTCGTCGCCGGGGCGGACCGCGAGGTCCATGTTCTTTTTATCCAATGCCGGCGGCTCGGCAGTGACCGGCAACAGGGCTGCGGAAAAACAGGCCAGGATAAGGCCGGTGGCCGCGATCATGAAGATGGAAGGGATACCGTGTTTCATTTGCTTCTCCTTTCAGGCGTCAAATGCCAGAAGACATATACGCCCTGCTCCGGAAAAAAGTTGTGCGTGACCGCTGCGGCCTGAAGGAAGAACGCGGAGGCGGCCCGAAGGCCGCCCCCGGCGGATCTATGGAAAGGGGACCGACAGATGACCGTGATCGGGGCCCGGGAGCGGCGGAACTCCATGCCGCCACCTCCTGACGATGATACGTGAGATCGGCGCAAAGGTTACCACTCAGAACTGGTAGCGGTAGCTGACCTTGAAGAACAGGCTCTGGCGCGTCTGGTAGTAGCGGTCGCCGGTCACGCCGCGCTGCCAGCCGCCGCCGTTCCAGGACTGGTTCTCGTTCAGCGAGCCGTAGCCGAGATAGATGACCGTGCCGGGGATGTAGGTGAACGAGGCCAGAAAATCGCCCAGGACGCGCTGGTAGAACGTGTCATACTGGACCAAGCCGCGCACGAAGAGCTTCGGGTTGAACTGGTAGGTCAGGCGGCCGCGCCAGATCCCCTGGTCGTAGACCTTTTCGCCGGACTCCGGGCGGCGAAAGCGGCTGCGGGAGTGCTCGGCGAACAGGTTCAGGTTCTTGGTGGGCTGCAGGGTGAAGTTGGCGTGGAACTGAGTGCGGTGGCCCAAAAAGGGGTCGACCGGGTCGTAGTAGATGGCGTTGCCGAAGCCGTAGCAGGAATGGAGATTCAGCCATTTGAACGGCTGCAGGTTGACGCTCAGTTGGGCGGTTGAGCGCTGGAAGGCGCGGCCGGCCCAGCACTCCTGCCCCAGGTAATGGTAGCCGGCGAGTTGTCCCTTGAGGATGAAGTTGGCCCGGGCTTCGAACATGAGCTCCGTGTCGTCCATGCCGCTGACCTTGTCGCGGATGACGGCGCCGTACACCGTGGGGGTGAAGCCGAGCAGCCATGGGAGCTTCTTGGCATCGGGGACGAAGCGGTGCTGCAGGTAGAACTTGGCGGCGGTGATGCCGCTGCGCTGGAAGTAGGCGGTGTCCATCTGAAAACCGGGGGCGATGTCCTCGACCATGGCCAGGACGGCGGAGTTCCCCTTGGAGAACGCGTATTCGGCGGTCAGGTAGCCGCCGTCATTTTCTCCGCCCGCGTCGGGGCGGTTGGAGAACGACTGGATGTAATTGCCCATCAGCTGGTGGTTCTTGAGGAAGCGGAAGGAGAAATCGGCGGCCAGGGCGCGGTTGTATTCCTCGCCGAACTCGCGGCCGCTGTAGAGCAGGCCGACGTAGTTGTCGGTGCCCAACCCCAGCTTGCCGCGGCCGATCCAGTAGGTCGCCATGCGTCCCAGGTCGGGGTTCTCCTCGCCGTCCCAGGGATTGCCCGGGGAGCGGTCGGCCGAAGCCAGCAGGGCGAACGAGCCCCGTCCCTGCTCGCCGGTCAGGCGCAGCCCCCACTGCGGATCGACGACGGCGCGCGTGTGCACCGGCAAGGCCATGTTGCCCAGGCCGTCGCCCACGCCGCCCAGGTCGAACAGGTTGCCCGCCTCCATGAAGAAGGGGCGCTTCTCCGAGTAGAGCACCGGGTAACGCTGGTTGACCGTGACCTGCATGGCGTCGCTTTCCACCTGGCTGAAGTCGGGGTTCAGCGTGGCCTCGGCCACGATCGAGGAGGTGATGCCGTACTTGAGGGTAAAGCCCAGGTCGCGGGTCTGGTTTGCTCCGGACCAGGCGGTTGGCGTGAGACGGTCCCAGCCCGAGGTATACGTGAACGAGGGCAGGGCTTCCAGCACCAGCGGCCGCGACAGCTCGGCGATGCGCACTTCGGCCTGCGAACCGCCGATGCTCTGCCCCGGCACCAGGTGCGGCCAGGAGCCGCTCATGCCCAGACGGCTGACGCGTCGCCAGAAGACGACCCCCATGCGCACGTCCTTGCCGCTGGCGAAACGGATATTCTTCAGGGGCTGGCGGATCTCGACGATATAGCCGTCGGCCACGACCTTGCCCGCGCTGTACCATACCCAGTCGGTGGAGGAGTCCTCCATGTCGCCGGTGCGGAAAGCGTCGGCCTGGACGCCGCTGGGATTGACGAACAATTCATAGCCATACTTCTTGCCGCCCACGGTGTCCAGCGACAACCCGACCCAGTCATCCTCGAAGATGCCGTCGCGCTTGGTCAGCGAGGTCTTGATCTGGTCGGGGCTGCTGTCCAGGCAGTGAAAGGCGAAATAGAGGTTCTGGTCGTCGTAGGCCAGGTAGGCGCGGGTGCGCTGCGGCAGTTCGTTGCCGTTGACCGGGTTGAAGGTGATCCAAGGGTCGTCGACCACGGCTGCGTTCTTCCATGCCACGTCGTCCAGTGAGCCGTCCAGCACCGGCGGCGTCGCGGCCTTCACCAGTTCCAACGGACGGATATCCTGCAGGATATGACCGTTGGCCGCGGCGGCCGACCCGGCCAGCAGCATGATCAGGATGATCCAAAAAAACGCCTTTTTCATGTTTCCTCCGGCGTCTTCCACCCCTATAACGTGCGAACCGGGGTTGAAGTTACACCTTGAATACGCTGAAAATAAACGTAATGCATTCAGACTTGGGTTCGATTTTTCATTTTAGGCCTAAAGTTTGAGCGGGCTGGAGAAAAGGGGAGAGTGCGTATCATAAGAACGGCGGCGGGGATTCGTCCCGCGTCAGCGGGATTCCTCCCCGCCGCCTAAGGGGGGAGGGATCAGAATTTCTTCTGCTTCTTCAGCCGGGCGACGATCTTCTCCATCTCGCCGACCAGGCTGTCGAAGCGCTTCAGGGCCGCGACGTAGGGCTCGGGCCGGGCCATGTCCACGCCGGCCTTCCTCAGGATGTTCAGCGGGTAGTCGCTGCCGCCCGCCTTCAGTACCTCGAGGTAACCGTCGCGCGCATCGCGGTCGCCCCGGGCCACGCTGTCGCTGAGCGCCAGCGAGGCGATGATGCCGGTACTGTACTGGAACACGTAGTAGTTCATGTAGAAGTGGGGAATGCCGCTCCATTCCGACTGGATGTAGTCGTCGACGCGGCAGACCCCCTGGTCGTGGCCGTAATACTTGCGGGTCAGTTCCAGGTAGGCGGCGTTGAGCCAGTCGGCGGTCAGGGTCTGTCCCGCTTCCACGCGCCGGTGCATGGCCAGCTCGAACTCGGCGAACAGGGTCTGGCGGAAGAGGGTGCCGCGGAAGCCGTCCAGGTAATTGTCCAGGATGTACAGCTTGAAGAGGTCGTCCTTTTCGCTTTTCAGCAGGTGATGCATCAGCATGTGCTCGTTGAAGGTCGAGGCGATCTCGGCCAGGAAGGTCGTGTAGTTCGCGGTGGGGAAGGGCTGGGCCAGGTCCGAGAAATGGGAGTGCATGGCGTGGCCGAGCTCGTGGGCGGTGGTGGAGACGGCGTCGTAATCGCCGTTGTAGTTGAGCTTGATGTAGGGATGGACGCCGTAGACGCCGCCCGAATAGGCGCCGCTCTCCTTGCCCTTGTTGGGGTAGAGGTCCATCCAGCGCTCGTCGAAGGCGCGGCGCAGGGCGGCGGCATAGACGGGGCCCAGCGGCTTCAGCGCCGCCTCGATGGCCCGGCGTGCCTCGGCGAAGGTGAAGGTCTTGTCCACCGCCTGCACCGCCGAGGCGTAGACGTCCTCGTAGCGGAATTCCGGCAGGCCGAGCATTTTCTGCTTGAGAGCCAGGTAGCGCTGCAGCGCCGGCAGGAAGGCGTGCACCTGGCGGATCAGCTGCTGATAGACCTCCGGGGAGATGTCCTCGGAGAAGAGGCGTGCCGCCAGGCAGTCGGGATGCTGGCGGATCTGGGCGTTGAACAGATGCGCCTTGACGGCGCCGTCCTGCAGGATGGCGTAGGTATTCTCGAATTTCTTCTGGTTCTCCCAGAAGGACTTCATGACCAGGGTGCGGTCGGCGGCGTTCTTGGAGCCGCGCAGGCGCTGGTAGGCCGCCTGGTCGAGGAGGACTTTTTCCCCGTCGCCCAGGGTGACCTCGGTGCGCGGGGCCTCCACATTGTTCAGCATGCCCGAGGCGTCGGCGGGGACGCCGGCGAACAGGCCGGTGAGCGCGGCGATGCGCTGCTGCTCGCTGGGCAGCACGTGCTCCTTCTCGCGCAGGATGCTCTCGATACCGAAGCGATAGGGGGCCAGCCCGGGCTCGGCCTGGAGAAAGGCGGTGAACGTCTCCGCGCCCAGGGCGAGGACGTCGGGCTGCATGAAGGAGAGTTTGGAGCTCATCTGCACGAAGCCGCTGCGGATCTCCCCGAGCATGGCCTGGAAGCGGGTGTTGCCCATGTCGGTGTTGGACTGGTGGCTGGCGTAGGAATACAGCCTCGTCCCCCTCAGCTCGATGTCGCTGACCAGGTCGAGCAGCGCCTTCATGGCGGCGGGGGTCTTCGTCCAGCCTTCGGCCGCTTCGTCGATGCGGGCGATGTCCCCGATCACGGCCTCCTTTTCGGCCAGCCAGTCGGACTCGGCGGCATAAAGGTCCTCGATCTTCCAGGTGTGCTCCACGGGGACCTGGCTGCGCTCCATCAGGGAATAATCGGGGATTTTCTTCACGTCATCGTCCGCCGCCGCCGCCGCCGGCGAAAGCAGCACGGCGCAAACGGCCAGGAAAGCCAAGGGCATCCTCTTGTTCATGATCGTTTCTCCTGTTCATGGATTCGCATTCTCTATATACGGAAAAAGAGACGCTGGGTTTCGTCAGCAGGGGACCCTCAGAACCGATCCCTGCCGGGATGCCTCCGGTATCTCCATCAGGGCTCGTCCGGACTGCTGGCGAACCGGGATCGCTTTCTGAAAACCGAAAAAACGGGCTGGAAGATCGTTGAAGACGGGAGCAGGCCGTGAAAGCGATCGCCGGGATTGAGAAATTCATGGAAATGTGATAAAAAACCGGGTGAGAGGCAGATGGCGAGCACGGCACCCTGCCAGAACGCGGCCGGATTCATCCGCCGGCATGGGCTTCAGGGCCTTCAGGCGCTGCGGTGACGCTTGTCGGCGAGTGCCGGCGCCCGGGCCGCAGATCCCGCGTCGGGACTGAAAACCCGAATTTGCGCAGCAGACTCTGAAACGGAGGCACGATGATTGCGATGAAGGAGAAGCGCATCACGGTAACGGGGGGCAAGGGGTTCCTGGGGACCGTCCTGGTCAATAACCTGCGGCAAGTGCGCGGCTGCGGGCAGGTCACGGCGGCCGATCTCCCGGAGTACGATTTGCGCACTCCGTCCGGCGTCGAGAAGCTGTTCGTCGAGCAGCGACCCGAGATCGTCATCCACCTGGCGGCCGTGGTGGGCGGCATCGGGGCCAACAGCGAGAACCCGGGCCGGTTTTTCTATGACAATGCCATCATGGGCATCCAGCTGCTGCATCAGGCCCATCTGCGCCAGGTGGAAAAATTCGTCGCCCTGGGGACCATCTGCTGCTATCCCAAGTTCACGCCGGTGCCTTTCCGCGAGGAGGACCTCTGGAACGGCTACCCGGAAGAGACGAACGCCCCTTATGGGCTGGCCAAGAAAATGCTCCTGGTGCAGTCGCAAGCCTACCGTCAGCAATACGGCTTCAACTCCATTTTTCTTATGCCCGTGAACCTGTATGGTCCCGGGGACAATTTTTCCCCCCAGAGCTCCCATGTCATTCCCGCCCTGATCAAGAAGTGCATGGACGCCATCGCCACGGGCGCGGACGAGATCCGGGTCTGGGGGACAGGCAACGCCTCGCGCGAATTCCTTTATGTCGAGGATGCCGCCGAGGGGATCGCGCTGGCCGCCGAGCGCTACGACAAGCCCGAGCCGGTCAACCTCGGCGCCGGATTCGAGATCACCATCCGCGAGCTGGCGGAGCGCATCGCCGCCCTCACCGGTTTCTCGGGGAGGATCGTCTGGGATGCCGGCAAGCCCGACGGCCAGCCGCGGCGGATGCTCGACACGTCGCGGGCGCGCAGCGAGTTCGGTTTCCAGGCCCGGACGTCGTTTGACGACGGCTTGCGCCGGACCATCGAGTGGTATCGCCACTCCCGCCCTCAGCCATGACCGTTGCGGGCGCAGCCGCCGACTCGCCCCCGGCCGCATTCAGCGCCGGGATCTTGATGGCTGTTTCGGGGAGAGGTCTTTCTCTCTGCCGGCGAAGCCGGGAAGCGGCGGCATGAGCCTGTCGATCGTCACCCCCAGCCTGGACATGCTGCCCTTTCTGAAATGCTGCGCCGCGTCCGTCTCCGACCAGGAGGGCGTCCGGGCGGAGCACATCGTCATCGACGGCGGCTCGCGCGACGGCACGGCGGACTGGCTGGCGGCGCAGACGGGGATCGGCTGGATCAGCGAGAAGGACCGCGGCATGTACGATGCCGTTAACAAGGGCCTGCGCCTGGCGGGCGGCGAACTGCTGGCCTACCTGAACTGCGATGAACAATACCTGCCGGGCACCCTGGCCTTCGCCAGGGAGTTCTTCGCGAATAATCCCGGCACGGACATCCTTTTCGGCGATTTCCTGGTCACGAGGCCCGATGGTTCCCTTGTCGCCTATCGCAAGTCCTTCGCGCCGAAGCCGCTGTACATTTACGCCTCCTTTCTCTACACCTACACCTGCACCATGTTCCTCCGCCGCCGTATCATCGATGACGGCTTCTGGTTCGATCCGCGGCTGCGCGTCGCCGGCGACGCCGAATGGCTGCTGCGCGTGCTGCGCGCGGGCTATGTCGCCCGGCACGTGCGGCGCTATCTGTCCGTTTTCATCGACAGCGGCGCCAACGCCAGCCGGGGAAAGGCAGCCCTGGCCGCGGCGCGGCGTGAATTCCGCCCGGGCATGCCTGCCTGGCTGCAGGCGGGCCGCTGGCTGGTCAACGGCGTGCGCCTGCTGGAAAAAGCCTGGCGTGGGAACTATCGCCAGGGGGCGCTGGAATACGACATGTATGCGGTCGGCGGCCCCGGGCGGCGCTCGCATTTCGCCCCGCGGAAAGCGACCTTCCGCTGGAGGAACGGCTGATGCGTATCGGCATCGACGGGCGATGGTTTTTTAGGGGCAATCCCAGCGGTCGGGTCGTGGTCCGCAAGCTTCTGGAGGAAATGATCCTCCATCACCCCGAGCATGATTACTTCGTCTTTCTTTCCAGGCGCGATGGCGATCAGACCTTCCCGTTTCCTGGCCGGGCAGTCAACCTGCTGTACCTTCCCGGGGCCAACGGCCTCCTGAGCAATTGCCTTTTTCTTCCATGGCGGGCCAGGAAGCTGAAGCTGGACGCATGCCTGAGTTTTTATTTTTCGCCGCCGGCCGGGCATTTTAAAAAAATCGTCTGGATCAACGATGTGATCTTTCTCGAATTTCCCGAATATTTCACCTGGAGGGAGCGATTGTATTTCTGTCCGCTGCGCCTCTTGAGCCGCCGTGCCGACAGGATCTGCACCCTGTCGCGAAGCGAAAAGGAGCGTATGGCGCGCCTCGGCTTCGCTCCAGCGGAAAAGATCGTGCCCGTGGCCCTGGGAGTCGATGAGGCGTACGCGCCTGCCGCCCAGCACGATCCGAGGAAGCTCCTGGAGGTTAAGGCACACTACGGGCTCCCTGACCGCTTCCTGCTCTATGTCGGGCGCCTGAATGAGCGAAAGAACATCTTGCACCTGCTGGAAGCCTTTCGCGCCCTGAAAAACAACGATATGCGGCTGGTTCTTGCCGGCGATGTCGACTGGAAAATGTTCGATCTGAACGGGAAGATCGGAGAGTTGGGCCTCGGGGAGCGTGTCCTGCTTCTGGGGCGGATCCCGGATGCGGATTTGCCCGGCTTGTATGCCTTGGCGGCGGTGTTTTGCTATTTGTCATTTGCAGAAGGATTCGGCCTGCCCCCCCTGGAGGCCATGGCCAGCGGCGTGCCGGTGGTTATTTCCGCTTGCGACTCGCTTCCCGAAGTCTGCGGCCCGGCGGGGACGTACGTTGACCCCGATCAACCGGCCGGGATCGCCCGCGCCATCGACACCCTGATGTCTGATCCGCACTTGCGGGAGGAAAAGAGGGCGTTGGGGCTGGAGCGGGCGCGATCCTTCACTTGGAAACAAAGCGTCGAAACGCTTCTTGGCGTATTCCATGATATGCTTTCTCAATGAGCATCGCATGGTCGTGAATTGAACATGAATACTGGCATCGGCCCCGCTTGTTGCTTTCCCGCAGTGGACATCCGGGCTTGTGCGTCAGGCAGTGTCCGGCAGGGTCGGTTCCCAAGAGGCCGTTGAACGCAGTTTAAAGGGATGCAAAGGAGATAGGATGAAGATAGCTATCCTGGGGACGCGAGGTATACCCTCGGGCTACAGCGGCTATGAGACTTTCGCCGAAGAGGTGGGGCG
The DNA here is from genome assembly GCA_002335385.1 of Candidatus Aminicenantes bacterium UBA2190. GTDB lineage: Bacteria > Acidobacteriota > Aminicenantia > UBA2199 > UBA2199 > UBA2199. The sequence goes on from DCVK01000023.1 coordinate 56,914, forward strand.
GAGACTGGCCGAGCGCGGTCATGACGTGACGGTATATTGCCGGCGTTCCATCTTCAAGGACAGACCGGCTATGTACCGGGGGATGAAGATGCTCTACCTGCCGTCGATCCAGACCAAGAGCCTCAGCACGTTCACCCACACCCTCCTGTCCGCCCTCCACCTGGCCTTCCGCAGGGCGGATGCCGCGCTGTTCGTCAATGTGGCCAATAGCCCCTTCTGCCTGATCACGAAATTGGCCGGCATCCAGACGGCGTTGAACGTGGATGGCCTGGAATGGCTGCGCCCCAAATGGGGTCCAGCTGGAAAGAAGTTTTTTCATGCCGCCGCACGGATCGCGAAATACACCACTCACAGGCTGATCACCGATGCGGAGCGGATGAAAGAAATTTATCAGGAGGAGTTCGGAGCCGATTCCGCGCTGATCGCCTATGGCGCGAACATCCTGGCGTCCTCCAAGCCCGAGCTGCTCAAACCGTTCGGCTTGACGAAGGGAGAATACTTCTTCACCGCCTGCCGCCTTGTTCCCGACAACAATGTGGACCTGCTCATCGATGCATTCCTGCGGACGAATACGACCAAGAAATATGTCATTGCCGGGGGAACGCCATATAAAAGCCCTCATATCGCCCTATTGCGGAAGATGGCGGACCCCCGTGTCCAGTTCCTTGGGCATGTGGACGACCAGGATTTGCTCCGTGAGTTGCACTGCAACGCCTATGCCTATTTGCACGGGCACCAGTTTGGCGGGACCAATCCCACCCTGCTGAAGGCGTTGGCTTTCGGGAATTGTGTCCTGGCACTGGATACGCCATTCAATCGCGAGGTCCTGGATGACTACGGTATTTTCTTTGACAAGGATGCCGCCGCAGCCGCGCGCCGGATCCGGGAAATCCTTGAGCATCCCGAAGTCCAGGAAAGGATGTCACGGAGAGCTCCCGAGCGCATCCGCGAGAAATATACTTGGGATATCATCACGGACCAATACGAAACGTTGTTTGGGCGACTTGGCGGGAAAAGTCGCCCCGATCAAAGCAGCAAGCAATTGCCCCAGGCCTAGGATGAGCGAACGGGATGCACAAAAACAGCCACAGCCATGAATCCCTGAAGAAGAGCGGAGATCTGTTTCGGATCGTAGCCTCTTGCTTCACCGCCGTATCCTTGGCCCGGCGCCAAGCTGGCCTGGATGCCCGCTTTCTGCGACCGGGAAGCCCGGAATGGTACTCCTTCTTCTTTCTTCCTCTTGACTGCGGCGGCAACGTGCCTTACCGTGACGATTTCGCTGAATCCGTCCGCCGGTTGGCGGGCGGCGGGCGAATCCTGTGCACGGGGTACGTCACCGATCCCGGCGAGCTCGCCGCGCTCTACCAGCATTGCCGCGTCTATCTGCACGGCCACGAGTTCGGCGGCACCAACCCCGCCCTGCTGCAGGCCCTGGCCAATGGCTGCGCCGTATGCGCCCTGGATACGGTTTTTAACCGGGAAGTGCTCCTTCAGGGTCGGTACGGCTTGTTTTTTTGTAAAAAAACTGGTAACTTAAGCGCCTTGATCGCCGGTTGGGAGAACCAGGAAGAGTCTTTGGCGGGTTTCCGCGGCCGAGCCCGGCAGCGTGTCCGCGACGACTATTCCTGGGAAAGGATCACCGCCCAATACCGACGACTGTTCGACAACCTGATGGCGGAGAGAAATGCACAATAGAAGCAGGGACAGGAAGATCCTGAGGAACGGCGGCGATATCATCCTGCTGATCGCCGTGTTCCTGGCGGCCGTTTCTTTGGCCAAGGGCCATGCCGGGCTGCCCGGGAAATTCCTCGTCCTTAGCGCCAGGGAGTGGCTGCTGCTGATCCTGCTGTGCATGATCTGGAATTTCGGCGCCCGCATCGTCGGGCTGTACGACGAGTTCCGCATCCGCTCGTTCGCCGGTGAATTCTCCGTCCTGGGTACGAGCGTCCTGCTCCATTCCTTCCTGACCGTGGTGGTCTTGTTCGCCGCCAAGTCGCAGGTCCTTTCGCGCTTCTTCGTGTTCGTCTACTGCTCCCTGCTGCTGCTCGCACTCGCCCTCTGGAAAGCGGTCCTGCGGCTGATGCTCCACCACTACCTGAAGAACGGCCGTCATCAAAGCCACATCCTGGTTGTCGGCGGCGGCCGGACCGCGCGGAGTTTTTGCGCGACCATCGCGGAGAACCTCCACATGGGGCTGCGCGTGATCGGTTATATCGGCGAAAAACCGTCAACGGGATTCGGCTGCGAGCATCTCGGGACGATCGATCAGCTTCCCCAGCTGCTGGAGCGCAATGCCATCGACGAGGTGGTCGTCGCCCTGCCCAACGGCGACATCGCCCAGGTGGATCGGATCATCGGCATGTGCGAGAATCACCCCATCCGCGTACGGATCATCCCCGATTATTTCAGATACCTGGGCACGCGCTACAGCGTTTCGCGCTTCGGCCTGTTCCCGGTTATCACCCTGCGCGCCCACCCCCTGGAGGGGATATGCCGGAGGTTCGCCAAGCGGGGTTTCGACCTGGTCTTCTCCGCGCTGCTGTTCATCACCGTTTTTTTCTGGCTGTGGCCGCTGCTGGCCCTGCTGATCAAGGCGACCTCGCCGGGCCCTGTCTTCTTCAAGCAGGAGCGCTGGGGGATCAAGAACAAGCGCATCGAATGCTACAAGTTCCGCTCCATGGTCTGGGACAGCAAGGATGTGGACGAGAACGGGCGCTACCAGCAGGCGCGGATCGATGACCCGCGCATCACGCGCCTGGGGCGCTTCCTGCGCCACAGCAACCTGGACGAACTGCCGCAATTCATCAACGTGCTGAAGGGCGACATGTCGGTCGTGGGTCCCCGTCCCCATCCCACGCCGATGAACCTGGAAGTGAAGGACTCCATCCAGCATTATCAGATGCGCCACCTGATCAAGCCCGGCATCACCGGCTGGGCGCAGGTCAAGGGCTTCCGTGGCGAGATCAGCGACCCGGAAATGCTGCGCCGGCGGATCGAGGCCGACTTGTGGTATATCGAGAACTGGTCGTTTCTGCTGGACCTCAAGATCATCGCTCTTACCTGCTGGGTGATGCTCATGGGGGACCCGTATGCATACTGATCCGTGTCGGGGATGAAACATCACGGCGGTTTCGCCACCGGCTCACTCCTAGCCGCGGTTCCGCTCTTTGTCGTGGTCGTCATCCATATGGGTTTTGCCGTCTTGCCGGCATTTTTCCTGATGCTGGGTCTTGCTTCCTATCTCTGGAGCGGCCGCAAGGCCATGCTCCTCTTTCTGTTTTTGCTGCCGCTGGCCAATTCGACCCCGGACCTCTTCTTCAATGGCTATCCTTTCAACTATCTGGCCATGCCGCTCTTTTTCCTGGCGGGCGTCCTCTGCGCTTCGCGGCTGAAGAGGGAGCGACTGGCGACCGATTTCCCCGGCCGCGGCCCCTACTTGCTGTTCCTGGCCCTGCTGGTAGTCTCCGCCCTCTTCGTTTTCCTGCGCTGGTCGAACCTGGGCCTGTCCGCGCTGGCTTTCTTGCGCGACACCCCGGTGGCTCCCAGCATGGACAGGGTCTCCTTCGCCTGCATTTTCCCGGCCGTCACCCTGGCCCTGTTCGCCCTGGCGCCGTGGGCGGCGTTCCTGCTGCGCCATTGGCGCCTGGGGGCGGCGGAGGCCTTCGTTCCGCTCAAGGCCGGGTTTTTTCTCTCGTTCCTGCTGGCCCTGGCCCAAAAATGGATCGACCCCGACCTCCTGTCCCAAAGCTGGTGGGGCGTGAAGATGAAGCAGCTGAACGGCGGTTTCTCAGATTTCAACGCCTTCGGCTTCTTCGCCGGCGCCATGTTTCTCTGGCAGGCCCTGGAGCTGATCGGGCGGTTATCGAACTCCGGGCGCGTCGCTGAAGAATCCAGGGACGGCCCCTGGCCCTGGCGCCTGCTCGGCGGCGGCAGCCTGATTGCCGATCTCATGTTCCTGGCCGTCGCCCTGGCCGCTGTTTTCGTCTCCGGCTGCCGCACGGCGTTCCTGTTCGTGCTGGCGGGGCTGCTGCGCCTCTTTTTCTCGCGGCGGCCCAGTGGGCTGACCAAGGCGGCAGCCGCCTCGCTGTTGGCCGTCCTGCTGCTGGTCGCCGGCGGCACGCTGGGCCGGCGCCTGTGGAATTCAGCGACGCAGGCGGCGCGCCTCTCTTCCTCCGCCGATCTCGGCCGGGAGGTCGACCGGATCAGCAACGGCCGCCTGACCATGCTGCGCGACGCTGGAGTCATGATCGGCCGCTTCCCTGCCAGCGGCGTCGGCGCCGGCAACTTTCTCTTCTATCTGAAGTACCTGCATCACGGCGAGAAGGCATGGCTCGACCTGCCCCTGAACCAGTACCTGCTCTTTTTCAGCGAGACCGGCCTGACCGGAGGCCTGGTTTTCCTGCTTTTTCTGGCGACGGTGATGTGCCGGCTGGCGCCGGGAGCGGCGCGCTTCATGCTGGCGGTCATGGCCGTCGCCCTCTTCTTCAACAACTTCTTCTGGTTTCCCGAGGCCCTGCTGCTGTTCTGGATCGTCTTTTCCATCGGCCCATGGCCGGCGGCCAGGAAATCGAAAAACGGCGGCGCCTGGGCGGCGGCGGTTCTGCTTTTTTTCGTTGCAGCGAATGTCGTCCAATTCCAGGCGCTCCATCCCCGCACCCTGGCGCAGGAGCGGGGGACGCGCTACGACTACGGCTTTTCCTACCCCGAACAGGGGAACGGGCGCGAATTCCGCTGGAGCGGGGAAAAGGCCGGGTTGTACATCCACTTGGACACGCAGGGACGCAGCAGGGGATACCGGCTCTACTGCGGCGCTCCCCTCCCTCATTTGCCTGCGGACAAACAGTCCGTGGACATCTATTGGCGGGGGAAGCCGTTCCAGCGACTGGCGTTCCGCCACAACGGCGAGATGCCGCTGCTCATTGAGGATCAGGGCGCCCGGGAGGGTTTCCTGGAATTCCGCGTTCACCCCGTCTTCAACCTGAAGAAGATGGGACTGGGAAGCGAGTCGCGGGACCTGGGCATTCAGGTCAGCGGGCCGGAAGGCTAGGTTTCCTGACGGCCGTCGTAGTGCCGGTCGAACAGCCTGTTGGCAGTGCCATATTTCTTCGCCGCTTTTTTCCAGCCGCGATCGGCGACGAAATTGTAGAACCAGCGCGGCATCATCGCCCGGCCCATGAGTGCAAGGACGTCGGCGGGGATCTCCCTGCTTTCGCAGAGGAAGGCGGCGGCCCTGTCCAGCGCCCGGCGCTGGTGGCGGACGATCGCGCCCGCCTTGCCCAGTGGGCGGTTGCCGATGGCGCCGCCCATGCCGGTCGCCAGGCAGCCCAGGAAACGGAATCCCGCCTGAGCGGAGAAGAGGCGGACGATATCGGCGGCCGGGCGGCAGTGGGCCGTCTCGGGGAAGCCGCAATTGACGATCGCCGCCAGGGCCTGTCCTGTCCGGGCCTGGCCATTCCGGCGCTCGGCGACCAGGCGCAGCAGGTCGATGAGCGGTGCCGGCAGCTGGTCGACGTACAGGGGAAAGGCCAGCACGAGCAGGTCGCACAGGTCAACGGCGCCCAGAAGTTCGGACATTTTTCTCTCATCGCCGAGTGCGGGATACAGTTGCAGGGTCTTCAGCGCCATGCCGCGCTCCTCCAATACGGCGAGGAGATGCTCGCCCAGCGACTTGGATGTGCTGGCCGCTCCGCGCGGGCTGGCGACCAGCAACAGGACCTTGCGGCTGTTCATGAGGCCTCCGCGCCGAAGAACGGCTCCTGGCTGAGGCGCCTTTCCATCTCGGCCAGGGAAGCGTCGCCGCTGAACACCAGCGTCGTCGCCTCGACGTCGCCCATGTTCAGGGCATTGCGGCCGACCAGTTGGCGGAAGGCGCCCTCGTTTCCGGCGTCCTCCTGCTTCAGGGTGCCGACGGCCAGCAGGCGGCGCGGCAGCGGGTAGCGCTGGGGATGATGGGTCTCGCCCTGGATGCGGATGAAAAAAGGCAGCAGGACGGGGATAATGCGGTCCAGCGCCTTCTTCAGCTCCGGCGCGTAGCCGCCGAAGGTGATCGGCGTCAGCAGGATGATGCGCTCGGCGCCGGACCAGGCGCGCAGGATCGCTTCCTGGTCGTCGTCCCGGATGACGCAGCACCCCGGCGTCCTGGTCCAGCAGGAAAAGCAGCCGCGGCAGGCCTTGATGTCCATCGCCGCCAGCGGGAACGCCTTCGTTTCCCAGCCCCTGGACTTAAGCACCGCCGACACCGCCGCCGCCGCCCGGTTGCTGAGCGGGTCGCGCCCCGCCGGTGGCGAACCCTTGAAAAAGACTGCTTTCATGGCTCCTCCGCTCGATTTTCCGCAGCCCATTATCCTCCGGGAACGCCGTTCCTGTCAAGTTGACAAAATGATTCCGCCCCCTGGCGCACAGGGAGCCTTTGCGCGTATAATAAGGTTTGCCGCCAATTCATTAGGAGGATATGCACGTGGACAAAAAAAACATCCTGAATTTGCTTGCCCCGGCGCTGCTGCTGGCCGCCCTGTGCCTGCCGCTGGCAGCGACCGGGGACAACCCGTTCCTGACCGTCCCGAACACGCCCTACCAGACCCCGGTCTTCGACCGCATCCAGCTGGCCCATTACCTGCCGGCGATGCAAGAAGGGATGAAGCGGCAGCAGGCCGAGATCGACGCCATCGTGGCCAATCCCAAGCCGCCGACCTTCGAGAACACCATCGTGGCTCTCGACATGTCCGGGCAGCTGCTTGGCGAGGTGACCGCCGTCTTCTACTCCCTGCTGAGCGCGGCCACCAGCCAGCCGATGCAGGACCTGGCCAACGAGCTGGCGCCGCTGCTTTCCACCCACAGCGACAACATCGCCCTCAACGACAGGCTCTTTGCCCGCGTCAAGGGGGTGTATGACCGCCGGTCGAAGCTGAAGCTCGACCCGGTGCAGCGCTACCTGCTGGAGAACACGTATCGCGGGTTCGTGCGCAGCGGCGCGCTGCTGGACGAGAAGCAGAAGGACCGCCTGCGCGAGATCAACAAGGAACACTCGCTCCTGGCCTTGAAGTTCAGCGACAACGTCCTGGCCGAGACCAACTCGTCGTTCATCGTCATTGCCGACAAGGGAGACCTGGCCGGGCTGCCCGACGGCGTCGTCGTTGAAGCGGCCGAAGCGGCCAAGGCCATGGACCTGGCCGGCAAGTGGGTGTTCACCGCCCAGAAGACCAGCTGGATTCCCTTCCTGCAGTACTCGCCAAGGCGCGACCTGCGCCAGGCCCTGTACGAGTGCTTCATCATGCGCGGCGACCGCGACAACGACAAGGACAACAAGGCCGTACTGCAGAAGCTGCTGGTGCTGCGCGAGGAGCGCTACCGCCTGCTGGGCTACAAGACGCCCGCCGACTACTACCTCGAGCCGCGCATGGCCAAGACGCCGGCGGCGGTGAACGATTTCCTGATGCGCCTATGGAAGCCAGCTCTCGCGCAGTCCAGGGCCGAGGCCGCCGAGCTGCAGAAGCTCATCGACGAGGAGAAGGGAGGCTTCCCGCTGCAGTCATGGGACTGGTGGTATTATGCCGAAAAGCTGCGCAAGACCAGGTACGACCTGGACGACTCGGAGCTGCGCCCCTATTTCAAGCTGGAGAATGTCCAGCAGGGGATGTTCACCCTGGCCGAAAAGCTCTGGGGGCTGAAATTCGTCGAGCGCAAGGACATCCCGGTCTACGACCCCGAAGTCCGGGTAACCGAGGTCCGCGAGGGCGACGGCACGCTGCTGGGAATCCTGTACATGGACTTCTTCCCGCGCGACAACAAGCAGGGCGGCGCCTGGTCCGGGGCCTTCCGCGGCACATTCTACAAGGACGGCAAGCGCGTCATCCCCTTCGCCACCCTGGTCGGCAACTTCACCAAGCCGACGGCGGGGACGCCGTCGTTGTTGAGCATCGACGAGGCCCTGACCTCCTTCCATGAGTTCGGCCACGCCCTGAACACCCTGTTCACCGACAGCCGCTACCGCTCCAACTTCGCCCCCCAGGACTCGGTGGAGCTGCCCTCGCAGATCATGGAGCACTGGGTGCTGGAACCCGAGATGCTCAAGCTCTATGCCCGGCACTACCAGACCGGCGAGGTCATCCCCGCGGCGCTGGTGGAGAAGCTCAGGAACAGCAGCCTGTTCAACCAGGGCTTCGAGACGGTGGAGTTCCTGGCCTCATGCTTCCTGGACATGGCCTGGCACCAGCTGGAAAGCGCGCTGAACGTGAATGTCAGCCGCTTCGAAAGGAAGATCATGGACGGGATCGGCCTGATCCCCGAGATCCTTCCCCGCTGGGGCTCCACCTATTTCACCCACATCCACGGCGGCTATGAGGCCGGCTATTACAGCTACATGTGGTCCGAGGTCCTGGACTGCGACGCTTTCGAGGCTTTCAAGGAAACCTCGCTGTTCGACAGGAAGACCGCCGCCTCGTTCCGCAAGCACATCCTGGCCCGGCTGGGCACCGAGGATGCCATGGTCCTCTACAAGCGCTTCCGTGGCCGCGAGCCCAAGGTCGAGCCGCTGTTGAAGAAGAGGGGATTGCTGTAGAACTGATAATTTGATTTTATGTAGGGCGGCCTTTGCGGCCGCCCTTTTTTTTTGAGACCAAAAAATTATTCGAGGGATGGGTCGGGGTCGTTTCCGAGTGTAGGGGTGACACTACCTTGACACTACCTAACCCTTGCGGTTACCCTATTATTACAGATACACCGAACAGGGGAAGGGGCAACCCTCGCGGTTGCCCCTTCCCCTGCATTGTTTCCATATTGTCCTTCACGCTCTTTTCTGTTAATAGTACGTCTTGAGAAAATATTTGCCGCTTTTATTGCTCCTAAGCATCCTGCTAACCGTCACTGTCCATGCTGCCGAGGAAACCAAACGGGAGAACAACGCCTCCCTGGTCGTGGAGTACGGCCTCGATTCCCTGGAACGACGCTATTATCGCCCGCGTTTCCGCTTCGATTTCCCGATCCGGAAGGGCAGCCTGTTCGCCGAAGTGCAGTACCACTCGCGCATGAACGGCCGTCTGCAGGGGGCGATCGACTACTGGGTGAATGCCGGCGTGCTTGGAAGACTTGGCGGAGACCTGCTGATCGAGCTGCGCCTGAACCACTTCTGCCGCCACGGTACGCTGCGCGAAACCCCTTATGTCTGGAACCTGAACGAGCTGCTGGGCCGGACCATCCTGGTGCGCGGAGGCCTCACGCTGGCCCTGGGCGCCGGCGCCTTCATCGGCGGCAGCGACGGCTACCGCCAGCTGGCGACGGCCGGCGGTGAGTGGCGTGGGTTCCTGTTCCCCGAGCTCTCCCTGGAGGCGCAGCTGAAACTGGTGAACTTCCGCCGCCTCTATTACGAGGCGGGCTTTTCGCTGGCGCTCAACCGCTCGCTCGACCTGTTTTTCCGCAACGTCCGCCATTACGAGTTTCCCGCCATCTCCTACCTCGGCCTGCGTCTGAACTCGGGGGATGGCGGTGACGCCTTCCTTGACACCATCAGCATTCTGGTCGGCGCCTCGCCCTTCGACGACCTGCTCAAGCTGGAGGTCGGGGGAAGATTCACGATGGCATTTTTCAGGAACGAAGCGCGCCGCGTCGCGCTGGCAATCGAATTCGCGGCGCCGATCCTGAACGGCGACGCTTTCTTCGCCCAGTTCTGGCCCTGGAAGATGATCTACGACATCGGCCTCGACTACGAGCGGCGCTTTGCCCGCGGACTGTACGGCGCCTGGGTGGCGCGCTACCGTCTGGACCTGCCCGTCGACGACGACCGGCCGTTCGCGGCCAGCCTGTTCACCGGCCTGGCGTTGCGCAACCAGCCCGATTTCGACGTGCTGGAGCACGATGTCCGCTATGAGATCATGGCGGGCTACGATTTCAAGCACGGTTTCACTGCCGGCGGCCGGCTCGCCCTGGGCATCTGCAAGGGGCGCGCCGTGAAGGTGTTCTCAGAGTTGAAGGGCGAGGTCAACTCCGATCGCCTGCGACTCGACCTGCGCCTGTCGGCCGCCGGCGGCCGCTCCATCGAGTGGCGGCCCTACCTCGGCTGGAAAAAGGATGTCGGCCTGGAACCGGAAAGGGAGCTGCCCGGGAAATTGCTTTTCGGGCTGGGCTTTTTCAAAAAAATTCAGTAACGACTCGTAGAAGGATGAAAGGGTAGAAGGGTAGAAAGGGCAAGAACCCTGAAGTTACACAAAGGTTTTTTCTTGACCCGTCAACTCTTCAACCCTTCAACCCGTCTACCATTTTCTATTCTTTCTTTTCTTCGGGTACCTTGAACCTGTCTCCCGTCTCCTGGATGATGCGCTGGTACCATTCTTTCGGATAGGGGGGATGGGTGACCTTGCCCTGGCTGTCGCGCACGTTGCCGTCCAAATACTTCCAGATCAGGAACTCGCCCAGTTTTTTCCAGCGCTGCACCAGCTGCTCGCCCTCGCTCACGCTGTAGGCGGTGAGGCGGTCGCGGGCCAGCTCGGGCGAGCGCTTGTAAAGCTCCAGTACCGCCGCCTCGAGCTCGGGCTGCACGGCGAGGTATTTGCCCTCGATCTCGCGCTGCAGCGCCTGGACGTCCTGGATCATGTCCGCGTAGCGGGAATAGGCGTAGTTGGAGACGAAGTTGAACACCCAGAAGGCCGAATCCCAGCTGAAGCGGCTGAAGTCGCCTGTGCCCTTGGCGTAGCTGGGGGGCACCTGGCGGATGCCGCAGTACATGGGGGCGTAGACGGTGCTGAAGGTATCGTCCATGCCGACCCAGAAGATGCCGCCGATGGGGCCGGGCAGCCAGGAGCGCGACTGGGCGACGAAAGAGTACGCGGTCTGCTGAGTGGAGGTGGCGCGCTCGAAAAAGTAGCTTTCCTTGGCGTCCTTGTCGACCTTCCAGGTCATGGGCCGCCAGCGGTAGGGCAGGGCGAAGGGGCCGGCGCCGATGTCGTGGTTCATGTCCATCTCGCTCCCTTCGTAGTGGTCGCGCATCAGCTCCATGACGTCGCGCAGCGACAGCTTCCGGTCGGGCTGGATGAACAGCGGCATGGGCTCGGCGTCGGGGCGGATGCCCAGGGCCCAGTCCCGGTAGGCGTCCATTTGCCTGGAGTCGGGGGTGATGCGCCGGAAGAACTGCCAGACGCGGGCGTCGCAGAAGCGCCGGCCGCCGAAGTCGGGCGGGCAGTAGGCGTCGGCAAAGCTGAACTCGTTGTCGGCACCCTTGAAATAGCCTTTCTCGCGGGCGAAGGAGACGACGTCGGGGGAGTGGAAGGTCGTCTGCCGCTTGTCGGAAAAGTGATTGGCTTTCTGCAGGGGGAAGCGGTGGATGCGTGCCTGGTTGGCGTGGCCGCAGACGTAGCCGTCGGGGACCATGCGCGCCACCCAGACGGCGCCCTTGCGCTCGGGCCCCTTGGAGATCATCTCCAGGATCCAGACCTCGCCGGGATCGGAGACGGAGAACGATTCGCCGCTCGAGGCGTAGCCGTACTCCTCCACCAGCGAGGTCATCACCTGCAGGGCTTCGCGGGCGGTGCGGGCGCGCTGCAGCGCCAGGTTCATCAGGCTGCCGTAGTCAACCACGGCTTTGGGGTCCATCAGTTCCTCGCGGCCGCCGAAAGTGGTCTCGCCCAGCGCCACCTGGTGCTCGTTGATCAGGCCGACCACCTGCCAAGTGCGCCGTGCCTGGCGGATCTTGCCCAGGTACTTGCCGCTGTCGCCGTCGAAGACGTCGATCCAGGTGCCCTCGATATGCTCGCCGGCGGGGATGAAGTTCAGGTCGCCGTAGAGGGCGTGCGAATCGGCCGAGTAGGTGATCATGGTCGAGCGATCCGCGGACGCTCCCTTGCTGACCAGGTAGTTGGTGCAGGCCGGCGCCGCCGGCGCCAGGGCCAGGAACAGCACGGTCACGGTTATCCAGGTGATGACTTTCATTATTCTATGCTCCTCCTGTTTCAGATGCTGCGAACGGGTGCGACCATTGGCGCAAACCCGCTGGCGGAATTTGCAAGGGAAAAGAATACGCGAAACCGTTTCAGATTGCAAGAGACGGGGAAAATTTCTGCTCGAGAAGCATGCGTAAAGGCGGCTCGAGGCGGTGTTCCTTCAGAAGTGCCCTATCGTCCAGGATGGCGTCGCGCGGGCCGTCGGCGAAAATACGGCCGCGGTCCATGACCAGCACCCGACTGCACAGCTCGTAGGCCAGGTCCATGTCATGGGTGGCGATGACCTTGGTCTGCGGCAGGGCGCGAACCCGCTCGATGAAGTCGCGGCGGCCGGCCGGGTCGAGCCCCGCCGACGGCTCGTCGAAGGCCAGGAGCTCGGGCTCCATGACCAGCACCGCGGCCAGCGCCGCCCGCTTCTGTTCGCCCGGGCTCAGGCGCAGCGGCGAGGCGGCGCCGATCTCTTCCAGGTTGAAGCGCTCCATGATCATGGCTACGCGGCGCCGCGCCTCCGCCTCGGGCCAGCCGGCGTTGAGCGGGCCAAAGGCGATGTCCTCCTCGATGCTGGGCAGGAAGAGCTGCTGGCGCGGGTCCTGGAAGAGCAACCCGACGCGGCGGCGGATCTCCTTCAGGTTGCCCCGGCGCATTTCCAGGCCGAGGATGCGCACCGCGCCCCGGCCGCGCAGCACGCCGTTGAGGTGCAGCAGCAGCGTCGACTTGCCGGCGCCGTTGGGCCCGACCAGGGCGACGCATTCGCCGCGAGCGACGGTGATGCCGATGGCGCTCAGGGCGGGCCTGCCGGAACCGTAGCTGAAATCCAGATGCTTGATCTCGATGGCCGCGTCGTTCATCACAGCACCGCGAAGAGGGCGACGGCCAGGGCGGTGAGCGCCAGGAAGGCCGCGTCGCGGCCGCAGAAAGCCAGGCGCCGCCAGCCGGGCATCTCGCCGTGAAAACCGCGGCCGATCATGGCGTCATGGACATGGACGCCGCTCTCCAGGAGCCTTTCGAAGAACAGGGGCAGCGCCCTGCCGGCCAGGCGCGCCCGGCGCAGCCGCGGCAGGGAAGCGACGTTGCGCCCGGTCCAGGCTCGGCGCATCGCTTCCAGTTCCAGCCGCCACTGGCCGGCGAAGCGCAGGCCGATGGTCAGGACGACGACGGCTGAGCGGGGCATCCCGGCCTGTCGCAGCGCCTGCAGCAGGCGCCCGGGCCGTTCTTCCAGGATGAACAGGGCCAGTGCCAGCAGCGACAGCGCCGCCTTGGCCGCGATCAGCAGGCCGATCCGCGACGGGGACGTTCCGCCGGCGCCGGAGCGGAAGAAAGCGCTGAGGGCGAGTAAGCTTAGCAGCGGGGCCGACAGCCCCAGCAGCCGCAGCCAGCGGCGCCCGGAGCGGCCGGCCAGGGGCAGCAGGGCAAGGAGGAAGAGCGAGAGCACCGCCAGTCGCGGGCCGAAAGGCCGGGGCGAGGGGATGAACAGCAACGCCTGCACCGCCAGGAAGGCGGCCAGCTTGGCGCGCGGGTCGATGGCGGCCAGCATCGTTCCTCAGGCCAGGGCCCAGGCGACGTACTGCCCGGGTTCGTCAATAATTTCGCAGGAACTGAACCCGGCCGTCGCCAGCAGCCCGGCCAGCACGAGCTTTTCCGGCAGCAGGTCGCGGCGCACCGGTTCGCTGCTTTCGTTGTGCAGGCGGTCCAGGGCCTCGCGCCCCAGCTGGTGGGCGATGACCAGCATCCCGCCCGGCTTGAGGACGCGGCGGAACTCCTTCAGGGCGGCGCCGCGGTCGTCGAGATGGGGCAGCAGGGCGAGGGCGATGACCTTGTCGAAATCGCCGTCGGGCATGGGCAGGGAGTGGGCGTCGCCGACGATGAATTCCACCCGGCCGTTTTTCGCCTTGCCGCGGGCGATGTTGACCATGTCCGGGGCGAAATCGAGCTCGACCAGGCTGCCCTGCGGGCCGACGGCCGCGCAGATCAGCGGGATCAGGCGGCCGCTGCCGCAGCCGGCGTCCAGGACGCGGTCGCCCTGGCGCAGGCGGAAATGAACGGCGAAGCGCCGCAACCGCTCCTGCTCCTCCGGGGTCGAGTGCCGCTCGTCCCAGGAGGCGGAGATGCCGGAGAAAAAATCACTCTTGGTCATGGTGCCTCGCGATCCGCTCCTTGCGGGCGCGCAGGGAGGGGATGATCCAGGGCAGGACCGTCAGCATCAGGGCCAGGCCGGGCAGGCCGCGCACGACCGCCGCCCAGCCCAGAAGGCGCGGCGGCAGCTCCATGAACCCGGCCATGGCCTGGACCAGCGCCAACAACAGGATGCGGTCGAGGACGAGGACGATCAGCAGCGCCAGCCAGTCGGGCAGGCGCAGCAGCTGCTGCAGCGGCCGGGGCAGGGCGGTGAACAGCAGCCCCTCGGCCATCATGATGAAGGCGATGGGCGGATAAAAAGGGGGCATGCCGGTCAGCAGGGCCGAAAGCAGCGGCGCCGCGACGCCGACGATCATGGCCAGCGGCGGCACGACCAGGAAACCGGCCAGGGCCAGCGGGTAGAACATGGGCATGAAGGCGCTGCCCAGGCCCAGGAGGTGGAAAAAGACGGGGAGCACGAGGGCGGCCGACAGCAGCAGGCCGGCCAGCACGTAGTCGAAGCTGGGGTACCTCATTTCTGCCAGCGCAGTCCCACGGAGATGTTGCGGCCGGGCATGGCGAATGTGCCGGCGGCGAGCAAGGCCAGGGCAATAGAAAAACCGAAGGTGAACGCGCGGCAATGCTCCATGCGGCCTCCAAGGTTGTGTTACGGAAAAATGAAAAGTAACACGATTGTGGCCGCCTGTCAAACCGTGGCCGCGCTCTTCAGTGGTCGCAGACGTTCGCCCCCGATTTCAAGGTGCCGGCCAGGTAGGATGCGACCAGGGCTTCCGGCGTCTCGGCCGGGGCGCCGATGATCACCTCGATGCCGTGCTGGCAGAACAGGTCCTGGGCGCGCTGGCCCATGCCGCCGGCGATGATCAGGTTGGCTCCGCGTTCCGCCAGCCATTTGGGCAGCAGGCCCGGTTCGTGGGGCGGGGCCTGGAGATCCTCGCGCTTCACGATCTTTTTTTCATCGGCATCGGCTTCGATCAGGGCGAAGCTGGCGCAATGGCCGAAATGCATCGCTAACTTTCCGTCAGCCAGGGGTATGGCGATCTTCATGTTGGTTTTCTCCTTGGGTCCGGTTTTTTCGGGGATCATTTTTCGTCCGCCTCGAGGGCCAGCAGCGGGGCAATGATGCCGCGCATCACCTTGGCGGTGGCGGAGGCGGCGAAAGCGCTGACATAGGGGCGGCCATCATCCCCCGAGGCGGCAATGGCCGTATCGATGGGGATGGCGCCCAGGAAGGGCACCTTCATGTCCTCGGCGATGCGGCGGCCGCCGCCGCTGCTGAATATGGCGGCGACCTCGCCGCACTTGGGGCAGGCGAAGCCGCTCATGTTCTCCACCACGCCGAGCACGGGGACGCCGAGCTGGCGGCAGAAAGTGATCGACTTGCGCACGTCGATCGCCGCCACCTGCTGGGGCGTGGTGACGATCACCGCGCCGTCGAGCCGGCCGATCAGCTGGCAGACCGAGAGCGGCTCGTCGCCGGTGCCCGGGGGCGAGTCGATGACCAGGTAGTCCAGGTCGCCCCAGGCCACGTCCTTGAGGAACTGCTTGATGGCGCCCATCTTCAGGGGGCCGCGCCAGATCACCGCCTGGTCGGGGTCGGGGAGGAGGAAGCCCAGCGACATGACCTTCACCCCGTCGGCGTCCAGCGGCAGCAGCCCGTCGGGCCCGCCCTGCAGGGACGTCCCCTGCAGTCCCAGCATGGTGGGGATGCTCGGGCCGTGGATGTCGACGTCGAGCAGGCCGACGCGCTTGCCGGCCATCTGCAGGGCCGCGGCGATGTTCACCGCCACCGTGCTCTTGCCGACGCCGCCCTTGCCGGACAGGACGACCAGCTTGCGGCGGATGCGGCAGAGCCGGGATTCAAGCTCGCGCCGCTCGCTGAAATCCTGCTCGCTTTCCCCTTTTTTGCGCTGGGCGGCCGAGCATTCCCTGTTGTCGCAGCTGTCGCAGGCCGCCGTCGGTGTTTCGCCCTGCTGCGGCCTCATTTCCTTGTCCATGCTGTCCATGTCTTGCTCCTAGAGGTTGAGATTATTCCATATTTGCCGGATGTCGTCCACACAGGGCGCCTCGGTCTCCACCACCGCCTTCTGTTGCAACTGCGCGGCGGTCACGGCGCGGTCGTAGCGCACGCGGCCGGCGATCTTCGCCCCCGCGCGCCGGGCCAGGTTTTCGATGCGCTCGGTCATTTCCCGGTTCAGGTCCCACTTGTTCACGCAGACGGCTGCCGCCATGTCGAAATGGCGGGCCAGCTTCAGCACCCGCTCCAGGTCGTGCTCGCCGGAGACGGTCGGCTCGGTCACGACCAGGACCAGGGTGGCGCCGGTCAGCGAGGCGATCACCGGGCAGCCGATCCCCGGCGGACCGTCGACGATGACCGGATCCCGACCTTCCTCGGCGGCGATGCGCCGCGCCTCGCGCCGCACCAGCGATACCAGCTTGCCGGAGTTCTCGGCGGTGGTGCCCAAGCGGGCATGGACCATCGGGCCGCAGCGGGTGTCCGCGATCATCCATTCGCCGCAGCGGCTCTCGGGGAAATCGATGGCCCGCTCGGGGCAGAAGCGGACGCACACGCCGCAGCCTTCGCAGGCCACCGGGTCCACGGCATATACCGGGGCGCCATCCGCGCGGGTCTTTTTCATGATGGCGTCGAAGCGGCAGAGCCCGGCGCAGGTGCCGCAGCCCGTACAGTCCCCGGGGCGGATGACCGCCTCGTTGCCGCTGGTGAAAGCGTGCTTTGCGCGCGGGCGCGGCGAGAGCACCAGATGCAGGTCGGCGGCGTCCACGTCGCAGTCGGCCACGACGGCGTTCCCGGCCAGCACGGCGAACGATGCCGCGAGGCTGGTCTTGCCCGTCCCGCCTTTGCCGCTGATGACGACCAGTTCCTTCATTCCCCGTCCCTGCAGTCGGGCTTGCCGCAGCGCTCATCGCGTCCGCAGCATGTTCGCCCCGTCCGCTGCAGCGAGCAATCACCGCTGCCTCGGGAGGATCGTTCTTGTCCGCTTCCCTTCATGATGAACCCCGCGCCGCCACTGATGAGGCGGTGGACCGTACCGTTGCATGTCGGGCATTCTTTCAACGGGGCGGCTGTGATCGGCTGCATGCGCTCGAACTTCAAGCCGCATTTCTTGCATTCGTATTCATAGGTTGGCATGGTTCATTCCTCTTTGTTATTGCCGCTGAGCAGCAATCTTGCGGCCAGGGCCGCGAACATCTGCCGGTACTCGGGCAGCGCCTCGACGATCAGCTCCCCCCGCGAATAGGCCTCGGCGATGCGCCGGTCGTCGGCGATCTCCAGGATGACGTCGATGCCCGCCTCGGCGCAGAAGCGGTGCACGCGGTCGTCGCCGCTGCCGACGCGGTTGATTGCCACGGCGAAGGGGATGGGGAGCTCGCGGACCATGTCCACGGCCAGTTGCAGGTCGTGAAGCCCGAAAGGGGTTGGCTCGGTGACCAGCAGGATAAAATCGGCTCCGCGCACGGCGGCGATGACCGGGCACGAGGTCCCGGGCGGGGCGTCCAGAATGGCGGGCATGCCCGGCTGCAGGCGCTCCTTGACGGCGCGGATGAGCGGCGGCGCCATGGCCGAGCCGACGTCCAGGCGGCCCGTGACCAAGGCGATCTTCCCGGACTGCCGGCTCTCCACCACGCCGATCCGGCTGGGAACCTCGCGGATCGCCTGCTGTGGGCAAACCCGCAGGCAGCCGCCGCAGCCGTGGCACATCTCGGGAAACACCAGCGGCTTGGCCCCAGAGGAAACAATGGCGTGGTAGGCGCAGAAGCGGCCGCATTCGTTGCAACCGTCGCACAGGGACTCGTCCACCTCGGGGATCGGGATGGTCACGGTCTCCTCGCCCGCGGCTGCGCCGGGGAGAAACAGGTGGCTGTTCGGCTCCTCCACGTCGCAGTCCAGAAGCTGCAGCGGCCGGTCGAACGCCCGGGCCAGGTTCACGGCCAGGGTGGTCTTGCCGGTGCCGCCCTTGCCCGAGGCGATGACCAGGATCATTGCTTGCCTCTTGTTCCCGAGGGACCTGGACGTCGGGGCGTGCCGGCACGGCCGCCGCTTTCCAGTTCGTCCAGGCGGCATCTCATGGCCGCCAGCTCTGCTTGCATCTCCCGCAGCCGGCCTTGAAGCGAGCGGCCGTCCATTTTCCGAAAATCAAGGCCCATGGCGACGGGTTCCCCCGCCAGCCCGGCGAAGCCGGTCCTGGGTTCCCCGGGTTCATCCGGAATGTGGATCAGGCAGAAGCCGTTCGCCTTTCCGGTCATGGGACCCTGGCCCCGCGGTCCCGTTCCGTCGCATCCAGGCATCAGTTCATCTCCATGTCGTTGCGCATGCTGTCACCAGTGCCCCTGGACGTCGGCGCCCCCGGCCTCCTTCAGCTTCCCCTGCTTGAACTGCTCCACTGCCTCCGCCACGGTGGCGGCATCCGAGTTGTAGACCTTGACGCCGGCGCTGGAAAGCACACGGAAAGCCTTGGGGCCGCAGTGGCCGCTGACCAGGGCCTTGGCCCCCGAGCGGATCACGGTCTCGGCCGACTGGATCCCCGCCCCCTGGGCGGCGTTCAGGTTCTGCTGGTTATCGATGATCTCGAACTCGCCGTTTTCCAGGTTTAGGACCAGGAACTTGGGTGCCCGGCCGAAGCGGGTGTCGAGCGCTGCGCTCAGGTCGCTGCCCGATGTGGATAAAGCGATCTTCATGGGTATTCTCCTTATCGATTGATTTCCGATCCGATCTCCGTCGTTCGTGCTATTTGGAAGGTTCCGCTTTCTCGATCTCCTCGAGCCGCTTGCGGATGGCGTCGAGTTCGCTCTGCATGGCAATGGCCTGATTTTTCAGTGCCTGCCTCTCGACTTCCGGGTCGGGGTCGCCGACCGGGGCGGCATAACCGCCGTAGCGCATCCAGCCCGGTTGACCCGTGGCGCAGTACCCGTTGCGCCAGCCGCGTCCACCGCCGCCCGCGAAGCGGCCGCGGCCCCAGGCGCCGCGCCCGCGGCCGAAACCCGTGCCGAAGCCGCGTCCGACCACGGGATTGGCATAACCAGGCATTCCGTACCCCGCGCAAAAGCCGGTGGCCCGGCCGGTCATGGAACCCATTCCCGCCGGTCCCGTTCTGTCTCCTCTAGGCATTGTATCCTCCTTCTTTACTAATCGAATACATTATTCTCTACGCAACGAAGTCCCGCATTTGGGGCATTGCCGCTGCACGCAGGGCACCCCGCGTTCATGGGCGACGCGCTCCCCGCATTTCGGACACACGCAGGTCCCGTTCGCCCCGCCTGCCACGGGACCGCCCATGCGGCCGCGGCCCGCCCCTCCTTGTCCCCGGCCGCCGCCCCCTTGGCCTCTGCCTCCGCCTTGCCCTCGACCGCCGCCCATTCCGCCTTGTCCTCTTCCATTCATGGTCATTTCCTCCTTATAATAATTCCTTTCTCCGGCTCGACGGCGGCCGTGCAGACCGCAGCCGGGCATGACAAACTCAGCGCCTGGCAGTCTGCCTGTCAGCCAGGCAGCGATCACTTCCCGCAAGTCGCCGGAAACAAAGGGGATCACCTCGATCCCCACCGAGGAGACCATTGCCTGCAATGGCCGGGAAATGGCGCCGCAGACCAGGATGCCGACGCCCAGCTCGGTCAGGCGCATGGCTTTCTGCAGCGGC
>DCVK01000072.1 GCA_002335385.1 Candidatus Aminicenantes bacterium UBA2190
AGCCGTTGGGCTCGGGCGGGAAGCGCGTGTGGACGCGGCCTCCGCTCTTGCCGGCCCTGATGTCGGCCTCGATGATGGCGCGGATGAAATTCAGCCCCGGGGTGATCTCTTCAGTTCCCATCTTGACCTCGTGCGGCGATGTGCCCGCGCGCCTGACGCAGGCGACGCAGCACCGTCTCCCGGCCCAGCGCCTCCAGCATCTCGAAAAGGCCGGGGCCGAAGCTGACGCCGCTGACCGCCAGCCGTGTCGGATGGATCAGCTTCCCGGCGCCAACGGTCCTCTCCTCGGCAAGCTTGCGGTAGAGCGCCTCCAGCGCGGGGGCGGCGAACGGCTCCTGGATGGCGAGCCTTTCCAGCAGGGCGTCGATCAGGGGCAGCGCCTCGGCCTTGAAATGCTTCCGCCCGGCCTGCTCGTCGTAGCCCTGGGGATCGCGGAAAAAGTACAGCGAGCTCGCGGCGATCTCGCTGACCTTCCGGCTGCGCTCCCGGAACATGGCGATCACCTTCTTCAGGAAAGCCTCGTCGGCCAGGGCGGCCGCCGGCAGCTCCATTTTCTCCCAGGCTGCCCGCACGTCGGGAAGCAGCGACTCCACGGAGCGCCCCTGCAGGTAGACGCCGTTCATCCACTCCAGCTTGGTCTCGTCGAAGACCGCCGCCTTGGCCTGGACGCGCTCCAGCGTGAACGCCCGGATCATCTCTTCCAGGGTCATGACCTCGCGGTCGCCGCCCGGCGCCCAGCCCAGCAGGGCCAGGAAGTTGCGCAGCGCCTCGGGCAGGAAGCCGGCACGCTGGTAGTCGAGGACAGAGGCGGCGCCGCGGCGCTTGGAGAGCTTGCCGCCGTCGGCGGCCAGGATCACCGGCATGTGGGCGAAGAGGGGCGGAGCCCAGCCGAAGGCTTCGTAGATCAGGATGTGCTTGGGCGTGGAGGCGATCCATTCGTCGCCGCGCAACACGTGGCTGATGCCCATTAGGTAGTCGTCGACCACATTGGCCAGGTGGTAGGTGGGGAAGCCGTCCGACTTGAGCAGCACCAGGTCGTCGAGCTGCGCGCTGTCATAGGTGATGTCGCCGCGGATCAGGTCGTGGAAGGCCACGGCCCGGGCATCGGGGACCTTGAGGCGCACAATGTATGACTTCCCGGCGGCGAGGAGCTTCTCGGAGTCGCCGGGGGCAAGAGAGCGGCAATGGCGGTCATAGCCCGAGCCTTGGGCCATCTTCGCCTTCTCCTGCTCCGCGCGCAGGTTCGCCAGGCGCTCCTCGCTGCAGAAACAGCGGTAGGCCCTGCCGGCGGCCAGCAGTTCCTCGGCATGCCGGCGATAGAGGGCGGTGCGCTGCGATTGGAAGTAGGGGCCGGCGTCGCCGCCCGCCTCGGGACCCTCGTCCCACTGCAGCCCGAGCCATTTTAGGCTGGTGAAGATCTCGGCCAGGGCTTCCGGCTGGTAGCGCTTCCGGTCGGTATCCTCGATGCGCAGGATGAACCGGCCGCCGTGGTGGCGGGCGAAGAGGAAATTGAACAGGGCGGTGCGGGCGCCGCCGACGTGCAGGTAGCCGGTCGGCGACGGGGCAAAGCGGACAACGGGGGGCATTCCTTCTTTCCAGTCGGCCATTTCGCCTATTTTGCCGCAAATCCCCTGCCGTGTCAATTGTCCCGAGGGCCGGAACCGCCGCCGGCCGCAGGTTTTCCTTATTGTATTTTGCCGGTTCTTGTATTAGAATCGGGGTCATGGACAACCTGATCGAGATCCAGTGCCCGATCTGCCACGCCCACATGTGGGTGGACGCGGAGAAGAAGCAGGTCGTGCAGCACAAGCGCAGCGAAAGGAAGACCCATTCCTCGTTCGAAGAGCTGCTGGACAAGGAGAAGCAGAAGAAAGAGGCGGTGGACGAGCGCTTTTCCCAGGCCAAGTCCCTCGAGCAGGCCAAGAAAAAAAAGGCCAAGGAATTCTTTGAGCAGACGATCAAGGAAAAATAAAAGGCCACCAGGAGAACAACATGGATTTCAGTGAGTTGAAAAAGGCGGTACGGAAACAGGTGGACATCCAGGAACCCGACTTCATCAAGGAGAACGAGGACGCGCTGAACGTGGGTTTCTTGGAGACAAAAACCACCGAGAAACTCATTTTCTCGCTATCGACCTACAAGAACAAGAAGTATTTCAGCGTCCGCACCTGGTACCAGGCCGAGTCGGGCGAATGGGCGCCGACCAAGAAGGGGGTCAACCTCTCCTTTGATAAGTTCGCCGACTTTGAAAAGATGGTCAAGGTGTTCGCCCAGGCCATCGAGCTGGACAAATAGCCGCATTTCGCGCCGGCCCCGACCGTTCCCGGAGGAACACCCATGCCCAAGGCCATAGGCTTTGACAACGATAAATACCTGCGCGAACAGACGGCGGCCATCCTGGAGCGGGTCCACGCCTTCGACAACAAGCTGTACCTGGAATTCGGCGGCAAGCTGATCTACGATTACCACGCCGCCCGCGTCCTGCCCGGCTTCGACCCCAACGTCAAGATGCGCCTGCTGCAGCAGCTGAAGGAGCAGACCGACGTCCTGCTCTGCATCTACGCCGGCGACATCGAGCGGAAAAAAGTGCGCGCCGACTTCGGCATCACCTACGACGCCGACGCCCTGAAGCTGATCGACGACCTGGCCGCCTGGGGCATCACCCTGCGCGCCGTGGTCATCACCCGCTTCGCCGACCAGTTCGCCGCCAAGGTCTTCAAGAACAAGCTGGAGCACCGCGGCGTCAAGGTCTACACCCATTGCTTCACCAAGGGCTACCCCACCGAGATCGACACCATCGTCAGCGACGAGGGCTACGGCGCCAACGAGTACATCGAGACGGCCAAGCCCATCGTGGTGGTCACCGGCCCCGGCCCGGGCAGCGGCAAGCTGGCCACCTGCCTCTCACAGCTCTACCACGAGCACCGGCGCGGCGTACGCTCCGGCTATGCCAAGTTCGAGACCTTCCCCATCTGGAACCTGCCCCTGAACCACCCGGTGAACATCGCCTACGAGGCGGCCACCGCCGACCTGAAGGACATCAACCTCATCGACCACTACCATCTCGAGGCGCACGACGTCAAGGCGGTCAACTACAACCGCGACATCGAGGCCTTCCCGCTGCTGCGGCGCATCCTGGAAAAGATCACCGAAAACCCACTGGTCTACCACTCGCCGACCGACATGGGCGTCAACCGCGCCGGCTTCGGCATTCGCGACGACGCGGTCGTGCGCGAAGCCGCCATTCAAGAGATTATCCGCCGCTATTTCCGCTACCAGTGCGAGCACGCCATGGGGGTGGTGGACAAGGAAACGGTGGAGCGGCTGCGCCTGTTCATGGAGGACCTGGGCGTGAACGAGGAGAGCCGCAAGGTGGTGCGCCCCGCCCGGGAAGCGGCCGCCGGGGCGCAGCAGTGCGGCAAGGGCCACGCCGGCATCTTCTGCGGCGCCGCCATTGAGCTCGCCGACGGCACCATCGTCACCGGCAAGAACTCGCCGCTGCTGCACGCCGCCTCCAGCCTGATCCTGAACGCCGCCAAGCACCTGGCCGACATCCCCGACCGCATGCACCTGCTGCCGCCCAGCATCACCGAGTCGCTGGGCCGCCTGAAAAAAGACGTGCTGAAGGG
Source organism: Candidatus Aminicenantes bacterium UBA2190 (assembly GCA_002335385.1). GTDB lineage: Bacteria > Acidobacteriota > Aminicenantia > UBA2199 > UBA2199 > UBA2199. The sequence continues at coordinate 3,630 of DCVK01000072.1, forward strand.
ACGGGAGGTGAGCCTGAACCTGGACGAGACCCTGATCGCCCTGGGCATCAGCGCCAGCAACAACCCGGCGGCGCAGGCCGCGGTGGAGAAGCTCCCCGAGCTGCGCAACTGCGAGGTGCACATCACCCACATGCCCACGCCGGGCGATGAAGCCGGCCTGCGCAAGCTGGGAGTGAACCTGACGTCGGATCCCGGCTATTCCACCCATACCCTGTTCGCGGGGTAGCCCAGGCTAGATCGATATCAATCTAAGTGACAAGTAACCAGTGACAAGTGACAAGCAAGAAACGGCATTAGTTCGAAACAGTGCGGTTCCCCGTCACTCGTTACTTGTTACTCGTCACCACGCTTTTATTCTTTAATCACCTCGGCGTTGCGGATCTCGCCGTTGACCTTCGAGTCCTTGTCGATATAAACCTTGACCTTGCGCTCCGGGTCGCGAACATCGATGCCGCCCTCCACGATGGAACCGCCCTGGACGCGGATCTCGAGGACCCGGCCATGGGAAAAATGACCGTGGCGGCCCTTGATGACGATGCGGCCGCGCACGACGCTCTTCCCGCTCAGCAGCACGTCGCCGTTGACGGTGCTGACCTCGTCGCTGACCACGGCGTCGCGCAGCTCGACGCGGCCGTTGACCGTGCTTGCCCTGCCGCGCACCTTGCTGCCGGGGCCGCACTCGATGGCGCCGTTGACCGTCCCGGCGTCCCCGTCCACCTCGACGTTGGCGCCGATGACGATGCGGCCGTTGACCGTATCCAGTTCCTCGACGCGCGAGTTGTCCCCGATCTCAATGCGGCCGTTGACGGTACGGCAATTGCCTTCCATGGTGCAACCGGCGCCCACATGGATGCTGCCGTTGACCGACGTCAGGCCGGGGCTGTGCTCGCCGTCGCCCACGTACCGGCTGCGGTTGACGCTGGCGTCGCAGGCAAAAAACGAGAGGAACGACAGGGCCATGACAGGAATCATTATGTTTTTCATCATTTGCTCCCTTTTCAGGAACAATAACGAAACTGGAAGGGAAAAGGTTCCGCCAGAGTTTTAGGCCCGATCTAAGTGACCGGTGACCAGTGACAAGGAAGAAACGGCATTAGGCCGAGAAATCGCTGTTTCTCGTCACTCGTTACTTGTCACTCGTCACTGAGTTCGTTTTAAATAATCTTGCCGGGGTTGAGCAGGTTGTCGGGATCGAATGTTTTTTTTATGCTGCGGAAAAGCTCCAGCTCGACCGGGCTGAACTGGTAATGCATGAAGGGCTTCTTGCTCAGGCCGATGCCGTGCTCGCCCGAGATGGTCCCGCCCAGCTCGACCACGCGCTTGAAGATCCTGTCCAGGACGATCTCGGCCCGACTCATCTCCGCGGCGTCGTCGGGATCGACCATGAGGTTGGTGTGGATGTTGCCGTCGCCGAAATGGCCGAAAAGCACGATGCACAGGTTGAATTCAGCGGCCAGCCCGTCGATGAACGCCACCATCTCCGGGATGCGGCCGCCCGGGACCACGATGTCTTCATTGATCTTTTTCGGCTTCAGCCTGGCGATGGCCGGCGAGACACTGCGTCGCGTCGCCCATAGGGCTTCCTGCTCGGCGAACGTCCCGGCCCGTTCCCGGCCCAGCGGCCCGGCCTCGGCCACCATCTTTTCGAACCGCGCCTCGCGCTCGGCCACCTCGGCCGGGCTGCCGTCGACCTCGACCAGCACCGCCGCCCGCACCCGCTCGTCGAGGGGCAACCCCTGGTAGGCGTACACAGCCTGCAGCGAGCTGCGGTCCATGAACTCGAGCACCGAGGGCTGGACATGGTTCCGGATGACGCGCTGCACGAAGCGGGCTCCGGCCGCCAGCGAGGAGAAGTCGACGCGGAAAAGCAGGCGGCACGGCGGCAGCGGCAGCAGGCGCAGGGTCGCCTGCGTCACCACGGCCAGCGTCCCCTCCGAGCCGATCAGCAAGGACTTCAGGTCGTAGCCGGCGACGTTCTTGATCGTTTCCGATCCCAGGCGGACCTTTTCGCCGCTCATCAGGCGCGCTTCCAGCCCCAGCACGTAGTTCCCGGTCACCCCGTACTTGAAGCAGCGCGGTCCGCCGGAGTTCTCGGCGATGTTGCCGCCGATGGTCGATGTTTTCAGGCTGGCCGGGTCGGGGGGATAGAAAAGACCGGCTTTTTCAGCCGCCGCCTGCAGGTCGGAGGTGACCACTCCGGGCTCCACCACGGCCAGCAGGCTTTCCCTGTCCAGGCGCAGGATGCGGTTCATGCGCGTGAACACCAGCACCACGCCGCCCTGGACGGCCAGCGCCCCGCCGCTGTAGCCCACGCCGGCGCCGCGCGGCACCAGGGGGACGGCATAGCGGCGGCAGACGGCGATCACGGCGGCGACGTCCTCGTCGCTCCCGGCGAAGACCACCGCGTCGGGGAGGTATTCCATCCCGGTGGCGTCGTAGGAATAGCTCAGCAGATATTCGCGGTCGGTGAACACCTTGTCACTGCCGACCCTGGCGATCAGCTCTTTCACCGCTTTTTTTTCGATCATTTCGATCCCTGCGGCGATTATAGAGGAAGCCGCCCCCGCCGTCAAACCGGCAATCCATGCTTTTTCCATCCCATGGCGGCTGCAATTGGCGAATAAAATTGGAAATAAATTAATCATAGCGATGGTTGGGGGCAGAAGCACGCTGATAGCTCCATGCCGCCGTGATGCGTCCCGCATGAGCGAACGAAACGGAGGGACCGGGCCCCGACCCGGAGAGCAGCGATGGCCGAAGGTAAAATGGCCACTGTTTGAGCCCCGGCAGCGCCGGGGCGAGTCGGCCATTTTAATCGCTGCGAACCGCGGTCGGTCGGTCCCGGAGTGGTGAGCGACGAGGGACCATCACGGTGAAATTGCCAATATCTGCTTGTTTCTCCCTGCATGATCGTATTGATTTTTTTAGCGCCCCATTGTAATATATCTTTTATGAAAGACTACTACGAGATACTGGGGGTCAGCAAGAACGCCAGCATCGCCGACATAAAAAAGGCCTATCGCAAGCTGGCCCGCAAGCACCACCCCGACCTGAACCCCGGCGACAAGACCTCCGAGCAGAAATTCAAGGAGATCAACGAAGCGCACGAGACGCTGAAGGACCCGGAAAAGAAGAAACAGTACGATCTGTACGGCTCGCTGGGCGCCCGCGGCGCCCCCGGGGGCGGTCCCGGCGCCAGCGGCCGCGGCGGCAACTTTGAGGGCTTCGACTTCAACAGCAGCGGCGACAGCACCTTCGGCGACATCTTCCAGACCATCTTCGGCAACATGGGCGAGCCGCGCCAGCGCTCCAGCCGGCGCGGGCGCAGCCCCGAACGCGGCGAGGACCTGCACTACTCCATGAACCTGAGCTTCATGGACGCGGCCAACGGCATCGAGACCGCCATCCAGGTCAGCCACAAGCAGCCCTGCGCCGCCTGCAAGGGCAAGGGCATCGATGCCGCCTCCAAGCAGACCGCCTGCCCGACCTGCGGCGGCAGCGGCCGCGTGCAGAAGCAGTCCGGGTTCATGAAATTCGGCTCCATCTGCCCCAACTGCGGCGGCAGCGGCGTCCTGCCCGGCGCTCCCTGCCGCGCCTGCAGCGGCGACGGCCGCGTCGAGACCACGTCGCGCCTGCGGGTGCGCATCCCCGCCGGCGTGGACAACGACTCCAAGGTGCGCATCGCCGGCAAGGGCAACGCCGGCCGCGACGGCGGCCCGCAAGGCGACCTGATCATCACCATCCTCGTCGCCCCGCACAAGGTTTTCCGCCGCAGCGGGTACGACCTGGAGATGACGCTGCCGCTGACCTACGCCGAGGCGGCGCTGGGGGCCAAGATCGAGATCCCCACCCTGGACGGCTCCTCGCTGTTCAAGGTGCCGCCGGGAACGGCGTCGGGACAGAAGCTGCGCCTCAAGGGCAAGGGCATCGTCCATCCCAAGACGCGCGAGAACGGCGACCTGTATGTCGAGATCCGCATCGTGCCGCCCTCGACCAAGGACCTGAAGGTGCGCGAGCTGCTCAAGGAGATCGAGAAGGTCGCCCCCTATGACCCGCGCGAGGAGCTGCAGCGATGAAGGGGAAAACCTTCTTCATCTCGGCGGTGGCCAGCAAGTACGACATCCATCCGCAGACCCTGCGCCTCTACGAGCGCGAGGGGCTGCTCATTCCCTCGCGCAGCAAGGGCAACACGCGCATGTACAGCGACGAAGACCTGAAGAAGCTGGAATTCATCCTCAACCTGACGCGGGAGATGGGGGTCAACCTGGCCGGCATCGAGATCATCATCAACATGAAGGGCAAGATGGAGAAGATGCAAACGGATTTCTCCCTTTTCCTGGAAGAGCTGAAAAAGGAGTTCTTCGTCGGCCGCGAGGATCTTTTCGAGCAGAAGAAGCAGAACGCGCTGGTCAAGTTCCAGTCGCCACCGGTGGCACCCTTCCAGGATGAAAAGAAAAAAAAGTAGCGAGTCGCTGGATTCCCTGAACCTCTACTTCCAGCGCATCAGGAAGATCAAGATCCTCTCTTCCGAGGAGGAGCGCGAGCTGATCACCCGCGCCAAGAGCGGCGACGAGGAGGCCTTCCGCGCCATCATCGTCGCCAACCAGCGCCTGGTGGTGCGCGAGGCGCTGAAATACTACTTCAAGGGCGACAACTTCCTCGACCTGATCAACGAGGGCAACAAGGGACTGATCGAGGCCCTGAAAAAATTCGACCTGAAGCGCGAGAACCGCTTCTTCACCTACGCCCTGTGGTGGGTGCGCAGCGAGATCCGCCGCTACCTCTCCAAGAACCAGAACATCATCTCGCTCCCCGACATCTTCTACAACGACTACCTGAACTTCAAGAAGGCCTACTTCAAGCTGAGCAAGAAGCTGAAGCGCCACCCCAGCGAAAAGGAGCTGGCCGAGTTGCTGCAGATCCCCGAAAAGAAGGTCAAGGTGATGCTGGCCGTCCCCGACGAGATCATCTCGCTGGACAAGAGCATCAGCGACGACAACTCGTCGAGCCTGACATCCTTCCTGCCCGACGACTCGGTCGTCGACCCCCAGGACATCCTCATCGGCAGCGCCGTCCGCGACCTGGTGCGCGAGGACATCGAGAAGCTCACCGCCCGCGAGGCGGAGATCGTCCGCCTGCGCTTTGGTTTCCAGGGCGAGGAGCCGCAGAAGCTGCGCGAGATCGCCCGGCAGCTGAAGATGAGCCCGGAAGGCATCCGCCGCATCGAGATCAAGGCCCTGGCCAAGCTGAAGAACCAGCTGAAGAAGCAGGGCATCTATGGAGCATTGAACTGATGGAACCTCATTGCCCGACCTGCAACGACAGCGGCTGGGTGCTGGTCACCGTCGACGGCCGCGAGATCGCCCGCGCCTGCTCCTGCCGCCGCGAGGGGACGCAGGCGCTGCGCGCCGGCAGCGCCAACATCCCGCCGCGCTTCCTGGGCACGGAGCTGAAAAGCTACTTCCCCGACAAATCCAGCCCCTCCCAGTCCAAGGCGCGCAAGGCGGCCGAAAAGTTCGTCGCCGACTACCCCGCCGTCGACAGCGGCCTGCTCTTCCAGGGCGCCACCGGCGTGGGCAAGACACGCCTGCTGTGCAGCGTCGGCAACCAGCTGATCAAGGAGAAGAGCGCCGAAGTGGCCTACATCGACTGGAACGACCTGACCCGCGAGATGCGCTCGGGCGAAGACTCCGCCAGCCGCGACTTCGATACCATCTCCCAGCTGATCCAGCGCCTGGCCCGGGTCGAGCTGCTGCTGTTCGACGAGCTTGGCTCCTCGCGCCCCAGCCCCTGGGTGGAGGACAACATCTATTTCCTGATCAACCGCCGCTACAACGGCAACCGCGTCACCCTGTTCGCCAGCAACTTCTTCGACAAAAAGGTCGGCAACGAGGAGACCCTGAGCGAGCGCATCGGCAACCGCATCCGCAGCCGCCTGTTCGAGATGGCCCGCAGCATCGAGATCATGGGCGCTGACTACCGCCAGAAGCATTATTAGGAGGACGGCATGGCCCATGACCTGGCATTCATCAACGAGAGGATCAAGGAGGAAAGCGCGGCGATCGAGCAGACCCTGGCCGAGATGGGCAAGGTCATCGTCGGCCAGAAAGAGCTGCTGGAGCGCATGATGATCGCCCTGCTGGCCTCGGGGCATATCCTGCTCGAGGGGGTGCCCGGCCTGGCCAAGACCCTGGCCGTCAAGACCCTGGCGCGGGTCACCGACCTGGACTTCAAGCGCATCCAGTTCACCCCCGACCTGCTGCCGGCCGACCTCACCGGCACCATGGTCTTCAACCCCAAGACCGCGGAATTCACCACGCGCAAGGGGCCGATCTTCACCAACCTGCTGCTGGCCGACGAGATCAACCGCGCCCCGGCCAAGGTGCAGAGCGCGCTGCTCGAGGCCATGCAGGAGCTGCAGGTGACCATTGGCGAGGAGAGCCACCCCATCGCCCGCCCGTTCCTGGTCATGGCCACGCAGAACCCCATCGAACAGGAGGGGACCTACCCGTTGCCCGAGGCCCAGATCGACCGTTTCCTGCTGAAGGTCAGGATCACCTACCCGCAGAAGGGGGAGGAGAAGGAGATCGTCAACCGCATGGCCGGCGGCGGCGATATCCCGCTGAAAGCCGTCCTCGGCCGCGCCGCCCTCGCCCGGCTGCAGGCGTCCTACCAGATGGTCTACATTGACGAGCGCATCAAGGACTACATCATCGAGCTGGTCCACGCCACGCGCTTTCCCCAGGAGGCGGGCATCGCCAAGCTGAAGAACCTCATCCAGTTCGGCGCCTCGCCCCGCGCCTCCATCTACCTGACCGAGGCGTCCAAGGCCCTGGCCTTCATCCGCCGCCGCGGCTATGTCACCCCCGAGGACGTCAAGACCGTCGGCCGCGACGTGCTGCGCCACCGCATCATTCTCAGCTACGAGGCCGAAGCCGAGGGGCTGACCAGCGACGACATCATCAGCGACGTGTTCAACAACGTCGTGGTGCCCTGAGTAGGAGCGCTGAACCCATGATCAAGAGCAAGATCCGCCGGCTCCATTCCCGCAAATCCAGCAAGCTGATCTTCTTCGTCGCCGGCGGCGTGGCGCTCGTGGTGCTGGCCTTCTTCGCCCTGGTCATCATCGGCGGCGGCGGGGAGGGCCGGGGCGGCTCGATGGCCAGGACCCTGCGCTACCTGAAGAACACCGAGGGGCTGGTGGAGATCAAGGCGCTGGACGCGGAGAAGCGGGTGATCATCGTCTATAACAGCGACTCCAAGAACGCCGCCAACTTCGAAAAGATCGCCTATTACGCCGCCCTGCGCCTGGCGCCGCACTGGCCCGACTGCGAGGTGCTGCTGGCCCGCAATGAAGCCGGCCGGATCGTCTATGAGATCCGCGTGCGCGCCGGCACAGTCGTGGCCGAGGGAAAACCCTAGCCCTGCCGCCTCAGCCCTTGACCACCAGCAGCGGCCGCAGCCGCGCCACTTTCTCCGAGATCCCCGCCGCCACGGTCGCCGCCGCCACGTCGTCGATATCCTTGTAGGCCTCGGGGATCTCCTCCTTGAGCCCCTGGCTCGACAGGCTGAAGACGAGAACCCCCTGCCCGCGCAGGCGCTCGCGCACGTCCTCCCCGGCGGAAAGCTTGATCGCCTGGTGGCGGCTGAGCCGGCGCCCGGCGCCGTGGGCCGATGAAAAAAATGTGCCCGCGGCGGTTCCAGCCGCCGTGCCGCGCAGCACGTAGGAGCTGCTGCCCATGCTTCCCGGCAGGATGACCGGCTGCCCCGTCCCGCGGTAGCGGGAGGGCAGGTCGGGGTGGCCGGGGCCGAAGGCGCGGGTGGCCCCCTTGCGGTGAACCAGCAGCTCCAGGGCCCGTCCGTCAACCTCGTGATGCTCGAACTTGGCGATGTTGTGCGCCTGGTCGTAGACCAGCCTCAGCCCGAGCTGCCGGCGGCCCATGGCCAGCGCCTCCTCCAGGACGGCGATGACCTCCTCCTGGATCAGCTGGCGGTTGGCCCAGGCGAAGTTGCTGGCGGCGTTGAGCGCCTGCAGGTAGTTGCGCCCCTCGCTGGAAGCGATGGCGGCATGGACCAGCTGCGGGTCGCGCAGCTTCAGCCGGGCCAGGTTGCGCCGGCGGAAGGTCTCGATGTAGTCGCTGGCGACCTGGTGGCCGAAGCCGCGCGAGCCGGTGTGGATCATGACGGCGACATGGCCGGGCTCCAGGCCGAATACGCGCGCCGCCGCCGGATCGAAGATCTCCTCCACCGCCTGGACCTCGATGAAGTGGTTGCCCGAGCCCAGCGAGCCCAGCTGGGCGGCGCCGCGCTCGCAGGCCCTGGGACCGAGGGCGCCGGGGGCGTCAAAGGGCAGGCAGCCGCCCGACTCTATGAACTCCATGTCGCCGGGGTCGCTGCCGAAGCGGCGCGCGACCTCGCCCACGCCGCCGGCGGCGAGACGCTGGAACTCCTTCTTGTTCAGCGGGCGCAGCCCGCGCGCCGTCAAACCGCTGGGGATGCGCGCCAGCAGGGCGTGGCCGACGGCGTCGGCGACGGCGGCAAACTCGCTCTCGGGGATGGAGCTGGCCAGCAGGCGCACGCCGCAGTTGATGTCGTAGCCCACGCCGCCGGGGAGGACGATGCCGCCGTCGGCGGGGAAAGCGGCCACGCCGCCGATGCAGAAGCCGTAGCCATGGTGGATGTCGGGCATGGCCAGCGAGCTCCCGGCCAGCCCCGGCAGGCAGGCCACGTTGACCACCTGCTCGATGGCGCCGTCATCCAGCGCCTGCTGCAGGATCTCCCGCGTGGCGAATACCTCGGCGTCGGCGGTCATGGCCCGGTCGGCGGCCTTGCCCAGGCGCCAGCGGCAGGGGGCGACCTCGACGAACTGCCCGATCGCGCGGCTCATATGTCCAGGACCACCGCGGCGCGCAGCACGCCGTTCCTTTCCCGCACGCGCAGGTCGTGGTAGGTGACCGCCTTGACATCGATCCTGGGGAGGCGCGGGCAGGGTGCGGTGAGCAGCAGCGCGTCCAGCCGGCACCCGTCGGCGCGGCGGATATCCGTTGCCGTCACCTGCTGGCCCTCCTGCCCGGCCAGCGCCACGGCCGCGGCCAGCAGATTGACCAGGACGTTCTCCGGGCCGTCGCCCCGGAAGCGAAAGGGGATGGCTGTTCCTTTTTGCTTCGCTAAACGGGGATTGCGGCCGAAAAGGAGCAGGTTCAGGCCGCGCAGGGCGTTGGCGTACAACTCGGCATGGCCGCGCCCCCTGAAGCGGATCCCGGTGTCGGCCGTGGTGGAAAAAGTCTCATAGTTTCTCATCGCGTGCCAGGTCCTGCAGGAGGCGGCGGGTGAAGTCGCGCGTGTCCTCGCGCTGCAGCGCCACATGGATCAGCGTCTCGATGTAGCCCAGCGTCGTTCCGGCGTCGAAGCGCCGGCCCTCGAAGAAATAGCCCAGCACCTGGCGTTTCTTCATCAGCTCGACGACGGCGTCGGTGAGCTGGATCTCGGCGCCGGCCCCTTTCCTGCCCCGCTGGAGCAGTGGGAAGATGTCGGGAGTCATGATGTAGCGGCCGATGACGGCGTAGTTGGAGGGGGCGGCGGCCAGCGCCGGCTTCTCCACCAGCTGCTCGATGCGGAAGACCCGCTCCTCCAGCAGGGGGCCGGCGGCGATGCCGTAGCGCGGCACTTCCTCCCGCGGCACCTTCATGAAGGCGATCAGCGGCGAGCGGTACTTCTCGTAGACCTCGATCATCTGGGCCATGGCCGGGCGTTCGGAGAGGATCAGGTCGTCGGGAAGCGAGATGGCGAAGGGCTCGTCGCCGACCGCCGCCTCGGCCAGGGAGATGGCGTGGCCGAAGCCCAGCGCCTGCTCCTGGCGGATATAGGTGATTTTATTATCATAGAATCGCTTCACGTCGTCCAGCAGGCGCTCCTTGCCGTGGCGCGCCAGGAACTCGTCCAGCCCGGCGTTGGGGGTGAAATACTTCTCCAGGGCCTCCTTGCCCGGGGCGGTGATGAAGATAAAGTCGGAGAGGCCGCTGGCGGCAGCCTCCTCGACGGCGTACTGGATCAGGGGCTTGTCGAGAACCGGCAGGATCTCCTTGGGCACCTCTTTGGTGGCCGGCAGGAAGCGCGTGCCGACGCCGGCGACGGGAAAAATGATCTTCATGGCCATGAATTCATTTTACCCGCTTTTTCCGTCCTGTTCAATGAGTCGCATTGCCTCATCAAAAATCTACCTAGAGAGGGTATCGTTGACTCATATAAAAATCTACCTGAAGCAAAACACTTATGCAAGTACCGGTTTAAGGCGAGTGATAACATAAGCGGACCTCCCTTTTTGCTTCTCGTAGACCATTATTTGCAGTTTAGCGTGCAACTGGTCGATCGATCTCTTCAAAACGAACGGATTGAGTTGCTCGTAAGTGCCCTGTAGCTTCCTTTTTTTGCCCACATCGATCTCATCCAGGGTTAGTAACCGTTGATAAGGCGTTTGAGGCAGATCGTATTGCTTCATGATCCTGGCTCCGATCCGCTCTTTTCTGACCAGCTTCATCTACGGGTGGAAGAAGTTCAAGTAGAGCCGCAATCAGCCATACAGCTCATTGAGTACCGCCAGCACTTCCGGACTGTCTTACCGGCTTTATCCGACGAAGTTGCGCACGGCCGTGAAGTTCTTCTGCTCCACGTGGCAGTTGTCGTTCTTCTGCTAGGATCGTGATCGCGTAAAGACAAGCCCCTCCGCCTGACAGTAGGAGAGCAGGTGCGCGTTGATGAACTCGGAGTCGTTGTCCGAGTCGATCCCCTTCAGTTCGAATGGCATTCTCCTACGGACATCCTACAGTGCGTCAAACACCCAGATTTGCGCCTTGTCTCGCATGGTTTCCATATCCGTCCAGCCGCTCTTGATGTCGGTCACGTTCAGCGTGAAACAGTAGTCGCCGCTAGCATGGCCGCCATCGTGACCTACCAGGTCCAGTTCCTCGAACCCCACAGCGTCCTCATCCCATTCCACTCCCGTGCGGGAGGCGATATGCTTCTTGAGCAGTGTCCCAGGCTTGGTCTTGGAACGGCACTTCAACTCGTGCTTCTTCCGTTCCGATCACAACAGCCTATCGATGGTGGGCGCGCTGATCCGTTCCAGCTTCGCTTCGATCTTGCGCGGTACGCGCATCTCTTTGAACTGCCTCACCTTGGCCATTATCGTCTCCAGGAAACGCTTCAACCGCTTGCCACAGGGATAATCCAGCACTTCCCAGAAGCTCACCAGATACTCCCTCACGACCTCATCGTAGATCCTCGGCCTTGCCTGTCATTACTTCCTTGCCCGCCGTTCTCCGAACACGACCACTTCCTGCCCTCCGCTCGGAAGTCGCATGTGGACCGGCCCCCCCCAGTAGCGCAACAGGAACGCCGTATAATGACGGCTGTAACCAACCCCCTAACAGAACTCCTTCAAAATGGAGCTCTTTCCGCTCCGGCTCGCCCTCTGGTAGCGCCGGGCTACCTCTTTACTCACCTCCCCCTAGTCGCCATGCTCAGCCTCATCCTCGACACCTCGCTCACCAGGCTCTTTGCCTGATGCTGAAGGCATCATTGTCCTACCATTCGGGTAGTTTTTTACATGAGGCAACGAATCGCCGTTTAGGTGGATTTTTGATGAGGCAATGCGGGAAGTTGCATTTTCATCAAATTCTTCATAAAATCGGTCATGGAGAAAATTGATTTTTCTATCAGTCAATCAGCGTGGAGATGAAATCGAATTCGACCCGGTCACCCTCGACCGTATACTCCCCGGCCCCCACGCCCGGGATGTCGGGATCGACCACCGCGCCTCTTTCGACAAAGCCGACGAGGGAGAGGAGATAGACCTCCTCGCTCCCCGAGCGGAACGACCATTCGCCGCGCAGGTCGGACTGGCCCTCCCTGGCGCAGCCGCCAAGGGCCAGCGTCAGGATCAGCAGCACGGGGATGGCTGATCTTGCAGTCTGCATCGTTCACCTCGATACGTAAAGGAGAATTGTATCATTTTTCAGGGCAATCATCAGCAGTTCGCTTAGTATATCTGATTTTCCTGCCCCTGAAAATATCACATTTTTCACTATTGCGCTTTGAGAATTTCCATTGTAGGAAAGGTTTTACATGTGGCGGAGAGAGATTAAATATTTCCTGCGCAGGAGACATATGAGCTTGATTTTATTGTTGGCTTGCCTGGCATATATGTGAGTCAGGCGTTCATCGCGTTATTGGCAAGGAGGCGTCCGTGCAACTGAAAAGAACTTCCGTTTTCATGATCTTAATGGTCACGCTATTCATGTCATCCCAGGTCCAGGCCGCCAAGCCCACTGTGAAAATGATGGCCTCGCCGGCGACGTTCACCGTTGGCGGCTCCTCGACCCTGACGTGGACCTCCACCGGCGCCACGTCGGCCTCCATCAACAACGGCATCGGCACGGTGCCGGTCAACGGCTCCGTAGTGGTGGCGCCGTCCAAGACCACGAGCTACACCATCACGGTAAGGAACAGCAGCGGGTCGGCCACCTCCAGGGCCAAGGTCACGGTCAAGGCGGCCCCACCCACGGTCACCTTCGCCGCCAGCCCGGATTCGATCCTGTCCGGCCAGTCATCGATCCTGAGCTGGACGACCGCCAACGCCACGTCGGCGTCCATCAACCAGGGGATCGGCACGGTCGCGCTGAACGGATCCCGGACGGTTGCGCCTGCGGCGACGACCATCTACACGATCACCGTCAAGGGGGGCGGGGGCACGGTGACCACCGTGACCACCGTGACGGTCACCACGGCGCCGCCCCCGATCGCCTCGCTGACGGCCAACCCGGTTTCGATATACAGTGGCCAGTCTTCGACGTTAACGTGGACATCCGAGAATGCCACATCCTTGAGCATTAACAACGGGGTGGGCAGCGTCGACCCAAACGGATCGGTCGCGGTATCGCCCACGCTCACCACGATCTACACGCTTACAGCGACCGGTCCCGGCGGAACCACGATTGACGGGGCCCAGGTCCAAGTGAGCGTCTATCCCGCGCCCACCGCCACGCTGACCGCAAACCCCCAGGCGATCCAGCCCGAGGAGAGCGCGACACTGAGCTGGGCCACGGCCAACGCCGATTCGGTCACGCTGGACAACGGGATCGGCGCCGTGGAATTGAACGGCTTCATGACGGTTTCGCCGGCGGCGACGACCGCCTACACCCTGACCGCCACCGGGTTCGGCGGGACCAAGACCGTTTCAACGATCGTGATCGTCTCCAGCGGCAGGAAGTGCTACGCATTCATCCCGGACTCGACCGACAAGACCGTGCGCATCGTCGACACGGACACCAACGTCCTCTTCAAAACGATCACCGTCAGCGGTACCGGCACCAGCTTGCAGGGCGTCGCGGCGGAAGAATCCGGTGTGTACGTCTACGTGGCCGACGCCGGCTTGACCAGCCTGTTGCGGATCGATCCCCTGACCATGACGATTTGCGATACGCTTACGCTGGATGGAAATTTCCAGGGCAAGCCCAAGCACGTGGCCGTGGCTCAGGATGGATGTCATGTCTATACGACCAGCAGCGCTCCCTTCTGGGATCCAGCGATCGGGAAATACGTGGGCGACATTTGTTCGATCAAGACCAGCGGCAACGGTATCTCGTCCATCCGTTTGGTCGAAGTGGAAATTCCAGGCAGAGTCACTCTCGAGGGATTGGCGGTGAGCGGTGATGGAGCGCGGCTTTTCGTCGCCGATCCGGACAATGGCCGCATATTGGTGTTGGATACGATGAAACTCCATCGCTTGTACGCGAATCCGATCATGATGAGCGATGAGCTGGTCGCGACCATCCCGCTCTCTCTTCCGAAGGAGCTCGCAGTTACGCCAGACGGCCAGAAGCTGTATGCGACCTCCTCCGGGTATTTGCATGAAATCGACGCCGCGCAGTTCACTGTCCAGAGGTCCCTCGCCGTTTCCGAAGCGCAATTCTTGAAAGTGAGCCCTGACGGCAGCCGGGTCTACCTGATGTCAGGCAACGCCCTGACCACGGTCGAGACCGCCGGCCTGACCAAGCTCTCCACGGTCGCCGTCATCGGCATGGGGACGTGCTCGGGGTTCGACGCCCACCCGGACGGCACCCGCCTGTTCATGGTGGACAGCTATGGGAAGAAGCTATTCATGGTGAATGCCGTCGATAGCCAGGTCATCTCCACGCTGGGCCTGGGCTCGGCACCCGTGGCGATCGGTAGGTTCATCAGCCCGCTGCCGGTGACGGTCACGGGCAACGTCAGGCAGGACGGCAGTTCCCTGAGCGGCGTCACCATGACGCTGAGCGGCGAGGGCATCCTGCGCAGCAAGCTGACCCCGGCGGCGGGAGATTTCATCTTCGCTTTGAAGCCAGGCGATTACTCGCTGACACCCACGCTTTCCAACCTGGCGTTCTCGCCGGAAAAAATGGAACTACAGGTATTCCGAAGTCAAACCGGACTCGACTTCGCGGTCTCGGGCGTCGTGCCGCCGCCGACCGTCACCTTGGCGGCCTCCAAAACCTGGGTCAAGCAGTTTGAGACGTTCACCTTGACTTGGGACTCGACCGGCGCCGACTACGTGACCCTGGAATTGCTCACCAGCGACCACCTGCCGCCTTGCGGCTCGCGCAACGACTCCCTCGCGTATACCTCGAACATCATCGCCAAGGCCTACAGCCGGGGCGGCACGGCCAGCGCCAGCGTTATGATTGTCGTCTCATCCGGCAATCCGCCCACGGCCACCATCAGCGCCAATCCCGCCTCCATTTTACAAGGCGGCTCGTCCATACTGACCTGGAATATGACCGGCGTATCCACGGTGACCATCGACAACGGCATCGGCGCGGTCGCCGCCAGCGGCAGCAAGGTCGTCTCGCCCGCCGCCACGACCATCTATACCGTCACCGGCACTCGCTCAGACGGCTACCAGATCACGGCGAGCACAACGGTCACGGTCAGCGAATTCGACACGTCGGCCAAGCTGACCGGTACCGTGACTGACTTTGCCACCAGTCAACCACTTAACGAAGTACTGGTCAGCGCGTCAGATGCATCTGGAGTTCCGCAAACTGCATCCACCGACGTTACTGGAAAGTACACAATATCAAACCTCCGAAGTGGCAGCGTAAATGTATCTTTTGCCAAAATGGGATATGATTCATACCAACAGATCATTAATATCCCTGTCAACACGACGTTTGATTTAACTACACAACTTCACCAAACCCTGATTGGAGCGACATTGAGAGGACTGGTCAAAGACGGTCAGACCAACTTACCAATCGTTGGCGCAACCGTGATTGCTGCTTATTCGGGTTCCAGTCAAATCTCCACTAGTGCTGCGGATGGTTCTTATATACTGACCAACATTCCCCTTGGAATCAGTGCCACTATCACAGCAAGCTACACTGGGTATCAATCAAAAACGATCCAACAAACTTTTTCTCAGGCTCAGATCTACGTATGGGACTTTGCCATATACGATGGATCTGTCGTTGCCATTATAAACGGAAAGATTACTAACGCCAAGACCTTATTACCTGAGGCAGGTGTGAAGGTTACTCATGAGGGCGGTAATATTTCGAAAATAACGGCTGCCGATGGAATTTTTGATTTTGATAATATTCCTATTGGCGAACAAACCTTTTATTTTGAAAAGCCGGATTTTATCGAAGAGACAATCACTTCTACCGTTGACCGCACTCCGTTTACCATTGATCTTATAAAGCCCAGCAGCGAAGGGGGGCAAATCACTATTGGCCAGAACATCAGCGGCATAATTCAAGATTCCATCAGTCAGTTGCCCATTGCCGGAGCCAAAGTGCGTGTACCAGGTTTGAATCTGGAAGTGGTGAGCGATGCCAATGGAAATTATTCATTAACTGATTTGCCCATTGGTAACTATCCCATTGTTATTATGGCTGTTGAACATGCAGCCATGAAGATAATAGCTACCGTAGACAATGGCGAAAGCAACACGGCCGATTTTCCTCTTTATCCACTGACTAGAGGTTTAGTCAAAGGGACGATTACTGATTCTGAAAGCGGAGAACCGGTCCCTCAAGCATCTATTGAAGTCGATGGCAATGTGTTTCTTTCGGCAACAAGTGAAGGCGATGGGACATATAAATTAGTGGGCATTCCTCCAGGAACTTGCAAATTAAAGATTTCTCATGCGGAATACGCTGAAAATTTCATTGAAAACGTTGAAATACAGGACATGAGTCCCACAACTATCGATATGCAATTGAATCGACGACCTCAAACTGGGGCACTCGAAGGGAAGATATTGGACATCTCTACTAATAATCCAGTAAGTGGCGCTCTAGTGGCAGTTTTGGGAACATCCATCACGTCAACTACCGATGTTAATGGAAGCTACCGGCTTACTAATGTACCAGCGGGACTTAACAATATCACTATTTTAGCAACCGGATACCCTTCAGCGTTAAGGATTCGAGCTGTAAGTGCTGATGAATCCACATCTTCTCCAACGACAACCTCATCTAATATACACATATATTCCAATAGTAGCACGGTTGATGAAAAAGTAACCAAGCTGATAAAGGCGAATGAGGGCGGAGACATCACCACGATTGATAATCGGTTTTCATTGCATGTTTTTCCGGGCACTTTAAGTGCGGATGCCAATATCTCCTTGAGCGAAGTTACGGATGGACCAAATATTGTCATTGGCAGCGACCTGCCTCTTGATCCTGATCTGGGGCTGAGCGGTATTAAAGGGTCAAGTATCATGACCCAAATCGAAATCGCTCCTGTGGTTCAAACAGACCCCGTCCCGACGATTAATGGTCTTGTCGTCATTGCTGCTCGGTATTCTCAAAAAGATGTGGGTGATTTTCAGTTGGATGAAAGCACTGCTTTCCCTTATTCGTGGAATGAAAGCTTTTTTACAGCACTGAATCCCCGGCCTTATGAGCTTGCCGTGGATAAAGTTAACAATATTGCCTATGCCGCGGTGGACATTTCTACAACGACAAATGGGAGTTCTTCTCAGTTTTCTCAACACACACTTTTGAAATCGGATTCTGTTCACAGTGGTTCAGTGCTAGCAATTCCATGGGCAGTTAAAAAATTCATTGTGGGAAAAACATTGAAAGCATCAATTTTCCCGCCGAAGCCGAATGTAAAGATCTTCGATAAAACTGAATTGGATTGCGTAACAAATGCCAGCTCTGATCAAAAGCCAAATCCCAACGCACTACCACTCATTTTTATTCACGGATTTGATCCCATGAGCACTTTTGATGAAATTTTGACGAACCCGAACAGTGAAGAAAGATATAAAACCATGCTAGAGGATCTTATTGCCGCCACGAATGGTGTTTATCGGCCGGTTTTTGTTTCCTACAATACGGAAGCGAAAATATCTTCAGTTGGCAAAGCTCTTGCAGAAAAATTATATGGGGAATATCTAAACAAAAACAATAGCATAAAAGGCCTGCCTGCTGATTCTAGCGATCCAGATTCCGGAACATTTCCCTATGTCGACACCTTTGGTTTTAGCATGGGCGGTTTGGTTTCAAGAGTATTCGCTTATGGAAATCCCAAAAGCAGGGTACATAACATGGTCATGATCGGAACTCCAAACCACGGGACTTTTTTTTGTTTGAGATACCTTAAAGATACGATGAAATTTCTCAATGTGGGCGCAGCGGATCAGATCGATTATGACGATAGCACTCTTGAAGGACTCCTGCAAAACCCCTTTTTATTTTGGCTAAATTCACCCAAAACCGCTCCTTTCATTTCACCGCAGGGTGATATGAGCTTGTTTGCCGGAACAGATGAGAGTGCTTGGAAAGGATTTTTTGGGGCTTTCCTCCAGAGCCCTCACGATAGTTTCGTCCCGGTCAGAAGCGCCTTTTGCCGTCCAACTAGCGCAACACTTGAATCGGGCCTTTCACTTTTAAAAGTGCAGGGATCCAATGCCAAGAAATTTGAACACACCGAGTATTTCAGTCATGATAATGTGGGAAGCAAATTGAAGCAGAAGCAAATAGCGACGTTTATTACAAATATCACTCGTGGGCTTTCGGACTGGATAGTGGAGAGAGAGTATAATGAGAATGGCTTGGAAAATGTATTCCTCAAACCAACGAAAGATAATCCGGGATATGCTAAAAGTAAAGTTAAGGTGGAGTATAATGTATGGGATGGCTCTGATAATCGGCCAGCTAGAGATATTGATCGGGTTGTTTTGGTGATCTACCACAAGGATGGTAATGATCATTGGCATATCTCGGAACCCAATGGTGGAGAAAACGGAGCTGATAGCAATGGTTATATTATTGATGCAAAAGTGAAATCTATTTCAGGAAATTCAAGTAAGAATGTTATTGGTCCTCGCTATCTTGATGCAGTTGTTAATTTCGATCTCAATCCCGAAAAAGACGAAATTGGACATGATCCGGAAAAAGACATCGTTGAAATCGTTCCCCTTGTCATTTCCCTTAAACCTGGAAAAATGATTGTTCCCCTTGATCCCACAAAGGTCAATTTCAGAGTCCCAAAGATTGGTGAGTGAGCCATGACGAGTTTACTTATTATTTTTCTGCTGCTACTAAGTAGTTGCAACAATGCTCAAACGCAGCGTGAAACTGAGCAGCACTATGCAGATTATCCCTGGCAGTTTACGACTCCCATGCCCCACGGCCGGTATGGGCATGATGCAGTTTATGCTGCCAATGGGAAAATTTATGTAATGGGTGGCTTAGTATACACTGTAACGCAGGGGTTTAAAAAGGCCAAAGGACTAGACGGTTGGATGATTGGCCACTTCAATAATGGAAGATATTCCAACTTGGCTTATGACATTAATAATAATCTATGGGAATACATGACAGCGATTCCAAATCGACTGTTTCTTGACAAATTTTTATTGTATGATCCAAATAATGATTCGTGGAAATATGTATTAGGTTCAGTTAAAAAATTGACTCAAAACGATCTTGATAAACTGACTAAACAAGCAGGAAAAAAACCTTTAAAGATTCATGAAACAAATTTAGAACGGCAAGGGAATGGGGTTGCCATAGCAAATTTTTCCAATGGATTAATCTGTTGGTTGGGAGGTCAGAGCTTTGCTGGAGAAGTAGAAAAAACTGTTTTACCATACAACTTTAAACAAGACACATGGCCTGAGCCAGTAAAAAAAGAAATGGATGGAGGAAGTTGGGTGCAGACACTATATAATACCAACATCCCTCCCATGCAAGAACCACGACGGGATCATCGGGCGGTAACCACCTCGGATGGAAAAATCTATGTTTTGGGTGGCTGGAGAAGGGAAAAAACCGGGGTTAACCTTGAGAAAGGCACGTATAATGAAATGGTTAATGTAGTCTCAAAGACCATGGAGTGCTACGACCCTGAACCCAACAAGTGGGAATATAAAAAGCCTTTAAGTTGTGAAAGGATGTCGTTTGCGGCTGTTGCCGGTAATGACAATAAGATCTATATTTTTGGCGGGGCGGCCGGAATGGAAACTCAACCTAAAACCCCGATCTTGAATACAGTGGAAGTGTACGATCCCAAGTCCGACTCTTGGTCGTTCCGCAAGTCTATGCCGGTCAAGCGGTCCGGCCACTGCGCAGTGTTGGCCACCGATGGCAAAATCTATGTTCTTGGTGGTTCCGAGGTGCCAGATTTGCCGCTGAATACTGTATTTATTTATGATCCCGAAAAAGACATTTGGGAAAAGGGGCCAGACATGATTCTTCCTCGGGATGTTTTCGCCGCCGTATCCACGCCGGATGGCAAAATCTACGCCATTGGCGGCACCGATGTCGACGCCTATGAAAATAAAGCGCTTTGGAAGCACCTGGCCGAACTGGTTCCCAATGATGAACTGGGGGATTATACTGGCAAGGTGCAAGACACGGTCGAAGTACTTGATATTTATAAATGGAGAAAATCCAAAGTGAAAAAATGACGGTTCCCCCTGATCCTAACAAAGCTCATTTTTAGGACTCCGAATTTAAGTGAATAAATAATGATAAAAATATTATTTTTTATTCTGCTACTTCAGCTAATCAACTGCAACAGCGCCCAGTCGCGTAAACTTGCTCAACAGAATCTTGCCACCTATCCTTGGCAATTTGATACTCCCATGCCTCATGGTCGTTACGGCCACGATGCCGTATATGCTCCAAACGGCAAGATCTACGTTATGGGAGGCTTGGTTTTTAAAGTAGCCAGGGGGTTCAACAAGGATAATAAATTTAACAGTTGGTTGATCGATAAATTTAATGACGGCCGCTATTCCAACCTGGCCTATAATCTCCAGACTGATCAGTGGGAATATATAACTTCCCTTCCGGGTATTGGACATGACGATTATGTGACGTTTTATTATCCCGATGAAGACAAATGGAGTTAGAAGAGCGTGTCGCTTGATTCCCAGGCAGAGAACCGCGACCGTCGGGGAGCATGGAAGAGGACAGGCGCTTCTCCAGCGCCAGGTAGAGCGGAACGGCGGCCAGTGGGTCCTTGCCGGAAAACTCGGAATGCTGGGCCCGCAGCCAAAGGGGATCGGCGACGGGCGGGTCCCATTTTTTCATCCAGCCGCCGCTTGCGGCCCGGCCCGGATGCCCGAAGTCGGGGAGGACCATCTCCCCGCTCCGGGAGAAAAGAAAGGGGTAGGATACGCCCCGATCCTCCAGGAACAGCCCTTTTAGCGCCGCAAGGAAGGCCGGGCGGTCCGATCGGGGGGTAAAATGGGCTGTCACCCTGGCAAACAGCGCCTCTGTCCGTTCCCCGATCTTTGCCTCCAGCTCCCTGGCCACTCTGGCGACCTCACGATCCCAGGAATCCCGCAGCTCGTTTTCACGGATCTTTTTCTGGTCGGCGACCATGCCCATGGCCAGGAAGCCGATCAGGGCGGCGGGCAGAAAGAACGCGAGAAAGGCTGATAACAATGCCCAATCGCCTTTTTTCCGTGCCTTGCCCATGGAGCCATCATAGGGCCCGCGCCCCGGGAAGTCGACCGGGTGGCGCGGAAGGTCCGCAGGCGATTTTTCTTGACTTGCCGAGAAAAGTAGGGTATATTTTTGTCTCACCGGTCATTATTTTCAAAAAAAGGAGTGTGATCGCAAGTGGCATTTGTAGAGCTTTCCCAGGGCGAGTCTTTTGAAAGCGCCCTGCGCCGGTTCAAGCGCAAAGTGCAGATGGAAGCCATCATCAAAGAGATCAAGAAGCACAGCGTCTACTTGAAACCCGGCGAGCGCAAGCGCCTCAAGGCCGCCCAGGCCAAGAAACGCATGCGCAAGCGGATGCGCAGAGACATTTCCGAGCTGTAGAGACCTTGGCAAGCGGGGCGTAGCGCAGCCTGGTCAGCGCGCCTGCCTTGGGAGCAGGAGGTCGGAAGTTCAAATCTTCTCGCCCCGATTCCTCAAGTGCGGGCACCCGTAGCTCAAAGGATAGAGCAGCTGACTTCTAATCAGCAGGCTGAAGGTTCGAGTCCTTCCGGGTGCGATTATAGTATCCCTTTTCCAGTTTCCACACAGCTTCCCAAAAACAATTCAATACCCATTAGACGCGCTCAAGGGAATTAATAAGTATTATTGCAGTTGGCATTCCTCAATACAGAGATAGCTTGAAAGAATCTGACTTAAACAACCCAACGCGTTTATAATTGGAATGTGATCCTGACGAAACAGCAAATATTACATTTTTCGCCCGCCTGATCCCCAAAGGCGAGCTGGGGAATTATGAGGGCAAGGTGCAGGACACCGTAGAGGTGCTGGATGTTTTCAAGTGGAGAAAATCCAGGGAGAAATAAAGCGCTTTTGGCAAATAAACCATGGAGATTCTGTGCCTCTTGGCAACAAGACGAGCATTTGCGCAATTCGACTGTCGCTTGAGTTTCCAGCGGCCGTTCGTTTCATCCCAACCCGGCCGGTTCCTCCCGCTTCGGCCGGCAAAAGACCTGGGCGGTGGCCGCAAGTGCCAACCTCAACGGCCGGCGACGCACCCGGAGTCCCATTCTTGACATTCCGTTTCGGGCGACTATGATGAAGGCAAGGGAATGAGGTCGCCGGAGAGCCGGCAGCTGCCGGCTCCTTCCAGGAAGACCGGGGGGGGGGAAATGAACATCAGGACATTGATCATGCTGGCGTTTTTATTTTGCGTGGTTTTTTCCTTGGCGGCCGAGGAAGGGATGCCGACGGCCGTTTCGCCCGGCAACAGCCAGGGCATCGCCCTGGTCGAGAGCCGCTGCCCGGCGTTCAGCTGGTCGGGGGTGGCCTGGGCGCAGAAGTACCGGGTGGTGGTGTTCGCGGTCGCGGTCCCGGGGGCAGGGATCGACGATGAGACGCGGCAGGCCGTCGGCGACAACCTGCCGGCGATGCCCGAAGCCGGTCCGGAAGCGCACCGCAAGCCGGTCCTGTCCGCGGAGATCGCTGCCGGGGCGCTGTCCTGGACGCCGAGCGTCTCCCAGGGCTTGGCTGAAGGCGTGGATTACGCCTGGTGCGTGGGGGCCCTGGACGCCAATGGCGCCTGGACGTGGTCGGAGCTGATGCGCTTCCGGATCGACATCGGCGCCAGGCAGGCCCTGGGCGACAATGACCAGGACGGTCTGAAGGAGAAAAAGGAGGAGCCGACAGCCGCTGCCGCGGCAAGCGCGTCCATGGAAAAGGACACGGGCGGAAGAGACATGCCGGTTGATCCCGCAAGCCCCATGGGCACGGAGGGAACCTACAGCACGTTCTACGGCACCGGAGCCGGGGCTAACAACTCCGCCGATAGCAACGCCAACAGCTTTTTCGGTGCCAATGCTGGGTATTTCAACAACACCGGGTATCATAATTCCTTTATGGGCCGTTGGGCCGGGTATTCCAACTCAACCGGAAACCGAAATACCTTCTTGGGTTATCAAGCCGGATATAACAACATCACACACTACAACACCTTCATAGGCTGTATGGCCGGTTTTTCCAACACAACCGGCACAGAAAACACCTTTATTGCTGATTATTCCGGTTATCTCAATACAAGCGGGGGGGGAAATACCTTCATGGGCCGTTCGTCCGGATATAACAACACCTTCGGATATGATAATACCTTTATTGGCAAATATGCAGGATTTTCCAATACCACTGGGTACCAAAATACAGTGATGGGCATAAATGCCGGATATTCCAACACCACCGGGAATGAGAACACCTTCATGGGCATAAACGCCGGATACTCCAACACCACCGGGTATGAGAACACGTTCATGGGCAAAAACGCCGGATATTCTAACACTACCGGGGACTCCAATACATTCTTGGGCATGCATGCCGGGTACTACAACACCGAAGGGATCGACAATACTTTCATTGGCCCGTATGCCGGGTATCGAAATACATCGAGCTATAATGCATTCATAGGCCGTTCGGCCGGGGCGAACACCACCACTGGGGACACCAATACCTTCATGGGTAGTTGGGCCGGGTATTCCAATACCACCGGGTACCGCAATACTTTCATGGGTAGTTGGGCCGGATATTCCACCACCACCGGTTACGGGAACACCAATATGGGAATTGAGTCCGGTTATTACAACACCACCGGGTACGGAAATACCTTCTTGGGCCTTAGGGCCGGGTATTTAAACCAAATCGGATCAAATAATGTTTTTCTAGGTTTTCATGCCGGCTACAACGAAACAGGTTCCAACATGTTGTACATCGATAACAGTGACACCTCCTCGCCATTGATCTACGGCGATTTTTCAACCGATCTCCTGAAAGTGAACGGGGCTTTGCATGTGACCGGCGGCTTCAGCCTGGATAGCGGCGCCACCTCGATCAGTTCATCCGAGATCAATATCCTGGACGGCAAGACTCTGGCTACAGGCGCGGCCGGCAACAACATGCTGGTGACCAAAGGCTACGTCGATGAGAGCGACGATGTGGGCGGCGGTCTGACCGGCAGCGACATGAGCGAAGGCTATTTATGCAAGTGGGATGACACGAACAGCCGACTGGTGGATTCGCTCCTTTCCGAGACCGCGGGGGCTGTCGGCATCAACGGCAAACTGGGCATTGGCACGGCAGTGCCCGCCAGCAACCTTGACTTGCGATCGACCGGGAGCAACAACGTCCTGGCCGTCACGCGCACCGACGGCGCCACGTTCAAGCTCAGCGCCATGGGCGCCTCGGGCCAGCTGGGCACCGTCTCCTCGCACCCGGTCAACATCATGACCAGCAACGTCAAGCGCCTGACGGTCGCCGTCAGCGGCAACGTCGGCATCGGCGTCACCGTGCCCGCCTACCCCCTGCACATGGCCAGCGGCGCCCATTGCACCGTTGGCGGGGTATGGACCAACGCCTCGTCTCTGGCGCTGAAGGAAAACATTGCTTCCTTGAGCCCGGAAAGGGCCGCGGCCGCCCTGCAGGAACTGCGCCCGGTCACCTACAATTACAAAGCGGAAAAGGCCGAGGAGTGCGTCGGCTTCATCGCCGAGGAGGTGCCGGAACTGGTGGCCCAGAACGACCGCAAGGGGCTGTCGCCCATGGACATCGTGGCCGTGCTGACCAGGGTGGTCCAGGAGCAGCAGGAAGAAATATCGCTCCTTAAAGCCAGGCTGTCCGCCCTGGAGAGAAAGGCAACAGAGAATAAATAGAAGCAAACAACTGATCTGTTTTTAGTAAAAGCAGGCATGCAAGATGATTCGCAATATTTTTTTAATTTCCCTATCCCTTGACAGTTTATTTT
>DCVK01000060.1 GCA_002335385.1 Candidatus Aminicenantes bacterium UBA2190
CCTCGAGTCCTTCCCCTTCGAGGAAGCCACGGTGGAGATGCTCCCCGGCGACCGGCTGATCGTCTTCTCCGACGGCATCAGCGAAGCGGTGAACCATGCAGACGAGGAATTCAGCGAAGCCCGCATATTCGAACTGGTCGCCGCCAACCGTGGCGCCTCGGCCGCGGAATTGATCGATAAGATCCTGCAGGAGGTGAGCCGCCACGCCGCCGGCCAGCCGCAGATGGATGACATGACCCTGGTGGTGATCCGGAGGGAATGATGATCGGCCGGACCATCTCCCACTACCGCATCCTGGAGAAGATCGGGTCAGGGGGCATGGGAGATGTGTTTTTGGCCGAAGACACCAAGCTCAAGCGCCGGGTGGCTTTAAAGTTTCTGCCGCTGCAGATGACGGCGGATCCAGAAGCGAAGGAAAGGTTCGAAA
Organism: Candidatus Aminicenantes bacterium UBA2190; assembly: GCA_002335385.1. GTDB lineage: Bacteria > Acidobacteriota > Aminicenantia > UBA2199 > UBA2199 > UBA2199. The sequence goes on from DCVK01000060.1 coordinate 428, forward strand.
GGGAAGCCCAAGCCGCCGCCGCCCTCAACCATCCCCATATCGTCACCATCCACGAGATCGGCGAGCACGACGGCCAGGTCTTCATCGCCATGGAATACGTCGAGGGGCGGACGTTAAAGGAATTGATCACCATCAACCGTACACCGTCCACCGTAAACCGTATACCGATTCCTGAGGTTCTCGACATTGCCATGCAGATCGCCTCCGGCCTGGCCGCCGCCCATACCAAGGGCATCGTCCATCGCGACCTTAAGCCGGCCAACATCATGGTCTCTGAACGAGGGCGGGTCAAGATAGTCGATTTCGGCCTGGCCAAGCTGGCCGGCAGCCGGACCAAGCTGACCCAGGCAGGAACGACACTGGGCACCGTGGCCTACATGTCCCCCGAGCAGGCCATGGGCAAGGATGTCGATGGCCGCAGCGATATCTGGTCACTGGGCGCCATCCTTTATGAGATGCTTTCCGGTCAGCCTCCATTCCAGGGAGACTACCCGCAAGCGGTGATCTATGCCATTCTCAATGAAACACCGCACCCCGTGTCAGAACTCAGGCCGGAGATCCCCGAAAATCTCGAAGCCGTGGTGCGGAAAACCCTGGAAAAGGCGCGAGACAGGAGATTCACGTCGCCGGAGGCGCTCATCACTGGCTTGCGCCTTGCGGCCAAGGAACTCGAAGTTGGGGCCCCGCGCAGGCAGGAGCCGCAAGCCGGATCCCCTCCGGCAGCCGTCCCCGGGAAAACAGCCGATCCCGCCATCGGGATCACCGTCCGCCTGCGCCGGAAGCGGCTGCTGCTGCCGCTCCTGGCGCTGGCGTTTTTGGCAGCGGCCGGCATTGCTCTCTGGAAAATCATTCCGCACCGATCGGCCGGAACTCCACCGGAAAGAATCGATAATTCGATTGCCGTGCTCGCTTTCGACAATCTGACCGGAGACCCCGCTTTTGACAAGCTGCGCATCGCCATCCCCAACCTGCTGATCACCAATCTTGAACAGACCGGATTCTTCCAGGTCGTGACCTGGGAGCGGCTGCGCGACCTGCTGAAACAGACGGGCAAGGACGATGTCCAGGCCATCGACCGTGAACTGGGGTTGGACCTGTGCTATCGGCAAGGGGTGCAGGCGATCGTCGTGGGCAGTTTCATCAAAACCGGCAGCCTTTTCACGACCGACGTCAAGGTGCTTGATGTAGAGAGCAAGAAGCTTTTAACCACAGCCAAGAGCAGCGGCGAAGGAGAAGCCAGCATCGTCCGCTCCCAGATCGACGAATTGAGCATGAAGATCGCCCGGGGAGTGGGGCTCACTGCCCAGAAAGTGAGATCGGTCCAGTGGCAAGTGGCCGATGTCACCACCGCGGTCATGGAAGCCTATAACGCATTTCTCAAGGGGCGGGACAACCTCGAAAAATCCTATTACGACGATGCACGCCGCGACCTGGAACAAGCGGTGAACATAGACCCGACATTTGCCAGTGCCTATCTGCTCCTTTCTCGCGCTTATGGAGGATTGCGGGACATTAATTCTCAGACCGAATCTCTTAAAAAGGCAAGGGCATACGCCGGCCGCGCCACGGAAAAGGAGCGGCTGTACATCGATGCCGAATATGCTTCCATAATCGAAAAGAACCAGGAACGACGGAGAGGCATCCTGGAAGAGCTGACAGGCAAGTATCCACTGGAAAAAAATGCCTGGTACGCATTGGGAGCACTCCACCGTCAATACAACGATCGCCCAATGGCCCTGGAGTACTTGCAGCGGGCTCTTGCTCTCGATCCTCAATATGGATTTGCCCTTGCCTCCATGTCAAGGTTCCACGCCGATGTGGGCGATCATGCCCAAGCCATGGAATACGCCCAAAGAATGCGCGCCGCCGCTCCCGATGATGCCGCCCCCCACGAGCTGCTCGGGAATCTTTTTTTCAGGATGGGGAAACTCGATGAAGCCGTAGCCGAATTCAAACGGACAATGGTTATCAAGCCCGACTACAGCGGCGCGGAGCTGATCGCTATGGTATTGATGATCAAGGGCGATTTCCCCGGAGCCCTGCGATCGATCGAACAGTGGAGCCGGCACACCTCCTCGCCCGGGGTCAAGGCACGCGCCTATATCGTGATCTGCATGATCGATCACCTGACCGGCAGGTACTCCCAGTGCGACAACGACATGCGCCAGGGCCGCGAGCTCATGCGGTCAATGGGCAACCGCTACGGCGAGGGGGTTTACGCATTATTGCAAAGCCAGTTTGACCTTGAGAGGAGAAATGTCGATGCGGGCAGGAGGAACCTGCTTGTCGGCAGGGATCTCATCATCGCCAGCCTGCCCGCCGAGAGTAAAACCTATCAGGCGGTCTATCATCTTTTTTCGGCACAATTCGATAGCCTGGATGGGGATTGGGGTTCGGCCACGAGGAACATGACCGAAGCCAGCGCCCTGCTGCCGAGGGACAATGATCGGAATATGAGGCTGTCCGGGCAGATCGGCCGCACGGCAAGCCAGCTCCAGGCCGAGATACTGCTGGCCGCGGGACGCGCCCGGGAGGCCATTGCCATGCTGAAAACCGCCCCGCAGCCGATCATCCCCGATCTTGACCGCCCGGAGATCATGAGCCACAATTTTCCTTTTTTGAAAGATACGCTGGCCAGGGCGTATATCCGAACCGGGGAGTTGGACAAGGCCATCCGCGAGTATGAATCCTTATTGAAGTTTGACCCGAAAAGTCATTACCGCCGCTATCTCCATCCCAAGTATTGGTACCGCTTAGCCAAACTGTATGAGCAAAAGAGTTATGGGTCCAAAGCCGCGGCGGCATATGAAAAATTCCTGGAACTCTGGAACCGGGCCGATCCCGATCATCCTGAGATCGCTGACACCAGGCAAAAGCTGGCCCAGCTAAAAAAACATGATTAACCAGACCGTCTCCCACTACCGCATCCTGGAAAAGATCGGGAGCGGTGGCATGGGAGATGTGTTTTTGGCCGAGGATACAAAGCTCGAGCGCAAGGTAGCGCTGAAGTTCCTGCCGCCGGAGCTCTCGCGCGATCCCGACGCCAAGGCGCGCTTCATCCACGAGGCCAAGGCGGCTGCTGCGCTGAACCACCCGAACATCGTCACCGTGTACGAGATCGGCGAGCACGAGGGCCAGGTCTTCATCGCCATGGAATACGTCGAGGGGCGGACGTTAAAGGAATTGATCACCATCAACCGTACACCGTCCACCGTAAACCGTATACCGATTCCTGAGGTTCTCGACATTGCCACCCAGATCGCCTCCGGCCTCGCCGCCGCCCACGCCAAGGGCATCGTCCACCGCGACATCAAGCCGGCCAACGTCATGCTCACCGACGAGGGCGCAGTCAAGATCGTGGATTTCGGCCTGGCCAAGCTCAAGGGGCTGACGCGGCTGACCAGGAGCGGCACCACCCTGGGCACGGTGGCCTACATGTCTCCGGAACAGGCCCTGGGGAAGGATGTGGACCAACGGACCGATATCTGGTCGCTGGGCGTCATCCTCTTCGAGATGCTGACCGGCAGGCTGCCGTTCGCCGGCGAGTACGACCAGGCGGTGATCTACGCCATCCTGAACGAAGAACCCGAACCGGTCACCGCATTGCGCCGCGGCGTCCCCCCGGAGATGGATCGCGTCCTATCCAAAGCGCTGGCCAAGAACAGGGAGGAGAGGTACCAGCACGCCGACGAGTTGCTCGCCGACCTGCGCCGGGCGAACAAAGAGGGCGATGCCGGGCGGAATCATTCGACACAGGGGAGGCAGCCCGGGCGGCGGAAGCTTCATCCCGGGCTCAAGGCCGCCGCGTGGATCCTCCTGCTCGCAATCATGGCGGCGGCAGGCTATTTATTGACCCCGGGGAAGAAGGAACCGGCTCCTTTGCCCGGCCAGGGCGTCGTCTGGAAGAACTCGATCGCCGTCATGCCCCTGCGCGACTTCAGCCCCGGCCGCGACCAGGAATTCTTCTGCGACGGCATGACCGACGCCATCATCAGCCGCCTGAGCCGGCTCAGCCAGCTGAAGGTCATCTCGCTGACCACGGTCATGTCGTACAAGCACCGCGACAGCCCGGTCAGTGAGATCGGCCGCGAGCTGGGTGTGCGCAACATACTGGCCGGCAGCGTCACAAGGGAAAAGGACAATATGCGCGTGAGCGTCCAGCTCGTCACCGCCGCCGACGACGCTCCCGTCTGGACGAAGATCTATGACCGCGCCGCCGGCAGCGTTTTCGTCCTCTATGACGAGATCTCGCAGGCGATCACCGAGGCGCTGAAAATGGAGCTCACGCCAGCCGACCTGGCCCGCCCCGTCGCCGGCCACAGCGGGAACATGGCGGCCTACGAGAGCTTCCTGAAGGGGATGCATTACATCAAGACACGCTTTGTTCTGAGCTTCCGCGAGGAGGACTTCCAGGCCGGCGTTGATATGTTCAATCGGGCGATCGCCATCGATCCCGGCTATGCCCTGGCCTATATGGGGCTGGGCTGGGCCTACGAGCACCATTTTCACAAGACCAACGACCCAAGCGATTCCCAGGCTCTTAAGAAATACACGGAGATCTTTTACCGTCTGGACCCAGATTCGCCCCTGAGCAACGCCATGATGGGATATTTGCTTTACGAATACAGGAAGGAGTACGACAGAGCGTTCACTTACCTTCGCAAGGCGCTGGCGATCAACGCCAATATCGGCGAGGTGAATTTCCTGGTCGGCATGTGCTACATGTATGCCGGGCTCCACGAAGTGAGCAGCTATTATCTGAGGCGGGCCGTGGCACTCGATCCGAACTACATATGGGCCCCCTACAAACTGGCGTGCAGTCAGATGTGGGAGGGAGAATTCGAGAAGGCGGCCCGGAATTTCGAAAAGTATTTCGCCCTTACCCCCATCGAGCCCCTGATCTGGCCGGGCCGCTATGTCGCCCTCAACATCTGGCTGAAGCGCTACGCCAAGGCCGATGAAATTCTGGCCAGGGGCGCGGCCCGCACGCCCGATGCGGAATGGGTGCGGAAATACAAGGCGATCTCCCTCGCCCGGAAAGGAGAGAAGGAGAAAGCCCTGGCCCTTTACCGGAACTCTGAGGTCTATTCCCTGCTGGGAATGGCAGAAGAGGCTTTCCAGGCATTGCAAAAGGAGATTCGGGGCACGGAGGAGGTCCCGTACATTTATTATTCCTGCCTGCAGCATAACCCCTTCTACGACAACCTGCGCTCCGATCCCCGCTACCACGATCTGCTGGCCAGGGAGCGAAAGCTGTACGACGAGAACATGGCCAAGTATGTCAGCTTGCAAGCCGAGGATAAAACATGATCGGCCGGACCATCTCCCATTACCGCATCCTTGAAAAGATCGGCTCAGGCGGGATGGGGGAAGTATTCCTGGCCGAGGACAGTCGCCTGGGGCGCAATGTGGCGCTGAAGTTCCTGCCGCCCGAGCTGTCGCGCGACGCAGCCGCCAAGGCGCGCTTCATCCACGAGGCGCGCGCCGCCTCGGCGCTCGACCACCCCAACATCTGTACCGTGCACGACATCGGCGAGGACGCGGAAGGGCGGATGTTCATGGTCATGCCCCACTACGAAGGATCCACCTTGAAAGAGGTCCTGGCCCGGGGCGGCATCACCGAGGCCATGCCCGCGGGCGGCCGTCCCGATGTAGGGGCAGACCCCCGTGTCTGCCCGGATTCTATTGACATCCAGAAGAAGGGCGAACACAGGGGTTCGCCCCTACCCATCGCCGACATCCTGGGCATCGCCTCCCAGATCGCCAGGGGCCTGACCGCCGCCCACGCCAAGGGCATCGTCCACCGCGACATCAAGCCGGCCAACATCTTCGTCACCGCCGACGGCACGGTCAAGATCCTCGACTTCGGCATCGCCAAGCTGGCGGGAAGCAAAACCAAGCTCACCAAGACCGGCAGCACGGTGGGCACGGTGGCCTACATGTCGCCCGAGCAGGCCATGGGCAAGGAGGTGGATCCGCGCACCGACGTCTGGTCGCTTGGCGTCATCCTCTACGAGATGCTCGCCGGCGCCCTCCCCTTCAGCGGCGATTACGAGCAGGCGGTGGTCTATTCGATCCTCAACGAGGAGCCGGAGCCGCTGGCCAAGGCATGCCCCGACATGCCCGCCGGCCTGGCGAGCATCGTCGGCCGGGCCTTGGCCAAGGACCCGAAAGAACGCTATCAAAACATCAATGAACTGGCCGCGAACCTGAAGGCGGCAGTGGAAGGAACGCTGCCGATCAAAGCCAGGACTCAAGGGCTCAAGGCGAATATTCTCTCAAAAAAATCGTTCTGCCTTTCCGCTGCGGCCGCCGCACTGGCCATCCTTTTCGGTCTCAATGTCGGCGGGATGAGGCGGGCTCTGCTCGGCCCAGGTGCCCCACCAGCGCATGCCGTCCGCCTGGCCGTGCTGCCGTTCGCCAACCTGAGCGGCGACATGCAGCAGGAATATTTCAGCGACGGCCTGACCCAGGAGATGATCGCCCAGCTCGGTAGGCTGCACCCGAAGAACCTGACCGTAATCGCCCGCACCTCGGTGATGCGCTACAAGAAGGGCGACACACCCATCGACCAGATCGGCCGGGAGCTTGACGTGGATTATATCCTCGAGGGCAGCGCCCAGCACGAGGGAAGCCGGGTCAAGGTCACGGCCGAGCTGATCCAGGTGAAGAACCAGGCTCAACTATGGGTCGACACCTACGAGCGCGAGATGGCGGGCATCCTGGCGCTGCAGAGCGACCTGGCCGGCCGGGTAGCCGACGCGCTGGCGCTCAAGCTGCTGCCCTCCGAGCGAGCCAGTCTGGTTTCCATCCGGACCGTCAATCCCGAGGCCCATGAAGCATACCTAAGGGGCTCCTTCCATTGGATGAAGATAACACCCGAGGATCTAGACATCGCCGAGAAATGCTTCGACCTGGCCCTCGAGAAGGACCCCTCCTATGCGCCTGCCTACGTCGGTCGCGCCTTTGTCTGGGCCGTCCGCACCCAGTTTGGCTACGCGCCGACCAAGGAGGCGGGTCCAAAGTTCAAGGCCGCGGCCCTGCGGGCCATCGAGCTGGATGAAAATCTTGCCGACGCCCACGAGGCCTTGGCCGGGGTCAGGACATGGATCGATTGGGATTGGGACGGCGCCTGGGGATCCTGGCGCCGGACCCTCGAACTCAATCCCAACGTCGCCAGCGCTCAGGCGATGTACGCCCATTTCCTGATGATCATCGGGCATGGCGAAGAGGCCCTGATTCACGGCAAACGAGCCGTCGAGCTCGACCCGTTCAACCCGCTGATGCACGGCTGGCATGCATTCGTCCTATATATGCAACACCGCTACCAGGAGGCCATCGTCGCGGCCCGGGAGGCCCTTCTCATTCAACCGGGTTTTCCCGTCGCGACGAACGTCCTGATGCTGGCCATGCACGAAGTGGAGGGGATGAAGAATGAGGCCTTCGAGAACGCTAAAGCCTTCGTGCGAATCGTCTATGACGACAAGAGGATCGACGCTGCATTGGAAGAGGGTTATGCCCGGGGAGGATACGCCGAGGCGATGAAACGCACGGCCGAGGCCCTGATCGCCCGCTTAACCGAGGTTTTCTGTTTGCCGTTCGATATCGCGACCTTTTACGCCGTGGCGGGGGAGAAGGATAAAACCATCGAATGGCTGGAGAAAGGTATGGAGGTTCATGATCCGGGACTGCCGTACCTCGGGTACCCCTGTTTTGACGACATTCGCCCCGACCCACGCTTCCAAGCCCTTTTAAAGCGGATGGGGCTACCGTGCGGTGAAGTAAAATGATCGGCCGGACCATCTCCCATTATCGCATCCTGGAGAAGATCGGTTCAGGCGGCATGGGAGAAGTCTTTCTCGCTGAGGACAGTCGCCTGGGGCGCAACGTGGCGCTCAAGTTCCTGCCGCCCGAGCTGTCGCGCGATCCCGACGCCAAGGCGCGCTTCATCCACGAGGCGCGCGCCGCCTCGGCGCTCGACCACCCCAACATCTGCACGGTGCACGACATCGGCGAGGACGCCGAGGGACGGATGTTCATGGTCATGCCCCACTACGAGGGATCCACCTTGAAAGAGGTCCTGGCCCGGGGCGGCATCACCGAGGCCATGCCCGCGGGCGGCCGTCCCGATGTAGGGGCAGACCCCCGTGTCTGCCCCGATTCTATTGACATCCAGAAGAAGGGCGAACACAGGGGTTCGCCCCTACCCATCGCCGACATCCTGGCCATCGCCGATCAGATCGCCAGGGGCCTGACCGCCGCCCACGCCAGGGGCATCGTCCACCGCGACATCAAGCCGGCCAACATCTTCGTCACCAATGATGGTACGGTCAAGATCCTCGACTTCGGCATCGCCAAGCTGGCGGGAAGCAAAACCAAGCTGACCAAGACCGGCAGCACCGTGGGCACCGTGGCCTACATGTCCCCCGAGCAGGCCATGGGCAGGGAGGTGGATCAGCGCACCGACGTCTGGTCACTGGGGGTCATCTTGTACGAAATGCTCGCCGGTGCCCTCCCCTTCCGCGGCGACTACGAACAAGCGCTGGTTTATGCCATCCTCAACGAGGAGCCGGAGCCGCTGGCGAAGACCCGGGGCGATGCGCCCGACGAACTCCAGCGCCTCGTGCTAAAGGCCCTTGCCAAGGACCTCAAGAACCGCTATCAGACGGCGAGCGAAATGCTCCAGGACCTTAAACCGCTCGCTGCCGGCGCGGCGGCGCCCGCTGCGCAAGGCCCCAGCCTGGCACGCCTTCTGCTGCGGCCGAAGGTCGCCCTCCCGCTGCTGCTGGTCGTCGGGGCCCTGGCAACGGCATCGTTCATCTATTTCAGGCACCATGCCAGGATAAGCTGGGCCCGGGAGACGCTCCTGCCCCGGATCGCCAGCATCGTGGAGGAGAACGACGCCTGGCGCAATCTGGGGCCGGCCTTCCGCCTCGCCGAGCAGGCCGAGATGATCATTCCCAACGATCCCCGCCTGGCCGAGCTTTTCGCCAAGTGCTCCTTCCGCATCCATATCCGCACGGAACCGGGCGGGGCCAGGGTGTACATGAAGGAATACGGCGAGCCGGACGGCGAATGGCGCAGCCTGGGCCTCACGCCGCTGGAGAAGATCCGGCTGCCGGTCGGCATTTTCCGCTGGAAGCTGGAAAAAGAGGGCTACGAACCAGTCCTGGCCGCCGCCTCCACCTGGAACGGCGACTACCAGGATCGAAACACCATCATTCCCTGCGACTTCGTGCGAACGCTCGACAAGAAAGGGTCCATCCCACCCGCCATGGTGCGGGTCACTGGAGCCCAGACGCGGGCAGGCAAGCTGGAGGATTTCTTCATCGACCGCTGCGAGGTCACCAACAGAAAATTCAAGGAGTTCGTGGATGCCGGCGGCTATGCCGACAGGAAATTCTGGAAGCATCCATTCTTTCGTGACGGCAAGGAAATTTCTTGGCAAGAGGCGCTCAGTTCTTTCGTGGACCAGACCGGGCAGCCTGGACCGTCAACCTGGCAGGCGCGGGACTTCCCGGAGGGACAGGGGGACCATCCCGTGGCCGGGGTCAGCTGGTACGAGGCGGCGGCCTACGCGGAGTTTGCCGGAAAAAGCCTGCCCAGCACCCTTCATTGGGGGCTCGCCCGGGGAGAGGCTACGCCGGTCATCCAACTGCCGCAGCTGGGGGGGTTTGCCGTATTCGCTCCCTTCAGCAATTTCCGGGGCAAGGGCACCCTGCCGGCCGGCAGCCTGCCGGGCATCACGTCCTACGGCGCTTTCGACATGGCCGGAAACATCAGGGAGTGGTGCTGGAACGAGGCCCCGCATGGGAGGGTGATCCGCGGCGGCGCCTGGGACGACAACCCCTACATGTTTACGGACGTCAGCCAGGCCCCGGCCATGGAGCGCCTGCCAAAGAACGGCTTCCGCTGCGCCGTCTATCCGCGCCCGGCTGATATTCCCCCGGCCGCGTTTCAACCCGTGGGCCTGCCCCCGGTTGGGGACCTGTACAAGATAAAGCCGGTTCCCGAAGAGGTTTTTCAAGTCTACAGGGGACTCTACGATTACGACAAGACCGAACTGCATGCCCGGGTGGAAAGCCGCAAAGCCAACCCCTCCGGCTGGGTCCTGGAGAAGGTCTCGTTCGCCGCTGCCTACGGCGACGAGCGGGTCACGGCCTACCTCTTCCTTCCCGTGAACAGCGAGCCGCCCTTCCAGGCGGTGATCTATTTCCCGGGCGGAGCGTCCGCCTGGCAGCGAACGAGCGCGGATATCGAGAATTTTTATGAATTCCCGATGTTCCTCTCCTTTATCGTCAAGAGCGGCCGGGCGGCCGTCTATCCCCTCTACAAGGGGACCTTCGAGCGCATCACTCCGGCGGTGCTGGCGGCCCGAGCCGCGACGGCAAACACCCACCAGCGCATGGAACTCGTTTTCCAGATAGTCAAGGACTTCAGGCGCTGCATCGATTATCTTGAGACCCGTTCCGACATCGACGCCGGCAGGATCGCCTACCAGGGAATGAGCTGGGGCGGGAACATGGGACCACTCATCACGGCCGTGGAGGAGCGGCTCAAGGCCAGCGTGCTGCTGGCGGGATCGGTCCATGGAACCGGGCGCCCCGAGATCAATCGCATGACCTACGTCCCCAGGGTGAACGTCCCGACGCTGATGCTGAACGGCCGCTACGACACCACCAACTCGTTCGAAACAACGATCAAGCCCATGTTCGACCTGCTGGGCACGCCGGCGGCGCACAAGAGGCTGCTGGTTTACGAGACCGACCATATCCCGCCGCGCAACGAGTACATCAAGGAGACCCTGGCCTGGCTCGACAAGTACCTGGGCCCGGTGACGCCGCGGGTGAAGTGAGCCCATGATCGGCAGAGCCGTCTCCAACTACCGCATCCTGAAAAGGATCAGGCGTGGAGGCAAATCTCCATGGCACCAAAAGTAAAACCATGATTGGGAAAATCGTTGCTCATTACAGGATAATCAAGGAAATCGGCCACGGGGGCATGGGAATCGTGTACCAGGCCGAGGACACGAAACTCAAGCGCACCGTGGCCCTCAAGTTCCTGCCGTCTGAACTCACCCAGGACGCCGAAGCAAAACAAAGGTTCCTCCATGAGGCGCGGGCAGCGGCGGCCATCAGCCACGCCAGCATCGTCACGGTCCACGAGATCAACGAGCATGAGGGCCGGGTTTATATCGCCATGGAATATGTCGAGGGGCGGACGTTAAAGGAATTGATCGCCGTCAACCGTCCACCGTCCACCGTAAACCATATACCGATTCCTGAGGTTCTCGACATTGCCATGCAGATCGCCTCCGGCCTGACCGCCGCCCACGCCAAAGGGATTGTTCATCGCGACATCAAGCCGGCCAACGTCATGCTCACTGACGAGGGTATCGTCAAGATCGTGGATTTCGGCCTGGCCAAGCTTAAGGGGCTGACGAGGCTGACCAAGAGCGGCACCACTCTGGGCACGGTGGCTTACATGTCGCCGGAGCAGGCCACGGGGAAGGATGTCGACCACAGGACTGACATCTGGTCGCTGGGCGTAGTTCTATACGAAATGCTTATAGGTACGCTGCCTTTCAAAGGAGACTACGAGCAAGCGGTAGTCTACTCCATACTGAATGAAGAGCCGGCCCCGATTACATCATCCCCCCGCAGCCCGTCTATCCCGCTCAGGCTGACATCCCTCATTAATAAAGCGCTGGCCAAGAATCCCCGCGACCGATATGGCTCCGTTTCACAAATGTTGGACGACTTGCATGCCATATGGAATGAAATGGGGAAAGCGGACGGCAAAGGAAAGAAGCCCATCAGGCGCTGGCTCATCCCCATGGCTTGCGGGCTGGCCGTGCTTGCCGTTCTACTGTTGCTGAAGCCCAAGGCAACGAAGGAATCTGCCGTGAAAATCAGCTCCATTGCCGTGCTGCCCCTGCAAAATTATTCCCAGGATCCCGAGCAGGACTACTTCGCCGACGGCATGACCGAGGCGCTGATCAGCGAGCTGTCACGGATCAGGACGCTGCGGGTGATCTCGCGAACCTCGGCAATGCTTTACAAGAAATCGGCGAAACCACTCCCCGAAATCGCCCGGGAACTGCACGTCGACGCCGTGCTCGAAGGCTCGGCCCTGCGCGCGGGCCACCGCATCCGCATCACCGCCCAGCTGATCGAAGCCAGGAGCGACCGGCACATATGGGCCGACGATTATGAACGCGACTATTCCGATGTCCTATCCTTGCAGAAAGAGGTGAGCAGTGCCATTGCCCGTGAGATCCGCGTCGCGCTGACCCCGGAAGAAGCCACGCGGTTGTCCATCGCCCGCAAGGTCAACGTCGAGGCGCACGAGGCCTACCTCAAGGGGCTTTACCTGATCAACAAGTTCAACGAGGAGGATACCAAAAAAGGGATCGCGCATTTCGAAGAGGCGCTCGGGAAAGACCCGGACTACGCCCTGGCTTACACCGGCCTCGCCATGGCCTACGATACGCTCATTGATCTGAATATCGTACACCCCAGAGAGATCATAAAAAAAATGAAGGCCGATACCCTGAAAGCGCTCAGTATCGACGAATCGCTTGGCGAGGCCCATCTGATGCTGGCGGAAGTGAAGTTGCTTGACGAGTGGGATTTCAAGGGCGCGGAGAGGGAATTCAAACTGGCGCTTCAATTGAACCCCAGCTATTCCACCACCTACCTATGGTATGCCAATTTCCTGCACTCGATGGGCCGCAACGAGGAAGCCTATGCCCTGATTCAGCGGGCGCGGCAGATCGATCCCATGTCGATGCTAGTCAATTCCTTCCTCGGCTTTCATTTCGTGCGGATCCGGCAGTATGACAAGGCCATCGTTCAGATCAAGGAAGTCCTCGACATGGAACCCAACGACCTCTACCCCCATTACGTTCTGGGGAACGCATACATAGGAAAAAAAATGATGCCCGAGGCGATCGCCGAATTTCAGAAGGCTGCGGCCGGCGGCGGCTTGGAGCCGGCCCATGTCAACGAGGCGCGTGCATGGGCGCTGAACGGCAAGCCCGATATGGCGAAGCGCATGCTGGCCGACCTGCTGGATAAATCGCAAACGAGCCATGTCTCACCGCGTTTGCTTTTCTATCTCTATTATTCACTGGGCGAAACGGACAAGGCCCTCGCCTGGCTGGAAAGGTCCGCCAAAGAGCGGGAGCTAGCCATTCTCTTTGTGCAAAGCAGTCCGTTCACCGAACAGCTCCACCAGGATCCGCGCTTCGCCGCGCTTCTGAAAAAGCTGGGATTGAAAGAATGACCAGCCAGTCCATTTTTCATTGCAAGATTATTAGATTAATCGCTATCGGCGGCAAGGAGTAAAGCCATGTACATGCGCCTATTGCGCTTGAAAATAAAAGAGGAATCAATCCCGCTGATCAATGATTTTTACGCCGGCCGCGCCCTGGCCGAATTGCAGAACACCCTGGGATGCCAATTCGCCAGCCTGTTGCAAAACCAGCGGCAACCGGAAGAACTGATCTCGCTCACCATATGGGACAGGATCGAGGACGCCGAGGCCTACAGTCGGAGCGATATCTTCAAGAAGATCATGAAAGAAGTTCATCCGCACCTGGCCGATTCAAGCGAATGGAAGGTGCAGCTCTCCAAGAAGATAGAGTTGACCTATGCCCCGCTGCAGGAAGAGCCGCACATCGATTCTTACCGGGTGGCAGCGCAGGAGCAGCTGAAGCCCGGCAGCGGCCCGACTTTCATCCGTTTCTTTTCCCTGACGGTCAAGGAGGAGCGGCTCGACGAATTCGAGCGCATATACAGCGGGGAGATCCTGCCGGTGCTGAAAACCACCCCGGGCTGCACCGGCGCTTTCCTGATCAAGAATCTCCGGGACCGCCATCACCTGGTCTCCCTGACACTTTGGGAAAGCGCCTTGACCATGGAAAAATATGAAAAGACCGGAGTTTTCGCCGCACTGCTGGATAAAGTGAGCCACACCCTCTCTGAATTTTTCCAGTGGAAACTGGCCCTGGAAAAGGACAAGGCCGTGACCCTGCATACCAGCGAGGATGGAAAGATCGACAATTATCATTTTGTCCTGGGCAAGCGGTTCCGCAATGGTGACAAAGAAGGGGGCTCCAGCGAGCCCCTTCTGCCGGGATAGGAAATTGAAAGCATGATCGGACGACAGATTTCGCATTATAGGATCCTCGAGAAGCTCGGGGCTGGGGGAATGGGTGAAGTTTTTCTGGCCCAAGATACCAAACTCGAGCGCAAGGTGGCGCTGAAATTCCTGCCGCCGCAGTTCAGCGCCGACGAGGATGAGAGGAAACGCTTCATCCACGAGGCCAAGGCTGCGGCGGCACTGAACCATCCGAACATTGTCACGGTGCACGAGATCGGCGAGCACGAGGGCCAGGTCTTCATCGCCATGGAATACGTCGAAGGCCAGACCCTAAAGGAATTGATCGCCGTCAACCGTTCACCGTCCACCGTAAACCGTATACCGATTCCTGAGGTTCTCGACATTGCCACCCAAATCTCCTCCGGCCTCGCCGCCGCCCACGCCAGGGGCATCGTCCACCGCGACATCAAGCCGGCCAACATCTTCGTAACGAACGACCATACAGTCAAGATCCTCGACTTCGGCATTGCCAAGCTGGTCGGCTCCCAGACCAAGCTCACCAAGACCGGCAGCACGGTGGGCACGGTGGCCTACATGTCGCCCGAGCAGGCCATGGGCAAGGACGTGGACCCGCGCACCGACGTCTGGTCGCTGGGCGTCATCCTCTTCGAGATGCTCGCCGGCGCCCTCCCCTTCCGCGGCGACTATGAGCAGGCGGTGGTCTATGCTATTCTCAACGAGGAGCCGAAGCCGCTGGCCGAGGCACGCCCCGACATGCCCGCCGGCCTGGCGAGCATCGTCGGCCGGGCCTTGGCCAAGGACCCGAAAGAACGCTATCAAAACATCAATGAACTGGCCGCAAACCTGAAGGCGGCAGTGGAAGGAACGCAGCCGATCAAAGCCAGGACTCAAGGGCTCAAGGCGAATATTCTCTCAAAAAAATCGTTCTGCCTTTCCGCTGCGGCCACCGCACTGGCCATCCTTTTCGGTCTCAATGTCGGCGGGATGAGGCGGGCTCTGCTCGGCCCGGGTGCCCCACCAGCGCATGCCGTCCGCCTGGCCGTGCTGCCGTTCGCCAACCTGAGCAGCGATCCGGAGCAGGAATACTTCAGCGACGGCCTGACCCAGGAGATGATCGTCCGGCTCGGCAGGCTGCATCCGCAAAGCCTGAGCGTGATCGCCCGCACCTCGGTGATGCGCTACAAGAAGGGCGACGCGCCCATCGACCAGATCGGCCGCGAGCTGAACGTCGACTTCGTGCTCGAGGGCAGCGCCCGGCGCGAGGGAAGCCGGGTCAAGGTCACGGCCGAGCTGATCCAGGTAAAAGACCAGGCGCAGCTGTGGGCCGACACCTACGAGCGCGAGATGGCGGGCATCCTGTCGCTGCAGAATGACGTGGCCGGAAAGGTGGCCAGCGCCCTGGCCTTAAAACTGCTGCCTTCTGAAAAGGCACGGCTGGCCAAGGTGCACACCGTCGATCCCGAAGCATACGAAGCCTATCTCAGGGGAACCCATTATCGTCATACGATGACCAAGGAAGGCCTGGAAGCGGCGGAACGCTATTTCACCCTGGCGAGGGAGAAGGATCCGAATTATGCCGCCGCCTGGGCGGGGATCGCCGGCGTTTGGACCGCCCGCCAGCAGATGGGCATCACTCCGCCAGAGGAGGCATTTACCAAAGCGAAGCAAGCGGCATATCGGGCCCTCGAGCTGGATCCAGATGAATGCGAAGCGCTGCGCGTCATGGCCGGCATCCTGACCTGGGGCGATTGGAATTGGCGGGACGCGGATCGGGCATGGAAGCGGGTGCTCGCGATCAATCCGGACTACACCTCGGCGCTCTCCACTTATTCCCATTTTTTGATGGTCATGGGGCGCCAGGACGAGGCATTGGCGAATATCGAGCGCGCCCTGGAGCTCGATCCCTTCGATATCAAGGCCCTGTCGTTCCATTCGCTGCTCCTTCTGTTCGTGCGCCGCTACGACGAGGGCCTCGCGGCGGCCCGCAAGGCATTGAAGCACCAGTCCGATAACCCGGTCGCCAGGTCGGCCTTGATCGGAACGCTCTTCATGAAGGGCATGTATGATGAGCTCATGGCCATTGAACGGTCGCGATGGGCCAAGGACAGGAACCTCCTGGAGGCACTGGAGCAGGGGTATGGTGAGGGCGGGTATCCAATTTCACAAAAGCGGCTGGCCGATGCGCTGGCCGCGCGCTACGAAAAGCCGGGCGGAGTGACGGCCTACACCCTGGCGAACTTTTATGCCCGTGCCGGGCAAAGAGACCGCGTCATCGAATGGCTCGAGCGCGCATACGACGCGGGCGACGGCAACATGCCCTACCTCGGCCTGCCCGTGTTCGACCGGGTACGTTCCGATCCCCGTTTCCAGTCGCTGAGAAAACGAATCGGGCTGCCGACAGCAGAGGCACAATGATCGGCAAAACGATCTCCCACTACCGCATCCTGGAGAAGATCGGCTCCGGAGGCTGCGTCTGCGTCCCCGCTGCCTATAACCAAACACCATGATCGGACAGTTGATTGCTCATTATCGGATTACCGAAAAAATCGGCAGCGGGGGCATGGGAGAGGTTTTTCTCGCCGAGGACACCAAGCTCGAGCGCAAGGTGGCGCTGAAATTCCTGCCGCCGCAGTTCAGCGCCGACGAGGAGGAGAGGAAGCGCTTCATCCACGAAGCCAAGGCGGCCGCCGCGCTCAATCATCCGAACATCATCACGGTGTATGAGACTGGCGAACATGAGGGCCGGGTTTACATCGCCATGGAATACGTCGAGGGCCGGACGTTAAAAGAATTGATCGCCGTCAACCGTTCACCGTCCACCGTAAACCGTATACCGATTCCTGAGGTTCTCGACATTGCCATGCAGATCGCCTCCGGCCTCGCCGCCGCCCACACCAAGGGCATCGTCCACCGCGACCTGAAGCCGGCCAATATCATGCTCACCGAACAGGGAGTGGCCAAGATCGTGGATTTCGGATTGGCCAAGCTGAAGGGACTGACGCGGCTGACCAAGAGCGGCACCACCCTGGGCACCGTGGCCTACATGTCGCCCGAGCAGGCCCTGGGGAAAGAGGTGGACCAGCACACTGACATCTGGTCGCTGGGCGTCATCCTCTACGAGATGCTGGCAGGGCAGCTGCCATTCAAGGCTGAGTATGACCAGGCCGTGCTCTACGCCGTGATCAACGAGGAGCCGGAATCGATTTCGAAAGTCAGGAGCGACATCCCCGACGACTTGCGAAGCATCGTACGCAAGGCTCTGGAGAAGCGTCCCGAGAACCGTTATCAATCAGCAGACGAATTACTGAAAGAATTGAAGCAGTTTCATCGGAGCATCACTGCTCCGGAAACGGTGGCCTTCAACTTCAGGCGTTTTATTTTCCAGCCGAAGATCGTAGTCCCCGCCCTCTTGGTCATCGTTGTGATCACGGCTGCCGCCTACTTGTATTTCCAGAAGCAGGCCAATATCCGCCGGGCCAAATATGAGCTATTGCCCCGGATCGAGCAAATGGTCGAGGCCGGCTTCGAAAAATACGCTGCCGCCTGCAAGCTGGCGATCGAGGCGGAGAAGTACATCCCGGCCGATCCCAAGCTTGCTTCCATCCTCTCCAAGATCGCATTCAAGCTGTCCATCAGGACCGACCCAGCCGGTGCCAAGGTCTTCATCAAGGGATACAGCGATCCGCAAGCCGAATGGCAATATCTTGGCATATCCCCCATCGAAAAGATCAGGCTGCCCATCGGCTTTTTCCGCTGGAAGATGGAAAAAGAAGGGTACGAAACCGTGCTTGCCGCCGCAACCTCCCATACCCTTGATTGGAAAGAAAAATGGGTATTTGTTCCATCCGAAATGATGAGGGTGCTGGACAAAACGGGAAGCCTTCCGGCCGGCATGGTCAGAGTCCAGGGCATGGAGGATGTTCCGGGCATCGGCAGGATCGGTGATTTTTTCATGGACCGCTTTGAAGTGACCAACCGGCAGTTCAAGGAGTTCGTCGACAGCGGCGGGTACCATAAAAATGAATTCTGGAAGCAGCCATTCATCAAAGGGGGAAAAGAACTGAGCCAAGAGGAAGCGCTCAAGGGTTTCGTGGACCAGACCGGAAGGTTCGGGCCGGCTGGATGGCAGGCCGGGGATTATGCCGAGGGTCAAGACGATTTCCCAGTCTCCGGGATCAGCTGGCATGAAGCCGCCGCCTATGCCGAATGGGCGGGCAAGAACCTGCCCACCACCCATCATTGGGGCATAGCCTGTGGAGAGTTCACCTCAACGCCGGGTTGGTGGAACTATATCTCCTTGCTTGCCCCCCTGAGCAATTTCAAGGGCCGGGGCCCGGCCGGGGTGGGCAGTTTTGCCGGCATGACCTCTTTCGGCAACTATGACATGGCCGGAAACGTGCGCGAATGGTGCTGGAACGAGACCTCGCAGGGCCGGGCCGTCCGCGGCGGCGCCTGGGACGACGCCACCTACATGTTCGCCTACCTGAACCAGGCTTCGCCATTCGAACGCTCCCCCAGGACAGGGTTTCGCTGCGCCCAGTATATTGATAAAAAGATGATTCCCGGATCGGCTTTTGCTGCCGTCCAACCCCAGGAAGAACATGATCTTGAGAAGATGAAACCGGCAGAAGACGCTGTTTTTCAGGTCTACAAAGAACTGTTCCTTTACGACAAGAGCGCTCTCAATGCCCGACTGGCATGGAGGAAAGAAAACTCCAGGGACTGGATCCAGGAGAAGGTCACATTCGCTGCCGCCTATGGCAACGAAAGGGTGATCGCTTACCTCTTCCTGCCCAGGAACAGCCGGCCTCCTTTTCAGACGGTCATTTTCTACCCGGGCTCCGCCGTTGATTCGGCCGCTTCCAGTGATAACCTGGAAAAGGATTTTCAATTCGACCTGTTCCTTTCCTTCATCGTCAAGAACGGCCGCGCCGTCCTTTATCCGGTTTTGAAAGGGACATTCGAGCGCGGCGACTGGGTTCATTATCAGGTCATTGATAGCGATTGCTCCACACGCGAATTCAGTGAATGGCTGATCATGAAAATCAAGGATCTTTTCCGCTGCCTTGACTACCTGCAGTCCCGCTCCGACATCGATCAGCAAAGGCTTGCTTACATGGGGTACAGCGAAGGTGCTTGGACAGGGCCCATTGTCATGGCATTGGATCAGCGACTCAAGGCTGGCATTCTCCAGAACGGGGGTTATTTTATCTATTTTTTTGGGTCCGGCCCCATCCGCCCCGAAGTCAACCAGATGAACTATGTCACGCGGGTGAAAACCCCCACATTAATGCTCAACGGCAAGTATGACCTATTCTTTCCATATGAGACCAACGCCAGGCTCATGTTCGAGAGGCTGGGTACGCCCAATGACCGAAAAGAGCAGAAAGTCTACGATTCGGACCACTACATCCCGCGCAACGAGCTCATCAAGGAGACGCTGGCCTGGCTGGACAAATACCTAGGCCCGGTGAAACGATGAGCAGAGGTCAAAAATGATCGGCCGGACCGTTTCCCACTATCGCATCCTGCATAAAATTGGTGCTGGAGGCATGGGAGAGGTTTATCTCGCCGAGGACACCAAGCTCGAGCGCAAGGTGGCGCTGAAATTCCTGCCGGCCCAGTTCAGCGCCGACGAGGAGGAGAGGAAGCGCTTCATCCACGAGGCCAAGGCTGCGGCGGCACTGAACCATCCGAACATCATCACGGTCCACGAGATCGGCGAGCACGAGGGCCAGGTCTTCATCGCCATGGAATATGTCGAAGGCCACACATTGAAGGAATTGATCGCCGTCAACCGTTCACCGTCCACCGTAAACCGTATACCGATTCCTGAGGTTCTCGACATTGCCATGCAGATCGCCTCCGGCCTCGCCGCCGCCCACGCCAAGGGCATCGTCCACCGCGACCTGAAGCCGGCCAACATCATGATCACCGAACAGGGAGTGGCCAAGATCGTGGATTTCGGCCTGGCCAAGCTGAAGGGGCTGACGCGGCTGACCAAGAGCGGCACCACCCTGGGCACCGTGGCCTACATGTCGCCCGAGCAGGCATTGGGAAGGGAGGTGGACCAGCGTAGCGATATCTGGTCGCTGGGGGTGATCCTTTACGAGATGCTGACCGGCACCCTGCCCTTCAAGGGCGAATACGACCAGGCTATGCTGTATGCCGTGATCAACGAGGAGCCGGAATCGGTTTCGAAAGTCAGGAGCGACATCCCTGACGACATCAAGCGCATCGTTCACAAGGCATTGGCGAAAAAGCCGGAAAATCGCGTTCTGTCTGCGGGCGAGTTCCTAAAAGAGCTCAAGCAGATCCATCAGGGTATCGTGGCCCCGGAAATGGTTGCCTTCAATTTCCGGCGCTTCCTACTGCGGCCAAGGATCGTGATCCCCGTCCTCCTGGCCCTTGGCGTTCTGATCCCGGCAGCGGTTCTATATCTGCGGCACCAGGCCCTGGTCAGGTGGGCCGAAAAAGAGGCCCTGCCGCAGGCCGAAAAGCTGATCGAGGAAAATAATGCCTGGCGGGACCTCCTCCCCGTCTACCAACTCGCGAAAAAGATCGAAGCCATCATCCCGCGCGATCCTAAATTGGCCGGCATCTTTGCCAAATGCTCCCTGAGTGCCAACATCAAGACCGATCCTCCCGGGGCAAGGATATTCATGAAGGAATACATGGCCCCGGAGAGCGAATGGGAATACCTTGGAATATCTCCTTTGAAGCGGATCAGGCTGCCGATCGGGATCTTCAGATGGAAAATGGAAAAAGAGGGCCATGAAACGGTTTTGGCTGCAGCTACGACTTACGCCATCGATTGGAAGAAGCCCGACCTCTTCATCCCGTATGATCTGGCAAGAGTCCTTGACGAAAAAGAGAAGATCCCACGCGGCATGGTGCGGGTCGCGGGAGCGGAGACCGCCGCCGGCACATTGGCTGATTTTTTCATCGACAGGCACGAGGTCACAAACAGGCAATTCAAGGAATTCATCAACGCCGACGGATACGGGAACAAGAAATTATGGAAGGAGCGATTGGTCAGGGACGGAAAAGAATTGGCCTGGGAGACCGCAATCAAGGCGTTCGTCGACCAAACCGGTCAGCCCGGCCCGGCCGGGTGGGGGGCGGGAGACTATCCCGAGGGACAAGCCGAATATCCGGTGTCGGGAGTCAGCTGGTACGAGGCGGCCGCATGCGCCGAATTTTTCGGGAAGTCCTTGCCGACAATTTACCACTGGACGATCGCCAGCGGCATTCACTTGCCCGGGCAAGTGGATTCACTCGCAGGCATGGGGAGTTCATCCCTTTTAGCTCCTTTCAGCAATTTCCAGGGGAAAGGTCCGGTTCCGGTGGGAAGCCTGCCGGGAGTGACGGCCTTCGGCGCTTTTGACATGGCCGGCAATGTGCGGGAATGGTGCGCGAACGCATCCCCTGCCGGAAAAACGATCATGGGCTGCGCCTGGGGAGATCCCACCTATTTGCTCGACAACGTGAACCAGGTGCCGGGCATGGATCGCTCGAGCCAGAATGGGTTCCGCTGCGCCGTTTATCCTGAGCCGGAAAAAATTCCATCGGCGGCCTTTCAGGACTATCAAATCGCCGGCGAAACAGATGATCTCGCTGAACACAGGCCGGTTGACGATGCCATCTTTCAAGTCTACAAGAGACAATTTTCCTATGATAAAGCAAATCTGAAGGTCAGGCTGGAGTCGAAAAAGGAAAATCCCGAATGGACTCGGGAAAAAGTCAGCTTCAATGCTGCTTACGGCGGCGAGCGTGTCCCGGTCTGGCTTTTCCTGCCCAGGAACTCCGCCCCTCCCTACCAGGCCGTAATTTTTGTGAACGCCAACGGCGTCTCGTCTCAAAGATCGAGCCAGGACATTGAAAACTGGTATGAATTTTCCATGTACCTGTCCTTTCTCGTCAAGACCGGCCGGGCGGTCGTCTGTCCCGTGTACAAGGGATATTTCGAGCGCGGAAACGACGCCATGGCTCGCATTCAAGATAACTGGTCTTCCCATCAGCATCAATACAGTGAAATACTGATCCAGCAGGTCAAGGATTTCCGGAGATGCATCGACTTCCTGGAGACCCGACCGGATATCGACAGCCGGAAGCTCGCCATGGAGGGCCTGAGCTGGGGGGCAGTGATGGCGCCGGTTTACCTGGCTGTCGAGGAGCGCATCCGGGCCGGCGTCCTCATCGGCGGAGGCTTGATGTCCTTGAAGGATCTCCGCTCCGAGGTGCATCCATTCAATTACCTGGCCCATGTAAAGACACCGACGCTGATGCTGAATGGGGAATACGACATGTGGGTGGCTCCCGAAACATCGCAACGACCGATGTTTGCGCTTCTGGGAACTCCGGCCGAGGCTAAACTATGGAAGGTGTACCAGACCGACCATGTCCCGTCGAGGAACGAGATCGTGAAGGAAACCCTGGCTTGGCTCCACCGCTGGCTGGGTCCGGTGAAGCGGTGAAGGAGAAAGTATGAAAGCAAAAAGTCTGACGATCCTGTTGGCGATATTCATTTCAACCATTTCCATATGGTCCCAGGAGGTCACGGGAAACCTGGACGGCACGATCCTGGTTGCAGAGGGATTTCCCATGCCGGGGATCAGGATCGTGGTCTCGGGAGCCGACCTCCAGGGAACACGCGAGGCCGCTACGGACGAGCGGGGTCGTTTTTTTATCCTCGCCCTGCCCGTGGGAACCTACGCCGTCAGGATCCAGCATGCGGATTTCCAGGAGGTGAGCATTGAGGATATCACGATCCGCCTGGGAAGGACGACCTCGCTGGGAGTGGTCCGGCTGGACTTGAAAGCACTCGAATACAACATCGTCGTCTCCGGGGAGCGTCCGGTCCTCGATGTCACCACCAGCAGCGGCGGCTCCAACCTTGACATCCGCACTGTCGAGACGTTGCCGGTGGCGCGGGATTACCGCAGCCTGACGGCACTCCTGCCCCACGCGGTGCAGGACCCCTATGGCACGGAGGCGAACTTCGCCGGCTCCTCGGGCCTGGAGAACAAGTACTTTGTCGACGGCGTCGAGACCACCGACCCCTACACCGGTCTCACCGGCACGCGCCTGCCCTACAATTTCGTCAGGGAGATCGAGGTAAAGACCGGAGGTTACGAGGCCGAATACCGCAGCTCGCTGGGCGGGATCGTCAACGTCATCACCTCGTCGGGAGGAAACGAATTCTCCGGGCAGGCGTTCGGGTTCTTCACCGACAACCGCTTTTCCGGCGACCCCAGAATGGGGGCCCTGGAGCCGCGCGGCGGCGACTTTTCCCAGTACGACCTAGGCATCAGCCTGGGCGGGCCGATCGTGCGCGACCAACTGTGGTTCTTCGCGGCGTTCAATCCGGCCTTCGAGCGCGAGGAGGTGGAACTCCCCGGCCAGGGTTTTTTCCTGGACAAAAGCAACACCCAGACCTTCGCCGGCAAACTTACCTGGCAGGCGGCGCGAAAAACCAATCTGGTATTCACGATGCTCGGCGACCCGAGCGAACGCCATGCGGTCGGAGATGCCCTGGGGATCTTTGAACCCTATGTCAGCCTGAATCCCGATCCCTATCTGGATATTATCCAACGGGGCGGGTTGAACTTCAGCCTGAAGGCGACGCATTTTTTCAGCGACCGGTTCATGATCGAAAGCACCGCCTCCTGGATCAACCGCAAAAACACGCACCTTCCGGCCACCGCAACCGGGAAGAACGAGCGCGCCTTTGTCGATGCCGAGGTCGGCACCATCAGCGGCGGCTCGGCGGGCTGGAACGACAGCCTCAGCACCGAGATCACCTTCGGCTTGAAGGGCACGTGGTCCTATGGCCGCCATAACCTGAAGGCGGGAATGGAGTACAGGGAGAACAAATTGGATTCGGAAGGCGTCTATTCCAGCATCACGCGCTACACGGACCAAAGCTTCTGGGATTGGACCTTCCGCTACGGCGGGATCCTGAAAAACCGCATCCCATCGCTGTTCGTCCAGGATTCATGGGAGGTCTTCCAACGGCTCCGCCTCAATTTCGGCTTGCGCTGGGACGGGCAGTTCATCGTGGCCACCGACGGGAAAGTGCACCAGAAGATCCTCGACCAGGTTGCGCCGCGGATCGGCATCGTCTACCAACCGGGGGGGAGCGGATCTCAGAAAATTTTCGCCTCGTTCGGCAGGTACTACGAAGACCTGATGCTTTATATTTTCTCCCTCTACGGCTCCGACTTTGGCGGAGCGGTCTCCCTGACCTACGACCACGACCCCCGGGTCGATCCGTCCGGAGCTGAGGCCTGGATCATGCCGAACTCGATCCAGCCGACGATCCAGGGGCTGAAGGGCCAGCATTATGACGAGCTCACCCTGGGATATGAACGGCAGGCCGGCAAATCCTTCAAGGTGGGAGCGCGGACGATCCTGCGCAGGCTCAGGGAAGCCGTTGAAGACAGTTTTGTAACGGATGCGGGGGGATTGGTTCTGGTCATGGGGAATCCGGGAAGGGGCCAACTGGCCGCTTTTCCCCGGCCGCGGCGCGAGTATTCGGCGCTGGAGCTGACCCTGGAGAAGTTCGGCGGCCGCAAATTCAACTTCATCGCTTCGTACGTCTTGTCCCGCAACTATGGAAACTACAATGGAATCGCAGATCTGGATCTTTTTTTGGGGATTTGTTCTCCGAATGTGGGCTTTCAATTCGATATGCCGGAACAGATGCCCAACAGCCTCGGGCTGCTCCCGAACGACCGCACCCATGTGTTCAAGTTCGCTGGATCCTACCGTTTGGTCAAGTACCTGACGGTCGGCACATCGATTTTATGGGAAGATGGAACGCCGCTGAGCGAGTGGGGCGGGGGGCTGACTCCCGGTTCCCTTTGGCTGATCCGCCCCCGCGGCAGCCTTGGCCGCACCCCGGCCATTTTCGACGTGAATTTCCGCCTGATGCTCGAGCTGGCCAAGGTCAAGAAGATCGACTGGCTGCCCAGGATTTTCCTGGACGTTTTTCATGTAGGCAGCCGCCGAACCCCGATCGGCTACGACCAGATCCACTATCGCAATCTCGATGAAGACGGCAACCAGATCGACCCCAATCCGACTTATGGTATGGCCATAAGATTTTTCCCGCCCATGTCGGCCCGGCTGGGTCTGGAAATGAGGTTTTAACGGCAAATGATCGACCAGACCGTCTCCCATTACCGCCTTCTGAATAAAATCGGCAGCGGGGGTATGGGGGAGGTCTATCTTGCCGAGGACATGAAGCTGAAGCGCCAGGTGGCGCTGAAGTTTTTAGCTCGGCAAATGACTGCCGATCCCGAAGCCAGGGAGCGCTTCGAGCGCGAAGCGCAAGCCGCCGCCGCATTGAACCATCCCAACATCGTTACGATTTACGAGATCGGTGAGCACAAGGGCCAGGTCTTCATCGCCATGGAATACGTCGAGGGCCGGACGTTAAAGGAATTGATCACCGTCAACCGTACACCGTCCACCGTAAACCGTATACCGATTCCTGAGGTTCTCGACATTGCCATGCAGATCGCCTCCGGCCTCGCCGCCGCCCATGCCAAGGGCATCGTCCACCGCGACGTCAAACCGCAGAACATCGTGATCGACAGGGACGGCCTGGTGAAGATCCTCGACTTCGGCCTGGCCAAGCTGCAGGGGGCCAGTCGTTTGACCCAGGAGGCCCTGGCTATGGGCACGGTGCACTACATGTCCCCCGAGCAGGGCATGGGCAAGGAAGTGGACCAGCGGACCGACATCTGGTCGCTGGGGGTGGTTCTTCATGAAATGCTCAGCGGCGAGCCCCCCTTCCATGGCGATTACGACCAGGCGGTGATCTATGCCATCGTCAACGAAGAGATGGCGCCGCTGCCCGAGGCGGTCCGCAAGGAATGCCCGGCACTGGAAGAAATCATTTGCCGCTGCCTGGCCAAGAAGCGGCAGGAGCGGTATGTTTCGGCCGCCGAGCTGGCCACCGCCCTGCGGGAATTGGCTGGTGCCAAGGAGGCGACAAAGCCGGAACCAAGCACCCGAAGCCAGTTATCCCGGCGTTCCTTTCTGACTGCAATCTCGCTTTTACTGCTGTCCGGTCTCCTGGGCTTCCTTGCTTTGAGCCCGAAGGCGCGCTTCGCGCTGGGAAAAACTTTTGGCCTGGCGGGCATTCCCCGTGAGAGGCACATGGCCGTGCTGCCGATTGTCGCCGCCGGCGATGACGGGGCTCAGGCACTTGGCGACGGCTTCACCGCGGTCCTCATCGACAAGCTGATCTGGCTGGAGAAATTCCACGATTCCATGTGGACCGTGCCGGCCGGAGAAGTCTTCGCAAATCGGGCCAAACCGGCCCGGGACCTGCAACGCCTGTGGGGGTGCAACCTGTTCATCGAGGGCAGCCTGCAGGAGGAAAAGCGCTCCCTGCGCCTGCGCCTGAACCTCGTGGATGCCCGAACGGGAAAGATCCTGGAGCGAAGCGAGATCCAGGGACACATGGCCAATCTGAGCCTGTTCCAGGATGGGCTCCTGGCCAGGCTCCTCCGGCTCCTCGAGCTGCCCGAGACCTCCGAGGCCGCCCGCGCCGTAAACTTCGGCGGGACCTCCCTGCCCGGAGCCTACGCCTTTTATCTCAAGGGACGGGGACTGGTGCTGGGTGAAGCCAATATCCCCGGCATCGACCGCGGGATCGGCCTGCTGGAGAAATCCCTGCGCCAGGACCACCGCTACCTGCTGGCCAGGCTGGCGCTGCTCGAGGCATGGCGCATCAAGTCCAGGCTGGCCAGGAACCCCGAATGGCTGCGCCTGGGGGAGAGCCAATGGAACCTGCTCCGCCAGGCGGACAGTCGCTGGGCGCTCCCCCGGCTTGCCTGGGGGCGGCTGCTGATGGAGCACGACCGCAGTGCGGAAGCCCGGCAGGCGTTCCTCGGCGTCCTGGACCTTTTCCCCCGCTGCTATGAGGCCCATGTATGGCTCGCCATCTGCAGCGCGAATGCCGGGGACAACACGGAAGCCGAGGGCTACTATAAGAGGGCCATCGGCCTGCGTCCGGGCTACCCAAAGGCCTATGAACAGCTGGCTTACTTCTATCATGCAAACGGGCGCTTCGATGAAGCGCTTCTCCTCTATCAGCAGGCCTCGGAAATGGCTCCCGGCGATCCCCAGGTCTTTGGCAACCTGGGAGCCATGCACCTGATCCGTGGAGAGAGGGAGCAGGCCAAGGCGGCTTTTGAAAGATCCATCGCCATCCAGCCCAACGCCAGTGCCCAGTCCAACCTGGCCCTGATCCATTACTACGACGGCGAATTCCGGCAGGCGCTGCCCCTGCACCTTGAAGCCGCCCGGAACAGCCGCGAGCACTACGAATGGGGGAACCTCGCGGACACCTGCCGCCAGCTGCCCGAGCTCAAGGCGAAAGCCGCGGAGGCCTACCGCCGGGCCATCGCCCTGGCCGAGCCGCTGCTTGCTTCCCGCCCGGACGATCCCGAGCTCATCTCCAGCCTGGCCTTATATTATGTCCATGCCGGCGAGAAGCAAAAATCCCTGACGGCGATTTCACGGGCCCGCTCGCTGGCCCCGGCCTTCATGCCCGGGATCCAGCGCGCGGTCCTGGTCTACGAAGCGGCCGGGGAGCGCTCCCAGGCCCTAACCGCCTTGCGCGAATATCTCGAGCGGCTGGGCCGTCTCGAGGACATCGAGCGGGAGCCCGACCTGGCCGCCTTGCGCAGCGACCCGGCGTACCGGGAAATCGTCCGCAAACGACAATAAAATAACAGCCCCGGCCAACCGGGCGCCAGGGGCGCCGGACGGCCGGGAGCAAGGAGGGATCATGAGCACGAAACGTTCCAAGACGCGCCAGATTCAAATCCCGGTGGTGAAGGAGCAAATCGACCTGGGCGAGAACCACGCCTGCGCGGTGAACCTGGATTCCCGGATCGAATGGAAATGCGATCATCCATTCGCGGTGCAGTTCGACTGGGATGCCCCGTTCGAAGTGTCATCCAGGGGAGAAAAATCCCTGACCATGAGGTTCAAGGCCGGCACCGGCGTCAAACCGAACCATCCCTACCGGCACACAATCGCTGTCTTTTTCAGAGGCCAGGTGATCACAACCATCGCGATCATCATCGTCAAGCCCCCGCCGCCGCCGCCCTGGGAAAGACCCCATTGGCGGTTGGGCCAAGAACCGGGTACTCTCTTCGTCGGGGGGCGGCGGCGCTGAGCGCCATCGATCCACTCGGATCGCGGCTGAGTCCGCATCACCGCCGCGACCGCTGTCACTCCCCCGCCAGGATGCGCTCCATCTCCGGCGTGTAGACGCCCCTGTCCCTGAACAGGACCAGCGGCCGCTCGCGCAAACAGCGGCCGTCGGTTTTTCCCAGCCGCATCAGCAATCGGTCGGGCTTCGAGTCGGCGAAGGGCTGGACCGGGCGGTAGGTGGCGGCATACAGTCCGCAGGCGGCGGCGGTTTCCAGCAGCTCCTCGCGCCGCGAGAAGGGGAACACCAGGTACAGCCGGCCCCGGGGCGCCAGGCAGGCGGCGCAGCCGCGCAGCAGTCCGGGCAGGTCGAGCGCGATCTCGAAGCGGGCCAGGCGGATCGACGGGTCGGGGCTGACATGCCCCTGGCCGGCCTTGAAGAAGGGCGGGTTGCAGAAAATGGTCTGCACGTTGGCGATGCCGGCGTGGATGCGCTTGAAATCGCCGCGGACGACATGGAAGCGGGCCGCCATGCCGTTGGCCGCGGCGTTATCCACGGCCAGGCGGTACAGGGATTCCTGGATCTCGATGCCGGTAATGGTCGGAAACTTTTTCAGTTTCAGGGCCAGGAGCGAGACCACGCCCACGCCGCAGCCGACCTCCAGGGCCGGCTGCGTGGAGCGCGGCAGGTAGGCGGCCAGGATCGGCGAATCGACGGCGAAGCGGTAGCCCTTCTTTAATTGCCGGATGGTCACCTTGCCGTGGTAGAAGGTATCGGTGGTGGTCAGGGGTTCAGTCATGGTTTTGGAGTAATTGGCAGGGAATCGGTGTAGGGTTTACGGTGTACGGTGTACGGTAAGATGGAAAAAATCCAAATTCCAAGCACCAAATAACAAACAAGCACCAATTTCCAATGACCCAATGACCCAAGCGAGAAAATCTTAAAGATCTCTGCCCAGGTAGGGAACGAGAATCTGCGTTCCCTGCGAAAGAAATGAACTGATCGCCTTTGTTTTGGACATTGGAATTTGGAGCTTGGAATTTATTTGGAATTTGGAATTTGTGGTTTGGAATTTTATTCATACTCGAGTGATTTCTCGCCGTTCTCCGTCTACCGTACACCGTCTACCGGAAGCTGATTCAAATATTCACGAACTAGGTTCAGGGCATAGAATTCGCTCCTGAGCTTGATCACCTCGCGGCTGCCGCTGAAGATCTGCCGCAAGCTCCTGACGCCGTCGCCGGCGCTGAGAGACATGTGGACCAGGCCCACGGGCTTCTTCGGGTTGTCGCCTCCCGGTCCGGCGATGCCGGTGATCGCCAGGCCAATGGCGGCGCCGGTCAGTCGGCGCGCGCCGGCGGCCATCTCGGCGGCCGTCGCCTCGGAAACGGCGCCGTGGCGCTTCAGCGTCTCCTCGCGCACGCCCAGCACCCCGGTCTTCACGCTGTTGGCATAGGCGATGACTCCGCCCAGGAAGACCTGCGAACTGCCGGGGACCGAGGTGACCAGGTTGCCCAGTCCGCCGCCGGTGCAACTCTCGGCAACAGCCAGGGTTAGGCCCCGCTCCCTGAGCATGGCGACGACGACTTCGGGCAGGGTGACGTCACCCTCGGCAAAGATGAAGTCCTTCAGGCGCTCGCGCACCTTTTCGGCCAGCTCGTCGGTCAGGCGCCGTGCCTCCTCGTCGGAGTTCTTGGAGCGCCCCAGGAAATGGAGCTCGATCATGCCGGGCGAGGCCAGGATGGTGGTGACCGGGTTGCGGTACTTGCGGTAGACGTCGGCGCAGCGCGAGTCGGCCTCCGATTCGCTGATGCCGGTCAGCTTGAAGGTGCGGGAAACGATATGGTAGTTGGCCGCCGGAGCGATGAACTTCTCGAAGGCGGCTTCGAAGACCGGCAGCAATTCGTTGGGCGGCCCGGGCAGCAGCAGCACCTTGCAGTTGCCGTCGTCGCAATAGAGCCCCGGGGCCGTGCCCACGAGGTTGGACAGCACCTCCGCTCCCTCGATGACGAATCCCTGGCGGGCGTTGATCTCGGGCATGGCCAAGCCGCGGCGGCGGAAGCGCTCCTGCAGGTCGGCGACGATCTCCTCGCGGAAGAGCAGCTCCTTCTTCAGGGCCGTCGCCACTGCCTCGCGGGTGATGTCGTCCTCGGTGGGCCCCAGGCCGCCGCTGATCACCACCAGCTGGGCGCGCTGGCAGGCTTTCTTGACGATCCAGGAGAGGTTGTCCATGTGGTCGCCCACCACCACCTTCATGTCCATCAGGATCCCCTTCTCACGCAGGCGCCTGGCCACATAGATGGAATTGCTGTCAACGCGATCCAAGTCCAACATTTCGCTGCCGACGGCGATGAAGATGGCGCGCATGAATCTACCCCCGGAGCGTTATAAAGGAAATCCACCAAACTGTCAATGAATTCCAAATCACAAATTCCAAATAAGCACCAATAATCCAATCACCAAAACGAAGTGAAACGGCAATAGCACAATGACTCAAACTCATCCCCTACCCCAAGTTTTGCTGGGCGGACTGCCAGCAGATCTTGTGAATTCAACTCCCCCTCTCTTTGGGAAGAGAGGGGGCAGGGGGTGAGTTGCAGGCCGAAGGTGCATTGGAAGGGCCTTCGTTTTGGACAAAGTCCCCGCCAAGGGGATTGCAATTTGAAGTTTCAACAAAAAAGTAAGGGCGGGTCTGAGACCCGCCCCTACACTCGATTGCGAACAATCAGCAGCCCTGGAACCTCTTCTCCAGCTCGGCATATCTCGTGTCGACCATCCTCTGGATATCGGCCACGTCGCTTTCCTTGAGATGCTTGAACCGCCCCTGGAGCTTGAGGTACTCCAGCACCGGCTTGCGGGTGGGCGTTTTCATCGTCTGGACGTATTTGCCGCCATCCACTTCATATACCGGAAAGATGCCGGTCTGCACGGCCAGGCGGGCCAGCTTGACCGTGTCCTCGGGGCGGGCCTTCCAGCCCGGGGGGCAGGGAGAGATGATGTGGATGAACTTGAAGCCGCGGATATCCTTGGCCTTGACCAGCTTCTTGTACAGGTCCTCGGGGTACGCCACGGATGCCGTGGCCTGGTAGGGCACCTTGTGAGCGGCCACGATATCGTCGATGCTCTTTTTGGCTTCCTTTTTGAAGTGCTTCACCGGCGTGGTGGTGGTCCAGGCGCCGTACGGGGTGGCGCCGCTGCGCTGGATGCCGGTGTTCATGTAGGCCTCGTTGTCGTAGCAGAAGTAAAAAATATCGTCATTGCGTTCGGCGGCGCCGGAAAGGGCCTGCAGGCCGATATCGAACGTGCCGCCGTCGCCGGCCCAGCCGCAGATGGTCGTCTTGTCCTTGCCCAGCGCGTCCATGGCCGCCTTGATGCCGGCCGCCGTGGCGGCGGTCGCTTCGAACGCCATGTGCAGCAGGGGGACCTCCAGGCAGGAATAAGGGAACGGGCCGTCGATCACCGTCCAGCAGCAGGCGGGGAAGGTGAACATCGTGTCGCGGCCCAGGGCCTTCAGGCTGACGCGCATGGCGATGCCGGCGCCGCAGCCCTGGCAGGCCAGGTGGCCCGGGCTCATCAGTTCTTCAAGGGGTAACGTCGGTTTCATTTTTTCACCTCCACCCAGTACAGCTCCTGGTCCGGCTTCTTCAGCTTCTTCACCTTGTTCACGATCTCAACGAAGGTCTCCGGGAATATGTCGCGCCCGCCCAGGCCGGCGATGAAATTGAATACCGGTACCTTGGAATGGCCGTAGAGGGCCGATTTCACTTCCTGGGCCCAGATGCCGTGGTAGCCGTAGGAGATGTTGCGGTCGACGATGATCACCTTTTTGGCGTTCTTCAGGTGCTCGCGGACATCGGCGAAGGGAAAGGGGCGCAGCAGGCGCATGCGCAGGTTGCCCACCTTCTTGCCCTTCTTGCGCATCTGGTCGACGGCGAAGCGCGCCGTCGAGGCGGCCGTGCCCGAGGTGACCAGCACGATGTCGGCGTCGTCCACCATGTAGGGCTCGACCGGGTCGTAGCGGCGGCCGAAGGCCTTCTCGAACTCCACCGCCTCTTTCTTGATCTCCACCAGGGCCTGGTCCATGGCCTCCTGCATCTTGACGCGGAACTCCATGTACCAGTCGGGGGTGGTCAGCCCGCCGTAGGTGTGCGGGTCGCTGACGTTTAGCTTGTACTTGTAATCAAAGGGCGGCAGGTACTTGTCGACCACGGCCTGGTCGGGCAGGTCGACGATCTCGTAGGTGTGGGACAGCGAGAAGGCGTCGAGGACGATCATCACCGGCATCAGGACCTTTTCGGCCACCTTGTAGGCCATGATCACGCTGTCGAGGACCTCCTGGTTGGACTGGCAGTAAAACTGCATCCAGCCGGTGTCGCGCTGCGAGAGCGAGTCGTTCTGGTCGGTCCAGATGGTCCAGGGCGGCGCCATGGCGCGGTTGATATCGGCCATGACGATCGGCAGGCGCGCGCCGGCGGCCCAGTGCAGCAGCTCGTGCATCAGGGCCAGGCCCTGCGCCGAGGTGGCGGTGAAGGCGCGGGCGCCGGCCGAGGAGGCGCCGATGCAGGCGGCCATGGCCGAGTGCTCGGACTCGACCTTGATGAACTCGGCCTTCAGCCTCTGGTCGGCGACGATCTCGGAGAGCAGCTCGACCACCTGGGTCTGCGGCGTGATGGGATAGGCGGCGATGACCTGGACGCGGGCCAGGGTGGCGCCGTGCGATATGGCGTGGTTGCCCATCATTACTTTTTTCATTTGCCCTCCTTGACCATCTCGATGCACTTCTTGGGGCATTCCTCGGCGCAGATGCCGCAGCCCTTGCAGAAATCCAGGTTGATCACCGGGTTGTCGTCGACCCAGTCGATGGCGGCGTCGGGGCAGAACTTCCAGCAGATGGTGCAGTGGATGCAGCTGGCCAGGTCGATCACGGGCTTGAGGTTGCGCCAGGAGCCGGTGGGGTTGGCGGCCATGGAGCGCTGGCTCTGCACCATGGGCGGCAGCTCGTCGAGCTTCTGGAATTCGATCTTCTTTCTGTCCTTGGCCATGTCAGACTCCTTGCACCGATTCGTAGGCTTCCCTGGCCGCGTCCGCGTTGGCATCCGGGTTGACCGGGACGCCGTCGCGCACGGCCTGCATGATCGATTCCAGCTTGACGAAATCAAAAATGCGCGGCACGGCTCCCAGGATCGCCGTGTTGACGATGGGCGCCGCCTTGGAGCCGAGCTTATGCTTGATGGCGATCTCGTTGGCATCGATGGTGAAGATCTGGAACTTCTTGCCCAGGTGCTTGAACGCCTTCGGCTTATGGCCGGAGTTGATCAGGATCTTCGCTCCTTTCTTGAGCCCCTCGGTCACGTCGATGGCATCGATCAGCGAGGGGTCGACGACGATGATGTGGTCGGGGGCGATGATCTTGGAGCGGATGAAGATCGGCTGGTCATCGATGCGGATGAAGGCGAAGACCGGGGCGCCGCGGCGCTCGACCCCGAACTGGGGGAAGGCCTGGACGTACTTGTCTTCCTTGGAGACGGCGTCAGCCAGTATCTTGGAAGCGATGACCGTCCCCTGGCCGCCGCGGCCGTGGAACCTGATTTCTACCATTTTATCCTCCTAAAAATCGATTTCTACTATGCGGTGCGAATGGCAGTTGATGTTGACCGCCACCGGGAACGAGGCGATGTGGCAGGGATGGCTGGCGATGTGCACCGCCAGCGAAGTGATGCGCCCGCCCAGGCCCATCGGTCCGATGCCCAGCTTGTTGATGCGCTCCAGGATGCGCTTTTCCATGTCGGCGTACACCGGGTCGGCGTGCGGCGCGCCCACCGGCTTGCGCAGCAGGGCCTTCTTGGCCAGCAGCGCCGAGGTGTCGAAGTTGCCGCCGATGCCGACGCCCACCACCGTGGGCGGGCAGGGATTGGGGCCGGCCTTGGAGACCGTCTCGACGACGAAATCCTCGATGCCCTTCGCTCCCGCCGACGGCGGCATCATCTTCAGGGCACTCATGTTCTCCGCGCCGCCGCCTTTGGCCATGAAGGTCATTTTGAAGACGTCGCCGGGAACGACATCCCAGTGGATGAAGACCGGGGTGTTGTTGCCGGTATTCTTGCGGCTGAGCGGGTCGCAGACCGATTTGCGCAGATAGCCCTCGCCATAGCCCTCGATGGTGCCCTGGGTGATGGCGTCATGCAGGCTCTGGAAGCCGGCATACTCCAACTTTACCTTCTCCCCCATCTCGATGAAGAAGACGGCCAGCCCGGTGTCCTGGCACAGGGCCAGCTTCTCCTTGGCGGCGATGTCGGCGTTCTTCAGGATCTGGTTGAGGACCTCCTGGCCGGCAGGCGACTCCTCTGCGGGATAACAACCCTTGACAAGGTTCTTCAGGTCCTTGTCGATGATGAAATTGGCTTCCTGGACGGCCTGCTTGACCTTCTCTTTGACTTGCGCAAGGTTCACTTTTTTCATTTTCCCCTCATTTAGGTCAATCTCATAGCCGGAAGCAGTACTTTAGTATTTTTCTGGCCGTTAGTCAAGGATTTTTTCAGTTTTTCGGCGCTTATTTCACCGCGTCGACGGCCTTCCGTACCGCGGCTTCCAGCAGCTCAATATCGGGTTCTTTGATGAAGCCCTCCCGCATCAGCAGCCCCATGGCGTCGCGCGCCTCCTTGATGTCGGCCATGGTCTTCTTGAAGACTTCGTCCCAGGTCTTCTGGATGCGGGCCACGCCGTTCTTGACCGCCTCCATGGCGACGTCGGCCGCCTCCTGGGCGAAGACCTCGGTCTCGTCCATGGTGGGCATGATGCGGTCGGGGCTGATGCCGCCATGCTTCTGGGCGAAATCGGCCATGGAATAGGCGGCGGCGATGGCCATCTCGTCGGTGATCTTTCTGGCGCGAACCACCAGCGCCCCCTTGAGGATGCCGGGGAAGCCCAGCGAGTTGTTCACCTGGTTGGGGAAGTCGCCGCGGCCGGTGGCCACGATGTAGGCGCCGGCTTCCTTGGCCGCGTAGGGGTAAATTTCGGGCACCGGGTTGGCGCAGGCGAAGACAATGGCCTTGGGCGCCATCTTGCTGATCCAGGCGGGCTTGATGGTGTCGGGGCCGGGCTTGCTCAGGGCGATCAGCACGTCGGCGCCGGCGATGGCCTTGTCCATGTCGCTGACGCGGTCCGGGTTGGTCTTCTGGCAGAGCTCCCACTTGCGGTAAAAGGCTGGATCGGCCTTGATATCGTCCCGCCCGAGGTGCAGGGTGCCGGTGGTGTCGAACATGATCATTTTGGACGGGTCGGCCCCAGCCTGGATGATCAGCCGGGCGATGGTGGTGTTCGAGGCGCCGGCGCCGTTGAACACGATCCGGACGTTCTTGAGGTCCTTGCCCACGACGCGCAGGGCGTTGATCAGGCCGGCCAGCGTCACCGATCCCGTCCCCTGGGCGTCGTCGTGCCACACCGGGATATTGCACGCCTCGCGCAGGGTGTCGAGGACCTTGTAGCAGTTGGGCTGGGAGATGTCCTCGAGGTTGACGGCGCCGAAGCTGGGCTCGGCCATCTTGACGAAGTCGATGATCTTGTCGGGGTCGTGCTTGCCCTTGTCGTTGTAGCTGTTGACGCACAGGGCCACGCCGTCGACGCCGCCCAGGTATTTCATCAGGAATGCCTTGCCCTCCATGACCCCCAGTCCGCCGGAAGGGGTGCAGTCGCCGTCGCCCAGCACGCGGGTGGAGTCGGAGACCACGGCCACGAAGTTGCCGCGGTTGGTCAGGTCGAAGGAGGTGTCGTTATCGTCGCGGATGGTGGTGGAGATCTTGGAAACGCCCGGCGTGTACCAGACGTTGAACCAGTTGAAGCCGTAGACCCCGGCCTTGGGCATGGTGGCGATCTTGCCGCCGTAGAACTTGTGGCTGGAGTAGGCCAGCTCTTTCAGGAAGACCGTCTTGGCCTTGGCCACCTGCTCCTGGGTAAAATTGTCCGGAAAGAGTTCGTTCAGGTTGGATAACGTCAGATCGGGCTTTTTCATCACGACCTCCTTTACGTCGTTAATGTACAAACAATATTTTTATGGAAATTCAACTGTAATCGCGGAGAAAAAAATAGTCAAGGGCAAACCGAGAAGAAGTGATAGTGTTTGCAGGACCAGGGGCATGAACATCGGCGAGCTATCAGTGACAGTGCCATTGTCAGTAACTGAAATCGGTTTACGGTTGACGGTAGACGGTCAGAAAAAGGAATACGAAGACTTAAATCCCAAATTCCAAGCACCAAATTCCAAATAAATTCCAAATCCCAAATTCAAATTTCCAAAACAAAAGCCCCTTGCAATTCCTTTTTCTTCGTTTGGGTCATTGGGAAATTGGAATTTGGTGCTTGTTTGGGATTTGGAATTTGTTTTTTGGGATTTAATTCCTATTAATCTCGTTCTTCCACCTTGCGCCTTACACCCTACGCCCTATGCCGAGTTCAGTTCTTCCATGTCACGCGTCACGCGTTACGCGTCACGATGGATCACCCTATGCCGTTGCCTTGCGCCGAGTCCCGCGATTTCAGCACGACGAACTTGTCCCTTGCCAGCATGGCGAAGAACCGGGCCATGCGTCCCTCGGCTTGTTCAACCGCGGCGGCGCAGGAAACATTCATGGCCGCGGCGATCTCGAGGATGGTCCGCCTGCCGTCGGCCGCGAGCCAGGCGGCCGATCCCAGATCGTCGAGGTGAATATGGAACTCCTGGCTGCGCCCGATCCAGCCGATGATCTTTTTCAGCAGCTTGTTCCTTGTTTTTTCTTTTATGAGATAGACGTGCCCCTTGCCATCCTTGTCCCACGAACAGTTCTGCATGGGAATATAATCGAGAAAATTGTCTTTTTTTTCCATCTGAAAATAAGGGCGGCCACGGGGGGCCGCCCCTACCCTATTTCTTCTCTCGTCACGCGTCACGCGTCACGCGTCACGAATGCTTTGCTTTATTACATCACCGCCGGCGCCGCCGGTTCGTCGGGATCGCCGGCATTGGCCAGCGGCAGCTTGACCAGCAGGTAGCCCAGGGCCAGGAAGACCAGGATGCTGATCAGGTAGGTCGGATTCCTGCCCAGCATGGGCACGCGGCCATCGTTGAAGAAGGCGATGGCGGCGAACACCAGCCCCACCAGCGCCTCGCCGGCGATCAGCCCGGAGGCCAGCAGCACGCCGCGGTTCTCGATGCGCGACTTCTGGTTGTCGTTATGCTTGCGGCGGGCGATCAGCATGTCGACCACCCAGCGGATGATGCCGCCGACGAAGATGGCCGCCACGGTCTCGAACGAGAGATACATGCCGACGCAGACCAGCATCGGGCTCTTGACCTGGACCAGGATCAGGCCGATAGCCATGAGGATGCCCACCACGATCAGCGGCCAGACCATCTCGCCGCCGACGATGCCCTGCGAAAGGTTGGCCATCAGGCCGGCCTGCGGCGCGGCGAGCACCTCGCCGCCGAAGCCGCCTTTGTAACCCTTGAGCGCGGCCATTTTCAGATCGCCGGCGTTGAGGATGAACAGCGGGATCCACATGACCAGCGAGGAGATGATGACGCCGATCAGGTCGCCGACCTGCATCTTCCAGGGCGTGCCGCCCAGAATGTGGCCGACCTTCAGGTCCTGCAGCATTTCGCCGGCCACGGCCGCGGCCACGCAGATGACGCCGGCCACGGCCAGCACGGCCGTGACGCCGGGGATGCCCTTGGCCCCCAGGATGACCATCAGAACGGCGGCGATGACCAGGGTGGAAAGGGTCAAGCCCGAGATCGGGTTGTTGGAAGAGCCGATCAGGCCGACCAGGTAGCCCGAAACGGCGGCGAAGAAGAAACCGGCCACGAGCATGACCAGAGCCGCCACCAGGGCGGGCACCAGGTTGGATGAACTGAAGCCCATGAACCACCAGTAGACGATGAAG
Source organism: Candidatus Aminicenantes bacterium UBA2190 (assembly GCA_002335385.1). Taxonomy (GTDB): domain Bacteria; phylum Acidobacteriota; class Aminicenantia; order UBA2199; family UBA2199; genus UBA2199. The sequence continues at coordinate 38,646 of DCVK01000060.1, forward strand.
GTGACCGCCGCCAGCCCCAGCAGCGAGGCGAAGACGATCTTGATGTTGATGTCCTTGTCGGTGCGCAGGGTCGCCTGCTGGCTGGTAGCGGCCTTCTTGACGTCGTTGACCGAGCGGCGGATGCCGCCGATCAGGCTCTTGCGCATCCTGAACAGGGTGAAGGCGGCGCTCATCAGCATGCCGCCGATGGCCACGGTCTTGACGATGTTCTGAAAGACGGCGTTGGAAACATCGGCCCAGCTCAGCAGCCCGGCGCTGACGGCCGGCGCGTACTGCGGCGCCAGCATCAGGGTCAGCAGGGGCACGAACAGGCCCCAGGAGAGGACGCCGCCGGCGAAGTTCAATGCCGCCAGGCGCGGTCCGATGATGTAGCCCACTCCCAGGAAGGCCGGACTCAGCGACGGGGTCTTGAGCATGAAGCCGCCGCCGGTGGAGACGCCCTTGAACGTCTCACCGATGCCGGTGCGCGGGATGTACTTGGAGGCAAAGGCCGAGAATTGCTCCCATTTGGCCGCCAGCAGGTTGAAACCCTTGAGCAGCTCGATGAAGCCGCCGATGCCCATGGCGAAAAAGAGGTACTTGGCGCCGGTGGAGCCGCCGCGCCCCGCCTTGTGGATCTCGGAGGCCGCGACCGACTCGGGGAACTTCAGCTCGGGGTCCTCGACCATGACCCGGCGCAAGAGGGTGACGAAGAGGATGCCCACCACGCCGCCGAGCATCATGATGACCGTGGACTTCAGCCAGCCGTTGAAGCTGCCGAAGAACTCCGGCGACCAGACGCCGGCGATGAGAAAAGCCGGCAGGGTAAAGATGGCGCCGGCGGCCACCGACTCGCCGATGGAACCGACGGTACGGGTGAAGTTCTCCTCGATGATGTTGTGGTCCCTGAACAGGCGCAGCAGGGCCATGCCCAGGACCGCGGCCGGATAGGTGGCGGCGATGGTCATGCCGGCCTTCAGGCCGAGGTAGGCGTTGGCCGCGCCCAGCAGGACCGCCAGGAACAGGCCGATCAGCAGGGCGCGGACGGTGAACTCCTTCAGGTTCTTGTCCGCGGAAACGAACGGTTTGAACTCGTTGCTCATGGATGTCTCCTCAGGAAGTTTTAGAAAAATCATTATACCGGCGGCCAGGAGCAAAAGTCAAACGAGCCCCTTAGGGATCAACGCCAGTTGCCGACCAGGTAGGGCTTGGCGGACTCGAATTCCAGGCACAGGCGCTCGATCTCCGCCTCGGCCTGCTCCTGGTCCATGTCGGCCGCCTCGAGAATGAAGGAGGCCGTCTTGCCCAGGTACAGGGGGACCAACGATTTGAGCAGGTGCTCGCGCGGCAGGGACTTGCGGTGGCAGGCCAGTGCGTAATCATAGATGACCCGCGTCCACAGCCCGGCGGGAAAGCGGAATTCGCCGGCGCGGTCTGCCGGCAGCGCCGCCAGGGTATTGAGATCGCCGCGGCCGAGGACCGCCTCCCAGATCGAGCCGAGCCCGCCGACACCCTCGCGGAAGACGGCGAGCATGCGCTCCACGTCCACGGTCACGCTTTCCAGCCCGACCGTGTATGGAAAACCGAATTGCGGGACGCTCTGCGAGCCCTGGATGCCTTTCCAGACGTCATGGTACTCGGACATGAGACCGAAAGCGGAGCCCACGACCTGCACCAGCATGGCACTCAGGTCGGCGCCCGGGTCCTTGGCGTCGTGGATCTTGGCGCCGAGGAAGGACTGGACCGTCCGAAAGCCGTTGGCCAGCGCCTCGCTGGTCATCCAGATGCCGATGCCGTAGCGGGCGATGTCCGTGCTCCAGACGTCCTTGCCGAGGCA
>DCVK01000008.1 GCA_002335385.1 Candidatus Aminicenantes bacterium UBA2190
CGGTCGGCCAATTCGCCGGACGCGGCTTCAAAGGCGTCGGCCATGGCCCGCCACACGGTCTCTTTTTCCATCATGTTGGCCTGGCAGGAGTAGTTTTTCCCCTGCCGATGGCCGGCGGCGGGGATGCATTTATCGCCGGTATGGACGGCGGTGTTCCCCTGACCGTCGACCATGGCCACCTGCCGGACCTGCGGGTGTTTGTCGGCAATCAGCAGTGCGGCCAGGGTTTGGGGAGCCGTTTTGCCTGCCCGCATCAATTGTATTCCCAGCGGCCCGTATCCCGGCTCGACAAAGGACTGGGTGGCGACGGCGCCGATACCGGCCTCGGCCCAGGCGACGATCGGACCCACCGAGAACCAGTGGGATTGTACGGCCACGCCCATCTGGCCGCTGGCCGGGTCGAAGGCCACAATGGAGTAGGTGGCGACGGGGCGCAGCGACGCTTCTTCCTGCCGCGGCGCAACGGCGGCAAGCGGCCGTTGGCTCAGCACCAAGAGGATCGACCCGATCAGGAGAAAACACCATTTTTTCCTTTGGTTCATGCTCACCTCCCGGTGGCTGACAATGGATCTATCCCTGTCGCAGGAGCGGCGGCGGTCGAATTTCGCCATGGTCCGCCTTCACACTCCGCCGCGGCTCGCGCTCACACCCAGCTCCGCCGCCTTTCGCGGCGCTTTTCGGAGCGATCGACGATCAGCGCCGTGGCCGAATCGCCCATGACGTTGAGGACGGTGCGGCACATGTCCAGTATCCGCTCCACGCCGATGATCAGGCCGATCCCCTCCAGCGGGATGCCGGCCGAGCCCAGCACCATGGAGAGGGTGACGATGCCGATGCCGGGGATCCCCGCCGTGCCCACGGCCGCCAGGGTGGCGGTGAGCACGACCAGCGCCTGCTGCTGCAGGGAGAGCGCGACGCCGAATACCTGGGCGATGAAGACGGCGCTCACCCCGTGGTAGATGGAAGTGCCCGACATGTTGATCGTGGCGCCCAGCGGCAGGACGAAGGAGACGACGCCGCGGTCCATGCCTAGCTTCTGCTCGCAGGAGACCATGTTCTCCGGAAGTACGGCGTTCGAACTGGATGTCGAGAAGGCCAGCAGGCCGACCGAGCTCAGCCGGCGGAAGAACGTCAGCGGGGAGGTCCCGCCCAGCAGGGCCACGGCCAGGCTGTAGTAGCCGAAAAGAAAAAAAGCCATCACGCCGACCGTCACCAGCGCATACTCGAGGAGCGCCAGGAGGAAATGGAAGCCGAATTGGGCGATGACCGCGGTGATCAGGGCGAACACGGCATAGGGGGCCAGGCCCATCACCCCCTTCACCAGCGCCACCAGCGCGTCGTTGAGGGCGTCGAGCAGCTCCAGGACCCTTTCGCGCTTGGCCGGGGCGATGAGGGTGAAGGCCAGTCCCAGCAGCAGGGAGAATGTGATCACGGGCAGCATGTCGCCGGCTGCCAGCGCGGCGAAAGGGTTGGTCGGAATCAGGGCGAGCAGGAATTCGGACGCGCCGGCCCGCGGGGCTGCCGCCGGCTGCTGCCGGCGGCTTTCGGCCTGGATCCCCGCCTGGATCGCCTCCCTTTTCGCCGCATCAAGGCTTTTCCCCGGCTGGAACAGGTTGGCGGCGACGATGCCCAGGGAGACGGCCAGGGCCATGCTGGCCAGGAAGAAGGCGACCGCCTTCAGGCCGACACGGCCCAGCTTCTTCAGGTCGGCGAAACCGGCCGTAGCCCCCATGATGGATACGGCGATCAGCGGGATGGCGATCATCTTCAACAGCTGGATGAAAATGTCGCCCAGCGGCTTGACATAGGCGGCGACGGCGCCGGCCTGCAGCATGGCGAGCAGCGCGCCGGCGGCGATGCCGGCGAGGAGCCCGATGAAGATCTTCGTGTGCAGCTTCATGATGGTTTCCGTTCCTTGCGGGGTATCCCGGAGGATGATAGCGGATCGGCGAATTTTTTCAAGTGGCCGCGGGTGTGATTTTTTCCGCTTCTCTGCTACAATGGCCCGGTGCAACCCCTCGCGCGCGCATTCCTGCTTGCCTGGCTGGCGGCCGCCCCGACACTGGCAGCCGTTGCTGCGGACCCTCGCCCGGCTTCGGCCTTCTTCGTGCTGGATAACGGGCTGCAGGTGCTGCTGCAGGAGAAGCGCGGCCTGCCGCTGACCGGCATCGCCCTGGCCATCGACCTGGGCACCAAGGACGAGACCGAAGAGACCAGCGGCTATGCCCATCTGCTCGAGCATATGCTGCTTTTCGGCGATGGTGCCGAGCTGGACAGCGAGGCGCGCCTGGCCGCGCTCCGCGGCCGCGGCGTGGAGCAGAACGCGCATACCGACCACGACCTGATGACCTTCGAGGTCTCCTGCCCGGCCGGCGAGAGCGCCTGGGCCCTGGAACAGGTGCGGCTGGCCGTTTTTTCCCCCCGCCTGGAGGCGCGGCGGCTGGAGGGCGAGAAGCGCATCATCAGCGAGGAACTCCTGCAACGGCAAGATGATCCGCGGGGGCTGGGGCTGCTGCTCGTCATGGAGCGCCTGTTCGCCGGCCATCCCTACGGCCGGTCGGTTTTCGGTGAAGAGGCGGCCATCGCCGCGGCCACCGTCGAAAAGCTGCAGGCCTTCTGCCGCCCGCATCTGGCCCCCGACCGCTGCGCGCTGGCGCTGGTCGGCGACTTCGCCGTGGCCGACATGGAGAGCGAAGTGCGCCGCCGCTGGGGGGGACTGGCCCGGGGCGAGACCGCCGCCGCCGCGCTTCCCGCTGCCGGGCGCCTGGAGAAGAACAGCGAACACCAGGTCGGGCTCGACGTCGAGGAGAGCCACCTCTTCATCGGCTGGCGCGCCCCGGCGTTCAACGACGGGGAACGGCTGTCGTTCAGCCTCCTGTCGCACCTGCTCGGGGGGGGGATGAATCCCATCCTGAACGGCGTCCTGCGCGGGGGGCGGCAGCTGGCCGACCGCGTCAGCATGAGCTATTTTCCCATGCGCGCCGGCGGCGTGGCCCTGCTGCACCTGACGCTCGAGCGCAGGAATATCCGCGCCGCCAAGGGCGAGATCGCCTCCTTCCTGAGCGGCATCGGCTCGTTCCATTTCAGCCCGCAGGACGTGCCGCCGCGCCTGCGCCAGGGGATGCTGGACTACCTGCAGAGCGCCAAGAACCAGATGGAGTACGGCAACGGCAGCTTCCGCGAGTCGGCGCTCAACCTGAGCGTGGCCAGCGCCCGCTTCCTGCTGCTGAACCGCAATCCGATCGCGGGCTCCTACCTCGAAAGCGTGGAGGGCGTGAGCTCCTCCGACCTGCGCCGCGCCGCAGTCAAGTACCTGAGCGGCAAGAAATGGGTCGTCGTGGCCGTTACGCCGCAAGGCAAGGAGTGACGATGATCCGGCGCACCCTGCTGCTGTTCGTCCTGCTGCCGACGCTGGCGCTTGCGCAGGCGGGTCCCGCCGACGCCGGTCCCTGGCGGCTGGGCGAGCCTCCCCGGGAGTTCACCCTGGACAACGGCCTGCGGGTGGTGCTGCAGCGCGACGAGGCCGTCCCGATCACCGTCGTGCAGCTGCTGGTGCGCGGCGGCGACCGCGCCGACCCTGCCGGCAAGGCCGGGCTGGCCTACCTGACCGCCCGCCTGTGCCTGGAGGTGACCGGGCAGGGGATGCTGCAGCGGCTGGTCGACCGGGGCTCGTCGTTCTCGCTCGACGTGGGCGGCGATTATTCGCTGGTCACCGTCCGCTCGCTGAGCCGCCACCTGGACCCCACCCTGGACGTTCTCGTCGGCATGATGAGCGAGCCGTTGTTCTCCGACCTGCGCATCGACGGCATCAAGGAGCTCATGCGCTCCCTGCAGAAGCAGGAGGGCGACAACGCGGTTACTCTCATGCGCAAGACCGTGGCCGCCTCATTTTTCGCCGCCCCGGCCTACGGGGCGGCTTTGTTCGGCAGCGAGGAATCGCTCCGGGGCATCGGCAAGAAGGATATCCAGGAGTTCTTCCGCTCCCATTACGTGGCCGGCAACATGACCGTCGTCGTCGCCAGCGACCTGGGCGCGGAGGAGCTGCGGCCGCTGCTGGCCCGCCGCCTGGGCCGCTTCGCCTCCGGGCCGCGCGCGGAATCCCCGCCGCTGGCGCCGTCCCGCCCCCAGCAGCCGCAGATGGCCCTGGAGCGCCAGGCGGCGCAGGGCCTGGTCTCGGTCTCGCTGGCGCTGCCGCCCCTGGCGGCCGACGAGTTCGCGGCGGCGACGCTGCTGGAGTCCTGGCTGGGAAAGGGGATCGGCAGCCGGCTGTGGAGCCTGCGCAGTCGCGAGAGCCTGGCCTACAGTCTCAGCGCCGAGCTGCGGCCCCATCGCCAGGGCATGCTGCTGAGCGTCTATCTCAGGACCGACGAACGGCGCCTGGCCGCGGCGCAGGCCGAGCTGGAGCGGCTGCTGCGCGAGGTCCATGAGCAGGGGATCGGAGCCGCCGAGCTGTCGGCGGCCAAGGCCTACGCCCGGGCCGACTTCTGGCGCGAGAACGAGTCGCGCGAGCGCCGCGCCGCTTTCATGGCCTTTCTCGAGGGCGCCGGCCTTTCCTGGCGCCTGGCCGGCGATTTCACCGAGCAATTGGATAAGATCGGCCTGGAGGAGTTCAATGGCCGCCTGCGGGCCTGGCTGGCGCCGGAGCGCTGGTTTTCGCTGCGCATCGGGCCGCTGGTTGAGGAAGCGAAAGACAGTAACAAGTGACGAGTAACGAGTGACAAGGGGCAACATGAAAATGAACTATTTTTATTCGCTTTTTCTCGTCACTTGTCACTGATCACTCGTCACTGAAGCCTGCGCGATTCTTGCAATTTAGGCGGGAAAATTGTATAAATAAGGATGGCAATTAAATTCTACTCCCATGGCGCCTGCCGGGAAGTCACCGGGTCCAAGCATTTTCTCGACATCGACGGCCGGCAGCTGCAGGTTGACTGCGGCATGTTCCAGGGCCGGCGCGACGAATCCTACCAGAAGAACCGGCTGCTGCCGTTCGCCGCCGGGGCGGTTCGGGCCCTGATCCTCACCCATGCCCATTTCGACCATTCGGGCGCCCTGCCCATCCTGGTCAAGAATGGCTTCGCGGGCAACATCCACGCCACTTCCGCCACCCGCGACATCGCCCAGATCATCCTGCTGGACAGCGCCCATATCCAGCAGAAGGACTACGAGATCATCCAGGAGAAGGCGAAGAAGTATCCCGAGAGGAGGCTCACCGCCTACGAGCCGCTGTACAGCGCCGAGGAGGCGGTCCAGCCGCTGCGCCATTTCGTCACCGTCGACTACCGGCGGAAATTCCACCCACTGGACGGCGTGACCGCCGAATTTTTCGACGCCGGCCACATCCTGGGCGCGGCCATGGTCCACCTGACCCTGCCCGGCGGGCTGGCCGTCGGCTTCAGCGGCGACCTCGGCCGCGCGGGCCTGCCCATCATCCGCGACCCCGAGGTCCTGCCGCCCATGGACTACCTGGTGCTGGAGGGGACCTATGGCAACCGCCTGCACAAGTCGATCGGCATGGCCGGCGAGGAGTTGGCCGAGCTCATCCACAAGGCCCAAGCCCGGCGCAGCAAGATCCTCATCCCCGCCTTCACCATCGAGCGCACCCAGGAGCTGATCTACATCATCCACACCCTGCAGCGGGAGGGCCGGGTGCCCAGTCTGCCCATCTTCATCGACTCGCCGATGGCGGTCAACGCCACCGCCATCTTCAAGGTCCATCCCGAGTGCTTCGACGAGGAGACGGTGCGCCGCTTCATCAGCGTCAACGTCGACCCTTTCGGCTTCGAGAACATCCGTTATGTCGTCTCCACGGCCGAGTCCAAGGAGATCAATTCCTTCCAGGGGCCGGCCATCATCATCTCCGCCTCCGGCATGGCCGAGTCGGGCCGCATCCTGCACCACCTGATCCAGCATGTGGAGAACCCGGACAACATCGTCGCCATCGTCGGCTTCATGGCCGAGCACACCCTGGGCCGGCGTTTGGCCGAGCGGGCCAAGGAGATCAAGATCTTCGGCAGGACCTACCAGTTGAAAGCCGAGATCGCCACCTTGAACGCTTTTTCCGCCCACGCCGACTACGCCGAAACCATCGCCTGGCTGAAGCGCCACGACCTGCAGCGGCTGAAGAAGACCTTCCTGGTCCACGGCGAGGACGCGGCGCTGGAGAACCTGCAGCGCGAGCTGCTGGGCATCGGCATCCCGGCGGTGGAGATTGTCGAATACGGCGCCGTCCATGAACTGAACTGAGGCCGGCGCAAAACAGCCATGGAAACCGTGAACTTGGAAGGGATCCCCTGCCAGGTGGTGCGCCGCAGCGGCCGCCGGGTGCGCGTCGCCTTCCGCCAGGGCCGCCTGCGCCTGATCCTGCCCCGCCATATCGACCCGCGGCCGGTCATCGAACGCCACCGCGATTGGATCCTGGAGAAGCACGAGTGGTTCCGCCGCCAGCGCCTGCTGGCCGAGGAGCTGGAAATCCTGCGCCGCAGCAACGATGAGTTCGTCGCCCTGGTCCGCGCGCTGAGCGGGAAATATGCCGGGATATTGGCGGTCAAGCCCTCCGGGATCGGTTTCCGCAAGATGCGGAGCAAATGGGGAAGCTGCAGCATCAAGGGCAAGGTCAACCTGAACACCTGGCTGCAGGTGCTGCCCGACGAGCTGGTGGCCTTCATCGTCTTTCACGAGCTGGCCCACCTCAAGGAGCACAACCACGGCCCCGGGTTCAAGGCCCTGGTCCGCTCCCAGTTCCCCCATTGCCGCGACCTGGACAGGCAGCTGAAGCTCTACAGCCTAAGGATCCTCTAAAACCCGCGTCAACTTGACATTATTGGGCCGAGACATTATACTTTTCGCCGATGGCCAAGGTAAGAAAAGGGAATTCCGATGACAGCGAATTATCGCTTAAGAACGAGATTTTCGGGGTCTTTTCGCTTTTTTTCTCCTTTTTCCTGATTTTCAGCCTGGGCAGCTTCAATCCCCTCGATCCCAGCTTCTTCCACTCGGCGCCGGCGCGCGTGGTCACCAACTTCGGCGGCCGCCTGGGTTCCGAGCTCTCGGCCCTGCTGTTCAACCTCTTCGGTTTCGCCTCCCTTTTGTTCATACTCATCTTCCTTTTCCTGACCGCCTATTTCTTCTTTAACCGCCGCCTCAACCGGGCGGTGAGCAAGGGAACGGGCTTCGGCATCCTCCTCCTCTCGCTGTCGGCGCTGCTGGCCAATCTCAATCCCGAGGCGCTTGTATCGGGGCAGGCGGTTCGGTCGGGCGGCATGGTCGGGCTGCTGATCAACGATTTCGTCAGCGGCCAGATCAAGGGCGTTTTTGCCGCCGCGCTCTTTCTCTGCCTGCTGGGCATCTCGCTGGTGCTGATCGCCAAGATCTCGATCCGGAACATCATCGTCTTCCTCTGGGGGCTGCTGGCCAGGGGAGGGGGCCTGCTGGCAGGCTCTTTCCGCCAGCGCCTGGAGGCCATGCGCCGCAACCGCGACCGCAGGAAGGTCCAGGAGAAATACGACGCCGGCGAGGGGAACTTCGTCTTCAAGGGGCGGCAGACGCTCAAGGAGAAGGAAAGCGAGTCCGCGGGGCGCGCCGAAAAAAGGGCCCCCGTGGCGGCGACCGCCAGGACCGTCATCAGGAAACCGAGCAAGCTGCCGGAGGAGAGCGGCATCTTCCCCGAGCTGGAGCAGGAATTCCTGCCCGATGCCCAGTACAAGCCGCCGCCCATGACCTACCTCGACGCCCCGACCGCCAAGAGCCAGATCGACATCGACGAGCTCGAGGAGAAGAAGCAGGAACTGTCGCAGCGGCTGAAGGAATTCAAGATCAACGGCGAGATCGCCGAGTTCACGCCGGGCCCGGTGATCACCACCTTCGAGTTCGTCCCCGACATCGGCGTCAAGGTCAAGGACGTCTCGGGGCTGACCGAGGACCTGGCGCTGGTGGTCAAGGCCCAGTACGTGCGCATCGAGCGCATCCTGGGCAAGAAGGCCATCGGCATCGAGATCCCCAACAAGAAGCGCGAGATCATCCACCTGCGCGAGCTGCTGGAGACGCCGCAGTACAAGCAGTCGAGCTCGCCGCTGACCCTGGCGCTGGGCAAGACGGCCAGCGGCGACATCTTCATCTCCGACCTGAAGGAAATGCCGCACCTGCTGATCGCCGGCGCCACCGGCAGCGGCAAGAGCGTGGCCATCCATTCCATCATCCTCAGCATCCTCTACAAGTCGTCGCCCAAGGCCGTGAAGTTCATCATGATCGACCCCAAGCGCATCGAACTGGCCGTCTACAACTCGCTGCCGCACCTGCTCACCCCGGTGGTGGTCAACCCCAAGTTGGCCAAGAATGCACTGGACTGGGCCGTCTTCGAGATGGAGAACCGCTACAAGAAGCTGGCCATGCTGCAGGTGCGCAACATCGAGCAGTACAACAAGAAGCTGGAGATGCTCATCCAGTCCGAGGACGAGGAGCTGGAGCATCTCGACGACAGGGAGACCATCCCCTACATCGTGATCATCATCGACGAGCTGGCCGACCTGATGATGGCCTCGGCGCGCGAGATCGAGGACGACGTGCTGCGCCTGGCGCAGAAGTCGCGGGCCATCGGCATTCACCTCATCCTGGCCACGCAGCGGCCCTCCATCGACGTCATCACCGGCCCGATCAAGAACAACTTCCCCTCGCGCATGGCGCTGGCCGTGCCCTCGCGCTACGATTCGCGCACCATCATCGACCAGATGGGCGCCGAGAAGCTCCTGGGCAACGGCGACATGCTGTTCCTGCCGCCCAAGACCGCCACCCTCATCCGCCTGCACTCGGCCTACGTGTCGGAGCCGGAAACGGTGCGCGTGGTCAACTACCTGGCCAAGCAGGCCAAGCCCGAGTTCAACACCCAGATCATCAAGCATACGTCCCCGAGGGAGGAGCAGGGCGAGGAACAGGAGCTGGACGAGATGTTCTTCGAGGCCGCCGAGGTGATCATCACTACCGGCCAGGCGTCGGCGTCCTACCTGCAGCGCAAGCTGAGCGTGGGCTTCGCCCGCGCCGGCCGCCTGATCGACCAGCTGCAGGAGAAGGGGGTCATCTCGCCCTCCAACAGCAAGAACCAGCGCGAGATCCTCATGACCCTGGACGAGCTCAAGGAGATCGGCAAGGAAGCAGCCGCCGACTGATCACGGACGGCTGGACTAAATGATCTGCCATGCTGGGGAGTATACCAAGCGGCGGCAGGAGGGGCATGACTGAAGAGGAGTTGATCCGCTGCGCCCAGCTGGGCGATCGCGACGCCTTTGCCGGGCTCGTCTCCTCTCATGAGAAGAAGCTCCTGGCCCTGTGCTGGAACATGCTGGGCGAGCGCGAAGAGGCCCGCGACGCCGCCCAGGAGGCTCTGCTGCAGGCCTTCCAGAATTTCGCGCAGTTCGATGCCGGCCGCAGCTTCGTCAAGTGGCTGCTGGGCATCGGCGCCAAGCGCTGCCTGGACCGCCTGCGCAAGCGGCGGACGTTCCTGAAGTATTTCCAGGACTACGCCCGCGAGTGGGGGAAGCCGGCTGCGCCGGCGATGGACGGCTGCGGAGATGAGCGCGCCGGGCGGCTGCTGCAGAAGTTGTCGGCGCGGGAACGGGCGGCGATCTCCCTGGCGGTGTTCGAGGATTTTAGCGCCCGCGAGATCGCGGCGCTGCAGGGATGCTCGGAGAACACCGTGCGCGTGCACCTGTTCAATGCCCGCTGGAAGCTGAGAAAGGAGGTGGCCAATGGCCTGTAAATGGGCGCGCTTTGCCTACCGCATGTTGCCCCTGCCCGCCTGGAGGGCGTTCCTGCTTGACCGGCACATCGACGGCTGCCCGCGCTGCCAGGCCCAGGCGCTCGGCGACGCCGCCATCCTCTCCCTGGGCGTGACGCCGGCCGGCTTGCAGAATGAACCGCCGCTCCGTCCTTTCGCCTCGGCAGCCGTGCGTTCCAGGGGGTTCCGGCCCGCCTGGCGCTTCGCCTTCGGCTTTTTTCTGGTTGCGGCCATCCTGGGCGGCGCTTTCGCCATCTGGCGAGGTGTTTCTGGCGAATTCCTACCGCAGGGGATCGTCACCGTCTCGGAGACCGAGGACGACGCCCGCGTCTTTGCCGTGCTCGAGGCGCGGATCGGCGATGCGCCTGCCCGTCCGGTCATTTTTGCTCCCGGGCAGCCGGGGATGACGATCGTCTGGTTTGAAAAAAATCGGAATTGAAACAAGGAGAATTCCAATGAAAAAGACCATTATTCTTTTGATATGGCTGATCCTGGTCCTGGCCTTCCCTGTCCGGGCGGAGGTCGCCCTTGATATCAAGCTCAATTTCTTCGGCCCGGGCGCAGAGACCGGGGGCAAGCCCGGCGTGGCCACGTCGTTCCATCTCAAGCCGCTGGTGCAGCGCAACCTGCAGGTCAAGTTCACGGCCGATAGCCTGCTGGCCGAGCTGCGCAAGACGTTCAACGCCCCCGAGGTCACGCTGTTGGCGTCCTCCGACCTGGCCTGGCGATCGGGCGGCCCGGCATCGGTCACGCAGACCGTGCAGATGCAGGGCCGGGATTACGTCCTGGTCCTGACCCCCCTGCCCAGGCCCGGCGCGGTGAACTTCAAGGTCGGCGTGGTGGAGGAAAAAGGGGAAAAGAGGATCCAGAAGATCCTGCTCGACACCGAGATCGTCCTCCCCGACGGCGAAGTGGCCATGCTGGGGTTCCGCGACTCCGCCGAGCACAGCTATTTCATCGCTTTTTACGTACAGGGGCGGGACGAGGAGTTCGGCAGGGATGCGGTGCGCGTCTCCGGCGCCGTCAAGCCGAAGCTGGTCAAACAGGTGAAGCCCGTCTATCCGAAGGAAGCGAAGGAAAAGAGGCTGCAAGGCAAGGTGATCGTGGAGGCCGTGGCCGGCAAGGACGGCAAGGTGAAAGATGTCCGCCCCGTCTCCTCGCCCGACCCGTTGCTCACTCAAGCCGCCCTGGAAGCCATCCGGCAGTGGGCCTATGATCCCTTTCTGGTCGAGGGAGCCCCCAAAGAGGTAATGTTCACGGTCACGGTCGTGTTCCGGCTGGATGGCGTAAATAGCCAAGACGCTTCGGGCGCCCTGACCCGCCTGGAGGATGCGCAGAAGCCGAAGCTGGTCAGGAAGGTCAATCCCGTCTATCCCGAGGAGGCCGCGAAAAACAAGGTCCAGGGGACCGTGGTCCTGGAGGCCGTGATCGATGAAAGCGGAAAGGTGAAGGCGCTGCGCATGCTCAAGTCACCGGATAAGCTCCTGACCCAGGCCGCTCTCGACGCCGTCAAGGCCTGGGAATACGAGCCTTTTGTCAAGGACGGCAAGGCCAAGAAGGTGGCCTTCACGGTGACGGTGACCTTCACCTTGAAGTAATCAGGACGAATTCCCATCACCGCCGCCCCCGCCCGGTGCGGGGGCGGCTTTTCTTCGCCCGGAGTTCGCTGCCGTCGTGAGCGCCCGGGCTATTTCAGGAACTTGACCTGGAAGACGAAGTTCTGCAGCGAGATGCGCGCCGATTCCTCGCCGCTGGTCTTGGACTCGTAGTCGAGGCGGTAGATCAGGTTGAGCACGGCCTGGATCTTGGCGTCGGGGAAATGCTTGACCAGGGCGATGAACTTGTTCAGGATGAAGGACGGCTGCTGCAGGACCTTGCCGATGTCGGCCACCGAGAAGCGGTGGCGCAGGAGGAACTTGGCCGTGTAGATCTTGTGGTAGTAGGAGATGAGGGTGCCGATGATGAAGCTGGGCTTGACGCCGTTGATGAACAGGTACTTGAGGATGTCGAGGTAGGCGGCGGCGTCCTCGCGCTCGATGGCCTCGGTCAGGTCCCAGATGGAGTGGGAGTTGATGCCGGTGATCAGCTCGTCGACCTCCTCGCTGCCGATGGTCAGGGTCTTGGCGGCGGCGGCCTCCAGCTTGGGCAGCTGGTGGATGATGGAGACGAAGTCGTCGGCCATGACCTCCTGGATGCGCTCGACGGCGCCGGTGCTGATGGCGATCTTGCGCTCCTTCATGTAGTTCTTGATGAAATTGCGGATTTCCCCTTCGCTGGTGCGGTCCAGGTCGATGCTGACCGTGTGCGGCGAATCCAGGTTGTCCCGCAGCCGGGAAAGCTTGTCCCTTTTCAGCTGCTTGTAATCGTCGCGGCTCAGGTCCAGGGAGACATAGACAATGAGGGTGGCGTGCGGGTTGGGCTTCTGCAGGTAGGCGGCGAAGGCTTTCTTGGCGGCCGCGTTCAGGGATATCTTCTTCTCGTCGCGGATGACCACGGTGATGACTTTCTGGGCGCTGATGAAGAAGCTGGAACTGTTGGCCTCGTCCAGGATGTCCTCCCAGCCGACCTCCTCCTCGCCGTCGAAATAGTAGCGCTTGAAGTTGAATTCGTTGCGCTCCTGGCCGAAGGCGCGCCCGACCTCGGCGATAACCTGCTCGCCCAGGAACTCGTTGAAGCCGTACAGCAGCAGCAGGGGCGGAGATTTCTTTTCGGACTGGACGCGGCCGAGGAAGGCGAAGAACGTCGACTCGGGCATCAGAAATTTTCCAGGATGGAGGTGACGATGCTGGCGGCGAACTTGCCGGCGATGCGGTCCAAAGAACCCGATTCCTGGGAAAAGAAGTCATCGTTGTCGGTGTCGTAGGTCTCCTGGAAGGAGAGGCCTTTCCCCTGGAAGAACATCTCGCTGCTCCGCAAGTCGACCAGGCGCACGTCGAGGGTCAGGCGCACCTCGTAGAGGTTGGCCGCACCGGCCTCGGAATAGGAGAGCGGCGTGACGCGGAAGGCGGTGATCGTCCCTTCCAGCAGCAGGTCGGCTTCGGCCTGGGACTCGAGCAGGCGCAGCCGGCTGCGGCGGATGAACTCCTCGCGGACGGCAAAGGTGACGAACTGCTCGGCCTGCGGACGCGGCGTCTGATTCTTGAAGGCCGGGATGGCGATGGTCGCCGCCCCCGGAGGCAGGTTCTTGCCGCGCCCGGCCAGGCGGTAGCCGCAGCGCAGGCTCAGCAGCGCCGCCAGCAGCAACAGCAGCGGCATCGCCAGGCGTTTCATCGGCAGACGATGCTCAGCATCTTGTTCTTGACGAAGATCATCTTCACCACCTGGCGGCCGGCCAGCAGCTGGCGGACCTTTTCCCGTCCCAGCGCCTCGGCCTTCACGGTCTCCTCGTCCCAGTCCAGCGGCACGGTCACCTTGTCCTTGATCCTGCCGTTGACCTGGATCATGACGTTGACCGCCTCGGCGGCGGCCACCTCGGGGTCGAACGCCGGCCAGCCGGCGCGGTAGACGCTGCCTTCTCCTCCCATCTGTTGCCGGACCTCTTCGGCCAGGTGCGGGGTGAACGGGGCCATGAGCAGGACCAGTGTCTCGGCTAGCTCGGAGACGACGGACGGGTCGAGGCCTTCCGCCAGCGCCTCCCTGTCGACCGGCGCGTAGGCGTAGATCTCGTTGAGCAGTTCCATGACGGCGGCGACGGCCGTGTTGAACTGGAAGGTCTCGATCTGCGCCCCGACCTTCTGCACCGTCTGGTGCAGCTTGCGGCGCACCCGGCGGGCTTCCGCCGCGGCCGGACCCGGCAGCGCCGCGCGCCAGTCGCCGCGGTAGATGGGCAGCGCCGCCTGCAACCAGCGCCAGACGCGGCCGACGAAACGGTGCGAGCCCTGGATGCCCTCCTCGCTCCAATGGACGTCGTCCTCGAAAGGCGCCACGAACATCTCGTACACGCGCAGCGAATCGGCTCCGTAGCGCTCGATCATCTCGTCGGGGGTCACGACGTTGCCCTTGGACTTGGACATGCGCGCCCAGCGCCAGACGACCTGGTCGGCGGGGATGTGATCGCGCTCGTCGTGCTTGAGTACGATCCAGTCGACGATCTTTTCGCCGCCGTCGCTCCCGTCCTCCCGGGAGCACGGCCGGCGGCCGGGGGTGAGTGCCAGCAGCGAGCCCTGGTTGCGCAGGATCAGGAAGGGTTCCTCGAAGCCCAGCAGCCCCTCGTCGAACAGCACCTTGGTCCAGAAGCGGGCATAGAGCAGGTGCGAGCGGGCGTGCTCGATGCCGCCGGTATAGAGGTCCACCGGCAGCCAGTAGTCGATGGCCGGGCGCGAGGCGAAGGCGTTTTCGTTCTCCGGGTCGGCGAAGCGCAGAAAATACCATGAAGAGCAGGCGTAGCCGCCCATGGTGTCGGTTTCGCGCCGGGCCGGGCCGCCGCATTTCGGGCAGGGGGTGTTCACGAAATCGGCAATGGCCGCCAGCGGCGACTCGCCGGTGCCCGAGGGCCGGTAGTTCTCCACGTCGGGCAGCAGCACCGGCAGCTGCGACTCGGGGACCGGCACCTCGCCGCAGTCGGGGCAGTGGACGATGGGGATCGGCGCCCCCCAGTAGCGCTGGCGCGAGATCAGCCAGTCGCGCAGCCGGTAGTGGACCGTCGCCCGCCCGATGCCCTTCTCCTGCAGCCAGGAGGTGACGGCCTTCTTGAACTCGGTCGTGGCCAGGCCGTTCCAGCGCCCGGAGTGGACGGCGATGCCCTCGCCGGGCTCGGCCGCCGTGAGCTCATAGGTCGAGCCGTCCGGGCTCACCACCTGCACGACCGGCAGCTGGAATTTCCCGGCGAACTCGAAATCGCGCGCGTCGTGCCCCGGCACGCACATGATGGCGCCGGTGCCGTACCCCATCAGCACGTAGTCGGCGATCCACACCGGGATCTTCTCGTCGTTGACCGGATTGACGGCATAGGCGCCGGTGAAGACGCCGGTCTTGGCGCGCTCGGCGTTGAGCCGGTCGATCTCCGACTCGCCCTGCGCCTTGCGCACGTAGGCTTCCACCTCGGTGCGCCGCTCCGGCGTGGTCAGGGCGGCGACCTGCGGGTGCTCGGGGGCCAGCACCATGAACGTGGCGCCGAACAGGGTGTCGGGGCGGGTGGTGAAGACGCGGATGGGCGGCCCGTCGCCCTCGACGGCGAAGTCGACCTCGGCCCCCTCGCTGCGGCCGATCCAGTCGCGCTGCATCTCCTTCATGCCCTCCGACCAGTCAAGCTTCTCCAGGTCGGCCAGCAGGCGGTCGGCATAGGCGGTGATGCGGAAGAACCACTGGGGCATCGGCTTCTTTTCCACGGCGGAGTCGCAGCGCCAGCAGCGGCCGTCCCGGACCTCCTCGTTGGCCAGGCCGGTCTTGCAGGCGGGGCACCAGTTGATGGGGGCGGTGGCGCGATAGGCCAGGCCTTTGCGCAGCAGGAGCAGGAACATCCACTGGGTCCACTTGTAGTAGCCGGGATGGCTGGAGTTGATCTCGCGTTCCCAGTCATAGGAGCAGCCGGTCTTGACCAGTGTCTCGCGGTAGGCGGCGGCGTACTCGGGCACCATCTCGCGCGGGTTGCGGTTGCGGCGGATGGCCTCGTTCTCGGCCGGCTGCCCGAAAGCGTCCCAGCCCATGGGATGGAGGACATTGAAGCCGCGCATGCTTTTGTAGCGGCAGAAAGCGTCGGTGGGGACGTAATTCTTGAGGTGGCCGACGTGGAGCCCCGAGCCCGAAGGGTAGGGGAACATCTCCAGGCAATAGTATTTCGGCCTGTTTTCCCCGGAAACTGCCTGGAAAGTCCGGCGGTCGCGCCAGATGCGCTGCCACTTGGCCTCGATTTCCCTGAAACTGTAGTTCATTGCTTTTCCTTGGAACCGCTGTGCGATCGTCCATTATACCGGAAAAAACCCGGCGCGACAATCTCGTCCCCGCGAGACAGGAACGGTCGCGCCGCGACCGCGCGGCCGGCCGGGCGGCCGTGCTGAACCATCGACCGGCAGGTTTCGTATAACGCGTCTCAGGAGCAAGGATGAAATACAGGAAAAGGATCGTCGTCGGCTCCGTCCTGGCCCTCGTGGCATTGATCGTGCTGCTCAACATTCTGCGGCCGGGCAACGGCAAGGGACCGGAGGTCACGACGGAAAGGGTGCAGAAACGCGACCTGGTCGAAAAGGTCTCGGCCACCGGCGAGATCAAGCCCAAGAAAAACGTCAATATCAGCACCGACGTGGCCGGCAAGATACTGAGGATCGTGGTCGAGGAGGGGGCGCAGGTCCGCAAGGGCGAGCTGCTCATCAAGATCGACTCGACCGTCTACGAGGCCAACGCCGACCGTGACCGCGGGATCATCTCGCAGTCCGAGGCCCAGCTCATCTCGCAGCAGGCCACCCTGAAGAAGGCCCGGCAGTACCTGGACCGCCGCCGGCAGCTCTTCGAAGAGGGGCTGATCTCCCGCGAGCAGTTCGAGGACGCCACGGCGCAGTTCGAGATCGCCCAGGCCAACCGCCAGGCCAACCTGCACCTGATCGAGCAGGCCCGCGCCTCGCTCAAGAGTACCCGTGACGCCATCCGCAAGACGACGATCGTCTCGCCCATCGACGGCATCGTCACCAGCCTGAAGGTCGAGGAGGGCGAGGTGGCCATCATCGGCACCATGAACAACCCCGGCACCGTGCTGCTGACCATCGCCGACCTCTCGGTCATGGAGGCCGAGGTGCTGGTCGACGAGACCGACGTGGTCAAGGTGCGGACCGGCCAGCCGGCCGACGTGACCGTCGACGCCCTTCCCGGCACGGTCATGCCGGGGAAAGTGACCGAGGTCGGCAACTCGGCCATCACGGCTGCCGGCACCACCGGCTCCGAGTCCCGGGACTTCAAGACCGTCATCACCCTGGACCGGCCGCCGGCGACGCTGAAGCCCGGCTTCTCGGCGACGGCCGATATCATCATCGCCGACAAAAAGGGCGTGCTGGCGGTGCCGATCGCGGCGCTGGTCATCCTGGAGCGCGACGACCCCGGGAAGAAGGGCGCCCACGTCGAGATGGAAGGCGTGTTCGTCGCCGCGGGCGGCCGCTGCGCTTTCCGCGAGGTGCAGAAGGGCATTGCCGGCGACATGTACATCGAGATCGCCTCGGGACTCAAGGAGAACGACGAGGTCATCAGCGGTCCCTTCGCCGCCCTCAAGAAGCTGAAGGACGGGGACACGATCAAGCGCTCCCCGGCCAAGAAATAGCATGGCCGCCATCATCGACGTCCAGGGCCTGGGCAAGACCTATGAGGTCGGCAACGAGAAGATCGATGCCCTGAAGAACATCACCTTCACGGTGGCAAGCGGTGAGTTCATCGCCATCATGGGCCAGTCCGGTTCGGGGAAATCGACGCTGATGAACCTGCTGGGCTGCCTGGACACCCCGAGCGCCGGCAAGTACTGCATCAACGGCAAGGAGGTCAGCTCCCTCTCCGAGGACGAGCTGGCCCACATCCGCAACCGGGAGATCGGCTTCATTTTCCAGGTGTTCCACCTGCTGCCCCGCTCGACGGCGCTGCACAACGTCGAGCTGCCCCTCATCTACAGCGGCGTCAAGAAGGCGGTGCGCCTGGACATCGCCCGCCAGGCCCTGCAGTCGGTGGAGCTCAGCGACCGCATGACGCACAAGCCCAGCGAGCTTTCGGGCGGCCAGCGCCAGCGGGTGGCCATCGCCCGCGCCCTGGTGAACAAGCCATCGCTCATCCTGGCTGACGAGCCCACCGGCAACCTCGATTCCAGGACCGGCGAGGAAATCGTCGCCGTCTTCCAGGATCTGCACCGGCGGGGCAACACCATCATCATGGTCACCCACAACCAGGAGCTGGCCGACCTGAGCCAGCGGATCTTCTACCTGAAGGACGGCGAGATCGTCAAGGAAGAAAAAACGGGGAGGACGAAATGAACCGATTCATCAACGACCTGACCGGCGTGGTCAGCAGTCCGGCGGCCACCATCGCCCGGGCCATGGAAGCCAAGCGCTGGAAGGCGGCGCTGGCCGCCATCCTGCTGGTGACGGCCATCGTCACCTTCATCACCTTTCCCATCACCAAGACGGAGCAGGCCAAGATGATCCGCGACTCGGAGATGGCCGACAAGCTGAGCGACGAGCAGCTGGCCGGCCTGGAGAATTTCACCCCCTTCCAGCGGGTCAGCGGCTCGGTGTATGCCATGTTCTTTTCGGCGCTGGCGCTCTTGCTGGCAGCCTTTTTCGTCTACCTGTTCTTCAAGGTGGGCGGCGCCGAGGGCCTGTACGTGAATTATTTTTCGGCGGTGGCGCAGGCATCGTTCCTGGACATGATCCTGGGCGGGGCGCTGAAGGGCCTGCTGGTCCTGCTGAAGAAGACGATGATGGTCCAGACGGGGCTGACCCTGTTCTTCCCCGGCCTCGATTTCCGCAGCCTGCCCTACATCGTCCTCTCGCAGTTCGACTTCTTTTCCCTCTGGTACCTGGCCGCCCTGTCCCTGGGCATCGCCGTTTACGCCAGGATCAGCCCCAAAAAAAGCATGACCATCGCCGCCCTTTACTTCCTGTTCAAGAGCCTGGTCCTGGTCTCCCTTTCCTACTTCGGCATGAGATTGATGGGCATGTAGAAGAAGGCGTACGGCGTTCGCTACACGGTATAAGGTGGGAAAGCAATCACCAAAAAACGAATTCCAGATCACGAACAAATCCCAAGCTCCAAATACCAATTTCCCAAACCAAGAAGTGGATTTGGGATCCTATTTCTTGCCGAATGCCGTCAGCCGGCCGTCTTTCGTCGAGTTTCGCCATTGCCGACAGCCCCGAGCCGGGCTCTCCGGGTCCTGCGTGCCGGTGTCAAAAACCGCGTCCACAAAGGCGTGAAGCCACCTGAAAACCCCGAAACACTTGACAATTCTATATTTTTGATTTATTAAATTCAGTGTGATGGGAAAAAATTTAGGCGTATGGCAATTTCTCGACAGGAAGGGGAGAAGAAAATGAAAAAACTGCTCGTTTTTGTCATTTTTGTTTTTTTTGCGGCAGCGCTGACACTGACCGCCCAGGAAAAAGAGAAGATCCTGAACATACAGAAGGCGTACGTCTTCCTTGAGGAAGAGATGCTGGTGAACGAGACCGACCTCAACTGCTCCTATTTCATCAAGGACCGAGTGCCCCAGGATATCCGCATCATGGGGAACCATTCGGTGACCTCCGAGCGCAAGTCGTTCTCCGACAATGATGAGCTGGTAATCAACCGGGGCGCCAGGGACGGACTCAAGGAAGGGGACATGCTGATGATCATGAGCCAAGGCCAGGTCATCCGCCACCCGCGCAACCATGACCGCCTGGGCCACTATTTCCTGAAGAAATCGCTGGCCCAGATCACCTGCCTCTATGACCGGCAGGCCGTGATCCGCCTGCAGAAAGGCTGCAACCCGGTTCATGTCGGCGACTTCGCCATCCTCTACAAGCCGGAAGCGACCCTGTTCGCTAAAAGGGCCGACTACAAGCTCTGCCGCATCCCGACCGACGCCGTTTCCGGCCTGGTCGTCTATGCCGACCTGGCGCTGGGCGTGCCGGCGGAATTGTCGGCCGATACGCAATATGTCTCGGTGGACCTGGGCGAAGGGGTGGTCGGCAGGGGGACGTTCCTGCTCTTCTACCGCAACCTGGCTTCCGACCTGCCCCCCCTGATCATCGGTTTGGGGGTCGTTATCCACAGCGAGAACACCAACTCCACCGTGAAGATCCTGGATGCCGGTTCCGACATGCGGGTCGGGGACCACGTGCTGGTCCTGCCCCGCGCGACCGCCCCGGGCAAGCCCGGTCAGGCAGGCGGCGAGGATCTGCCGATCGTGGAGACCCTGCCGGGAGAGGAAGGACTGCCCGGGGAAGAAGGGGCAGCAATGGGCGCGGCCCTGAACATCAGCATCCTGTTCGAATTCGACAGTGACAAGCCGATCGCCGACCAAGCCGCCGACTACGCGGCCATCCGCGACTTCATCGCCGGCAAGTCGGAATACCTGGTCACGATGCGCGGCTATACCTGCAGCATCGGCGGCGAGGGATACAACCTGCGCCTCTCCTCCCGGCGCGTGGAAGCCATCAAGAAGCTTCTGGTTGAGCAGTACGGCATCGATTCCGGCCACATCGAGACCTTTTTCTACGGCGAGAAGGATCCGCAGTTCGACAACAGCACCGAGGTCGAGCGCTGCAAGAACCGGCTGGTGAAGATCGAGGTGAACGGCAGATGAAACGGACGGCCCTTTTCCTGGCGGCCTGCCTGCTGTTCGTCGGGGCCGCCCCGCTCCTCCTCGGCGACGTGGTCGACCTGATGGCGCTGAAAAAGCAGGAGGATGAGCGCAGGAAGAAACTGGGCAAATCGAAGGCGAAGATCACGAACGACAACGTGAACACGGTCTCCGTCGGCGGCGGAAGATACGGCTATGTGCAGATGGAATCCGAGGAAGCCGCCGGCGATGACGCCGGCGCCGGGCCGCCCGAGGCTGCCCGGAAGGGCGACGTGACCAAGCAGCCCGATTTCTGGAAAAAGCAGCAGGTCGACCTGGAGCAGCGTATCTCCACGCTGAAGGCCGATATCGAGAGCGGGCAATCCGATCTGAACCGCCTCTGGTCCGATTTCTACATCAAGAATGTGGCCGCCGAGCAGGAAGCCATCCGCGCCCAGATCGCCCAGCTGACCAACCAGATCGAGCAGAAAAAACTCTTCCTCAGCCAGTCCGAAACCCAGCTCGAGGAACTGTACGAGAAGGCGCGCAAGGCCGGCGTCCCTCCCGGCTGGCTGCGCTAGCGCTTCTTTTTCCCCTCTTTCGCGCTGCAGCCCGGGGATCCCTTGGCGCCGCCCGGGCCTTGATTGCCAAACCCGAGTGCCGATGATAGAATAGCGCCGACAATGGATTATCGCAAAGTTCAGGAACCGATCCTGCCCCTGCTTGGAGCCGCGGAGACGATCCTGGCCCGGGAGATCGGCAGCCGGGTGGACCTGATCGCGGAGCTGGGCCGCCATACCCCGGTCGGCAAGGGCAAGAAGATCCGCGCCGCCTTCTTTTTCCTGCTGGCGCGGTTGAACAGCGCCCGCGACGGCGGCCTGCCCGTCCTGGGAGCGGCCATTGAGATGCTGCACCTTTCCAGCCTGGTCCATGACGATATCGTCGATCACTCCACGCGCCGCCGCGGCCAGAAGACGCCCAACCATCATTTCGGGGATACCCTGTCGGTGCTCTGGGGCGACTTCCTGTTCATTTCCTCGATCCGCATGCTGACGCGGTCGGGCTGCGCCGCGGCCGTCGACATGCTCGCCGAAGCGTCGCGGCAGATGATCGAGGGACAGATCCTGGAGTTCGAGAACAACTTCAACTACCGCCTGGGCGCCCGCACGTATTACGACATCATCCGCAGGAAGACGGCGAGCCTTTTCGGGGGCATCGCCGCATTGGCCGCCGGTCTTCCCGGGGGGGACTCCGGCTGCGAACCGGCTTTCCGCCGCTTCGGCGACGATTTCGGCATGATCTTCCAGATCAGCGACGACCTGCTCGACCTCTTTTCCGAGCGCTCCGGCAAGGGGCGCTTCCAGGACCTGAAGGAGGGCAAGGTGACCCTGCCCTATATCCTGCTGATCGAGGGCGGAGCCCTGCCGCTCATCCGCGCCTTTGACCCTGCCCGGCCCGGCCCGCTTCTGGATCGCTGCCGCCGCCTGAATATCCAGGAGCGTTCGCTGGCCGTCATCGACCGCTATTACCGGCGCTGCCGGGGTTTTTTGCGCGCCTTCCCTCCCTCATCCTGCCGGGATGCGCTGGCCGGCCTGCTGGAGTTTATCCGCTACCGTGAGTACTGAGAAGCGCCTGGAGACCGAGGTCAAGGTAAGCGTCGCTTCCCTGCCGCCCTGGCGCGGCCAGCTGATCGCCCTGGGCGCGGAGCGCTGTGCCCCCCGCCTCCTGGAGCGCAACCGGGTCTTCGACACTCCCGGCGGCGCGCTGCGGAACGGGGGCGTCCTCCTGCGCCTGCGGCGCTATGGCGCGCGCAACGTGCTGACCGTAAAAACGCCTGTGCCGGGAAGCGCTTCCGTCTACAAGGTCCGCGACGAGACCGAGATCGACGTCCCCGATTTCGCCGTCATGGAAAAAATGCTGCTCGCTATCGGCTTTCGCGCCTGCTTTACCTATGAAAAATTCCGCGAGGGCTTTCGCCTGGATGGTGCGCAGGTGCTGCTCGACGAAACGCCGATCGGCTGTTTCATCGAGATCGAGGGCACGCCGCCGGCCATCGACCGGGTCGCCGCGCGCCTGGGTTTTTCCCGGGACGACTACGTCCGCGACTCCTATCACCGGTTGTTCCTCCTCGCCGGAGGCTCCGGGGATATGGTCTTCGGCCCATGATGTTCTTCATCCTGGCCGGAGGCTACGGCAAGCGCGCCGAACCCCTCTCGCTCGTCAAGCCGAAGCCGGCCTTTCCCCTGGACGGCGTGCCCCTGCTCACCCTGCTGCTCAACCGGCTGCGCATCCTGGGCTGCGCCGCGGGCTTCGTCAACCTGCACCACCTCGGCGCCCAGGTGGTCGCGGCTGCGGGCGACGGACAGCGCATCCGCTTCATCGAGGAAACGGAGCTGAGCGGCAGCCGCGTGTTGACCCGGGCGCTGCCTTTCCTGAAAGGAGAGTTGCTGGCGGTCAACGGCGACACCTTCATGGATATCCCCCTGGCGGAGATGGCGCGCCGGGTGCGGGTGCGGGGGGTCGACGGCGTGCTGCTGGCGCGCCCGGACCGTTCCGGACGCTACGCCCGCCTGCTCTGCAACGGCGACCGTTTTCTCGACAGCGCTCCCCCGGCGCCGGCCGGCGAGGAGGCCCTGATGTACGCCGGCGCCGCCCTGTTCAGGAAGAGGGCTGTGGCCAGGATCGACGAGGTCAATTTTTTCGCCAGCATCCGCCGGCAGCGCCTGGATTTCCGGGTCGTGCCCTATGATGGCGTCTGGCTGGATGTCGGCACGCCCTCCTCCTATTACCAGGCCCATGGCGACTACATGGCGCGGCGCGGCCGGGCGGGAGGCAACGGCCTTTCCCCCGGCGTCGAAGTCTCCCCCGCGGCCCGGGTCCAGCGCTCGATCCTGTGGGAGAACACGCGCGTCGGGGCGGGGGTGTCGCTTTCCTCGTGCATCGTCACCGGCGACCTGGTGCTGGAGAGCGGCGATTATT
This sequence comes from Candidatus Aminicenantes bacterium UBA2190, assembly GCA_002335385.1. Taxonomy (GTDB): domain Bacteria; phylum Acidobacteriota; class Aminicenantia; order UBA2199; family UBA2199; genus UBA2199. The sequence continues at coordinate 22,980 of DCVK01000008.1, forward strand.
CCCGGCAGATCGTCAGCCGGCTGGGGGTCTTTCCGCTCGCTTGACGCCGCCGGCGAATTTTTCCCGCTCCCTTGTTTTTTCCCGGGAATCATATTATCATTACCCGGGAGCCAACCATGAAGGACATCAACCTGCTGATCGAAAAATTCAAGATGAACACCGCCGGCGGCCACTCGGAGACCGCCTTCAAGACGACACTCAACGACATCGCCAAGTTCTACTGCGACAACTTCGACCTGCAGTCCGACGAGGTGGCCATCCTGCTCACCGACAGGGACAACACGGTCATGTCCTTCGCCTACCCCGAGCACCTGGTCAACGCCGGCATGATCCCCATCTCCTCGCCCGACGCCTTTGCCGCCCGGGTCTACAAGCTGAACCGCAGCCAGATCGAGAACAACTTCAACCAGATGAAGCACCTGCACCTTTTCGAGTACATCAAGGGACCCGGCGACAAGGTGCGGCGCATCTGGAAGATGATGAGCGCCATCCTGCGCGCCGGGGACCTGAAGTTCGGCATCATCGAGCTCTCGCGCAAGGGGGAGAACCACGAAGAGGCCGGCGAGGATTTCCAGCCGGAGAACCTTGAGTTTCTCGAGGCCTCCATCGTGGAGATCGCCCCCTACCTGCGCAAGGTGCTGCCCGACGATTTCCGGGGGAAGCTGTCGTGAGGGAGCGCCTGCGCGCCATCCTGCTGGAGAAGTCGGTATCGCGCGGCCGCGTGTTCACCCTGGCCTCGGGCAAGACCAGCGATTTCTACGTCGATGCCCGCGTCACCACGCTGGACGCCGAGGGGGCCGCCCTGTGCGGGCAGCTGTTTTTCCGGATGCTGGCCGAATACCCGGTCGCCGCTGTCGGCGGCTACTCCATCGGCGCCGACCCCATCGTGGCCGCCATCGCCGTCATCAGCCACCAGCAGGGGCGGCCGCTCCCCGCCTTCATCATCCGCAAGGAGGAGAAGGGGCACGGCACGCGCAGGATGATCGAGGGCAACTTCCGCGCCGGGCTGCGCGTGGCTTTGTTCGACGACGTGATCACCTCGGGAGGATCGATCATCAAGGGCATCCGCCAGGTCGAGGCTGAGGGCGGCAAGGTCGAGGTGGTCATGGCCGTGCTCGACCGCGAGGAGGGCGGGCGCGAGGCCATCGAGGCCTGCGGCTGCCCCTTCCGGCCCATCTTCACGAAAAGGGACCTGTTATAAACCAATAGAATGTCGGATTGACTTTTGTTGCATTTTTTTGCACAATCAGAATTGCGTAAGGAAGAGAATCGGCTCATTCTAAAATAATCGAGGTTAAAAAATGACTAGGGAAGAATGGTCATTCTGGGATGGCACGGGAACATGGCGAACCCCATCCGTTGCCATTGCTATGATCATTTATTCAATATTCTTGATGATTTTCGTTTATTTTTGGTTGAAGAAATATTTGTCACGAGATAGATCAAAAAGAAAGTACCTAAGCATTGCGATTTTTTTCTTTTTGTCAGCTTGGCTCATAAACATCCTTGCTCAACTTATTGAGAATATAGTGTTGAACAAGATAAAAGGATGGATCGGTCTTCATCTTTTTTGGGGAGCCCCCTTGGATGTCATCATAACAATCCTACTGCCTCTTCTCCCGCCGGCTGTTTTGGGATTCGTAATGCTCATTCGTTCGAAGTGCAATCAAGGCGACTTAAATGATATTTGAAAATGAGATATTCGCAATCGATAGAAACATGGAGTGCGCCATCCCGGGCTATTTGGTCCTGCGGCTGAAGGGCGGCGAAACAAGCCTGGCTGAATTAAGTCCCGAGAAAGCGGAGGCGTTGGGCGTGCTGCTGGCCCGCGCGGCCAGGGCCATCGAAGCCGCGGTGGGAGCGGAGCGGGTGTACGTGCTTTCGTTTTGCGAGGTTGACCGCCGGCTCCATTTCCACCTGTTCCCGCGCTCGGCCTGGCTGCTGAAGGAATACCACAAGGCCAACTTCAACGCCAATGAAGCGATCGACGGCCCCATGCTTTTTTCCTGGGCGCGCAGCGTTTTTGGGCCGGGCAGCCATATACCCAAGGGCATGTCCGACGCGGCCGCCGCCGGAGCGGCGATCCGCTCTATTCTGGAAGTGAAGGAATGACCATAAAACGGCTCTGCGTTTTCTGCGGCTCGAGCCCCGGTTCACGGCCCGATTATGCCCGGGCGGCCAGGGAACTGGGCGCCCTGCTGGCGCGCCGCGGCATCGGACTGGTGTTCGGCGGGGGCAAGGTCGGTATGATGGGGCAGCTGGCGCAGGCCGCCCTGGAGAACGGCGGCGAGGTGATCGGCGTCATTCCGCGCGATCTTTATGACAGGAATGTGGCATTCAGCGGCTTGACCGACCTGCGGGTCGTGGGCACGATGCACGAGCGCAAGGCGCTGATGGCCGGGCTCGCCGACGGCTTCATGGCCCTGCCGGGCGGGCTGGGCACCCTGGAGGAAATATTTGAAATTTTGACCTGGGCCCAGCTGGGCATGCATCAGAAGCCCTGCGGCCTTCTCGACATTGCCGGCTACTTCACCCCGCTGCTGCGCTTCCTCAATCATGTTGCCGAGCAGGGGTTCATCGACCCTCCCCACCGCGCCATGATCCTTTCCGCCGAGTTCCCCGGAGATCTGCTGCGTCAATTCGAAAACTACAAGCCCATCGTTGCCGACAAGGCCGAATGGGCGCTGGGGCTGACGGAATCGTGACAGGAATGGCCGGTTCGTGAACCTCGGAATATTCTTGATTGGCCGATACTTGGGCGGTTAGCGAACCGCCCTTCCTTGCCTTGGCCCTATTTCCGTCCGGCCAATTCCGCGATGATCTCCAGCACCCGGTCGTGCACGGCTCCGTTGGTGGCCAGGATGCCGCGGTTTCCGGCCAGGGTCTTGCCGCGCGAGAAATCGAGCTTCTTCCCATCAATGTCGCTGACCCTGCCCCCGGCCTCTTCGACGATCAGGCTGCCGGCGGCGTGGTCCCAGATCTTCTCCCGGTAATCGGGGCTGGCGGGGTTGGGGATGCGCAGGTAGATGTCGGCCGTCCCCTGGGCGACGATGCCGTACTTGACCTGGCTGTCCATCTGCTCGGGGGGGCTGGATATGTTCAAGCGCCGGGAGATGCCCAGCTGGGTGTCCTTGTCGCTGTGCGACGATTCATAGCTTTCCACGAATTTCATCTCCTTCGTGTCGGTGAGGGCCGAGGCGCGGACTCGCTCGGCGATGCCGCCGCCGGCGGCGATTTTCCAGCTCCCCTTGCCGCGGATGGCCCAAAACAAAGTGCCGCCGGCGCTTGATCTCAGGTTGGGACAGCCGAGGATGCCCAGCTGGACCTGGCCGCCGCTGACCAGGGCCAGGGCAATGGCGAACTGCTCGCCGCGCAGGAACCCCTTGGTGCCGTCGATGGGATCGAGGGTCCAGAACGTGCCGTCGGGCTCGTCCCCGCCCATGTCGATGAGGTCGCAGATCAGCGCTTCCTCCATGTCGGGATCGTAGCGCTGCAGGTAGTGGACGATCTTGGCCAAAACCCCGCGGTTCTCCGGACGGCGGATGGCCAGCGAGTCCTCCTCGCCAACGATGGGCATGCCCGGGAAGTGGCTGCCCAGGGCCTTGCAGACCAGGGCCTGGCTGGCGAAATCGGCGATGGTCACCGGACTGCGGTCGCTCTTGGTCAGCGTCTCCCTGCCGGTCAGGTCGTTCTGGATGGCCGCGGCCATGGCCATGGCCGCACTGACGGTTTTCAGGCCGATCTCCTTCTCCTTCTGCAGCATGGTTCCCTCCTTTTCCCGCTTGATTTGGGGTGAAGCGCGCCTAGCAGCGGTCGAAGTCGTCCTGGTAGCGGACGATGTCGTCCTCGCCCAGGTAGGCGCCGGTCTGCACCTCGATGAACAACAGCTCCTCCACTCCCGGGTTCTCCATGCGGTGCCGGCTCCGCTTGGGGATGAAGACCGACTGGTGCGGCGCCAGGAGGACCGTTTCGTCGTCCAGAGTGAACCGGGCCTGCCCCTGCACCATCACCCAGTTCTCGGCGCGCTGTTCGTGGCTCTGCAGCGACAGGCGCTTCCCCGGCCTGACCATGATGCGCTTCACCTTGAGGCCGGGCTCCTCGTAGAGGATCTCGAACCAGCCCCAGGGGCGTTCTTCCCTGGCGTTCAATTGATTCACAGGCGATAGTCCTTCTTGAGCAGCGCCATATCGGCGTCGACCATCATCCTGACCAGCTCGGCAAAATGGACCTTGGGCTGCCAGCCCAGAACCTTGCGGGCCTTGGACGCGTCGCCGCACAGCAGGTCGACCTCGGCCGGGCGGATCAGCTTCTTGTCCAGGACGACGAAGTCGCGGTAGTCGAGGTCGACATGGGAGAAGGCGATCTCCACCAGCTCCTGGACCGAGTGCGTCTCGCCGCTGGCGATGACGAAGTCGTCGGGATTGTCCTGCTGCAGCATGAGCCATATGGCCTCGACGTAGTCCAAGGCGTAGCCCCAGTCGCGCTTGGCCTCGAGATTGCCCAGGCGCAGTTCCCGGCCCAGGCCCAATTTGATCTTGGCGGCGTTGTAGGTCACCTTGCGGGTGACGAACTCGATGCCCCGCCGCGGCGATTCGTGGTTGAACAGGATGCCCGAGGCGCCGAAGATATCGTAACTTTCGCGGTAATTGACCGTGATCCAATGCCCGTACACCTTGGCCACCCCGTAGGGGCTGCGCGGATGGAAGGGGGTGGTCTCGGTCTGGGGGTTTTCCTTGACCTTGCCGAACATCTCCGAGGATGAGGCCTGGTAGAAGCGGATGCGCGGGTTGACGGCGCGGATGGCCTCCAGCATGCGCGTGACGCCGATGGCCGTGAACTCGGCGGTCAGCACCGGCTGGTCCCAGGAGGTGGGCACGAAGCTCATGGCGGCCAGGTTGTACACCTCGTCGGGCTGCGCCTCCTCGATGATCTTGCTGATCGAGTACTGGTCCAGCAGGTCGGCCTGGCGGATCCGGATGCGGTCCTTGATGTGCTCGATGCGGTCGAACTTTTCCATGCTGGAACGGCGGACCATACCGTAGACCTCGTAGCCTTTTCCCAGCAGGAGGTCGGCCAGGTAGGAACCGTCCTGGCCGGTGACGCCGGTGATCAACGCTTTTTTGGCCATAATCGCTCCTCCGTGAGTGTTCATTGTAGCCGAATCCAGACGAGTCGTCAATCTTTGCTACGGACCGGTAAAAAGGGAAGAGAGAGGGAAGAATGAGGGAAGAAAGAGGGAGGAGAAAGTGGGAATAGCCCTTTCGGGAACTCTTTCCCACTCTGTCTTTCCCTCTGCCCTTCCCTCTCTCTTCCCAGTTCTTCCCTGAGATCAAAATGGCACGGATACCGCTCGATTTGAAAACTGGTTCTGAAAGTTTTATAATCAGAACAGAGAAACGCAATGCGCCTGGATGACTACATCAATGTCCTGCTGGTTAAAATGAAGATCTCCCACAAACAGATCGAACGGCAGCTGCTGCAGTGGCTGCTGGAATTGCGCACGCTGCGCGGGCATGTCCGGGAGCTGGAGCTGGAGAACAGAAGGCTGAAAAAGGATTACGAGAAGGTGGTCAGGCAGAGCGAAAAGAACTGAAAACAAAAGAGGTTCGAGGTTCGACGTTCGAAGTTCGAAGTTGAAGATCCCCGTAAACTCGATTTGAGTGCATTATTGACTACAGTGAGGGATCCAATAAAAGGCCGGCAATGATCCTCCGTAAGAAATTATTTCGCTGAAGGTTTTCCAGCCTCGAACATCGAACCTCGAACATCGAACTTTTTTCGTCTGTCGTCAGCCCAGTGCCTTCTTGATCTCTTCCTTGAGCAACGGCACTACCGTGAACAGGTCGCCGACGATGCCGTAGTCGGCTTTCTTGAAGATCGGCGCTTCCGGATCCTTGTTGATGGCCACGATGACCTTGGATGTCTTCATGCCCACGAAGTGCTGGATGGCCCCGGAGATGCCGCAGGCGATGTAGAGCTTGGGGTTGACGACCTTGCCGGTCTGGCCCACCTGCATGTCGGAGGAGGCGAAGCCGGCGTCGACGGCGGCCCGCGAAGCCCCGACCCCCGCATTCAAGACCTTGGCCAGGTCCTCCAGGATAACGAAGTTCTCCCTGGCCTTCATGGCCCGGCCGCCGGAGACGATGATCTCGGCCTCGGTCAGGTCAACCCTCTGTGAGGCGCTCTGGATGACCTCGACGATGCGCGTCCGCGGCTCGGTCATGTCCAGGGCCATGCTCTTGAGCTCCGGGGCGCTGCCGGCGACCACGGCTTCCACGGGGATGACGTTGGGCCTGACGGTGAACAGTGCCCTTTGGCCCTCGACCCGGTACTCGGCCAGCAGCTTGCCGGAATAGACCGGCTTGATGGCCTGGCGTTTTTCCAGGTCTACAGCCAGGCAGTCGCTGATCAGGCCGGCCTTGGCCTTGGCGGCGAGGCGCGGAAAGAGGTCTTTGCCCTGTGCCGAAAAGGCACCCAGGAACGCATCCAGCTTGAACTCTTCGATGACCGCCGCCAGCGTGGCGGCATAGCGGTCGGGCTGGTAGGAGAGGTCGGCGCCCTGCACCTGGACGACGACCTGCACGCCCCTGAGCTCATCCATATAGGGTTGGGGGTCGGCGCAGAACACGACGGCGTGAACCTTGTGCCCGCTTTTGGCAGCCAGGGTCAGCAGCTCGCGGTTCGCCTTCTTGAACCCCCCTTTCTTCAATTCGATGTATAGTCCGATGTTGGCCATGGTCATCTCCTAGAGTACCTTCGCTTCGTCGCGCAGCAGTTTCACCAGCTCGTGGACCGCGGCCGCCGGCTCACCGGGGATCACCCGTCCCTGCGGCTTCTCGGCCGGGGACGACAACTTGAGCAGGCTGACCAGGTTCGCGGCTTCCCCGACGCCGGTCTCAGCCAGGGTCACCTTGCGGATCTCGATCTTCTTGGCCTTCATGATGCCCATCATCGAGGCGTAGCGGGGGGTGTTCAGCCCCTTGGCCGCCGCCACGGCGCAGGGGACGGCCATCTCGATCACTTCGCGGGCGCCTTCGTCGATCTCGCGCTCGACCCGGACCTTCTGGCCGTCAAAGGCGAACGCCAGGACATTGGTCGCCACCGGGATGGACAGCTCTTCCGCCAGCAGGATATGCAACTGGGATGCGTCGTCGTCGATGGCCTGCCGGCCGAGGAATACCACGCCGAAATCCTTATCGGCACGGATCACGTGGGCCAGGGCCTTCGCCGTGTTGGCGCTGTCCAGGACAACGGCGCAGTCGACGTGCACCGCTGAGTCGGCGCCCATGGCCAGGGCGGTGCGCAGGGCGTTCTGCGCGCGTTCCGGTCCCAGGCACACCGCGGTCACCTTGGAGCCGGAAAGCTTTTCCTTCAGTTTCAGTGCCTCCTCGATCGCGTACTCGTCGTAGGGGCTGATGATCCACTTGACGTTGGCTTCGTTGATCGACTTGCCATCCTTGACCAGGATCGTGGCCTCGGTATCGGGGACTTGCTTGATGCAAACGTAAATATTCACCCTGGCCTCCTGAAAAATGCCTGATTTTGTCTACAAATGACGAATTTCACCGAACCAGGGACATTTATAGCCGAAAAGCGGCGGCTTGTCAACCGTTCCGGGCCCGCCCTAGAGGTGGATGAAAAATCCTCCGCAGATGCGGGTCTTGTCGGCCTCCGGCAGGTTCAGCCAGCGCACGTCGGCGCGCAGGGAGATCATGGAGGTCAGGAAGAAGTGGAACCCGCCGCCGATGAAGGTATAGAAATCATAGTCGCCGAAACGGAAATTCAGCCTGGCGAACTCGGCGCCGGCGCCCAGCACGGCGTAAGGGGCGAAGATGCCGAACTTCGGGCGCAGTTTCACCGCCGCGCTCAGGCTGTTCATCCCCGTTTCGGAGATGCGGCAGCCTTCGAATTCAAACTTGAGCATGGGCACGATGGTCCCGGAGCCGACCGATATGCCGTAGAAAAAGCTGGACGGCCGGTTGACGGAGCCGGCGACCAGGCCCAGGTCCAGGGCGGGGGCGGACAGGCACAAGGAGAGGAGGGCGGCGAAGCAGAGCGCTTTTTTAATCATGGTTTTTGCTCACTTTCTGCAGCAGCGGCCGGCCGAAGTAATCGATCTCCAGCGCCGGCCACGACTTGCGGACATAGAGGGAATAGCTCTTCTGGAAGAGGGGGAAGATGAAGCCGTCGTTGACGACGGCCTCGCTGATGCGGGCGATCTGCTCGATGAGCAGCGCCTGGGAATTGCTGAAGCGGGCCTCGTCCAGCTCGCTGATCATGCGCAGGTACTGGGCGTTGAAGCGGTTGAAGCTGGATTCCTTTACGATGCGGCTGATCTTTTCCTCGGCCGGGGCCTTGGTTTGGAATATCTTGTCGATCAGGGCGTACTTGATGGCCGCCGAATCCAGGAAGGACGCGAACTCGCTGTTGTCGATGAACTGCGTCTCGATCTTGAGCTTGGTGTCCATGAGGTAGGCGGACAGGTCCTTTTCCATGCTGGACAGAGAGGACAGGGCGTACAGCTTGATCTCGGAAGTTTTCAGGATCGCCGCCGTCTTTTGCGGGGAGAGTTGCTTGATGCGGATGGCGATCGGCGATTCGTCGTCGGAGGTCAGCGAGTTCAGATCCCGGAAACGCCATCCCGTCGCCTCGTTGAAGCGCTTCAGCAGCGAGTAGAGGGCGATCTTGGTGTTCTGGCCGATATCCGGCTGCAGAAAGCAAAGGTACACGTTCTGGTAGATGCCGGAGGCGAATTCAAGGAAACTGTCCTTGAACTGCCCCGGGGCGGACAGGAAAAGGTCGGGTGCCGGGCTCTCGGAAAAAGTGACCCGCACCCTGTCCAGGTAGGGCCGCCCGCCGGCGTAATAGGGGTTGGCGCGCAGGATCATGTGCCGGCCCTTTTCCCATTCCTGCGGGTAGAACAATCCGGAAAAGGACTGCTCGTTCTCGGCCAGCACCACCAGCTCCGGGGCAGTCAGCAGGCTGACGATGTCGGGATGGTCGGCCAGCAGCTCGATGGCGACCCGATCTTCGTGGATGCGGACGCTCTTCACCGCCTGGCTCAGGCGGCTGGCGGCGAACAGGTTGGAGGCCATGAACACTTTCAGCGATACCTGGATGTTCCTGGCCGTCAGCGGCTTGCCGTTGGAGAAGCTGAGGTTGTCCTTGAGGGTCAGGAACAGGGTCTTGGCGGCGGCGTCGTAACGGTATTCCTGGAAAACATTGCTGCCGATCTCCCCGTCTTTCTTCAGGCAGAAGAAGCTCTCGTGGATCAGCGAATAGAATATCAGGTTGGAGTAATTGGCGGTGTTCAGGTGGAAGGAGGAAGGCTCGTTGAGGCGGATGACGATCTCCCCCCCGTAATACGGCTTGATGGCGCTCCGCATCGCCGGAGGCGGCAGGCAGGCCAGCAGCAGGGCCAGGAGGATCAGCGGACGCTGCGTCCTATTCATCGCGCTTGCCCCAGAACTGCACCAGCAGCCGCACCATGCCGTCCGCCTGCTGCCGCACGCCGGCCCAGAAGCCGCGGGCATCCTGCCAGGTTCCGGCGGCGATGAACAGCACCTCGCCGGCGATCTTCCCGGAGTAGACCGGCCTCAGCCCCCCGTCGCGGATGTCGTAGAAGAACAGCTGGTCCGCCGTGCGGCTGTGGTCGCTCATGGCCAGCCATTCCCCGTTGAGGGCGGCCAGCGACGCCCCCTTTTTCTCCGGCAAGGGCGTCGTTTCCTCGAAATCGGCGCTGAACAGACGGTAGGCGTAGTCACGGTCGATGACATGGATGGCCTGCAGCAGCCCGTTGGCGGAGGCGATGTCGATGGCCATGGCCGGGCAGATCCGCCTGTATTGAAGCCCTTCGCTGTCGGCCGGGGTGCGGAAGGGGAGGAAATAGATCCTGTCCTTGAAGAAGTTCCGGCCCTCTTCGAAGCGGGCGCCGACCAGGTAGGGGTTCTGGTTGAGCGTCACGAAGCGCAAGGGGACGAAGTCGACCCTGCCGGCCTCCTGCCACTGGCCGTCGCGCAAGGTCAGGACCTGGGCGTATGGGGAGAAATTGCCGCCGGCGGTCAGCATCAGTTCCCGGGCGGAGCGGAGCAGCAGCAGCCGCCCTTCCGGGTGCAGCACCGGGTGGTACGGCCGGGCCCACTTGAGCTTGAACTGCGAATGCTTCTCCAGGCTCGCCTCCCTGGCCGTGTAGACGATGATCTCGTCCGGGTAGTAGAAATAGTACTGCGTTTGCCCATCGTCGCCGGCGATGGACTGGATGTCCATCAGGTCCTCCTTGCTCTCGAACTCGAGAAGCTTGGAGAAACCCATGGCGGCGAAGGCGAAATGCTTTGCCTGCAGGAGATCCATCTCGCCCTTGCTGATCGCCTGCTCGAAGTATTTCACGGCCACGACGCGGTCCTGCAGGCGGGAGAACACCGTCAGCCCCAGGCCGGCCTTGCTCTTGTTCTGGATCAGCCTCAGGTCGAGCAAAAAATCGAGGTCATGCGCCCGGCTCAGGTTGAATTTGCCGGTTCCGTCGGAGAAATCGACCAGCAGGTCGACCAGGCGGATGCTCTTCTCCGTTTCCAGCCGCGAAAGCAGCATCTGGTAGAGCTTCTGCATGGCCAGGTCGCCCAGTTCCGACCTGTTCTCCAGGCTGACCACGGCCACCCGTACGTCGAAGCGGTTTTTGAAGAACGCGCCCAGGTAGCCGGCGCACTCGAGGACCAGCGCCTCGGCGCCCTGCTGGGCCCAGGCGCCGGCAGCGAGGATGATGAACAGCAGCAGTGAGCCAATGGCCTTTTTCATGGCGCGCCGGTTATTTTTTTTTTCAGGGTGATCTTCAGGTTCAGATGGAGCTGCATGTTGTCGGGGCCGTCGGGGATCTCCAGCGTGATCGGCAGGTCGTACGCCTGAACGAACGGAGTTTTCGGCGCCGCCAGCGGCAGATCCCCCGTTTCCTCGTCGCTGGCTTTCCCGGACGGGGCCTTCTCGGCGGCAGGGAAGGGGACGGCATCGGTGTCGCGGCGCTCTTCCTCGGCAAAATCGATCTCCGGGATGTCGAAGTCCGATCGCTCGGGCCGGATCTCCTGGATCTCTTCCAGGTTGAATATATCTTCCTCGGCCTCGGATTTGAGGGAATCGACGGCATCGACCATGGGCGAGGAGAGCTCGAACACCTCCTCCTCCTCGGTATCGCCGGGAGGGTTCTCTTCGGACAGGTCCCTGAAGGCGACCGCCTTTTCCTCCGGCTTCGGGGCGGAGGATGTGATCTCCTCGCGGGAGAACATGACGGTCTTGTCCTTCTGGAAGATGGACAGCTGGTTCTTCAGGTGCAGGATGACCAGCTTGATGATGGCATGCAGCCCCTCCAGAACATTCTCGCCGCTGGTGGCCACGGTGGGAAAGAAGGCCTTGTTGTCGGGATTCAGGTCGTTGTTCAGGGCGCTGAGGGGCAGGATCTCCTTCAGGTCGCGCTTGTTGAACTGGAAGATCAGCGGCATTTTTTCGAACTGCAGGTTGTTGAGCTTGATGTTCTTCTTGAGGTTGGTGAAGCTCTCGCTGTTCTGCTCGCGCATGACGACCTGGGAGTCGGCGACGAACACCACGCCGTCGGCGCCCTGCAGCACCAGCTTGCGGGTGGTGTCGTAGGCCACCTGCCCCGGGACGGTATAAAGCTGGATCTTGATGGAGTAATTCCCCAGCTTGCCGATCTCCATGGGCAGGAAGTCGAAGAACAGGGTGCGGTCGCCGTCGGTGTCCAGGGTGATCAGCTTGCCCTTGTTCTCGATCTCGTCACTGTTGAAAATATAGCGCAGGCAGGTGGTCTTGCCGCTCAAGGCCGGCCCGTAATAGACGATCTTGGCCGTGATCTCCTTGTTGTTGTAATTGACAAAGGCCATCAGAAGGGATCCTCTTCGAATCCGGCCTCTTCCCCGTCCGGGCCGCTTGGGAACGGAGGCGCTCCCTGGTTGCCCGCCTCGGGGAACGAATCCCGGCCGCTGTGGCGATCGCCGGCATAGGGGGAGCCGCTCCCCCCTCCGCCTTCCCGGCGGCGGTCGAGGACGATGATGTTATCGGCCGTGATCTCGGTGGTCGACCGGTCCTGGCCGTTCTTGTCCTTCCACTTGCGGGTGCGGATGCTGCCCTCGACCAGCACCATGTCGCCTTTGCCGACCCCTTTTTCGACCTTCTGGGCCAGGGCTCTCCAGGCGATGATATTGTGCCATTCGGTGGGCAGGTCCTTCCAGGCGTTGCTGTTCTTGTCGTAATAGCCTTCATTGGTGGCCAGGCTGAATTTGGCCAGCTGCTGGCCGCTGTTGGGCATGACCGTGACCTCGGGGTCCTTCCCCGCCCGGCCGACCAGGATGACGCGGTTCAAGCTGCGTACATGGCTCATGTTAGTCGCTGAACTCCTTGATCTTCTGACCCGCCAGCGAGGACTCCTCGGACAACGGGAAACGGGAGATCAATTCCTTCAAGATGGCGATGCCTTCGCCCTGGCGGCCGAGCTCGATCAAGGCATACCCCTTCTTCAGGATGGCGGCCGGTACCTTGTCGCCGTCCTTGTAGCGGGTGAGCAGCTCGTTGAAGGTGCTGATCGCTTCCTGGTATTTTTTCTTGGCGTAATGGCATTCGCCGATCCAGTAGAGGGAATTGTCGGCCAGCCCGCTGTCCGGAAAGCTGCGGAGGAACTGCCGGAATCCCTCGATGGCCAGGTCGAAGTTCTCCTTGATGTAGTCGGAATAGGCGGCGTAGTAGACGGTGGAAGGGTCCGGCGCCGGCATGCCGCCGGGCTGGAGGGCCGGCTCGCCGGGCATCCCCCCCGCCGCCGGATCCCCCTCGGCGGCGGATGCTCCCGCAGGAACTGCGGGAAGGCTCATCAGCCTGTCGCTCAGCTTGTTCAGCGAATCCTTGACCCCGTTCAGCTCCTCCTTGAAGAACTGCATGCTGAGCATGAAGCTTTCCTTGCTCTCGGCCAGGTCGGCCTGGTTGCGGGCGACGGCGCTGATCCTGTCGTCGGCGATGGCCGATCTCCTGAGCAGCTCCGCGACCTGAGTGGAGAGCTTGTCGAGCGCCGCGGCCATTTTCTGTACCTCGTCGAGGATCAGCTGGGTGTCCTTCTTCGCCGCCTGGACGGGCAGGCAGAGCATCAGCAGCAGCAGGAGCAGCGCCGGAATGGCCCGTGGCTTCATGGGGGCTATTTTTTGGTGATGACGAACTCGGCGCGGCGGTTCCGGAAGTAGGAGGCCTCGTCGACGCCCTGGACCAGCGGCTTGCTCTTGCCGTAGGAGATGATCTTGACCTTGGCGGCGTTCAGGCCCAGGGAGACCAGGTAGTTCTTGGCGGCCTCGGCGCGCTTCTCGCCCAGGGCGATATTGTACTCGATGGTGCCCCGCTCGTCGCAGTGGCCTTCGACCAGCACTTCCACGCTGGGGAACTTGAGCAGCCAGTTGGCGTTGGCCTGCATGACCGGCTTCATGTCCTCGCGGATGGCGTACATGTCAAAATCGAAATGGATCATCTTGAGGACCTGGTCCTTGTTGAGCTCTTCAAGTGATTTCTGCTGGAACAGCTCTTCCTCGCTCAGGTAGGGCTTCTCGACCTGGGCGACGGGTTCTTCCACTGTCTCAACGGCCGGGCCCTGCACGGGCGCCACCTTGGCGGCTTTTTTGCTGCAGGCGCTGAGCAGCAGGATGAATGACACGGCCAGCACGATAATCAGAAATCTTTTCATGGGTCCTCCTAATATTATTTTGCCTAGAAAATATAATATAATATATTTAAATTGTCAAATGAAGGATCGCGGCCCTTATTTTGCCGATCGCTGCCATTTCGGCATCTTGTTCTCGCCGCGGCTGGTGATCTGCCGGACGTTGCGGCCGTCATAGTCGACCAGGTAGATCTGATAGCGGCCGCTGCGGTTGGAGGAAAACGCCAGGTGGCGGCCGTCGGGCGACCAGGAGGGGTTCTCGTTGCGGCCGGCGTTCTCGGTCAGCTTGCTGATCTCGTTGCTCTTCAGGTTGAAGATGTAGATGTCGAAGCGGTTCTCGATGCGCGAGACGAAGGCCAGGCGCATGCCGTCGGGCGACCAGGCGGGCGAATCATGGTAGCTCCCCTCCATGGTGACGCGGCGGACGTTACTGCCCTCGGCGTCCATGATGTAGATCTGCGGCGTGCCGCCGCGCTGTGACGTGAAGGCGATCTCCCGCCCGTTCGGGCTCCAGCAGGGGGAGGTGTCGATGGCCGGGTTGAAGGTCAGCCGCTTCTCCTGCCCGGTCTTCATGTCTTTCAGGTAGATCTCGGCGTTGCCGTGCTTGGTGGAGGTGAAGACGATGCGGTCGCCCGCGGGGGACCAGTCGGCAGCGTAGTTGCTGCCGCCGCTGGACAGCAGCTCGGTCTTGCCCGAGTAGATGTGGAACATGAACAGCTCGGGGCTGAGGTTGCGGTAGGAGGTGTAGAGGATCTTCTCGTTGTCGGCGCTCCAGGAAGGGAGCATGTCCAGGGCGCTGCTGAAGGTGATGCGCGTCGGGCGCTGGCCGTCGTAGTCCATGATATAGACGTCGCGGTCGTCGCCCGTCTCGGAAATGTAGGCGATCTTGGATGTGAACAGGGGCCGTTCGCCGAAATGCTTCAGCATCTCGTCGGCGGCGCGGTGGGCGATCAGGCGCGCCAGGTCCTTCTTGCCGCCGAAGTTGCGGCCGAAGATGAAGCGCTCGCCGGTCACCTCGTACACCTTGAAGGAGAAGATCACGCGGTCGTCGGCGGTGACCTCCAGCTCCCCGGAAATCAGGATGTTGGCCTGGATGGAGGCCCAGTCCTTGAAGCGGATGGCGTTGGGGTTGAAGGCGGGGATATAGGCATAATGCTCGCGCGGCACCATCTTGAAGATGCGCGAGAACTCCAGGTCCTTCCACAGGGTGTCGTAGACGGCGGCGGCCGTCTCGCTGTTCTGCGCCGCCGGATTGAGCAGGAACGCCGGCATGGCCACCGGGACCATGGGCATGCCCTCGCGGATGCGGATGGTGATCTCCTCCTGGCCGCGCAGCGGCGCGAACGACAGGATGACCAGCAGCAACAGGATGGTTCGGCGCAGTTTCATTATTTCTCCCATTCGAACTCGAAATGCACGACCAGGTACTGCGAGGTGAAATCGTTGGGCAGCGGGGCGAAGGGCGCGGCGTTCTCGATGGCGCGGCGCGCCGAAAGGTCGAGGGAATCGATGCCGCTGGAGCGTTCCACCCGCAGGTCGCTGACGCGGCCGTCGCGGCGGATGATGAAGTGGACGCCGGTGACGTATTTGCCCCGCAGCCCGGGCGCGACCAGGGAATTGTACCAGGAGGCCGAGATGCGGTTGCGCAGCAGGTCGATGTAGTAGGCGTGGGGAAAATAGCCGCCGCCGCCGGATCCGTCGCCCCAGCCGCCGCCCCCCGTGCCGCCGCCGCCGGCGCCCGATCCGCCGCCGCTGGAGATGCCGGTCTGCAATCCCGTGCCGGGGGTCCCGGGCACGACGGGCTCGCTGCGGGGCACGGTCGGCTCCTTGCGCACGACCGAGATCATCTTCTCTTCCTCGACCCGCTTCCGGCTTTCCCGGTCCGGGTAGCGCAGCGGCGACTTGAATTCCTTCTCCACGGTCAGGTTCTTCACGCTGCCGCCCTTTTCCTCGACCAGGGCGGCATCGCCCGCCGCGGCCGGTCCGGCCGCGGCCGGGCGTACGGTGTTCCCGCCCCCTCGGCCGCCGCTCCCGCCCCCGCCGCCGCCGAGGTTGACCAGGTCGACGTAGTAGGTCATCTCGCCGCTGCCTTTCCTGGCCGGCTGGACGAGGATGAAGGCGGCCAGCGAGGCGTGCAGGGCGACCGACAGCAGCAGCGTGGTCTTGAACTTCATCGCCGTGACTTCTGCTCCACGATCATGCCCACGGTGTCCACGCCGGCCAGCTTGATGATGTCCATGACCTCGATGATATAGCCGTAGGACAGGCTCTTGTCGGCCTTCAGGAAGACCACCTTCTTGTCGCTGCCGAGGAAATGGCTCTTCAGGCGCGATTCCAGAAAGTAGAGGTTGACGATCTGGTCGTTCATGTAGACGTAGCGGTCCTGGGTCAGGGTCAGGACCAGCCCGCCGGAGCTCGGGTTGCTGCGCGTCTCGGCGGACGGCAGCTTGACCGTGATCCCGGTCTGCATCATCGGCGCCGTGACCATGAAGATGATCAGCAGCACCAGCATGACGTCGACCAGCGGCGTGATGTTGATCTCGGCCAGGTTGCCGTGAAGGCGGTGCATGCGGTGCCGGGGCGGGACGTACATCAGCGGAGCTTCTCGCTCAGGTTCAGGAACTCGAGGATGAAGTCTTCCATGATGGCGATGAGCACCTTGAGCTTGTTCAGCAGCAGGTTATAGAAAATGACGGCCGGGATGGCGGCGAACAGCCCCAACGCGGTGGCGATCAGGGCCTCGGCGATGCCCGGGGCGACGGTGGCCAGGTTGGCGTTCATCTGGATGCCGATCTGCTGGAAAGAGGTCATGATGCCCCAAACCGTCCCGAACAGGCCGATGAACGGGGTGGCCGAAGCGCAGGTGGCCAGAAAGCCGTTCAGGCGCTCGAAGCGGGTGATCTCCTGGTTGGAGGCGCGCAGCAGCGACCGGTGCAAACTGTCCAGGTCGATCTTGTCCAGCTTCTGCCCGCTGGATGTCTGCTGGGAGATCTCGCGGTAGCCGAAACGGAAGATCTCCCCCAGCGGGTTGTTGCCGTACAGCCCCTTGGCGTTGTTGATCTCGCTGAAATTCTTGTTTTTCTTGAAAAAATCGAGGAACTTGAGGCTGTTCTTGCGGGCGCGGGAATACTCCATGAGCTTGAAGATGATGATCGCCCAGGAGATGATGGAAAAGGAGACGAGCAGCAGCAGGACCAGCTTGACCACCAGGGAGGCGTGCTGGATCAGGTAGACGAAATCGCCGTTGCTGTTGACGGGGGTGACTGCGAATAGTATGTGTTTCATTATGCCATTTTTATCATATTTCCCCTTGGTTTTCAACCGGGGAAGCCGGCACCGGGGCGCGTTTTACGCGAAGAAACGGTCCATCCGGCGTTTTTTTGACGCAAGGCGGGCTTTTCGCCGTGGCCGGGCCACGGCGATTTGCTTTTTCGGCCAAATAAATATACAATTGCACCTGCAGGTGAAGCGATGAAAACCAAGATCAAGGACCTGATCAAATTGCGAGAAGAGAAGGATGCGGCGGGCGGATTGGACAAGCTCGCCCAACGCCGGGCCCGCGGCCTGATGACGGCCCGCGACCGCATCGAGTACCTTTTCGACCCCGACACCTTCGTCGAGTTGCAGGGCTACGTCTCGCACCACTCGGGGAACTTCGGCCTGGACAAGAAGAAATTCCTCGGCGATGGCGTCATCACCGGCTTCGGCAAGATCAATGACCGGGTCGTCTACGTCTTTTCCCAGGATTTCACCGTCCTCGGGGGCTCGCTGGGCGAGATGCATGCCAGGAAAATCGTCAACATCCAGGACCTGGCGCTGAAGGCCGGTGCCCCGGTCGTCGGCATCAACGATTCAGGCGGCGCCCGCATCCAGGAGGGGATCAACAGCCTCGCCGGCTACGGCGACATCTTCTACCGCAACACCATCGCCTCGGGGGTCATCCCGCAGATCTCGGTGATCATGGGGCCCTGCGCCGGCGGCGCCGTCTATTCGCCGGGCATCACCGACTTCGTCTTCATGGTCGACAAGTCCAGCTACATGTTTGTCACCGGCCCCGAGGTCATCAAGGCCGTCAACAAGGAAGAGGTGACCTTCGAGGAGCTCGGCGGCGCCGAGAGCCACGCCACCATCTCGGGAGTGGCCCACTTCGTCGGCCACGACGAAAAGGATACCCTGGACATGGTCAAGGAGCTGCTCAGCTACCTGCCCGCCTCCAACATGGAGCCGCCGCCCGACGCCGAGGGCAGCGACCCCTTCGACCGCATGGACGACCGGCTGAACGAGATCGTGCCGGTCAATCCCAACAAGCCCTATGACGTCAAGGAGCTGATCCTGGCCGTGGTCGACCACCAGAAGTTCCTCGAGGTTCACAAGGGCTATGCCCAGAACCTGGTGGTCGGCTTCGCCCGTCTGGGCGGCCGCTCGGTCGGCATCATCGCCAACAACCCGGCGATCTTCGCCGGCACCCTCGACGTGCAGGCCTCGATGAAGGGCGCGCGCTTCATCCGCTTCTGCGACGCCTTCAGCGTCCCGCTGGTCAGCTTCGTCGACGTCCCCGGCTTCCTCCCCGGCCGCGACCAGGAGCAGCTGGGCATCATCAAGCACGGGGCCAAGATGCTCTTCGCCTATTCCGAGGCCACGGTGCCCAAGCTGACGGTCATCACCCGCAAGGCCTACGGCGGGGCGTACATCGTCATGAGCTCAAAGCACCTGGGCGCCGACGTGGTCTGCGCCTGGCCGACGGCCGAGATCGCGGTCATGGGCCCGCAGGGGGCGATCAACATCATCTTCAAAAAGGACATCTCCGAAGCCGTCGAGCCGGAAACGGTGCGCGAGCGGCTGATCGCCGAATACAAGGAAAAGTTCGCCAATCCCAGGGAGCCGGCCGCCTACGGCTACGTCGACGAGATCATCCTGCCGGTGGAGACCCGCCCCTTCCTGATCAAGAACCTGGAATCCCTGGCCAACAAGACGCAGAAGCTGCCTCCGAAAAAGCACGGCAACATCCCCCTCTAAGGAGAGGACATGAAAGAGAAGGTCCTGATCCCCACCCGGGGCGTCATCGCCCTGGACATCATCAATTCGCTCAACAGCATGGGCATGGAGACGGTCCTGATGCATTCGCCGGAGGATTCGCTCTCCCTGCCCGTCAAGCTGGCCGATCGCAGCTTCAAGTTCTATTCGTCGCGCCTGGAGGACAGCTACCTCGACGGCGAGGCCATCCTGGAGAAGGCGCGCGAGGTCAAGGCCGACTGCATCCACCCCGGCTACGGCTTCCTGGCCGAAAGCCCGGAATTCGCCCGCAAATGCCGCGAGAACGGCATCCGTTTCATCGGCCCCGAGGCCGGCGTGCTGGCGGCGGTGGAGGACAAGTGCCGGCTGCGGCAAACGGCCGCCGCCATCGGCTTGCCGGTGCTGAAGTACTCCGAGCTGCTGCGCAGCCCCCTCGACTGCGAGGCCTGCGACGAGGGTTTCACCTACCCGCTGATCATCAAACCGCTGAAGAGCTCGGGTGGGCGGGGCATCCGCGTCGCCGACTACCGGCGCGAGGCCCAGGAGCAGGTGGTCAACCTGCTCAAGCGCGAGGAGAACGCCCGCAACGGCGTCTTTTTCGAGGAGTTCCGCCCGTACGCCCACCATATCGAGATCCCTTTCTTCCGCGACGCCAGGGACAACATCCTGTTCCTGCCCGAGATCGAGTCGTCGATCCAGCGCCGCTTCCAGAAGATCTTCCAGGAATCGCCCTCGCCCAACATCGACGAGCGGCTGCGCGCCTGCCTCTACGAGCGCTCGCAGGCGCTGCTCAGGAAGATCGACTATGTCGGCCTCGGCTATGTCGAGTTCATCGTCGAGAACAACGAGTGCCTCTTTTCCGAGATCAACCCCACGTTCCAGATCAACACCCTGATCTCCGAAGTGCACCTGAGCTCCAACTTCCTGAAGAAGCAGGTGGTCATCGCCCGCGGCGAGTTGCTGCACGACGTGCAGGGCGTCAAGATCGTCCAGCCCAAGCACCACGTGCTCCTGGTCTCGCTGATGGCCGAGGATCCCTACAACAACTTCCTGCCTTCCAGCGGCCAGATCAGCCACTTCTTCCACTACTCGACCATCCGCAACGTCTTCAAGACCACGCTCTACACCGGGGCGCGCGTGACGCCGATGTACGATCCCTTCATCGGCAAGATCCTCACCTATGCCGTCGAGCGGCCCAACGCCATCAACGACATGCGCAGCTTCCTGGACAACATCATCATCCGCGGCATCCGCACCAACCTGGTCTTCCTCAAGCACCTGCTGCAGTGCGAGAGCCTGCGCCAGGGCGACACCATCATCGACTTCCTGCACCTGAAATTCGACTTCACCAAGCTGAGGAATTCCGAGGAGGAGGCGGTCATCGCCGCGGCGCTGCTGGCCGCCGACTTCCATCTCGACAACCGCCGGAAGAACTACAAGGCCAAGCTCGAGAAGATGAAGCAGCCGGGCTTCTTCAAGCGCCTCTTCAGCCCTTATTGAGGTGAACCATGAAGTACAAGTTCCTCTTGGACAAGAAGGTCGTCGAGGCCGAGATCGCCAACAGCGCCACCTTCCATTCGCCTACCGAGATCAAGATGGACAAGAACAAGCTCGAGATCCTGATCGGCGAGGTCAAGGACGACGAGGTGCTCTCGTTCTTCATTGACAACAAGCTGCACCAGGTCGAGTTCGTCCGCGACGAGAACGGCTATCCCCAGGGCATCTACGTCGACGAGGAGTTCTACTCGGCTTCGCTGCTCAAGATCGACAGCCTGTTCTATTACAAGGAAAAGCCGGTCAGCGCCTCCAAGTCGGGCTCGGTGCGCAGCTTCATCCCCGGCTGCATCAAGAAGATCTATTTCCGCGCCCAGGACCGGGTCGAGGAGAACGACATCATCCTCATCCACGAGGCCATGAAGATGGAGAACGAGATCCGCGCCCCCAAGTCGGGCGTGATCAAGTCCATGGGCGTGCAGGAGGGGGACAACATCCTGGCCAACCACCTGCTGTTCGAGATCGAGTAATCCCGCGCATCCCCCCTGCGCTTCCCCGGCGCTTCTTTCAATCCGGGCGCTCCTTTGATAGAATCGATCCAGCGAGAGCGCGCTTTTCGCGGAGGGTGGCATGAACGATGCGGTTTCAGGATTGATCGTGGCGGCGGCAACCGCCGTTCTGGTCGCGGGCATTTTCTTCTGGGCCGGACGGGCCAGGAAAAAGAAGATCGAGGCTCTGCGCTCTCTCTGCGTCCAGCGTGGCTGGAAATACGAGCGCGTCAGCGGCTCCCTGTACCACGGCCACCGCGTCACGGGCGACGGCTGGCAATTCGAGGTTGTCTCCCGCTCCGGCGGCCGCGAGACGGCCCCCGGCTCGTCCGACTGGGCTCATTCGTCGCAATGGTCGGCCACGGCGGAGGATCCCGGACGCGGCACGTTCATCCTCGGCTCGCGCCTGGGCGGGATGCTGGATATCACCCGGATGCCGCCGCAGCTCCTTTCCCGCTTCCTGGGCGAGGAGATCGCCGGCCTGCGGCCCTTTCCGGCGGGGGAAAGGCTGGACCCGCGCTATGTCCTTTTCTCCAGGGAAGAACCGCCGGCGGTCGGGTTCCTCGATGGACGGGCCGAGGATCTGCTGCTGGCCTGGCCGCATAAACTTCCCCTGGTCGTCCGCTCCTCGCCCGCCCGGCTTTCCCTGACGGCGCTGAACCAGCGCCTGGAGAAACCCGGGGAGGTTGCCGCCTTCATCGAGCTGGGGCTGAGCCTGGCGGCGCGCTAGGGGAGGAGGGATCAGGACATGCCGCGATCCAAGGATAAAACCGGCTGCCAGCCCGATGGCTACCGGCCCGGGTGCGCGATCCGGCCGCAGCCCGGCGAGCGCCTCTACTATCTCGGTCTCGGGTCGAACCTGGGCGACCGCCGGGCACATCTCGACCGCGCCCTCTCTTTCCTGGCCGGGCTGGGGCACCTGCTGAAGCGCTCCTCGATCTACGAGACCTCGCCGGTGGGCATGCCCGGGTCCGCCCCGTTCCTGAACATGGTGGCGACCCTGGCCACTGCCCTGGAGCCCCTCGACCTGCTCCGGGAGTGCCAGGCCTGCGAGGCCGGCCAGGGGCGCGACCTGGCGGATTCCCGTTTGCGCGACCGGGTGATCGACATCGACATCCTGCTGGCCGGGGACATGGTCATGGACACGCCGGAACTGACCCTGCCGCATCCGCGCCTGGCCGAGCGCGGCTTCGTCCTGGTGCCGTTGTTCGAGATCGCCCCCAAGCTGCTCCACCCCGTCGAAAAGGTCACGGTGGCGCGCCTCCTCTCGCGGCTGAAGGGCGGGGAAAGGATCACGCGCCTGGATTGAGCATGCCGGCCCGAGCGCCACTCGCGGCATCATGGGTTGAGATTTTTTTTCCAAACCTCTATTTAATCGTCTTCGCATGCGGAATGCTTCAAGGAGGTTACTATGTTGAAAAAAGCATTGTTTGCCGTACTTTTCCTGGCCCTGGTCGCCGGAACGCTTGTCGCTGAAAAGTCGACCTTTGATCCGAGGATCTGCCCGGTCGGGCCCATGAAGTTCAGCGGCGCCGTCTGGTTCGGCAATCGCCCTGGTTACGATCAGGATATGCACATGTCGGTCCGGGTATGGAAGGGGGGCGTGGGCGCGTCCGGGGGCGTGATGACGTTGATGGGGCAGAGGGCGACGAGGGACGGCTATCGCCATTATTGCGACATCCACAGCATCGCGATCCGCCGCGGCGAGACGATCACGGTGACCTTCCAGCCACCCTGGGCCGGGCTGGGGCTGTACACGGCCACGATCGCGGCGCCGCAGTTGCTCAAGATCACCGCGCCGGCCAACGACGCCCATATCACTGTAGGCGGGGCGGGCAATGTGGATGTGCGCTGGGTCGGCGGCACCCCCCCCTATCAGCTCAGTATCAGCAAGGTCCGCGGTGTCCGGGTTTTCCGCCAGACCGGCATCGCCGGCACCCACGTGAGCGTTCCCCTGGCAACATTCGCCGCAGGCGTCCAATACTACATCAATGTGGAGGATGCCAAAAGAAGATTCAGCTTCGACCTCGCTGTCGACCCGGCCACTGACTTGACCTTGAGCCAGTCCGGAGCCTCATGGTTTTACGCGGATTAGTTTTGGCTCGCACCTGTCAGCGCTCGAGAACTCATTGTGGGAAATTGCCGCCTTCCTTGCCGCATAGCCGGGTGCAGGGGTAAATCGGAGTTCCCGCTTATTCAGGGAAAACGCGGATCGCCCTCCTCGCAGGAGGGGCTCCCGTTACGCTGCACGCGGCGCTTCAGCCATTGATTGACCGCTCCTTTCGATTCTGGAGAACGGGGAAGGGATCTCAAGTGCCTGGGCTGGCCTGACTGGCGGTCTTGAAGTCCTCCAGGTGGCGGATATGGGCATTGTTCCCCAGGTTCAGGCTCTCGAACAGGTTCTTGATCTGCGGATCCACGACATGGAAAATGAACGTCTGGTGGCATTCCACCAGGTTCCGTTCGCTATCCAGAACCAGGTGGAGCAGGTCGGCGGGCCCCATTTTCCCTTAATGCTGGTTGAGATAGTTCCTGATCGTGTCCAGGTTCTGCACGAACTCCGCGATCGTTCTCTCTGCCTCTGGGGTTTCCAGGAAGGAGTCCGGGCTCTGCAGGAAGAAATTCCGCATCATCTCGACCTGCCGGGCGTGCTGGTTCTCCTCCTCGGCGAGATCGTTCAGCAGGTCCGCCAGCTCGGGCTGAGTGACCGCTATGCTCAGGCCGATCATGGTGTACAATTCCCCCGTACGCGTTTCCGCATCCTTTATCAGGTAGAATGTTTCGCCAGCGACACAGCGCCTCCGTTATTTCCCGGGGGTGATGTAGAGGTAGCGCTTCACCTTGTTGGTCGGCGTCTTCTCGAACGGCTCGGGGTGCTCGATGATCTTCGCGATCTGCGAGAAGGCGGGCAGCTGGGAGTTGATGCGCTGGCGCGCCTGCTCCAGGGTTTCCGCGGTCAGCCGGGTCGCCTCGCTGGCGTCCAGCTTGCTGCGCTCGAACTCGCGGTCCAGCACGTCGTAGTCCAGGTAGGCCTTGACCTGCAGCTTGCCGCCCTCCTCGAAAACCACCGCCTCCTGAAAATAGGGCTCCTGCAGGATCTGCTGCTCGATGGCCTCGGGGTAGATGTTCTCTCCCGAGGGGCCGATGATGACGTTCTTGCTGCGCCCCTTGATGAACAGGTAACCCTCGGCGTCGAAATAGCCCAGGTCGCCCGTCCGCAGCCAGCCGTCGGGGAGGAAGATCTCGGAGGTGGCGCCGGGATTCTTGTAGTACCCGCCCATGACGATGGGGCCCTTGACGATGATCTCGCCGACGCCGCTGTGGGCGTCGGGCTCGTGGATTCTCATCTCGATGCCCGGGATGGGTTTGCCGCAGGAGCCGACCTTGACCTGGCCGAAGGGGTTGATGGTCATGATCGGCGCCGTCTCGGTCATGCCGTAGCCGGTGGAATAGCTGATGCCGGCATCGCGCAGGAACACCTCCACGTCCTCGTTCAGCGAGGCGCCGCCGAACATGAAGAAGCGCAGCTTGTCGCCGAAGGACTTGACCAGCTTGCGTCCGGCCACCTTGTGCAGTTTCTTGCGGAAAAAAACAAGCGAGTAGAGCTTGTTGACGACCAGCTTGCCATGGATCTGGGGCAGGATCTTCTTGCGGAAGATCTTGTCGATGACCAGGGGCACGGTGAGAACCGCCGTCGGCTTGACCGTTTCCATGGCCGCCAGCAGCTTCTGCGGCGTGGGCAGGCCGCGCATGTAATAGACGCTGGCGCCGATGGCGATGGGGCAGAGCATGCCCCCGGTGGCCTCAAAGGTGTGGGCCAGCGGCAGGATGGAGAGAAAGCGGTCGTTGGAGTTGATGGGGAAGCGCTCGATGCCGTTGACCACGTCGAACACGATGTTGCGGTGGCTGAGCATGACCCCCTTGGAATGGCCGGTCGTGCCCGAGGTGTAGATGATCACCGCCAGGTCGTCGGGATCCACCTCGGGGAAGCGCAGCTGGGTGTCGCCGTCGGGGACGGTCCGTTGCCGGCCGCGCTTGAACAGGCTCATGGTCTTTTCGATCAGCCCCGGGCGATGCTTCTGCCGGTCCTCGTAGGTGAAGTCCTCCAGGTCGCAGACGAACTTCAGCGCCTCTTCATCCAGCCCCTCGAGCTTCTGGCGCTGCTTGGCCTCGATGAAGATGCCCTGCGACTCCGAGTTGCGCAGGATGTGGCGGGTGTCGGTCTCGGGAAAACCGGTCAGGATGGGGACGGCCACGGCGCCCATCGAGGTGACGGCCAGGTAGGCGATGACCCAGTTGGGGCAGTTCTCGCCCATGATGGCCACGCGGTCGCCCTTCCTGATGCCGCGCGCGGCCAGGGAGCCGGCGGCCTCCTGGATCTGCTGCTTCAACTGCAGGTAGACGATGGGCTGCTCCCCGACCGAGGCGATCGACGGCAGGCTGCCGTATTGGTCGAAGGTCCTTTCCAAGAGGCATTTAATGGTCAATTGTTCGAGTTCGACGATCATGGGCGTCTCCTTGACCGACAAATAGTAAAGAATGGGGAAATGAATGTCAAATGAAGACGAGGTTCGAGGTTCGAAGTTGAAGAAAAAGGCGAAAGGCACAAGTAAAAAGGCAAAAGTGAAGAGACGGACTTTTTTATTACTGACACTACCACTGCCGCTGACACTCAGGAGCAGCGCGTGATTGATATTTAATGATGCCTGTTGTATAACCCGACAAAAGCAGCCAAAGGAGGAACCATGAAAAAAGTTTTGCTGATATCGGCCATCATCCTCGCCCTTGTCTTCGTTGCCGCTGCCTGCGGGAAGAAGGAGGCTACGCCCCCGGAAGCTGCCCAGGGCCCCGCAGCCGCCTCGCCCGCTATGCCGGCAGCGGCGGTCGATCCGGCCGAAAACCTCGGGCAAAAGATCGGCTCCTCCTACATCGAGACGCTGAAGCAGATCGTCGCCATGCTCAACGACAAGCTGCCGGCGGCCGATGCCAAGGCCATGCTGACCGACATGAAGAACTGGACCATCGAGCTGATGGTCGACCTGGGCAGGGAGCGCGAGGCGCTGCCGGAGGCCGGCCGGGCGACGGTCGACCGCGTATTGAGCCGGCGCATCATGGAGGTCCCGGCCGACCTTTTCAGGGAATACCAGGCCGGGCAGATGCACTACAAGGACGACCGCGAACTGTTCCAGCTGATCGCCGACTTCAACATCATCACCCAGTACGCCAATTTCGACCTATTGAAAAAGCAATTGCCCAAAGAGGCCAAGAGGCTGGGGATTCAATAACTCGGCGCAGGGCGGACAACGGACGGCAAGAAATAGGACTAGGTTCGATGTTCGGCGTTCGAAGTTCGAAGTTGAAGAAAACAAGGCAAAAGTAAAACATGAAACGTAAAGCGAAATAGTTCGCGTTCTTACGTTTACCGTGCACCGTAAACCGTATACCGTTCACCGAGAACTGAAAGTTCTTCGCCGCCCGCCTAGCCAATGACTCCGAGCATGAAGACCATCACGAACAGGGCCACGGTCTCGATCAGGCCCAGCACCATGATGTAGTTGCCGAAGCCCTTGCCGGTCTCGGCCAGCGCGTCGGCGGCGCAGGCGCCGGCCCGGCCCTGCAGCCAGGCCGAGAAGCCCATGGCGATGCCGCCGAACACGCCCACGCCCAGCAGCAGCCCGGGATCGATCTTGCCGGCCGCGGCCTTCAGCGCGTTCATCAGGATGAAGCCGTAGATCGTCTGCGTCAGCGGCGCGCCGACGAAGGCCACCAGCATGAAGGGGGCGGGCTTGTTGAGGGCGAAGCATTTTTTCCAGGCGCCGACCGCGGCCATGCCGGCGGCTCCGGCCCCCAGGGCCGAGCCGATGGCGGCGAAGGCCAGGGCCGCGCCGATGCCGATCAAGCTGAAGTTCATGGTTCACTCCTTAAATGGTTTGTATGGCCGGCCGGTCCACTCCATGCCCATGTGGCCGGAAAATTCCAGCATGTTCAGGCGCACGCCGTGGACGATGACGGAGAGGGCCCCCATGGCCAGGTTCAATGAATGCCCGAGTATCAGTACGAACGAAGCCAGGATGACGCCGAGCACGCCGTCGGCCATGCCGGCGGCCATGCCGTTGAAGCTCTTGGCGATCTCGACGGTGGCCAGGCCGACGGCGAACAGGCGGATATAGGAGATGATGTCGGAGAAGGCGCTGATGCCGTTCAGGAAGGTGGTCATCAGGTTGGCCAGGCCCATGGCGACGCCGGGAAAGAAGCGCCCCCGCTGCTGCGAGAACACGATGATCACGACCAGCCCGGCCGCCATCATCCAGGCGGCATAGGCGGGAACCGGGAAACGCTCGCTGCTGAGGACCAGGCTCAGCACCAGGTGGTAGAGGCCCAGCACCAGCGAGAGCCAGCCCAGCTGGGCCAGCGAGCGGATGAAGGGCTTCTTCCCGGCCTGGCGGATGAAATTCCACGCGTGGGCGATGGAGATCTGGATCGTGCCGGCGACGAAGCAGATGATCTTGATGGTCTCGCTGCTGCTCGGGTCGAAGGAGGCGATGGCCGGGACGGTCATCCAGGAGAACCAGGGCAGCGCGGCCAGGGTGGCGGAGCCGAACCAGGTGCCGGTCAGCGCCCCCCAGGCCACGGTGCAGGTGCTCATCAGCATCATCAGCCACATCGTCTTGGCTGGCGGCTGCCCCCGGCGGCGCTGGCGGCGCATGAAGAACAGGGTCCCCAGCAGCAGCACCAGGCCGTAGCCGGCGTCGCCGATGATCACGGCGAAAAAGAAGGCGAAAAAGACCAGGAAAAAGAAGCTGATATCGAATTCGCGATAGCCGGGGACCGTGCCCAGCAGCTGGAACACCGGGCGGATGATGTCGATCCAGCGCCGGTTGCGGACGATCGTCGGTACGTCGTCGTCGGCGCCGGGATCGCGGAGCAGGAGCGCCCAGCCGTTGCGGCGGCAGAATTCCTTCAGCTCCGCGGCCTGCCCGGCAGGCAGAAAGCCGGCCAGGTAGGAGAGCGCCTCGGTGTGGCCCATGGCCGCCGCCGCTTCGGCCATCTCGATCTCGCGGCCCGCCGCCCGCAGGGCGCGTTCCAGGCCGGCCGCTTCCTTGCCCATTTCGTCCAGCTCGCGGAGCAGCCGCTCGCGGGCGGAGCGTTTTTCCGCCTGCAGTTCCTCCAGCTCGGCGGCGCCGCGGCGCGGCGGCTCGAGGGGCTTGAACTCGCAAGCGCAGGGCGCGCCCGCGGCGATGACCAGGGCGACCCACAGCAGCGTCTTGCCGCGGCGGACGACGAAAACGCCGTGCCCGGGGGGGAGCCGGCCCAGCTGCCCGGGCGGGACCTCGAAAAAGTGCACCTCGTAGCCCTGGCCGCGGATGGCCAGCAGGTCGGGGAGCGATACGCCCTGCCAGTCGCGCAGGCGCAGCGCCTCCTTTTCCAGGCCGGCGATCTCCTCGTCGAGAACGCGGCCGGCTTCCCGCCTGGCCAGGATGGAGCGGGCCGTCTCCAGGGCGGCCTCCATGCCGCCTTCAGGCCGGTCATCACGTTCGGGCCGGGAAGCGACCGCGGCGAGCGCTTTCGCGAGCAGGTCCCGCTTTTCCCGCCAATCCTGGGCCGAGGGCACCTGGGCGGGCACGGCGCTCAGGTGCAGCAGTCCCAGCTTGCGGAGCTTGCGCAGTGCCTCCTGCCTTTCGCCCTGGCGGGTGATCACCGTGGCCTTCTTCATGGAGACGATCATGATGCTTCCAGCCTGTCCAGCAGGTTGTTCTTGGCGATCTTGCCCCGGACCACGGCGGCGGTCTGCTGGTCGCCGAGGTAGATGTGGATCCTGCGGATGCTTTCCAGCGCCTGGGGGATCTTGACCTTTTCAAAAAGGTTCACCCGCTGGCTGGTCACCCGCAGTTCGGCCGCCAGCAGGGCGACCTGCCGGCGTAGAAAACCGATCTCGACCTCGAGCCGGACCAGGCCGGCCAGCAGGGCCAGGGCGGCGTCGACCCAGGGCGGCGTCAGGAACAGGTCGTGGCCGCGGGTGGCGAACTCCATGGATTTGAATACAGGGATCTCCACGCCGGCGACGTTGGCCGGCTCGATCTCGACGCCCCGGACCGTCAGCCAATCCTGGAAGGGGAAACTCTCGGCGAACAGCTCCAGCCAGGGACCGGCGCCGGTGAGCGTTTCATCGCGCCGGCGGGTTTTCTCCTCCAGGCGGCCCTCCACCTGGCGGATGACCATCTGCAGCTGCTGCTTCTTGAGGATCAGGGTCGGCAGGTAGCGCCGGAAGCGCTTGAGGGCGTCCTTCTGCCGCTTCAGCTCGCTCTTGGTCAGCTTCACCGCGGGCATGCTCAGTCGGCGCCGCCCTCCCGCGAGGGCCAGTATTTGCGGAGCAGTTCGCTGCGCAGCCGCGTCTCCTCAGGGGAGAAGCAGGAGGCGAGGATGCGCCAACCGTTGTCCAGGGCGGCTTCCAGCGGGATGTTCACCGAGAGGTCCATCATCTCGCGCTCGAAGATCACGCCGTATTTCAGCAGCTTCCGGTCCCAGTCGGTCATTTTGAAGCCCATGGCCTTTTTTTCCAGCGACTCCTTGAAGGCGGCATAGAGGGTGATCATGCTGTCCATCAGGGCGCGATGGTCGGCGCGCGTCTTGCTGTTGACCAGCTGCTTGAGCCGCGAGAGCGAGCCGAAGGGTTCGATGCGGCCGTTCTTCAGGTAATACTGCCCCTCGGTGATATAGCCGGTGTTGTCCGGCACCGGGTGGGTGACGTCGTCGCCGGGCATGGTGGTGACGCCCAGGATGGTGATCGATCCCGCCCCGGAAAAGTCGACCGCCTTCTCGTAGCGCGCGGCCAGCTGGCTGTACAGGTCGCCGGGATAGCCGCGGTTGGACGGCACCTGCTCCATGGTGATGGCGATCTCCTTGAGGGCGTCGGCGAAATTGGTCATGTCGCTCAGCAGGACCAGCACTTTCCTGCCCTGCAGGGCGAAGCCCTCGGCGACGGCCAGGGCGATGTCGGGCACGAGCAGGCATTCGACGATGGGGTCGGAGGCGGTGTGGACGAAGAAGACGGTGCGGTTCAGGGCGCCGCCCTTCTCCAGGGTCTCCCGGAAATAAAGGTAGTCGTCGTGCTTGAGACCCATGCCGCCCAGGATGATCAGGTCGACCTCGGCCTGCAGGGCGATGCGCGCCAGCAGGGGATTGTAGGGCTCGCCCGACACCGAGAAGACGGGAAGTTTCTGCGACTCCACCAGGGAGTTGAACAGGTCGATCATGGGGATGTTGGTGCGGATCATGTTCCGGGGAATGATGCGCTGGGCCGGGTTGACGGCCGGGCCGCCGATCTCAATCATGTTCTCGTCCAGCTCCGGCCCCCGGTCGCGGGGCCTGCCGCTGCCGTCGAAGATGCGCCCGAGCAGGTCGGCGGAGAAGGAGACGCGCATGGGGTGGCCGAGAAAGCGCACCCGGTCGCCGGTCGATATGCCGCGGCTGCCGGCGAACACCTGCAGCGAAACCTTCTGCTCGTAGAGGCGGATGACCTCGGCCAGGGACGATCCGTGGGCGGATCTGACCACGGCCAGCTCGCCGTTGCGCACGCCGCCGGCATGGACGGTGATGACGTTGCCGGCGATGGCCTCAATCCGGCTGTATATCTTTTTCATGATGGGTTCCCTTCCGACTCGCCGCCGAGTTGCTTCAGTATCCGGCCCCCTTCCTCGTCCTCCCCGCTGCGCTTCGTTTCCAGGAAGGCCCTGATCTCGTCCTCGTAGCGGGTGAAATCGTCGCTTCGCCACGGCGAGCCGTTGTAGTCGAGGAACTTCTGGCGCAGCTGGTTGAAGAAGAAGCGGGCCATTTCCTTGGTGTGGAAATCGAAGCGGGAGATCAGGACCGTGAAGAGCAGGCGGAAGACGTGGCGCTGGCGCTCGGTGGGAACGGCGGCGTCGACGGGGTCGTAGGAGTCCTGCTGCAGGTAGACCGAATCGATGAACTCGCTCTTGAGGTACAGCTCGTAGTCCTCCAGCGAGGTGCCCTCCTCGCCGACCACCTTCATCATCTGGCTGGCCTCGTTGCCGCGGAAGAGGATGTCGCGGGCATACTCGGTCCCCGCCGCGTGAATGAGCCCGGGGTACTTGCTCCAGCTTTCCAGGGGATGGATGGCCGGGTACTTGCGGGCGTCCGAACGCTCGCGGGAAAGGCCGTGGAAGGCTCCGACCACCTTCAGCGTCGACTGGGTCACCGGCTCGTCGAAGTTGCCGCCGGCGGGGCTGACCGTGCCGCCGATGGTGATCGACCCGGTGCCTTTGTCGCGCAGGCGTACCAGGCCGGCCCGCTCGTAGAAGGCGGCGATGACCGACTCCAGGTAGGCGGGGAATGCCTCCTCGCCGGGGATCTCTTCCAGGCGCCCCGACATCTCGCGCAGGGCCTGGGCCCAGCGGGACGTGGAGTCGGCCAGCAGCAGGATGTGCAGCCCCATCTGGCGGTAGTACTCGGCCAGGGTGATGGCGGTGTAGACCGATGCCTCGCGGGCGGCGACCGGCATGGAGCTGGTGTTGCAGATGATAATGGTGCGCTCCATCAGCATGCGGCCGGTCCGGGGGTCGGCCAGCTTGGGAAATTCCCGCAGCGTCTCGACGACCTCGCCGGCCCGCTCGCCGCAGGCGGCGATGATGACGATGTCGACATCGGCGTTGCGGCTGGTCACCTGCTGCAGGACGGTCTTGCCGGCCCCGAACGGGCCGGGGATGCAGTAGGTGCCCCCGCGGGCGATGGGGATGAAGGTGTCGATGATGCGGATCTGGGTGACCAGCGGCTCGATGGGCCGCAGGCGCTCGCGGTAGCAGGTGACCGGGCGCTTGACCGGCCAGGTGAAGGTCATGGTGACCGGGAAACGGTTCCCTTTTTCATCGCTGAGCTCGGCGATGGTGTCGAGGATGCGGTAGGAGCCGGCCGGGACGATGCGCTCGACCCGCAGGGGTTCGCGGAACTGGAACGGGACCATGATGCGGTGGCTGAAAATGCCCTCGGGGACGGTCCCCAGCGCGTCGCCGGCCGTGACCGTGTCGCCGGGTTTGGCCGCCGGGGTGAAAGGCCACTCCTTTTTCTCGTCGAGGGGGCTGAGATAGACGCCGCGCTCGAGAAAGAAGCCGCACTGGGCGGCCAGTTCCGGCAGTGGGTTCTGCAGGCCGTCGTAAACCTGCGCCAGCAGGCCGGGACCCAGGCGCACGGAGAGCAGCTCCGCCGTGAACTCGACCTCGTCGCCGACGCCGATGCCCCGCGACATCTCGAAGACCTGCATCTCGGCCAGGCGGCCGCGGATGCGGATGACCTCCGACTTGAGCTTTTTCCCGGCACAGGACACGTAGGCGACCTCGTTCATGGTGACATCGCCCGCCACCTCGACGGTGACCATGTTGCCGTTGATGCCGACGACCCTTCCTTTCGTCATTTCATGTCTCCATGTCCAGCCGCGGCAAGACGACGTTCGTCCAGGCGGCCGCGCCATCCAGGATGCGGCTGAACTCGCTCGTGAACGCCTTGCGGCCGGGCTCGGGCTGGAAGCGCTGCCGGCGCTCCAGGAGCAGAAGCTTCAGGCGATAGACGACCAGGCGCCCCAGGCCGAACTGCGTTCCCGCCTCGAGCTCATCGAGACGGGACCAGCGCCTGCGGTCGAGGGCGGCCTCGACCTCCCCGGGGGTGCCGGCGCCCAGCGCTTCCCGGGCGAGGGCGGTCAGGCCGGCGACGAACGGCGCCACGCGCAGGAAAGGCGCCGGGTCCAGGCCCAGCTGCTGGCCGCGCAGCACGGCCAGTTCATCGCGCAGGGCCGTTTCCCATGACGCATATTCCTTCCAAACGGCGGGGTCCCCGGGCAGGAACTCGAGTGCAGCCAGGGAGATGCGCGTGAGCAGGGCGTGGTCTGCCGCCGCCGCCTGCTCGCGGCAAAGCTCCAGGAAGGCCGGGCTGGGCAGCGGCGGGGGATCGTCGCTGCGCAGCATGGGCAGCGACGCCACGAGGTAGTAATACTGCGTCAACTTACTCGTCCTGCTTCAGGGCGTCGGCGACGATGCCGGCCATGACCGGGTTGAGAGAAACGGAGAGGTTCTCGGCGATGCTGGCGGCGGAAAAATCGTAATAGGCGTGCCCGTCCTTTTCCGACACGCGGAAACCGTCGGCCACGTCGGCAGAGGCCTTGATCTCGATGCCGGCGGCGATCTTGCCGGCCAGGGCCTGGCGCAGGGCCTTCGCCATGGATTCGAAGCGCTCTTTGGGCAGCAGGAGCTCGATCTGGTCCTGCTGCCCGGGGGTCCAATTGGCGATCAAGGCGGCGATGGCCTCAGTGATCTCCTTGTCCCCGAGCGCCTTCCCGGTCTTCTCCTTCAGGAGCGCGGCGAACAGGGCCTCGAGCTGCTTGCGGACCTTCAGCATCAGGTCCCTGGCCGCCTGCTGCAGCGACTCGCGGCCGGCGTGCTCCAGCCGCTCCTGCTCGCGCCGCGCTCCGGCCAGCAGCGCGTCGGCCTGGGCGCGGGCAGCGGACACGAGCTCTTCGGCCCGCGCCCGGGCCTGCTTCAGCAGCGACTCGCTCTCCTGGCGGGCCTTGTCCACGCCCTCGCGCTGGATGGTATCGATCAATTCCCTCAATTGCACATCGGGTATCTCTTTGGCTTCCATGACCCGATTTTAGGGGATGTGGCGCTGACTGTCAACCCGGAATGAGGTTATAAAAGACGGGACTCTGTGACGCGTAACGCGTGACGCGTGACACGAAAAGAAGCAGACAGAAAATTCCAGCACCAATGATCCAATGGTATAAACAAGGAGAGCAAAGACTATGTGATTCGTAATACAGATAAGTTTTTGTGTCATTGTTTTAGTCATTTAGTGCTGCTACATGTTACGCGTCACGCGTTACGCGTCACGAAGGCATATTATTTCTCGAACAGGTCACTGAAGAAATAAACGGGCAAGTCGAGATTTTCTTTCAATTGCATGTAGCATCCCGGGCAGGAGGTGACAACGGCCGTTACGCCCAGCTCATTTAGCCGCGAGGTTCTTTTGGCGAGGATCTTCCTGGAAGTAGAGGGGAAGCCGACCTTGAAGATGCCGCCGAAACCGCAGCACAGCCCCGAGTCGTCGTTGCGGAAGCGTTCGCCGAACCGTTCCAGGAAATGGCGCGCCTCCTGCTGCAGCCTCAGCGAGTGGAGGTCGTGGCAGGGATCGTGGTAGGTGAAGGGCCCGGGCAGTCCGGCGCCGAATTCCGCGTCGATCGCGGTGTCTGCGGCTTTCTTGAAGAGGAACTCGTTTAGTGTCAGGATTTCGATTCCAGGGAGATCGTAATATTTTTTGAAGGCCAGCGCGCCGGTCGAGCAGGGAACGACGATCTGCCGGAAACGGAAGCGCCGGAAAACGGCTTCGTTCTTTTCTTTCAGCTTCGCGAATTTCTCCCCCCAGCCCTGCGAGAGGTAGGGGAAACCGCAGCACTGCAGCCCTTCGGGATAGAGGACGCTGAACCCCAGGCCTTCGAGCAGCGCCTTGATCTCGACCGTCTTGCGCGGGTAGAAGTAAGTGAAGACGCAGCCCGGGAAAAGCAGGACATCGTGTTCTTTTTCCGGGTCGCCGCCGCGGATCTTTTTCAAGCCGGCCCTTTCGAGGGCGGGCAGGGAGAGCTTCCTCTTGAGCGGCGTCCGCGCCAGCAGGCGCGGCAGCCAGAGGACCCTGCGCAGAATGAACCCCTGGTAGAGGAAGAGGGCGGCTTTCTTGAGCCAGGGGATGCTCCGGCCGCCGGCGGCGCGGTTGCGCTGCTCGATCATCATCCGGGTGAACTCGACCCCCTGGGGGCAGGCGTGCTCGCAGCCGCCGCAGACCAGGCACTGGTAGAGCAGCGAGCGGTTTCGCGCATTCGGCTCGAGGCGGCCATCGGCCAGCGCCTTGGCCAGGTTGACCTTGCCGCGCGGCGAGTTCGGTTCCGTGAGCTCGACCTGGTAAACCGGGCAGGCCGACTGGCAGGTGCCGCAGTCGGCGCAGAGCTTCGCGATCTCAGCGATCTTTGTTATTGCCATCGACTGCCATTATAGCAGAAGCTGCCCGGGTCGGCGGTAGTTAGCGCTTGGCCAGGGCCTTGCGCGCTTCTCCGGCCAGGGCGGTATGGGGATTGGCTTCCAGGCAGAGACGATATCCTCCGCGGGCCGCGGCGCGATCGCCCAGCAACTCCATCGTCCGGGCATAGACAAAGGCGTCATACCAGAACCAGAGGCGGGTCTCAAAGTCGCCCGCCGCGATCTTTCTGAGCTTGGCGAACGCCGGGCCGATTCGTTCGCGGATCTCCTCCGTCTTCCCTGCCCGGGCCAGCAGGAAGCACAAGGAAATTTCCGCCATGTGTCCCTGGCGCAGGGAGAACTTGGACAGGTCCTCCAGGATCCAGCGGGCGCGGCCCGGGTTGGTCCCGGTCAGGACCATGCTGCGCGCCAGGAGCAGCCGGAGTTCCCTGATGTCGAAGAATCCAGGCGTCTTGTCTTCCGCCAGGGAAAAGAGCTTCAGGGCCCGGCCATATTCCCCCCGGAACATTTCCATGATGCCCTGCAGCGTCTCCCTGGAATCGGGAAAGTACAACTGGAATATCTTCTCGAAGCAGTCCCTGCTTTTCTCCGCCTGGCCCGCGGCCAGGTGGGCGTAGCCGGCAAAGAGGCAATTTCCCGTTTCGCCCAGGCCGTACAGGTTCTGCCCCTGGGAATAGGCTTGTTCGAGCAAGGCGATCGCTTCTTGCGGACCCTTCTCGAAAAAGGCGGTCTCCAGGATCTTCCCGATCGCGTCGTTGTTGCGGGGAAACAGGCGCAGCGCCTTCTCCAGGCTCTTCTTCGCGGCGGCGTAGCGGCCCAGGGCGAGTTCAAGGTCCCCTTGCAGACAATGCAAAGCTGAGCGCAGATATGGATTCTGCACCGGCAGGGCGGCGGCGCGGGTGGCGATCTCCAGCGCTTTTTCCGGATTGCGGCGGACCGTCTTTTGCTGGAAAAACTCGTTGATCAGGCCATAGGCCAGGGCGAGCGTGGCGGGATTTTCCCGGTAGGTCGAGACGTTGCCCGAATCATCCACGGCCAGGCGGCCGTCGCGGAAGACGCTTATTTTTTTCCTGTCCTGGTCGTCGAACAAGACGACCCGGCCCTGGTCCAGCCAGTGCTCCTCGGTGATCTGGCAGCGCCGCGGCACGAATGCCAGGAAATCCCCGGGTTTCATGTTCAGATCGTGAAAGTAGTCCGGCACGACCGATGCGCTCCCGGAGCGGCCAGGTGAAAAATTCATCTCGGTCAGGTAGGCCAGGTGCGAGATCAGGTTGTTGGCGCCGAGGACCAGCAGGGACACTTCGCGGGAGCCGTTGCGGATCACCCGGGTGTCCTGGATGGAACCGGGGCTGCAGAGCACCGCGAAAGTGGTCCCTTTGAGCGCCACCTGGGCCGAGGGGTACATGCCCTGGAAATTCTGCAGGTGGAACAGGGAAAGATTTTCCCCGCCGCTGCCCTTGCCGACATCCCTGTAAGCGGACATGGTGAATACCGGAGCGAAATCATAGGGCTGCAGGTCGAAGGCATTTCTGTAGGATTCCCGGCCGAGCAGCGCCCCCCGCTCGCTCAGGACGGCCAGGCGGTTGTCGAAGCGATCGGAATTGATCGAGCCGTCCCGGGCGAACTTGCCTTTGCCCGGATGGCTCAGGAAAACCAGCGCCAGCGGCGAGGGCCGGAAGGGGAGAGCGGCCAGGAGCGAGTCGTTGACGAAGCGGATGGGGTTTTGCTGGTCCTGCAGGTTCTCCGGGACCGGGCCCCGGGCCATTCGGGCGACGTGGACCGTGAAGGGGGAGAATTCTTTTTTCCAGACGGTCCGGCCAAAGCGGTTCATGGCCCTGACCGAGGTGCGGTCGGCCGCCACCGAGCGTACTTGCCTGGAGCCGTAGGTCGTGAAATAGGCTGCCGCGACCAGGAACAGGGTCGCGGCAGCGGCGGCCGCAACGCGGCAGAACCCGGGTATGCGACACGCCAGGGAATGGCCCAGAGGCGTGCTGCCCCTGCGCAGGCGGTCGCTTATTGCCGCAACGCTGGCGAAGCGGTCCTGCGGCCTCTTGGCCAGCGCTTTGGCCACGGTGAACTCGACGATCCCCGGGACCCTCACTCCCCGCGTTGCGATGCGGTCGGGCTTCTGGTTCAGGTGCATCAGGACCAGGTTCATGGTGGTCGTTTCCGGGAAGGGGAAGGCGTTGGTCAGCGCCTGGAAGAGGAGAATGCCCAGCTGGTAGATGTCGGAAGCGACGCCGAGCTCCCGCCCCTGGATCTGCTCCGGGGACAGATAATAGGGCGAGCCGACGATCTCGCCGATGGAGGAGGTCTTTTCCAGGTCGCCGATCTCCTTGGCCAGGCCGAAGTCGAGGATCTTGATCTCGCCGCCGGGGCCGACCATGATGTTTGACGGCTTCAGGTCGCGGTGGATGATCCCCTGTTCATGCAGGCTCCCTACTCCCTTGAGTATCTCGGAGAACAGGGGGCGGAATTCCTCCCAGCGGAAGGGGCCCGACTCCTTCAGCCTCTCTTTCAGGTTCTGCCCCTGGACCAGCTCCATGGCCATGAACCAGATGCCCGACCAGGTCTCCAGTGAAAAGATCTTGACGATGCGCGGGTCGCTGATCCGCCGCGAAAGGTTGATCTCTCTCTGCACGCGCAGGAATTTCTTCCGGTCGTGCAGCGATTGGGGATCGAAGAACTTCAGGGCCACCGGGGCCTTCAGGGTCAGATCGCGGGCGAGGAAGACCATGCCGAAGCCGCCCCTGCCGATCAGTCGTTCCACCCGGTAGCGGCCGTTGACGATCGCTCCCGGTTGCAGGCCGGCCAAACCCAGGTAGCGGACCTGCAGATCGCTGGCGGAGAATTCGCGGGGTTCCATCGTCGGGTTCTCCATAAGCCGGGTCAGCGGGGCATGCCTCCTTGCCGTGCGTGCATGAGGGGCGATTGTAGCAGGAAAGGTGAGGAACATCAATCGGATCCGCCGTAGCCGGCGGTTGTTTTCCCGGCCGCGTTGGCATACACTGAACTCTGCCGGCGCCGCCGGCGGAAGGAACGATCGATGGGGAAAACATTCTGCCCGCGCTGCGGGGGCAAGCTGGAAAAGCGAGCACAGGAAGGCCGGCAACGGGATTACTGCCCGGCTTGCCGGGTCGTGCTCTACGAGAACCCGGTGCCGGCGACGGCGGCCGTGGTGTTCAACGGGCGCCACGAGCTGCTGCTGGTGCGGCGCGGCGCGGAGCCGGGGCAGGGCAAATGGTGCCTGCCGGGCGGCTTCCAGGAGACCGGCGAAACGCCCGAGCAGTGCATGCTGCGCGAGCTGCGCGAGGAGACCGGGCTTTCCGGCAGCATCCGGGGCCTGGTCGCCCTGGAAATGG
Source organism: Candidatus Aminicenantes bacterium UBA2190 (assembly GCA_002335385.1). Lineage (GTDB taxonomy): Bacteria > Acidobacteriota > Aminicenantia > UBA2199 > UBA2199 > UBA2199. Next base: position 61,123 of record DCVK01000008.1, read on the forward strand.
GAATGAACCCTCTTGCCGGCGAAGTGCTGGTGGCCGGCTTCCTGGTCGGCGTCGCCGGCGGGGAACTCCGCCCCGGCGACGACGCCGCGGCGGCGGAATATTTCCCGCTGGCGAACCTGCCCGAGCTGGCTTTCCAGAGCCATGCCCGCATCATCGAGAAGGCCGGGCGGCCGCTGCGGACGCGTCTGGGCTTCCGTGATCTTCCCGGGGGCGCCTATGTCGTGACCCATGACGAAGGAATTGCCCGCGCCGCCTGCGTTGCCGGCGCCCGCATCGTGCAGTACCGCGAGAAGGACGCGCCGGCGGCCCGGCGGCTGGCGACGGCGCTGGCCATTCGCGGCGCCGCCTCCGCCAGCGGCACGCTCTTCATCGTCAACGACCAGCTGGACATCGCCCTGCTCAGCGGCGCCGACGGCGTTCACCTCGGCCGGGACGACGTCGCGATCGAGGCGGCCCGCTCGCTGCTGGGGCCGGGGATGATCATCGGCATCTCCTGCTCGAGCCTGGAGGAAGCCGTGCAGGCGGAGCGCCGCGGCGCCGACTACCTGGGGGTCGGCGCGGTGGTCGCCACGCCCACCAAGGAAAATTACCCGGTGGTTGGTCTGGAGGGGCTGCGCCGCATCGCGGCCGCGGTCGCCATCCCCATCGCGGCCATCGGCGGCGTCAACCTGGAGAACATGGCCGCCATGAAGGCGGCCGGGGCGAAATACCCGGCCATGGTGCGCGAGTTCCAGGCGGAAACGGCGGCGCGGGTGGCGGCGGTGAATCGGATTTTTTTATAACGCTGAAAAAATCCCTCCTTTATTTTGCTCATTGGCAATTGATTTACAACTCACCCCCAGCCCCCCTCTCTTCGCAAAGAGAGGGGGAAAAGCAATTCTGATTATTCCCTTTCTCTTCGCAAGCAGAAGGTACGCATCGCTATGTACGCATCGCTATGCCGAGGCCTTAGCGAGGCATAAAGCGATGCCATCCCGCTTCAGCGGGGCCGAGGCCTTAGCGAGGCATACAGCGAAGCCATCCCGCTTCAGCGGGGGTGGGGGATGAGTTTAGGTCGATTCCCTTTGTTTTTAGGCCATCTTCAAACGTTTTTCGATATCGGCGCCGGTCATATTGTACAGCGCATCCAGGAAATGGAGCTGCATGCTGCCGGGCCCGTCCGCCTTTTCGCCGGCGATCTCGCCGGCAATGCCCATCACGGCCATGGCCGAGGCGGTGGCCCGGAAACGGTCGGGCTGGACGGCGGCGAAGGCGCCGCACAGCGCCGTCGCCGTACAGCCCAGGCCGGTGACCTTCGGCATCAGCGGATGGCCGTTGCGGATCAGGAGCACCCGGTCCTGGTCGACGATATAATCGGTCTCGCCGCTGACGCATACCACGCAATCGTGCTGCCCGCTCAGCCACTGGGCGCTGGCCAGGGCGCTCTCGGCGGCGGCGGCGCTGTCGACCCCCTTGGTGGCGGAGAAGTCGCCAGCGCCGGCGATGATCTCCGAGGCGTTGCCGCGGATGACGGTCGGCCAGGCGGTCTCGATCAGGCCGCGAAAAACGCGCGTGCGGTAGGGTGTGGCGCCGACCCCCACCGGGTCGTAGACGATGGGGATGCCTTTTTTGCCGGCGGCGACGCCCGCCTTGGACATGGCGGCCACCCAGGGTTCGCTCAGGGTGCCGATGTTGATGATCAGGGCCGCGGCGATGCCCACCATGTCCTCGACTTCCTCGACGGCGTGGGCCATGACCGGCGAGGCGCCGACGGCCAGCAGGGCGTTGGCCGTCGAGTTCATGACCACGTAGTTGGTGATGTTGTGCACCAGGGGGGACTTGGTCCGTACGAGTTCCAGGTCTTGGATGATGTCATTTGCGGTCAGGTTCATTTCTACTTCTCCCGAATCAGTGAAAAGTGAAAAGTAAAAAGTGAAATGTCGAAGAAAAAAAACCCGAAAAGTTCTTCTCCGGTTTCTTCCTTTTCACTTTTCACCATTCACTTTTCACTGAAGTTCGCTAAAGTCCGAGGAATTGCACCGCCAGCCCTGAAAGGAATATGGCTCCTCCGGCCAGGGCGTGGGCATAGCGCTCGAGGCGCCCCAGGCGCACGAAGCTCAGGCCCCAGGCGGACAGGGCGATGATCGCCAGCATGGTGGCGATGGTGGCGACGGCGAACACCCCGGCGACGAGGGCGACGCCGGCCATGCTGTGCTTGGCCGCCGGGTACATGATCAGCGGGATCAGCGGCTCGCAGGGGCCGAAGACGAACAGGGTGAAGAGGATCCAGGGGGTGATGTTGGTTTTTTTCTCCAGGTCGTGGACGTGGACGTGCTCGCTTTCGTGCTGGTGCAGGTGGTCGTGGAGCGCACCATCGGCATGGGCGTGGGCGTGGTGGTGGGCCCGGTTTTTGAAGGCGCGGTGCAGGCCCCAGATGAGATAGGCGAAGCCGAAGCCGATGAACAGCCAGGCGGCGGCGTTGCCGCGCCAGGACTCGGTGGCTTCGAGCCGGTTGACGGCCAGGCCCAGGCCCAGGCCGATGAAACCCAGCAGCACTGAGCCCAGTACGTGGCCCAGGCCGGAAAAGAAGGCGATGGCCAGCGTTTTGCGCAGCGCCCAGTGGCGGGCCTTGGCCATGGCGATGAAGGGCAGGTAGTGGTCGGGGCCGACCAGGGTGTGGAAGAATCCCAGCGCGGCCGCCGTCCCGGCCAGTATCCAGATCTCGTTGCTGATCATTGCGGTTCCTTCGTTGCACTGATTTCGAATGGATAGTATATCACAAGCTTTTGAATTCCGGAGTGCGGTTGTATGCGATCCCGCAAGTGTGATAAAATTTTTCAGGGTATACTCAGGAATGAAACCGCAAATTTTAACCAGGCTGCCGCGCTGGCTCACCCCGACCCGCGTTTTTATTTTGAGCTTTGCCGGATTCATCCTGCTGGGAGCGGTGT
>DCVK01000052.1 GCA_002335385.1 Candidatus Aminicenantes bacterium UBA2190
TCCAATATGTAATGGACTCCTACACACGGTTTCATTTGCCGGCCGCGCGGTGTACAATAAGACGCACAAAAAATGCCCACGGCAAGACAAGACGACAATGCGATCAGCGTGCTCATTCCCGCCCACGGGAACACCTCCGGCCTGGAGAAGACCCTCGCCGGCATCGAGGCCCAGCAGCCCAGCGGCAGGACGCTGGAGTTCCTCGTCGCCAACGATGGCGACGACCCAGCCCTGACCGGCATCTGCCGCCGTCACGGCGCGTCCATGGTGTCCATCTCTCCTCGCCGCGGCTCGTATTTCGCCCGCAACCGGGCATTGGAAAAAGCCAATGCGGAGGTGGTTGTCTTCCTTGACGCTGGCGTCGAGGTCCCTAACGGTTGGTTGCCCGCAGTAATATCCGCCCTCGAAACGGCAGATTATCTGGCCTGTGCCATTGATATTGTTGATGCTCCGCACCCCACTGCCTCCGAAGCCTATGAAATGGCTCATGCCTTCCCTATCGCCACCTACCTGCGGGATTCCCACTTTGGAGTTACCGCAGGCCTGGCGGTGAAAAAACGGGTTCTGGAGGAAATCGGCGGTTTCGATGAGCGTCTCTTTTCCGGCGGCGACCTGGAATTCGGCGACCGGGTTCATCGCGCCGGTTATGCGCAGGCCCTGCTTTCGCAGCCGGCACTTCTGCACCCGCCGCGCCGTGCGCTTTCTCTCTTCCGCAAGCAGTTTCGGGCGCGTTTCGGCCACAGGTGCCTGTCCCGCTTCTATCCGGATCGCTTCCCGCCCCGCCGCCCGTTGACATTGGCCGGCCGCTTCCTGCTGGCATTGCTTCCCCCGCGTCCGGATTCTCTGCACCGTGAATTTCCCTCAAAGACCACCGTGCCACTCTGGAGACGCTTCTCTTTCCTGTGGGCATTCAAGATATGCCGGGCGGCCGCCGACCTGGCCGCGACGCTGATCCCATCGCAAGTTCTCCCGCGCAAGCCGATCCGGATCGTTTGGGAGAACTTCACCGACCATGGCGGCTGACCTGCTGCTTGTTTCATTCTACTTCCCGCCCTTTTCCGGAGTGGGCGCCAGGCGCTGGGGCTTCCTGAGCCGCTTTTTCGCCGAAAACGGTTATCGCGTGGCCGTGCTCACATCGCCGCTGAGCGGCCGGGCGGGAGCGGAGCCGACTGGGCATGAGCGGGTTTCCGTTCACGTCGCACCGCCGCCCCGGCGGCCGCCGCGCATCCCGCGCCTGCCCTTCCTCGGGGAGTTGCTCGCCTGGCAGCGCCCTTTCCGGAGATCCCTGGAGCAGCTGATCCGCCGGGAGCGCCCGCGTCTGCTGGCCTTCACCGGCGGCCCCTTCTTCTCCTTCGTCCTGGCGCCCGGGCTGGCGAAGCGTTTCGCCCTTCCGTACTGGCTCGATTTCCGCGATGCCTGGGGCCTGGGTTCCCACCTGCCGCTGCGCTTTTCAGCGCAACTCATCCGTTTTCTCGAGCGCCGCGCCGTCGCCGGCGCCCGGCTCATCACCGATGTCACTCCCGAAATGACGGCCCTGCGCCGCGCCGCTTTCCCGCACCTGCCGCGGGAGCGATTCCAGGTCCTGGAGAACGGCTATGAAGGCGATCCGCTCGTTCCCGCCCCCGGCGCGAGATCCAGCCCGGCTCTGCGTCTCGGCATCTGGGGAAAATTTTCCCCTTATTCCCCGGCTCACTCATTCCTGCTGCCGGCGGCAGTCGCGGAACTGACCGCCGGGTTCGCCGTGGAGATCCACCACTTCGGCAGCGCCGACGGGGAAAAAGCGCTGGCCGAGTCAGCGGCGCGCCTGGGCCTGGAGAAATCTCTTGTTTTTCACGGAACCAGCGAATACGAGGCCGGCATCGCGCAGCTGGCCGCCATGGACGTCATGGTGCTCAATCATCGCTCGCCGCTGATGGTGGGCACCAAGGTCTACGACGCCATCCGCCTGAACCGGCCGGTGTTGGCCTTTTGCCAGACCGGTGACGCCCTGGCCCGGCTGCTGCGCCCCTTCCGCCACGCCTACACGGCCGCGACGGTCGCGGAAGCGGCCGCCGCCCTGCGCGAGATCAACCGCACGCGGCCGAACTGCCTGGATCCCGACCTGGATCCCCGGCCCTATTCGCGGGAGCGGCAGGCAAGGGATTTCCTTCCTCTCCTGGCCTCGCTGCTGGGACCGCGCTGAACGGCCGATTGCATTCCCTGCCCCTCCCTGCGATAATGGGAGCCGTCCGTGCGCAAAGGGAGGTTGCAGCGTGCTTCAGCTGGAGAGTCGCGACGCCGGGACGCCATGCGCTCCGCGCGTGCTCGTCTGGCCGAGTTGCTGGTATCCGCACCGCGGCGCTCCGCTCAACGGGCTCTTTGTCCGCCGCCAGACGCTGGCCATCGCCGCCTTCTGCCCGACCGCGGTCCTCTTCGTCACCCATGATCCGGCGCTGAAAAAAAAACGCGAGATCGTTTTCGCGCTGGAGGACGACGTGCCGACGGTGCGCGCCTACTTCCGCCCGGCGCGTCCTTCCCCCTGGCGCCCCCTGTTGCATGCGCTGCGCTTCATGGCGGCGGCGATGGCCGGACGCCGTGCCCTGCCGGCCCCGTTCCAGGACCCCGACCTGGTCCATGTCCAGGTGACGCCTCCCCTCGGGCTGATCCTCAGCCTGAAGTGGTTTTGGCGGCGGCAGACGGTCGTATTCAGCGAGCATTGGACGAAATACCTGCAGCAGCCGGATCATGAGAACCCCATCCGCAGGTGGTTCATCCGGCGTTTCTGTGCCCGCTGCCGGGCCGTGACCACCGTTTCCGCGATGCTGGCCGAAGGGATGCGCCGCCACGGACTCCGGGCCTCTGACTGGAGGGTGATCGGCAACGTCATCGACACAGAGCTGTTTTCCCCCGAGACCCGTGCGGCTCTCCGGAAGACCATCTCCATTCTGCACATCTCCTTCCAGAAGGAGACGAAAAACCTCGCCGGCATCGTGAGGGCCATGGGCATCCTCTGCCGCCGCCGCTCCGACATTCAGCTGCGGGTGATCGGCAGGGGACCGACGCGGACGGAATGCGAGAACCTGGCCCGTTCGCTTGGCTTGCTCGACCGCGCGGTGTTTTTCGAGGAGCCGCTTCCCGAGAGGGAGATCGCGGCCGTCATGCGCCGCTGCGACATCCTGGTGGTCTTCAGCCATGTCGAGACTTTTTCCTGCGTGGCCGCGGAAGCGCTGGCCTGCGGCCTGGCCGTGATCTCCACGCCGACCGCCGTCGCCGAGTATCTGCCCGAGGGGTCAGGCGTCCTGGTGCCGTTCAGCGATGAGGAAGCCCTGGCCGCGGCCATGGAAAAAATGGCCGACCGCATGCCGGAATTCGATCGCGCGCCGGGTCCGCGGCTGGTCCGCGAGCGCTTCTCGCCCCAGGTGATCGGGGGACAATTCTGCGGGCTGTTCCGGGAAGTCCTGGCCGGGAACAAACCATGAACATTCTGCTGGTCGCGTACTATTTCCCGCCGCTCAACTGCGCCGGCTCGGTGCGCCCGCTGCAGATGGCCGATTGGCTGAGGCGCTGCGGCCATTCCGTCACCGTCCTCACTCACGCGTACCGATCGGCCCTGCAGGACGATGCGGAGACCATCCGCGTCCATGATCCCGCATACGCCCGCGCCCATTCCGGGAAAAATCGCCTGCCCTGGCTCCTTTACCGCGGTTTCGCCGAGGCGCAGAATGCTTTGGGCCGTTACGCCTCGATTTTTTCTCCCTGGAAAAGAAACGTTCTGGCCCGCATGGATGAGATCGGCCGCCGCACCCGGCCCGACCTGGTCATCGCCACCTATCCGCCGTTGGAGACGCTGGAGATCGGGCTGGGGTTCTCCCGCCGCCTGCAAATACCGCTGGTCAGCGATTTTCGCGACGGATTGATGTTCCTCCCGATCGAGGGGAAAAGGCTCGCCGCCCACCGCTGCGTCCGGGAGAAATACCGGAGAACCGAAGCGGAGGCTGCCGCGGGTTCCGCACTGATCACGTCGGTGACACCCGTGCTGCACGACTATTTCCGGCAAGCCTACCCGGCGAGCCGCGGCGCCGTCATCTACAACGGCTATGATCCGCTGGAATGGTCGAACCTGACTTCGGTCCCGCTTCCTTCCGGCCGCATGCACATCGTCCATACGGGGCGCTTCGCGCTTTCCGACGCCGCCACCGACATCCGCCCCCTGCTCACCGCGCTGCGGCAGGCAGGCAAGGACAAAGGCCTCGCTCCATTCCGGCTGCATCTTGCCGGGGAGATCTCCGGCAGGGAAAAAAAGCTGTTGCGCGATCTTCTGGTCTCAGGCCAGGCAGTGATCCATCCGCTCGCGGAGCGCCGGCAGGCCCTGGCGCTTCAGGAATCGGCCGATCTGCTGCTCCTGGTCACGCGCCCGGGCGAGCGCAGCGGCATCCCGTTGAAATTGTTCGAGTATCTTTTCTCGCAAAAGCCCGTGCTCGCCCTCAGCGACGACCTGGAAATCCGGCGCATCGTCAGCGACAGCAACTGCGGATGGTGCGTGTCGCCGGGCGACGTGGCGGGCATCACGGGCATGCTGGAGCGCCTGCTGGGCGAATCGCGCTTCCGCTCCTCCCTGCAGCGCCGCCCGGCGGTGATCGCCGGCTTTTCCTGGGAAAAGCAAATGGAAGAGCTGAACCGCCGGCTGGCCTCCCTGACCGCCTGAATCCCCTGGCTGCCATCCTGAGCTAAGGCTTGTCGCAGCGGCAGATTTCGTCGGCGGCGGCCAGTCCCAGGCGCTCGATCTCCCCGGCCCGGCAAACATCCTCCGGGCGGACGACCCTGACCGTGAAGCCTGCCCGCTCCACCCGCTCGACGTAATCCGGGCCATAGCGCCGGACATGGTCTTCCTGGCCGAAAATTCTTTTCCTTTCATCCCTGTCGACGATCGCGGGATCCTCCATCGTCCGCGGGGCATTGACCGGAACCAGGAGAACGGCCCAGCCCCCCGGCTTCAGGACCCGGAAAAATTCGCGCAAGGCCTTCCTGTCGTCCGCCACATGTTCGAGCACATGGCTGCAAAAAACGACATCGAAGCTTTCCCCGGGGAACGGAATCGCGGTCACATCCATCCTGACCATGGCGGCCGGATCCTCCATGTCGGCGCTCAGGTAGCCATCGTCCAGGCGCCGCCGCATCCGGGAGGCCAGGCACGGCTCGGGAGCGATGTGAAGCATTTTCCTGCGCCTGCCGTCGAACAAGTCGGTCATCCGGGTGAAATAGAGCCAGGCCAGGCGGTGCCGCTCCAGGGAACCGCAGCGGGGACAGCGGGCGTCCCTGCGTTTCAAATCACCGAAGCAAAGGAACTTTCGCGAACTCTTTCCGCATACCGGGCACCGGCGCGCATGGCCATGATACAGCACGGGGAAGATCAGCGCCTTCAGGCTCCGGGCGAGTTTTCCGCCCAGGGTCAGGGAAAGGGAGCGGCCGGACACGCCATTCTTGTCGAGCATGTACGGTTGTTATAGCATGAATGACAAGCGATGGGAAACTCCGGGCCGCGTGAATTCATTGTTCCATCCCTGCCGGAGCCGCCCGGAGCGCCCCCCCGGATGATCTTTGCCTTTTCCCCGCTTTGTTTGCTACAATCTCAGTCCATGAAGCGGAAGCGGGCCTTTTTTGCCATCATTCTCATCATCCTGCCCATCCTGGTGTACCTCCCCAACCTGGGCCATGAACTGATCTGGGATTCCAAGCCGATCATTCTGGAGAACGACCTCCTGAAGGGGAAGTTCTCGCTTCCGGCCGTCTTTGCCTCCGGTTATTGGCAGACGACCAGCCAGCGCAGCGACGGCGGTTACGACTACTACCGGCCGCTGATGATCCTCTCTTTCATGGCGGAAAATGCCGCCTGGGGACTCTCCCCCTGGCGCCTGCGGCTGGTGAACCTTTTCCTTTTCATCGCTTCTCTCTTCATTCTCTATTTTTTTCTCCAACGCCTGCCCGCGCCGCCCGGAGCGGCCGAGGCGGCCATCCTGCTCTACGCGCTGTTCCCCCTGCACCTGGATAATATCAACTGGGTGGTCGGCCGCTGCGACCTGTTGATGCTTTTTTTCGCATCCCTGGCCCTGCTGCTGTTCGACCTTTTCCTGGAGCGGCGCTCTTCTTGCCTCCTGGGCCTCGCCGTGTTCAGCTATGCCCTGGCACTCCTCTCCAAGGAATCCGCCGTCTTCTTCCTCCCCATTTTCCCGCTCCACCAGCTCATCCGCAAGCGCCGCCTCACCCTCCATTGCTGCATTTCGCCCCTGCTGGTCACGGCGGCGTACTGGCTGCTCAAATCGTCGGTGATCGGCCGCGGCGGCGTCCCGATCCGCCTTTTCCCCGGATTCTGGGAGAATGTACTGCAGCCGCTGGGCGCGCTCGGTTACTACGCGCGTTCACTCGTCTTTCCCTATGCCTATGACATGTTCCTGCCGATCGGCTCCGTACTGACTTTGCCCTACATCGCGGCCGGATCGCTCCTGGCGCTGCTGATCATAACGCTCCCCAACCTGGCCTCTCGCGACGGGAACTTCGGGCACTCCCTCGCCAAGGGACGCTGGGGAGCCTGGCGGGCCGAGCTGGCCCCGGCCTGGTCCTGGACGGTCCCCTTTCTCTGCGGCACCGTCCTGATGGTATTCACTCCGATCCATCCCTTCAGCATCTCGACCCGCTACCTACTGGTCCCGGCCCTCGGCTGGACCTGGTTCCTCGGCCATCGACTCGCCGGCCTGCGCCCTGCGGCCAGGCGGGCGGTATTGATCCTCATGCTGGCCGCCTCGGTCGTCACGGTAACCATCCAGGCGCGGAGCTACCGCAATGAAGCCGGTTTTTGGAGCCGTGCCCTGCACTCCGCTCCGGGCGAAAGCTTTTTCCTCTACAAGCATGCCGGGGAACTCCTGGCCGGCGGCGAAATCATGCGGGCGGAGGCGCTGCTGAACCGGGCCTTGGCAGCGCCGATGAAGCCTTCCACCGCCGCGGGGATCGCCCTGCATCTCGCCGACATCGCCTTCGCCCAGGCCCGTTATCGGGAAAGCCTGGGCTGGCTGGAAAAAATCCGCGCCTTGCAGCTGGATCCGCCCCAGGCCAGGCATCGCTTGCTCCGGCTGCAAATGATCCATCGCGCCCGCGGCGACCTGGCCGCGGCGGAAGCGGCGATCCTGGTATCGGGCGCAGCCCTGCCGGCGCCGAGGCGGCAGGAAAGCCTCGTCGCCCTCTATGTGGCCTTTGCCGCCTGGGACAAGGCCCGCGCCGCCGTTCGCGCCCTCCCGGCTCCGCAGGCCGCGGAATGGGCGGGAAGGATCGCTGGCGAGGAGAGTGCATTCCAAGTCATGGGCCCTGACCGCCGGGCGGGGTTTTTCCTGCGCCATGGCAACTTCCTGGCGGCATGGAACGCCTTCCCCTATCCGGATTCCGTGGCCATCGCGTGGAGGCTGCGTTCCATCCAGTTGGCCCTCCTGGCCGGGCTCGAGGAGGAGGGCCGGAGGAGGATCGAACGGCTGGCCGGCGAACAGGGGGAAGATTTCAGGATCCTCAACAGCATCGGCGACATTTTCTTCGCCCTGCATCGCGCCGAAGAGTCCCTCGAGTTCTACCGCCGCTCCCTGCGCCTGAATCCCGGGCAGCCCGCGCTGCGCGAGCGCGTCGAAGCCATCGGGGAACAGCGCGGGCTTCCCCCGTCCGCCCGGGTCGCCCGCGGCGATTGACTGGCTTTTCCCATTGTGTTTAAATCCCGCCTGTGAAGCTTCGCGGCCTGATCGAAATCGGGGATACTTCCGCCTGCCTGCTGATCGCCGTCATCGTGGCGGCCGCGTTCTATCCATCGCTGTTCAACGGCTTCACCAATTTCGACGACAATGCCTACCTGACCGCCAATCCGCTGGTGCGTTCACTGGCGCCGGAGAACATCCGGCGCATTTTCACCACCACCCGGCCGCACACGGTCTTCTCCCCGCTGGTCACGCTGTCCTTCGCGCTGGAGTACCAGGCGTGGGGGTTGCGGCCCGCCGGGTTCCACGCCGTCAACCTGCTCCTGCATGTCCTGAACGCGATCCTGGTCTTTTTCCTGATCCGCGGCATTTCCCGTTCCCGGGGGGCGGCTTTTTTCACCGGCCTGTTGTTCGCCATCCATCCGCTGCGCGTGGAGAGCGTGGCCTGGATCACGGAGCGCAAGGACCTGCTGTTCGCGTTTTTCTTGCTGCTGGCCCTGCTGTTCTATGTCCGTTACCTGAAAAAAGGCGCCGGCCGGGATTACCTGGCGACCCTATTGATGTTCGCGCTCGCCGTCCTGGCCAAGATGAGCGCCCTGGTCCTGCCGGCGGCCCTGCTGCTCATGGACTGGAAATTCGAGGCCCGGATCTCCCGGAGGCGCTGGCTGGAGAAGATCCCCTTCGCCGTCATCCTGATCGTCTACGGCATCAGCAGCTGGAGCAGCCTTCAGGCTTTCTCCATGCATGATCCCGGCGGCCCGCCGTCGGTCATGCTGGGAAACTCCATCCGGCTCATCCCGTTCTACCTGCAGAAGACCTTCTGGCCCTCCCGACTCTCCGCCCACTACCCGACCGACATGCGCTTTTTCATGCCCCCTTTATGGCTTTCCCTGCTGCCGGCTTTCGTGGTGATCGGCGGCTCCTTCATGGCGCTGAAGGGGTCCAGGCGCGAATGCCTTTGGGGCTGGGGGTTTTTCCTCCTGACCCTGCTGCCGGCTTTCGGGGTGATCTGGCATTTTTTCCCGGCGGCCAACCGCTATTCCTACCTGCCGGCCGTCGGCCTTTCCTACATCACGGTGCTGGTCATCCTGGCGATCCGCAAAGCGTTTCTGCGCTGGAGAGCGGCGGGAATAATCTGCCTGTTCCTGGCCTTCTCCTGCCTGGCGCTGCTCGGGACGATCACTTTCCGCCGCTGCCAGACCTGGAAGGACAGCCTCACGCTGTGGAACGACGTGATCGGGAAATACCCCATGATCCCGCTGGCCTACAATAATCGCGCCCTGGCCCTGAGGGACGCGGGCCTGCTGGATGAGGCCGTGGCCGATTATACGCGGGCGATCGAGCTGCTCCCCGACGGCGGTTTTTTGTGGAATCGCGGGATGGCGAGATTGAGCCAGAACCAGGAGAAAGAAGCGGCCACGGACTTTCACGCGGCCATCCTGGCGGATGCCCGCTATTTCCGCATGTATTGCGGCATGATGATCCACCGCCGGGGCGCAGAAGGACATGAACGGGCGATCGCCATGGGCCGGAGGGTACTGGCTTCGCGGCCCGACGCGCGGATCCATTTTCAACTGGCCGAATTGTTTGCCCGTTCGCGCCGCTGGCCGGAAACCGAATATCACTTGCAGGAAGCGGCGCGCCTCGAACCCGGCGCCGGGGAATACCGGCGCGCCTTGCGCTCATTCCTCCAAGCCCGGGGACGGAGCGGGGACCAATGAACCGGGAGCAGTTCAACTCGGAACGGTCCGCCCATTGGGATTCCGTGGCCAATGCCTGGTGCAACAAGGAAAGGCTGGGGAGGCATTACCACCGGCGCCTGCTGAAGATTTACCGTTTCCTGGCCACTCCCGGCCTGAGGGTCCTCGAAATGGGATGCGGATTCGGCGACCTGCTGGCCGGCTTGCAGCCGGCAGGTGGCGTCGGGGTCGATCTGTCTCCGGGCATGATCGCGAAAGCCAGGTCCAGGCACCCATCCCTGACCTTTGTCTGCGCCGATGCCGCCACGCTGCGCCTGGGGGAGACGTTCGATGTCATCATCCTCTCCGACCTGGTCAATGACCTGTGGGACGTGCAGAAGGTCCTGGAGACCGTTCGCCTGCACGCCCATCCCGGGACGCGCATCATCCTCAACTTCTACAGCCGCGTGTGGGGAATGCCGTTGCGCCTGGCGCAATTATTGCGCCTGGCCCGGCCGAGCCTGGCGCAGAACTGGCTGACCCCCGGCGACATGCGCAACCTGATGCACCTGGCCAACCTGGAGCCCATCCGTCATTGGCTGGAGATCCTGCTGCCCTTGCGAATCCCGCTGCTGACGTCATTGGCGAACCGCTTCCTTGCCAGGCTCTGGCCTTTCAGCTGGCTTGCCCTTGCCAACTTCATGGTGGCCAGGATCATCCCGGACAGGGAAACGGATGCCGGAGAGACCTCCGTATCGGTCATCATTCCGGCCAGGAACGAGGAGGGGAATATCGGCGAGATCTTCGCCCGGGTCCCGGAAATGGGGAAATGGACCGAGCTGGTCTTTGTCGAGGGCCACTCCCGGGACGGAACGGTCGCGGCCATCGAGAAGGAGATCGCGCTCCATCCGCAGCGGCGCTGCCAATTGCTGCGGCAGGAGGGCAGCGGCAAAGGCGACGCGGTCCGCCTGGGATTCGAGCACGCCCGGGGCGACATGCTCATGATCCTCGATGCCGACATGACCGTTCCGCCCGAGGATCTCCCCCAGTTCCACCGGGCGCTCGCTTCCGGAAAGGGCGAACTGATCAACAGCGTGCGCCTGGTCTATCCCATGGAAAAGCAGGCCATGCGCTGGCTGAATTTCCTGGGCAACAAGTTCTTCAGCCTGGCCTTCTCCATTCTCCTCGGCCAGCCCATCAAGGACACCCTGGGCGGCACCAAGGCGATCCGCCGCAAGCACTACCAATGGATCAGGGAGAACCGGGCCTATTTCGGCGATTTCGACCCCTTCGGCGATTTCGACCTCATCTTCGGCGCGGCCAGGCTCAACCTGAAGATCGTCGACCTGCCGGTCCGCTACCGCGAGAGGGTGTACGGGCAGACCAACATCCAGCGCTGGAAACACGGTTGGTTGCTGCTGAAGATGGTCGTCGTGGCCGCCGGCCGCATCAAGTTCATTTAGCCGGGAAGACCGGCTCCACCCGCTGGCGGCCGGCGGGCGGCGATCAGCAAGGATCCGGAGAATTCACGCACAAGGGGGATCTTTTCCATGAGGCGGCCGATCCCCTGGACCAGCGGCACGAATTTCTCGGGCGTGGCGGGATGGAGCCAATCGAACGGCTGAAGCTGGATCTGCTCAAATCCCGCTTCCAGCATGGTTCTTTTCAATCTCCAGCGAATGAAAGCGCCTTCATCGGGTGAGACACTGGGGAACCAGCGCCGGAATTTGCGCTCGACGAAAATCTGAGGATTCAGCAGGTTAGGCTCAGCGAAGGACATCCTGCCGCCTGGCCGGAGCAAAGCGAATATTTGCATTAAGGCTGGAATGACCTCAAGATGGTGCAGGACCGAGGAGCCGATGACGGCATCGAACGGCTCATTGCCGGAGAACTCCTCGAGAGCCGCTTCGACAAACTGCACTTGCCGGGGCGGCAGATTCCTTCCCCGCGCTTTTTGCAGCAGCTCTCCCGACAGGTCCACCGCCACGATTCGGGCGCCTCTTCCGGCGAAAAAATCGGTGAACACTCCTGTGCCGCAGCCGATCTCCAAGACATGGCTCTGCGGGCCCACTCCAGCGGAATCGGCGATCAGATCGGCCCTGCGGGCCGCGCGCCGCTTTCCTGCCGGAGAACCCCAGCCCCAGGCAAGTTCCGCGTCGTCCGCCGCCAGGCGGATCCCATGCGCCACCTCGCGGTCCGCCCGCGATTCTTTCCGGTCATTTGCAAGCATGAGGGAATTGTAAGGCGCCGGCGATCGGGCGTCAACACGGAAACGCCGGATCCGGCATTTGACAAAGTCGGCAGGCATTGCATATCATGGTGGCGTTTCCCGAACCCATGGCCGGATGGAGACCGGTGGCCGGCGTGTTCCCGGCGACGGAGAGGAGGCAATGACGCATCGGCGGAACGGGAATTCGCCTTCCGGGCGAGGACGGAGTGCGAGCAGGGGCGGCAGCGGATCGCATCCCGGCGCAGGGAGCACCGGCCGGCACAAATGCTCCCTGCAATCACGAAGCGCAAAGCGCCAGGCCGGGAAAAGGGCGCCATGCCGTCCGGAAGTAAAAAGCGCGCCCGGGATGCCGCCGCGAGGAGAGTGACATGAGGATAACCAGACCGGTCCTGATCGCCTCAGGGATCATCCTGGCGCTCAACTTCATCTTCAATCAGTTTCCTCTGCAAGTGCTCTTCGCTGGCGTGAAAGCGCTGGCCTTGTTGGCCACGGTATACCTGAACGGGTTCCTGGCGCTCCATCTGTGCCGGAAAACCGGCAGGAGCTGCGATTATATCGATTATTTCGGGGTCGGATTCGTCACGACCACCGCCTATTTCTTCCTGATCTCCCTTTTGCACGTGCTGAATTCCCATACCGTGATCATCTATTTCCTGTTCCCCCTCAGCGCCGGCCTGCTCTTGCTCAAAGACCGGGAGCGGCGGAACCGTTTTTTTTCGGACAGCCGCACGTTGTGGCGGCGCCCCCCTTGGGAATGGCTGGCATTTTTCATTCCCCTGCTGTATGCCGCATTGCCGACCGTTTTTTTTGACACTCTCGCCTACAACAGCGCCCTGCCCAATTTCTTCCTGCAGAACGGCGGCTTCGTCAGCACCCCGCAGTTCATGTTCGCCAACGGTTTCATTTACCATGAAACATTCCTGATCCCCGCCGTGTTGTTGGGGGACGAAGTTCCCCGTCTTCTCCATTTCCTGATCGGCGCCGTTTTCATCCTGGCCGTCGTTGATTTCGGCTGCCGGGAATTCCAGCTGAAGAAACGCCACGTTCTCCTGTGGACCCTGCTCTCGCTGCCGATGACCCTTTTCCTAATCACGACCGAGAAGGCCGATCTGGCCACGGCGCTGTTCATCTTCCTGGCCGTCAGGAAACATCTGGCCGGGGAGTACCGCTTCTCGGCACTGTACTGGGGCTTCGCCATCGGCTGCAAGTCGTTCTCGGTCATCGCGGCGGCAGCATTTTTCCTTGTCGCGATCCTGCTCGATAAAAAGCTCGAGTTGAAAAGGCACGCCCACATGCTGTTGATCCTGTTCCTTGTGCTGCTGCCGCTGCTGGTAAAGAACGCCATTTTCGCGGGCAATCCGCTCTTTCCCCTGCTGACCGTTCATTTCCCGAACGAGTTCTGGGACGCTTCCCGGGAGAGGCTGGTCATCGCCGATCTCGGCGCCCGCATCCATTCATGGCGGGACCTGCTGCGGGCTCCTTACGAGTTCTCCTTTAAGAACATCGGGGCGGGCAGTTTCGTGGGGCCGATCTTCCTGATCTTCCTGCCCTTCCTGCTTTTCAGGAAGATCGCCAGCCACCAGCGGATCCTGTTCCTCTTCCCCCTGCTGCTGATCCTCGGGTCATCGTTCTTCGGCAATGCCATGCGCTATGTTTACGTCGCTTTTATTCTGCTTTCCATGGTCGTCGCCGCCATCTATGAAGATCAATGCCACGGCGTGCTGCGGTCCGTTTTTGCCGTCGTCATCCTGGTCAACCTCATGACCGGGCTTTTCATGCTGGAAGGCATCTATGAAGCCAGACGGGTCTATTACCAAAAAACGCCGCTGAATGAATACACGGCGACGCTTTTTCCCATGTACAAGGCCTACCAGGCCATGAATGAGCGGACCCCCCCTGGGACACGGGTGCTGGTCGCCGGCGAAACGAGGGGATATTATCTCCACCGCCCCCATACGATCGCCTCGGCATACGACTACAGCGTGCTGAAAAAGTATATCGGCCGGGCGGCGAGCCCGGAGGAATTCGTCTCGGCCATCCGGGGCGACGGTTACGACTTCCTGCTGTTCGACCTCGCCGAATTCACCCGGCTGGCCTCCCGCTACAGGCAGCTTTCCCCGCCTGAAACCGAAAAGCTCTTTGGTTTCCTGCGCGGCCTGCAACCCTCCTCTGTCCGGGATTCGATCTACACGTACAAATTGCGCTGAGCGCCCCAAGGCGCACCCTACTGTCCGGAAAACGGCCCGCGCTTCCGGATAAACGGGCATTTCGTGCATTGTTGCACCCCCTAGGGATCGATTGACAAGACCCGCATTTTCACGTATATATTTCAAGCAAGGAGAACGGACCATGGCTCGCGTTTCGCCATCGCACCCCTGTACAATGCGCGGATGCTATCCTACCTGAAGGTCGAAAACCTGGCGGTGGTGGAGAAGGTCGGGCTCGATTTCTCCCCGCACCTGAACGTNNCGGCAAGTCGATCCTCATCGACGCCGTCACCCTGCTGCTCGGCAGGAAGGCGCCGGCGGGCATCATCCGCGGCGGCAAGGAGAAGCTCACCGTCGAGGCGCTTTTCTGCAGCGGCGACGAGGAAACCGTGCTCAAACGCGAGGTGACGAAGAGCAAGTCGCTGGCCTACCGCGACGGCGAACCCGTCCCCTTCGTCCAGGTCAGGGAAAAGGCCGAGGCGCTGCTGAACATCTACGGCCAGAAGGACCACGTCTTCCTGCTCAACACCGCCAACCACCAGGGCTTTCTCGACCGCTTCGCGCAGGCCGGCGAACTCCTGGAGCTACTGGCGTCCACCTGCGGCGAAGTGCGCGCCCTGCAGGCGCACTGGAACGAGCTCCAGGAAAAGAACCGGCAGGCGCACGAGCGGCTCGACTACCTGGGCTTCCAGCTGCAGGAGATCGACGCCCTTGGCTTGAAGGCCGGGGACGAGGCCCTGTGGCAGGAGCGCCTGAAGATCCTGGCCGCCTCCGAGACCATCATCGAGAAGGCCGACGCCCTGGTGGCCGACCTGCACCAGGGGGACGATTCGGTCTACAGCGTGCTGGCCCGCTCGCTGCCCGCCGCCGGCTATCTGGGGGAGATGTTCCCCGAGTTTGCCCCGCTCAAGGAGGAGATCGACCGGTTCTACAACGTGCTGCCCGAGATCTCGGCCCTGCTGAGCTCGCTGGCCGGCAAGGTGGAGTTCAATGAGGACGAGCTGAACGAGACGGCGGCGAAGCTGTCACGCCTGGAGCGGCTCAAGGCCAAGCACAAGCTGGATCTGGAGGGGCTGCTGCGCAAGGCAGAGCAGCTGAGCGCCGAGCGCGACGACCTGCTCAACCTGCATGTCGACCTGGGCGACACCGAGAAGGAGATCAACCGGGCGCTGGCCGAGTACCGGGCCCTGATGGAGAAACTGCGCCAGCTGCGGCGCCAGGCGGCCAAAAAGCTCAGCGCCCTGGTGGTCAGGGAGCTGGCCCAGTTGGAAATGGCCAAGGCGCGCTTCGAGGTGCGCTGCGAGGAGATCGAGCCCGACGCCGGCACCGTGGCCGAGAGCGGCACCGACCGCAACGAGTTCTATTTCAGCTCCAACCCCGGCCAGCCGCCGGGGAAGCTGAAGGACGTCGCCTCGGGCGGCGAGTTGTCGCGGCTGATGCTGGTGCTGAAGTCGATCTCGGGCGACGAGTCGGGCGCCACCTTCATCTTCGACGAGATCGACTCGGGCATCGGCGGCAAGACCGCCGAGTTCGTCGGCGAGAAGTTGCGCCAGATCGCCGAGCGCAACCAGGTGATCTGCATCTCGCACCTGCCGCAGATCGCCCGTTTCGCCGACCGTCACTTCCTCATCCGCAAGGAGGTGCGCAACGGGCAGACCTACAGCTCGGCCGCGGTCCTGGAGCCGGACGAGCGCGTGCGCGAGATCGCGCGGCTGATGGCCGGCAGCACCATCAACGCCGACGTGCTGAAAGCCGCCGAGCTGCTGCTGGCCCGCTCGCAGGGATGACCTTCTTCATCAAGACCTTCGGCTGCCAGATGAACGTCAACGACTCGGAAAAGATCCGCCACCTGTTGGCCGCCAAGGGGCTGACCGCCGCCCCCGAGGAGCGGGCCGACCTGATCATCGTCAACAGCTGCGCCGTGCGCGCCCGGCCGCAGGAAAAGATCTTCTCCTATGTCGGCCGCTTCCCGGGGGCGAAAAAGGTGATCGTCGCCGGCTGCGTGGCCCAGGCCGAAAAGGAGGCGATATTCGCCAAGAAGGTGAAGGTGGACTACGTGGTCGGCACCCACCAGTTCTGCCGCATCGGCGAGATCGTCGACGAGCTCCGCGCCGGCGGCCGCCCCGGGACGGCCCTGGCCTTCACCCGGAAATGGCAGGAGCTTGTGCCCGGAGCCGCGGCGCGCAGCAGCGCCGTCACCGGCTACGTTTCGGTCATGGAGGGCTGCGACAATTTCTGCTCCTACTGCATCGTCCCCTTCACCCGCGGCCGCGAAAAGCACCGGCCCATGGCCGCCATCCTGCGCGAGGCCGAGTACCTGGCCGCGAACGGCTACCGGGAGATCGTTTTGCTGGGCCAGAACGTCAACCACTGGCACGAGCCCGGCGGACGCCGCCGTTTTCCCGACCTGCTGCGGCGCCTCGCCCGCGTGCCCGTGCCCTGGATCCGCTTCATCACCTCCTACCCGGGCTACCACGAGCCGGAGCTGATCGAGGTGATGGCCGCCCACCGCAACATCGCCCGCCACATCCACTTCCCGGCCCAATCGGGCTCGACGCGCATCCTGAAGCGGATGAACCGCGCCTATTCCCGCTCCGACTACCTGGCCATCGTCGGCGCCTTCCGCCGCGCCATGCCCGGGATGAAGTTCAGCTCCGATTTCATCGTCGGCTTCCCCGGCGAGAGCGAGCGCGATTTCCGCCTGACCCTCTCCCTGCTCGACCAGGTGGAGTACGAGTCGGTCTTTTCGTTCATCTACTCGCCCCGTTCGCGCACCAAGGCGGCCGCCCTGGCCCAGGAAGCGCCCGCCGCCCTCCTGAAGGAGCGGCTCATCGCCCTGCAGGAGCGGCAGGCCGTCATCCAGCTGCGGAACAACCTGGGCCGGGTCGGGACAACCATCGACGTGCTGGTCTGCGAAGCCCACCCGAAGAAAGCCGGCGAGATGATCGGGCGCAGCGAGAGCTACCGCGTGGTCAACTTCGTTTCGCGCGCCCCGGTCGGCTCGTTCCGGCGGGTGAAGATAACCGGCGCCGGCCCCCACTCCCTGCGCGGCGTGGAGTGTTTTTCCTAGATCCATGGAAGGGGAATCCGGCAAACGCAGGCGTTGGCCGGCGATCGCCTATCCTTTTGTCTTCAGTCTCATTCCCCCGCTTTCCCTTTACCTGCAAAATATCCGCGAGGTGGCATTGCCTCGGGCGATATGGGCCACCGCCGTGTCGTTGGCGATCGCCGTCGCATTATGGTTCGCAACGAGAATGGTCGCCTCCGGAGTCGGCAAGAGAGCGCTGGCGCTGTTCCTGTCGCTTCTCCTTTTCCATTTCTACGGCTTGTACTATGAAGCGATCATCGGACTGCTGCCATCCGGGCTATCCCCGCTCACATCCCATGCGCTGGCATTCATGCTCCCCGGGTCGGCCTGGCTGGTCCTGATCTTGCTGCTCCGGCGCTCCCGAAAGGCCTTCCACGCCCCGGGCCTGCCCGTGGGCCTGGCCATGGCATCCCTGCTGGCATGGCTCGCGGCGGGCATCGCCATTCATCATGCCCGCCTGCTGGCGAACACGCCCGGAAGCCATGGGGCAATCCCTGTCGCTGCCCACTCCCCGCCGCGGGAAATGCCCGACATCTACTGCTTCATACTGGACGAATTCACCGCACCTGAAGCGGTGCACCGGCTGTTCGGACTCGACAACAGCCGTTTCGTCTCATCGCTTCGCGAATTGGGTTTTTTCGTGGCCGAGCAAAGCGTTTCACGCTATGCCCGCACCGAACCGGTGCTTGCCGGCATTCTTAATCTGGGCGAATATTCCGCAAAGGACGATCCCTACCCGCTGATTCGCAACAACGCCGTCGTTTCCTTCCTGAAGGGAATAGGCTACCGCATCATCGAGTTCGCCAGCATCAGGGAGCTTTTCCTGGAGGCGGCCGAACAGCGCTTCTTCTACGACTTGTCCAATGCCTCGCTCTTTTTTGACGATTATTATCGCATCCTGTTCGAGCGGACGCTGTTGCGGATCCTGCCCGACCTGTGGAGGCTGAAGCAGACGGATCTGAGCCGCTACTACCGCCAGCGGATCCTGGAAGTATTTGCCAGGCTGCCTGAAGTGACGGCCCAGCCAGGACCAAAATTCGTCTATGTGCACCTCCTCTCTCCCCATGAGCCTTTTGTCTTCATGGCCGATGGCGCGCCCGCTCCTCCCGGGCATTTTTGGGATCATTCCGCTCCCCGCTATTATCTGGAGCAGTACCGCTACATCAGCGATCGGATCGTGGATACGGTCCGATCGCTATTGCGCGAGTCGGCGGACCCGCCCGTCATCCTGCTGTTTTCCGACCACAGCTACCGCGGCTCCCGGAAGCCCGACAGCATTGTCCCCAGGGAGGAAATGCGCCGGGTGCTGAATGCGCTCTATCTTCCCGGGGTCCCACAGCCCGCGCTCGATCCTGCCCTGTCAACGCGAAATGACTTCCGGCTGGTTTTCAACCTCTATTTCGGGACGAGTTATCCAATGCTGCCTCCGGACTGATCGAGAGCCCTCATGGGTTATGAAGCAACGATTTTTAGCGCCGGCACGATCTCCACGCCGCCTTTCAGCATGGCCCAGACGGGGCAGATCGAGCCCTCGGCCAGGGCGACGGCCTTCTGCAGGTCGGCCAGCTCGGCGTCGGGGGAGGCCAGGATGAACTCGATGTCGATGCGCGCGAACGATGTTGGGTGCTCGGTGCGGCGCACCCCCGAGGCGTTGACCGTCAAGCCGGTGACGGACTTCCTCATGCGCCGCAGCAGGGGGACGATCGCGGTGGCGCTGCAGGCGCCCAGGCTCAGCAGCAGCAGCTCCAGGCCGGTATAGCCCTGCCCGTCGCCGAGCGGCGGGAAGTAATCTGCGGTCAGCGGCGGCAGGCCGCGGGCGGAGCCGCGCAGGCGCACTTTCTCATCGACCAGCTCGATCGCCACGGAAACGGGTGCTTCCATCGTCAACCTCCGTTATTTGATTGTTTGCCCGACTGCAATCGTTCCAGGAACCCGCTCTCGGAAATGACCTGGACCTTGAGCTTTTCGGCCTTGGCCAGCTTGGAGCCGGGGCTGGCGCCGGCGAGCAGGTGCGTGGTGCGGGCGGTGACGTTTTCCGCCACCCGGCCGCCGCGCCGGCGGATCTCGTCGGCGGCCAGCGAGCGCGGGTTGAAGCTTTCGAAGGACCCGGTAATGACCCAGACCTGGCCGGCGAACGAGTCGTCGATCCGCTCCGCAGACGGCCCCTCGGCGCGGAAGCGCAGCCCGGCGTCGCGCAAGCGGGCGATCAGCTCCAGGTTGGCCGCCGCAGTGAAATGGTCCACCAACTGGCGCGCCGTGACCTCGCCGATGCCCTCGACCGCGGCGAACGCCTCCCAGTCGCCCCGGGCGGCGCCGGCGATGATCTTGTCGACATCGTCGAAGCCGTGGGCGATGAGCGCCGCCGCGACGGCGGCGGCCAGCCCCTCGAAGCCGAGCGCGGCCAGCACGCGGGCGAACGGCTGCTCCCTGCTTTTCTCCACTCCGGCGCGAATGCGGGCGATCTTCCTCTCCTTGAAGCCCTCCTCGCCCTCCAGGCGCGCGTAGTCGAAGCAATAGATGTCGGGAATGGTCCGCAGCCAGCCTTTCCCGTAGAGGAAGGCGATGGTCTTCTCGCCCAGGGACTCGATATCCATCTGCTCCCTGGCGCAAAAGTAGCTGAGCGCCCGCCGCTGCCGCTCCGGGCACGAGCCGTTGCGGCAGAAGTGGTGCGCCCCATCCCTGACCAGCCGGGACGCGCAGAACGGGCAGCGCTCGGGCAGCCGGTAGACGGAGGGATTCGCTTCGCTCTTCTCCAGCACCTCGTCGACGGCGGGAATGACGTCGCCGCGCTTGGAAATGGCCACCTGGTCGCCGATGCCCAGCTCCAGCATGTCGATGGTGTCCTGGTTGTGCAGCGTGGCCCGGGTGACGGTGCTGCCGGAGAGGCGGACCGGCCTGAGCAGCGCCACCGGCGTCACGCGGCCGTTGCGCCCCACCTGCACCAGCACGTCCAGCAGCTCGCTGCGCGCCTGCGGCGCCTCGAACTTGTAGGCCATGGCCCAGCGCGGGTGGTGGGCGGTGAAGCCCAGCTCCTGGCGCATCTCCAGGTCGGCCAGCTTGAGCACCAGGCCATCGACGTCGTAGGCTACCCCGGCCCGGGCGGTTCCCAGGCGGAGCAGGTAGTCCTCGACCCCGGCCAGCGGGGCGGAAACGGCCCCGGGAAATAGTTCCTGCGCCTTTCGCCGCCGCGGCTCGCTGTCGCAAAAGAAACCCAACCGCGGGTTGATGCGAAAACCCAGGTCGCGCAGCCGGGCCAGGACCTCCAGGTGGTCCCGACCGGAGTTCTCCCCCATCGGGAAAAATCCCTCATAGACGAAGATATTCAGCGGCACGCGGGCGGTCAGGGACGACTTGAGGTTGCGCAGCGAGCCGGCCGCCAGGTTGCGCGGATTGGCGTACTTCTCGGGCAGTCCGGCGTTGAAGCGGGCGAAGTCGTCGCGCGTGATGTAGATCTCGCCGCGCACGGCCAGGGACCCGGCCTCGGCGATGCGCAGGGGCACCTGGCGGATGGTGCGTACGTTGTCGCTGACGTCGCTGCCGGCCAGGCCGTTGCCGCGCGTCAGGGCATGCTGCAGCTCGCCGCGCTCGTAGTACAGGACAATGGAGGCGCCGTCGATCTTCTCCTCGACGGTGAAGCCCGGGTCGTTGCCGCAGGCAGCGGCGGTCTTGCGCAGCCACTGCGCCGCCTCCCGCGCCTCGTAGAGCTTGTCCAGGCTGAGCACCGGCACCGCGTGCGGCCGCTCGGGAAAACTGCCGTCCAGGTCGGAGCCGACGCGGCGGCTCGGGGAATTGGGGCCGGCGTACTGCGGGTAGCGCTCTTCCAGCTGCACGAGCTCGTCCAGCCGGCGGTCATACTCGGCGTCGCTGATCTCGGGGCGGGCCAGCACGTAGTAGAGGTGCTGGTGGCGCAGCAGCTCTGCGGCCAGGACTTCCATGCGTTTGCGGGGATCCATGGGCCCATTATAGGGAAATCCGGGTTGCGAGTAAACATGGAGCGGCCGGGCGGCTTTTCCCCGCTTTTTTGAGCTGAACTTGACAAATGAAAGAATTATTAATACTATTTAACTTCAAAATAGTTTAAAAAGAAGTGAAAACATGAGTTTAAAAGGATCACTGAGTTCGATCAACCTGGCGGATATCATCCAGCTGGTTTCCAATTCCAAGCAGACCGGGCGCTTCGTCCTCTCGCGCAGCAACGGCCAGAAGGGGGCGATCTACCTGAAGACCGGCGAGATCGTCCATGCCGAGGTCGAGGAATACAAGGGCGAGGACGCCATTTTCACCGTCATCTCCTGGGATGACGGCGAGTTCGCCTTCGAGGAAGGAGCCTTCGACACGGGCAGCAGCGTCATCCGCCCCATCACCTCGCTGCTGATGGAGGCGGCGCGGCGCATCGACGAGTGGAAGCTGCTGCGCAAGAAGATCGGCTCCATCAATGCCATCCCCGAATTCAGCACCATCGACCGCCAGGAGCGGCGCAAGATCTCGCTGTCGACCATGGAATGGGTGATCATCGCCAAGATCGACGGCAAGAAGAGCATCGACCAGATCTCGCGCGAGTGCGGCGTCAACATCTACGACACCTCGCGCATCATCTACGGCATGGTCACTTCCGATCTGATCAAGCTGAAGTAGTGCCTTAATCCCCCTGAACCTCCAAAAACAGGACGATCACTCGCAAGGCTAAATTCCAAGCACCAAGCACCAAATACCAAATCAATTCCTGGTTCTAAGAAGTGAGACGTTCCACGTTCCACGTTCCATGTTCCACGTTCCATGTTCAAAGTTGCACACAGGAAATTGATGCCGAGATACTTCCCGGGCTCCAAGCAGTTTCTGGTCTCCGTTTCGAATCACGAATCACGAATCACGAATCACGACAGCTTGCCCCAGGCTGCCAGCTACTCGATGACCACCAGGGCGACGGCCATCCCGCGCGTGTGGGACAGCGAGAGCAGGGCGCGCTTGAGCTTGCGCCGGCGGAACTGGCGCAGCGCCATGGCGGCCAGGCGCAGCTGCGGCTTGCCCAGCTCGTCGTTCTCCACCTCCACGTCGCGCCAGCTCATGCCGCCGCGGAAGCCCGTCCCCAGCGCTTTGAAGAAGGCCTCCTTGGCGGTGAAGCGCGCCGCGTAGTGCTGCGCCTTGGAGAACTTGGCCTCGCAGTAGGCGATCTCGCGCTCCGTGAAAATGCGCTCGGCAAACCCCCGGTCCTGTTCGACCAGCTGGCGCACCCGCTCGATCTCCACCATGTCCACGCCGACTCCCTTGATCATGGGCTGAGTATAGGCAAAGGACGGCGCAAAATCAACACCCCGGCGCCGGCGGCGGGCTCGCTCAGCGGTTCTTTTACCGGCCGCGATATGGTATACTGACGGCGCCCCATGAGGAAATTTTTCCGCAAGCACCTGAAAGTCCTGCTCATCGCCGCCAGCCTGCTGCTCACGATCGTGCTGGGAGTCCTGCTCGGCCTGGTGCTGGTCTACCAGAAAGGCTTCCCGCAGATCAAGAACCTGGAAGACATCAAGCCGGTGGTCATGACCACGCTCTACGACGACCAGAACGCGGCCATCAAGGACTTCGCCATCGAGAAGCGCGTCATCGTCCGCAGCTCCGACATCCCCGTCCATCTCAAGGGGGCGATCATCGCCGCCGAGGACAACCAGTTCCATTCCCACTGGGGGATCAACTTCCGCGGCTTCACCCGTGCCGTCGCCGGCGTGGTGCTCGGCCGGAAATGGGGCGGCGGCAGCTCAATCACCCAGCAGCTGGCCCGCAGCCTCTTCCTCACCCCCGAGGTCTCCTACTCGCGCAAGCTGCAGGAGATGCTGCTGGCCATCCAGATCGAGAAAAAGTACACCAAGGACCAGATCATGACCTTCTACTGCAACAAGATCTTCCTTGGCGGGTCCATCTACGGGGTGGGGGCGGCGGCACGCTATTATTT
Source organism: Candidatus Aminicenantes bacterium UBA2190 (assembly GCA_002335385.1). Taxonomy (GTDB): domain Bacteria; phylum Acidobacteriota; class Aminicenantia; order UBA2199; family UBA2199; genus UBA2199. Next base: position 22,855 of record DCVK01000052.1, read on the forward strand.
CGGCAAGTCGATCCGGGAGATCAGCCTGGCCGAGGCGGCCCTGATCGCCGGCATCGTCCCCAACCCCAACGGCATCTATGCGGTCTTCAAGCGGCCGCAGAATGCCCTGAAACGGCGCGACTACGTGCTGCGCCGGATGCTGCTGCTCAAGTCGGTCGGCATCGAGGAGTACCGGAAGGCGCTGAAGGAGCCGCTGCCCGGGAAGCCGGCCGATGCCGGCGTCGATACCCTGGGCGACTATTTCACCGAGGAGACGCGCAAGTACCTGGAGGCCAAATACGGCGACAATCTCCTGTACAAGGGCGGCCTGAAGGTCTATACCACCCTCAACGGCGAGGCGCAGAAATGGGCCGAAGACGCCGTGCGCGAGGGGCTGCGGATGCTGGACAAGCGCCGCGGCTGGCGCAGCCGCGAGAAGCTGTTCAACCTCACCGAGAACAAGCTGGAGCTGAAGAATTACGTGCTCCCGGTATGGGAGAACATGCGCATCGAAGCCGGCCAGATCGTCGAAGGGGTGGTCATGGAAGTGGCCAAAAGCCGGGCAACGGTGCGCATCGCCGGGTTCAGCGGCGAGCTGCCCGAGGCCGGCGCCCGCTGGACGCGCCTGCCGCTGACGAGACTGCTCCGGACCGGCGACGTGGCCCTGTTCCGCATTCAATCTGTGGACGCGGCCCGGAAAAAGCTGGAACTCGCCCTCGAGCAGGAGCCGCAGGTGGAGGGGGCCTTCCTGGCCGTGGACAACAGGACCGGCGAGATCAAGGCCATGGTCGGCGGCTATGCCTTCCAGAAGAGCAAGTTCAACCGCGCCACGCAGGCCCTGCGCCAGACGGGATCCACGTTCAAGCCCATCATCTACACGGCGGCGCTGGAGAACGGCTTCTCGGCGGCGACCATCATCCCCGATGAGCCCTTCACCTACATCGACGAGTGGAGCGGCGACCTCTGGGAGCCGCGCAACCACAAGGGCGACTACCTGGGGCCGATGACCCTGCGCCGCGGCCTGGAGCTATCGCGTAACGCGGTCACGGCCCGCATCATGCAGGCCATCACCCCGGAAACGGGTGTGCGCTACGCCAAGAAATTCGGCATCACCTCCGACCTCAAGCCGTTCATGTCCCTCTCGCTGGGCGCTTTCGAGGTCACGCTCAAGGAGATGGTCGAGGCCTTCACCGTGTTCGCCAACCTGGGCACGCGGGTCAGCGCCTACTTCGTGCGCGGCATCCGCGACCTGGACAGCAACATCATTGAGGAAAATGCCCCGGAACGCCGGCAGGTCATAGAGAAAGAGACCGCATTTATCATGAACTATCTCCTTCAGGGCGTGGTGCGTTCGGGCACCGGCTGGCGGGCCCGGAAGCTGCCGGCACCGCTGGGCGGCAAGACCGGGACGACCAACGACTTCACCGACGCCTGGTTCATCGGCTTCACTCCCAGCCTGACCGTCGGCGTCTGGGTCGGCATGGATCAGAAAAAGACCCTCGGCATGGAGCAGACCGGCTCGGAGGCCGCCTCGCCGATCTTCGTCTCGTTCATGGAGAAGTATCTGGAGCGCTACCCGGAAACGGGCAAGTTCCCATCCCCCTCCGGGGTCTACATGATCGACATCGACAAATACACCGGCAAGCTGCTGACCCCGGACTGCCTGTACCCGTTCAGCGAGGCCTTCCTGCCGGGGACGGAGCCCCTGGAATTCTGCAACGAGGAAGAGCACGAGAAGATCTACAATTATTACAAGACGGAAAAAGAGAGCTCGGACGACTAACCGCCTTTTGCGAAGATATCCCCTTCAGGAATAATTTCTCCCGGCCGAGCCTATTTTTTCACCAGGAAATACCCCAGCAGCCATTCCCGTGGCAAGGAGACCCTGACGCGGAAATATTCCCCGTCGGCCGTCATCTGCTTGCTCACCAGGAAACCGCCGCCGCCGCGCCTGGGCTTGACGATGGCCAGCTCCTCGAACAGCGGCTCCTGGCCGGCGCTCTGCACGACGAAATAGGACTTCCCGTCGCGGGCGACCAGCACCATCCAGTAATCCCCGGCCGGGTATTCCTTGCCGGCATGGATGAACGCCTGGGGGATGTGCACCCTCTTGAGGTCGCGCCCCTGGACCTGGACCGGAGGCGCCGGGGGTTGTTCCTCGGCTTGAACCTGGGGCGGCTCATCGGCAAGGACCGGAATCTGCTCCTGGCCGGGAAGCATGAGAAAAAACAGAATCAAAACGGCAAATACGATCGATTTCTTCATAAGGATCTCTCCTTGCCGGAATTATAGGGGAGCGGAATTGCCAATGTCAAGTCGCCAGAACCCGGCACGTTCCGCCGAAGACAGAAAAAAGGGCCAGGTCACGGGACCTGGCCCTTCGGTTTTTCAGGATGAACCGGCGCGCTTAAAAGATATAGCGGAAACCGAGCAGCAGCTTGTGGTGGTGCTCGAAAGAACGGTCTTCCGTGATCACCGGGGCGCGCAGCTCGCCGAAGATCGAGCCGGTCGAATTGTTGTGCTGGAACAGGTTGAATCCCAGCTGGCCGACCAGGTCGATGCCGCCCTTGCGTAATTCGCGCTCCTTGGTGCTGAAGCCGAGGCCGCCCGCCACATAAGCCGGACCGGCGTGGACATTCAGCAGGGCATTGCCCATGAAGAAGGATTTCCAGGGTTCGCCCTTGATCGGCACGCCGCCGCCGAGGGTGAAGATCGCATCCAGCTTATCCTCGACCAGTTTCCACAGAACGCCGGCGCGGGCCCAGAACATGCCGGTGTAGGTGCCCTTCAGCAGGCCGGGGCCGCCTTCGACCAGGAAGGCCAGCGGCAGGGCCGCCTTGGCGGGCGGGGGCGGAGCGATCGGGGCGGGCTCCAGCACCTTGACCGCGACCTCGCAGCCGGCGGGCGACTTCATCTCATACTGGCCCCAGACGACCGCGGTCACCATGTATTCGCCAACCGTGTCCAGGTTGAGCTCGGCGGTGCAGTTCTCCGGCGTCATGGCGAAGGTCTTGATGACCGCGCCGGCGGCGTCGGTGACCGTCACCTCGCCCTTGACCATGTTCTGCGACGCGCACAGGTCGATCTTCATCGGGGTTCCCGGGACCGCCTCGGCCGGCTCGATGTTCAGCACACAGGTCGGGGCGGGGACTTCGCTGACGTTCTTGAGCGAGATGTTGCCGCAGATCTTGGGGACGATGAACTCGTACAGCTTGCCGTCGCGGAAGATGGTGAAGGTGTAGGCCGTGAGCGGCTTCTTGCCGGCCCAGACCACGTCGTTCATGACCACCACCTTGCGGTTCTTCTTGAAGAGCATCCAATTGACCGTGTCGCCGGGGTTCATTTCGATGGTCTGGACATCGGCCATTTGGATCTGTTCCAGGAACGCAAAGACCAGTTCGCCGTTTCCGGCCAGCTCGAAGCCCTGCTTGACCTCGCCCGCTTTGTCCAGGGCGATGACCTTGAGGTCTTCGGGCTTCAGGTCCCTGCTTTTATAGAAGGGGTGCTGGCCCAGTTGGGTAACTCTTTCTTCAGCGGTTACGGCAAACACAAAACAAAAAATCAGCATCAAAAAAATGACTTTTTTCATGGTAAATTCCTCCTCGCTTTAAAAATTTATAAACCTAAAAAATAGAAAAGTCAAGAGAAATCGCGGCCTCCCAAGCGCTTTCAGACAGTTTTTTTTCATCGAACCATTTTTCATGTTGTTCTTCTCTTTACTGAATATCAAGCATTTATTATGCCAATCCAACACTCAGTCTTGTCGTGGAGTGGGCCGCCAAATTACGGGAGCACAACCATGGTGAGTACCGCAGGCTGCGGGATCGCCGGCAAGGAAGGCATTTGGCCCAGGGAGCCGTGCCAGTGGCTCTTGGGCTATTCCCGTCTCCTGTATCCCGGCAGGAGCCCGGCTCCAGAAGCCTGTCAAAGTTCTCTCCCATCGATAATGATGAATAAAAATATGGGATAGTCCGCTGGGAGCGCACGGCGGGAAATGTCCTGCAAAGCAAGAATTGTCCTGCTTTATGGGTTGAATTGCTGAATCGATAAAAACTATTTCTCGATGCCGGTACGCGCCTGCACGCCCTTCTGGTAGTAGTGGCGGGTCTCCTTCATCTCGGTCACCAGGTCGGCGCGGTCCAGCACGGCCTGGGGGGCATAGCGCCCGGTGAGCACCAGTTCCACGGCGGCCGGCTTGCCGTCCAGCAGGCGCAGCACCGGTGCCAGCGGGACGATCCCGAAATGGAGCAGGGTGTTGACCTCGTCCAGGATCACGATGCGGTAGCCGCCGCCCTGCATGGCGGCGCCGGCCGCCGCCAGTCCCTGCTCGGCGGCGTGCGTCTCCTCGGGGGCGACGCCGTTCTCCCTGTGGTGGAACTCGGGGAGGCCGAACTGCTCGATGGTGACCAGGCCGTCTAGGTAGCGGGCGACGGCCAGCAGTTCGCCGTATTCCCCCTTCTTCATGAACTGGGCCATGTAGGTGCGCAGGCCGCGCCCGGCGGCCCGCAGGGCCAGCCCCAGGGCGGCGGTGGTCTTGCCCTTGCCGTTGCCGGTATAGACCTGGATGCAGCCGCTGGGCGTCATGGCCGGCCTCAGGTCATCTTCATCGAATACATCTTGGAAACTCCCGGCTCGTCCATGCTGATGCCGTAAATGAAGTCGGCCTCCTCCATGGTCTTGAAGTTGTGGGTGATGATGACGAACTGGGTCTGGTTCTTCAGCTGGTGCAGGAACTTCAGGAAGCGCTGGATGTTGGCCTCGTCGAGCGAGGCGTCGACCTCGTCGAAGACGCAGAAGGGCGAGGGCTTGTATTCGAACAGCGAAAAAAGGAAAGCCAGCGAGGTGAGCGTCTTCTCGCCTCCGGAGAGCAGGCGGATGCTCTGCAGCCTCTTGCCAGGGGGCTGGACCTGGATCTCCAGGCCGGCCTCCAGCACGTTCTCGCTGTCGGTCAGGGCCAGCTCGGCCTCGCCGCCCTCGAAGAGGATCTTGAAGTTCTTGACGAAGTTCTCCTTGATGGCGGTGAAAGCCACCAGGAAGCTCTGCTTGGAATCGCTGTCGATGCGGGCGATGGCGGCGTTCATGTCGGCGATCGACCGGACGATGTCCTCCTTCTGCCCGGACAGGAATTGGAAGTCCTTGTCCAGGATCTCGTATTCGGCCTCGGCGGAAAAATTCAGGCGATCGCTCTCGCGCATGCGGTTGAGCTTGGCGACCAGCTCGCCGTACTGCGCGTCGAGCTCGGCGGCGTCGCGCGTCAGGATCTCCTCGTCGGCCTCGATATCCTTGAGTTCCATGCCCAGCTCCTGGCCGGCGACCTCCTCCAGCTGGAAAAGGTCCTTCTTCACGGCGGCGATCTTGATCTCGCTCTCCTTCTTGTTCTCCCGCCACTCCTCCAGGACCTTCCGCTTGGACGCCAGCTCGGCGGCGACCTTTTTCGCCTGTGAGCTCACCTCGTCCAGCGCCAGGTCGTCCTTCTTCATGAGCTTCTCCAGGTCCGCCTTCTCCAGGTTGAGGACCTTGGCGCGCGCCTGGATCTCCCGGATCTTGCCGCCGCTGGCGGCGATCTCCTGCTCCAGGCGCTGCTTCTCCTCGGCCGCGGCCTGGATCTGCTGGCGGCGCTTCTCCAACCGGGCCTTGCTCTCGCGCAGCAGGTTGCGCCGCGAGCTCATCTTCTCACGGATGAGGCTCAGGGCATTGTCGCGCTGGATCTTTTCCTTCTCCTTCTCGTTGAGTCGCTGCTGCAGCTTCCCGCTCACCCCGGCGGCCTCCTCCTTGCCTCGTTCCAGCTTCTCGTAGCGGTCCTCCAGTTCCACCCGGCCCTTTTCCAGCTCGGCCAGGCGGCTTTTCAGCTTTTCCATCTCGGCGGCGAAGTCGTCGATCTCGGCGCCGGTGAGCCGGATGCGCTTCTGGCCCAGGTCGAGATTCTTTCGCAACCCCTCCAGGCGCGAGCGCAGCGTGATACCCTCTTCTTTCTGGGAGTTCAGCGCCCCCTCGGCGCCCTGCAGCTGGACGGCCCTTTCCTGCTTGCGGACCGCGGCGGCCGCCAATCCGGCGCGGATGCCCGCCAGGCCACCGTTCAACGCGGAAACCTTCTTGTCGATGGCCTTGATCTCGTCCAGCACCTCCAGGATGCCGCGGTCACGGTTCTTGATCAGGACGCCGCCGGCGCCGATGACCTCGGCATTCTCGGTGACGACGTCGACCCCGTACCGGGCGAAAATGGCCAGGCCGTTCTTCAGCGTGTCGACCAACACCCCGTCGCGGAAGCTGGGTTTGAGGTCCCTGTCCTCCAGCTCGAAGAGCTCCTTGACGAAGCGGCGGAAGCCCGGCTCGCGGCGGATGGCATCGGGCAGCGCCGGGGCGGCCGCGCGCTGGAGGAAGGCCTTGCGCAGGTCGGAGCTCAGGGCGGCGGCGGGGTCGGCGAGGATCGGCGCGTCCAGCTCGTCGTAGTAGAAGCTCTCCAGGACGGCATGGAGGTCCTTGGGGGCCCGCAACTGCTCCTGCAGGAAGCCGCGGCTGCCGCCGGCGACGGCCCGGGCGCAGCTGCCGGTGATCTTGGCCTTGATCTCCAGGTACTTTTCCTTCTGCCGCTCCAGGTTGGCGATCTCGGCCTGGGCGTCGCGCAGCTGCTTCTCGAGGGCCTCGCCCGCCTCGCGCGCCGCCGCGAACTCGGCCGCGGCGCGGGCGAACTCGCCCTCCCTGGCGACGAGCGCCCCGGCCAGGCCCTGGACCGCCGTTTCCACCTGGTCGAGCTCCGGGTCCTTGCCTTGCTTCTCCAGGTCCTCGATGAGGTGCCGGCGGCTGGCGATGTCGCCCTCGAGGCGCGACAGGTTCTTCTCCAGGTGGGCCGCTTCATTGCGGTTGCGCGAGATCTCCACCTGCAGGTTGAACATCGCCTTCTTGCGGTGGCCGTCCTCGATGTTGCGCTCGGCGATCGCCTGGCGGGTCTCCTCCAGGGTGCGCTCGAGCTCCCCGTCGCCGCCCGAGCGCTCGGCCAGCTCCTTCTCGAAGGCGGCGAGCTCCGACGCCAGGCCCTTGTCCTGGCTTTCGCTCTCCTTGATCTCGGCCGCGCTCTCGGCGCTGAAGCGGTCCAGCTCGCCGATCTTCTGCCGGATGAACTCCTGGCGCTGCTGGGTCTTTTCGATCTCCTTGCTGCCGTCGAGAAGCTTGTTGTTGTGATCGAAGATGAACTGCTGGTTGCTCTTGATCCCCTGCTCCAGGGCCCAGCGCCGGTTCTCCAGCTCGAGCATCTGCCGGTCGAAGTCATTGATTTCCCTGACCAGCGCCGTCTCGCCGTTGATGAACTCCATGATGCGGCCGCCCTGCTGGTCGAACTCCTCCTTGAAGATGACGTATTTCTTCTTCAGCAGGGCCTTCAGCAGGTCGTTGCGCGAATTCTTGATGTCGCGATAGCGGCGGGCGAAGTGGACCTGGTTCTTCAGCTCGCGCAGGCGGTTGCTTTTCTCCTGCAGCACCAGCTCCAGGCTGTCAAGGTTCTGCTGGGCGATGATCAGCTTGCCGGCGGTCTCCTTCTTGCGCTCCAGGTACTGGGCGATGCCCGCCGCCTCCTCGATCAGGATGCGACGCTCGCTGGGCTTGAGGTTGACCATCTTCTCGACGCTGCCCTGCTCGAAGATGAAGTAATTGCGCTCGCCGATGCCCAGGTCGAACAGCGTGTCCTGGACGTCCTTGTTGCGGCAGAATTTCTCGTTGAGGATGTACTTGCCCTCGCCGCTGCGGAAGAAGCGGCGGGCGATGTAGGTCTCGCTGTCGTTGTTGGCGAAATAGGCCCCGACCTCGGTCATGCCCAGCGGCTTCTTGGAGGCGCTGCCGGTGAAGATCAGGTCCTCGTTGTTCTCGCCGCGCAGGTTCTTGATGCGCTGCTCGCCCAGCACCCAGAGCAGGGCGTCGACCAGGTTGCTCTTGCCGCAGCCGTTGGGGCCGATGACGGCCGTGATGCCCGGGTGGAACTGGACGACGGTCTTTTCCGGAAACGATTTGAAGCCGTGCATTTCGAGTTTTTTCAGGTAGATTTGCATGATCTCCGCCCGGGCCGGACGCTGCCGGCCCCCCCCAATTTATCACAACTCGGCCCCTTTGTAAATTTTCTATTACCCGGATGATTTGGCCGCTTCAGGCCGGCGTTTCCCTGTTCCTGGCTGGCCGGCGGCGCAGGACGCGCGCCGTCTCAGCCAGCAGGAACACGCTCAGGACGAGCAGGATCAGGCCGAAAATCGCCGACAGCAGGCTGTCGAAGCCGGAGACTCCCGCCAGGAACGGCCGGATCAGCAGCAGCAGCGACCACAGGCTCATGACCAGCATGACCGCCAGCGGCAGCAGCACGAAGCCGATGCGCCGGCCGCTGTGCTTCAGCCACACGGCCAGCGCCAGCAGGGTCAGCGCCGCCAGCAGCTGGTTGCTGGAGCCGAAGATCGGCCAGGCCACCAGGTAGCCTTTCTCCCTGGTGAACAGCAGGAACAACAGCGGCAGCGCCAGGGTGGCGGCGGTGGCCAGCACGACGCCGGCCCTGCCTTTCAGGCCGGTGAACTCCTGCAGGATGTAGCGCGCCAGGCGCGTGCAGACGTCGAGGGTGTCGTAAACGAAAGTGGAGAAGGCCAGCAGGGCGAACGAAAGGGCCAGCCCGGGGTCGATGCCGGCCAGTCCCAGATAGCGGGCGATGCCGCGGGCATAGATCAGGTTGGGGTCCTCCTTCAATGCCGGCGAATCGGGGGCCAGCGCCATCACCGTGGCCAGGGCCAGCACGGCCACCAGCGCCTCCAGCAGCATCGCCCCGTAGCCCACCGGCCGCGCGTCGCGCTCGCGCGCCAGCTGCTTGGAAGTGGTCCCCGAGGCGACGACGCCGTGGAACCCCGAACAGGCACCGCAGGCGATGGTGATGAACAGCAGCGGGAACAGCTGCTTGCCGTTGAGCAGGCTGTTCAGGCCGTCGAGGTGGACGGCGGGATAGGCCGCCGGTATGCCGCCGAACAGGGCGCCGCCGAGGCCGGCGAAGATCACCAGGTAGAGGAGCCAGCCGCCCAGATAGCCGCGCGGCTGCAGCAGCAGCCACACCGGGATCACCGAGGCCACGAAACAGTAGCCCAGGAGGATGACGTCCCAGCCCTTGACCGGCACCGCGGCGATGAGGCCGAGAACCGGGGCGGGCAGGCGCGGCCCGATCCAGATGATGAACAGCACCAATGGCAGAAAGAGCAGGGTCGCCCTTCCGGCTCGCCACTTGAAGCGGTAGAGGAGGACGCCCATGGCCATGGCGGCCAGGATGTAGAACATCGAGGAAGCGGCCACGCCGGCGCCGAAGGCCTCGCCGCGCGCGCCCACGGTGCGGAAGGTCTGGGCGGTGATGTCGGTGAAGGCGGCGATGACGTAGATCAGGCAGAGCCAGACGAAGGAAAGAAAGAGGCGGTGGGCCGTCGGCGACAGGTTGCGGCGCACGATCTCGCCGATCGAGGCGCCGCCGTGGCGCACCGAGGCGACCAGGCTGGAAAAGTCGTGGACGCCGCCGATGAAGATGGAGCCGAGGATGATCCAGAGCAGCGCCGGCAGCCAGCCGAACCAGATGCCGGCCATGACCGGACCGACGATGGGCCCGGCGGCGGCGATGGCCGAGAAATGCTGGCCGAGCAGAAGGCCCGATGAGGCCGGGACGTAATCCTGGCCGTCGTTGACCGTCACCGCCGGCGTGGGCTTGGCATCATCGAGCTTCAGGCGCCGCGCCAGGAAGCGGCCGTAAACGAGGTACGCCGCGGCGAGGATCGCCGCCGCTATGAAGACCACCGGGGCGATCATCGCCGTCCCCACTGAGGATATGGATAGGCCATTGGATATTCTATCACCGCCCGCGCCGATGGACAAGGGACGCATGAACCGTCGGGGCGGCAGGATTTGAAAGGACGATCGCTTTTCATTACAATGGGCGGATGAAGAACGACCCGGCCGGAGGGAGAAGGCGCCTAGCCAGCCGACCGATCTATGTTTTCCTGTTTTCTCTCTACCCGGTGCTTTTCCTTTACCGCCAGAACATCAGGGAAGTTTCCTTGGCGAGAATGCTTCCTGCCCTGGCCTGCGCGCTCGCCCTGGCATTTCTCCTCTGGTTCGGCCTGCGCATTTTTTTTGCCGACCGGGGGAAACGGGCACTCGCCGCTTGCGTCCTGCTGCTGGCGATCTTCTATTACCGGCCTCTCCACGACCTGGCGGGCGAGCTGCCCGGGCTGCGCTCATCGGCGCCGGCTCTCCGTCATGCCCTGTGGTTCGCCCTGTCCGTCTTTGTCTTGCTGCTGATCCGCCGCTCAAGGCATTCGTTCCTGAAAACCAACAGGATCCTCAATGCCGTGTTCCTCGCGCTTCTGGCGTGGAACATCGGCGGCATCGTGCTCCATCACGTTCATGGCGTGGAAAAGCGCAATGCCCGCCTGCTCCTGCAAAAAGGCGAATATCGGCAGCGTGCGCCCGCGGGCGACAGGCCGGACATTTATTGCTTCATCCTGGACGAGTTCGCCAGGCTGGACAGCATCAAGGATCTGTTTCATCACGATCACGCGGTGTTCGCGGAGCGCCTGCTCGCTTCCAACTTTTTCATCGCCGAAAAAAGCAGCGGCCTGTATGCGTGGACCCCGGAAGCGATCGCCGCCATCCTGAACATGGAAAGGGTCCCCAATAAGAGCGACGCCCGGCTGTTGATCCAGAGGAACAAGGTGGCCCGCTTCCTGCACGAGAACGGCTATGTCATCTTCGATTTTCCTTACGGCAGCCTCACCGCCCAGGAGCTTTCCCGGCGGCATTATCATTTCCCGATGGCCAGCGCATCGGTCCTTTTCGATGATTTTTACAGGACGCTGGTCGAAATGAGCGTTTTCTATCCGCTGGTGGAGAATTGGCGGCGGAATGACGCGAAATATTCTTCGTATTACCGCGCGCAGGCGCTGCATGTTTTCGCGAGGATCCCCGGGATCGTGAAAAAGCCCGGCCCGAAATTCGTGCTGGCCCACGTGTTCAGCCCCCATGCGCCGTTTGTCTTCAACCGGGACGGCGGCGCGGCGGCGCCCGAGCACTTCAACGATTATTCCGAGCGGAAATACTACCTGGAGCAGTATCTCTACATCAGCCGCAAGACGGTCGAGATGGCGGAAACGATCCTGAAGGAATCCGCCGCCCCGCCCATCATCATCATCCTGTCCGACCATGGCTATCGCGGCTCGATCCAAAAGCCCTTCCTGCATGTCGTCTCCGCAGAGGAAAAGAAAAAGGTCTTTCTCGCCCTGCATTTGCCGGGATATCCCCATTCGCGGCTGGACGCGGCACTGTCGCCCGTCAACGTCTTCCGCGTCATTTTCAACCATTATTTCGGCCAGGAGCTGCCCCTGCAGCAGGATCCGCAATAATCCCCCCGGCGCCGTGCCGCCCGGGATGCGCTTCAGGGGCGGGTGTTCTCGTCGATCCAGCCCAGGTAGCGGGAGAAGCCGCGCTCGACCGGCAGCTGGATGATCTCCGGCGTCTCATAGCCGTGGTTCTGGCGGAGGAACTCCTCCAGCTCGCCGTACAGGGCGGCCCGGGTCTTGATCAGCAGCAGCCACTCGCTGTCGCGCAACGTCTCTCCCTTCCACTTGTAGAAGCTCTTGATGCGCAGCACCTGGACGCAAGCCCCGAGCTGCCGGTCCAGGATTTTCGCGGCCAGCTCCTCGGCCTCCTCCTCGCTCGCCACCGTGGTCATCACCACCGCATATCCGCTGCCGTCGTTCATCGCGCCTCCTCCCCGGGCGTCTTCGCCGCGCGCCCGGCGCACCCGCGCCCATTCATTCTACTCCAGGCGGGGAGCGCTGGCCAGGAGGCATCTGGCCAAGCGCTCGCGTCTCGGCTATAATCATGGCCGGCGGTAAGGAGGGAAACATGCTGAAAGAGATCCAGGCGGCGGAGATGGATTGCGGGAAGTTCATCGCGGAACAGGTGCAGGAGATCCGCGCGGCCGTGGGCGACGGGACGGCGATCAACGCCCTCTCCGGCGGCGTCGACTCGTCCACGGTCACCCTGCTCGGCCACCGCGCCCTGGGCCGGCGCCTGCGCACGGTATTCGTCGAGAACGGCCTGATGCGCCGCAATGAGGCGCAGCGGGTTCGTGACCTTTTCGGCGCCCTCGGCGTCGAGGTCGAGGTGGTCGACGCCCGCGACGAGTTTTTCGCCGCGCTGGCCGGCGTCACCGACCCGGAGCAAAAGCGCGAGGCCATCACCCAGACATTCTATAAAAAAGTGTTCGGCCGCATCGTCAGGGAGAGCGGCGCCCATCATCTCCTGCAGGGGACGATCCTGACCGACGTCGACGAGACGGTCGCCGGCATCAAGCGCCAGCACAATGTTTTCATGCAACTGGGCATCGACCCGCAGGCGGCCTTCGGCTACGGCATCCTGGAGCCTCTCGTTTGGCTGCGCAAGGACGGCGTGCGCAAGCTGGGACGCGCCCTCGGCCTGAGCGAGGAGCTCTTCGCCCGCATCCCTTTCCCGGGGCCGGCGCTGGCGGCCCGGGTCATCGGCGAGGCGACGCGCGAGCGCGTCGAAACGGCGCGCGCGGCCACCGAGGTCGTCGAGGAAGCGCTGGCCGGCACCCCCGCCTTCCAGTACCTGGCCATCCTGCACGAGGACCGGGTCACCGGCATGCGCGACGGCAGGCGCCAGTTCGGCCAGCAGGTCGAGGTGCGCTGCTGGGACAGCGTCGAAGCGCGCACGGCGACGCCGACGCGCCTTTCCTTCGACGTGCTGGAGAGGATCGCCGCCGGCATCCTGGAGCGCGTCCCCGGCGTGGTCTCGGTCACCTACAACATCGCCCCCAAGCCGCCGTCGACCATCGAGGCGGTCTGAGGAAACAATGAAGCTCACCTTCCGCCAGGGCGTTGCCGGTCTGTATCGCAGGCTGCGCCGGCTCGGGAACGGGCCGACCTGGAGGAAAATTCTCCGTCATCCCTCGCCGCAAATCGCCGCCATCGGCCGGGCGCTGCGCGAAACCGGCTCCGGACGGCTGGAGGCGGAAGAACGCCGGCGGGTGCAGGCAATTGAAGACCGGCGGCAATTCCTGCTGCAATCGAGCGCCGCCGTCACCTTCCTCGATTACGGCGCGGGAAGCCCCGGGGCCGGCCGGACCGCGGCCCAGATGCGGGAGGGAGCCGCCACGACCCTGCCGGTTTCGACGATCTGCAGGTCGAGCAAATCCCCCTTCTGGGCGCTTTTCCTGTTCAGGATGATCCGCGCGCTGGAGCCGCTCTCCTGCCTGGAGCTGGGCACATGCCTGGGAATTTCCGCCGCTTACCAGGCGGCGGCCCTCGCGCTCAACGGCCGCGGCCGCCTGATCACGATCGAGGGGGCGCGGGACATCGCGGCCATCGCCGGGGAAACCGTGCAAGGACTGGGCTTGAGCGGTTTTGCCCAGATCAGGATCGGCCCTTTTCATGAAAGCCTGGCGGCGGCCCTGGAAGCGGCCAAGCCCGTCGATTTCCTGTTCAACGACGGCCATCACGACGGCAAGGCCCTGCTGAGATATTTCCAGCTGGCGTTCCCCTATATGGCGGAGGAGTCGATCGTCGTTTTCGACGACATCTCCTGGTCCAGGGACATGCGGGCGGCCTGGAGGGAGATCGGGCGCGACAAGCGGGTGGCGGTCACCATCGACCTGGGCGTGATCGGCGTCGCCGTCCTGTCAAAGGGCCTCAGCCGACAGGCTTTTTCTCTGGTCTGGCCCTGACGGGAAATCCCGCAGCCATTCCGCAGGCCGTTGCCGGTAAACGAAGCGGCGTGAGCCGGGCTACTGTTCGGCTATTCTCTTTTTCTCCAGGCGGCCGTGGATGGCGTTGACCGCCTCCGGGCTGTAAGTCAGTTTTTCTTCACCTCGCCCAGGGGAACGCCGAGGGCCTTGGCCACGCCCGCGCCATAGGCCGGGTCGGCCTTCAGGCAGTTGCCGATGTGGCGGATCCAGATCTCGCGCGGCGCGCCGCCGATGTCGCGGGCGGTGTTGGCGAAAAGTAGCTCCTGCTTCTCCGGCCCCATGAGCCGGAAGAGCATGCCGGGCTGGGTGTAATAGTCGTCATCGTCCTTGCGGAAATCCCAGTTGGCGGCGGCGCCGGACAGGGCCAGCGGCGGCTCGGCGAACTCGGGCTGCTGCTGCCACTCGCCGAAGCTGTTCGGCTCGTAGCCCTTGGTGCTGCCGTAGTTGCCGTCGACGCGCATGGAGCCGTCGCGGTGGAAGCTGTGGTAGGGGCAGCGCGGCGCGTTGACCGGGATCTGGTGATGGTTGACGCCGAGGCGGTAGCGCTGGGCGTCGCCGTAGGAAAAGAGCCGCCCCTGCAGCATCCTGTCGGGCGAAAAGCCGATGCCCGGGACGACGTTGGCCGGGTTGAAGGCCGCCTGCTCGACGTCGGCAAAGTAGTTTTCCGGGTTGCGGTTCAGCTCCATGAAGCCGACCTCGATCAGCGGATAGTCCTTCTTGAGCCAGACCTTGGTGAGGTCGAAGGGGTGGAACTTGTAGGTGGCCGCGTCCTTCTCCGGCATGATCTGCACGTAGAGGGTCCAGCGCGGGAAGTCCTTTTTCTCGATGCTTTCGTAAAGGTCGCGCTGGTGGCTTTCGCGGTCCTTGGCGATGATGGCCTGGGACTCCGCGTCGCTCAGGTTCCTGATGCCCTGCTGGGTGCGCAGGTGGAACTTCACCCAATAACGCTCGTTTTTGGCGTTGATGAAGCTGAAGGTGTGGCTGCCGAAACCATGCATGTGGCGGTAACTGGCGGGGATGCCGCGGTCGCTCATGACCACGGTCACCTGGTGCAGCGCCTCGGGCAGCGAGCTCCAGAAGTCCCAGTTGTTGAGTGCGCTGCGCATGTTGGTGCGCGGGTCGCGCTTCACGGCGTGGTTGAGGTCGGGGAACTTCAGCGGGTCGCGCAGGAAGAAGACCGGCGTGTTGTTGCCCACCAGGTCCCAGTTGCCCTCCTCGGTGTAGAACTTCATGGCGAAGCCGCGGATATCGCGCTCGGCGTCGGCGGCGCCGCGCTCGCCGGCCACGGTGGAGAAGCGCACGAACATGTCGGTCTTCTTGCCCACGGCCGAGAAGATGCTGGCCTTGGTGTAGCGGCTGATGTCATGGGTGACGGTAAAGGTGCCGAAGGACCCCGACCCCTTGGCGTGCATGCGCCGCTCGGGGATCACCTCGCGGTCGAAGTGGGCCAGCTTTTCCAGGTACCAGACGTCCTGGAGCAGCACCGGGCCGCGCGGCCCGGCGGTCATGGTGTTCTGGTTGTCAACGACCGGCGCGCCGTTGCGCGTGGTCAGTTTTTCCTTTTTTTTCATTTTTTCCTCCATTTTATGATCTGAAATTCACGAACCGCTTTTTTTGCGGCAAGCGGGGCAGACGCCGAAGAAATCCAGGCGAAAGGACTTGATCTCAAAGCCGCTTGCCGCCGTGACCTCCCGGGTCATGTCGCCCAGGCTCGCCAGCTCCGGGTCCAGTATATTGCCGCACTCAACGCAGACGATGTGCGGGTGGGGATAAGGCTTCCTGCCGTCATAGCGGCTGGCGCTCCCGGCCAGGCTGATCTCAACCGCCTCACCCAGCGACTTGATCAGCATGATGTTGCGGTACACCGTCGCCGGGCTGATGCCGGGAAAGCGCCGCTGCAGGCGCCGGTAGATATCATCGACGCTCGGATGCCCCTTGCTCTCGGCCAGGACGCGCATGATGGCCAGGCGCTGGGGCGTCGCTTTCAGGCCCGAATCTTTCAGCTTGGCGGCCATGGCGGCAGAGCGTTTCTTAGCCAGAAGGCTCACGATATTTCCTCGCAATTGATAATGATTATCAATGATAGCGGATGGAAAAGCAAAAGTCAAGCATCGCGCTGTATTTATTCGCCGCCGGGGCCGGCGCCGGGTTTATTTCCCGGCAATGACCAGCATCTCGAAATCCCCGGTCGTCAGCTTGTCGTTGCGGCTGAAGGCGCCGAGCCTGGCGCCGAAGATATCGATGGTTGCGAACCCCAGCGACTTCAACAGCCAGGTGATCTCACTGGGGACATAGTAGCGCTCGTTGCAGGACAGCTCCTTTTTGTTGCCCTGGTCGTCGACAAGGGTCGTCAGGTTATGGTCGCGGAAGGTCATCAGGTCGAAGGTGTTGTCCCGGTACTCGGCGCCGCCGTCCTGCTTCTGGGCGGCGAAGAAGTCCCGCACCGAATGGAACAGCGGGAACAGGCCGTTCAGGGTGGTGAAGATGAACTTGCCGCCCGGCTTCAGCGCCCGGGCCGCGCCCTGAAGGATCTGAAAATTCATCTCGTCGGTCTCCATCAGCGGAAAAGCGCCCTCGCACAACATGATCGCCAGGTCGAACTCGGCGGCAAAGGGCAGATCCCTGGCATCGCAGCGGCGGAAATCGATGCACAGCCCGGCAGCGGCCGCCTTTTCCCCCGCCCGCTTCAGCTGCGATTCCGAAAGGTCGACCCCGGTGACGGAATATCCCCGCCGCGCCAGCTCGATGGCATGGCGGCCGGTGCCGCAGCCGATGTCCAGGATCCTCATCGCCTTGTCGTTCCCGGTCTCCTTCGCAATGAAATCGCACTCGCCGACCGTCCCCTGGGTGAAACTCTCCTTGTCGTAATTCTCGCCGTAATCCGTGAACAATTCCTCGTACCATTGCACCGTTATTTCTCCCGCGCCGCCATGAGGGACTATTTCAATTCCCGTCGCCCAATGCCAAGTCGACCGCGGCGCGGGCGTGGATCGCCGTCGTGTCGAACAGCGGGATGGAGCCGGGTTCCTCCCGGACCAGCAGCGGGATCTCGGTGCAGCCCAGGATGATCCCCTCCGCCCCCTGCCGGGCCAGTCGGTTGATCACCTGCCAGTAGGCGTCGCTGGACGCTGGGTGGATGATTCCCCGCGACAGCTCGTCCATGATGACCTTGTGCACCATCTCGCGGTCCTGCTTTTCCGGGACCAGCGTCGTGATCCCGTGCCTCTCCAGCAGCCGTCCCTTGTAGAACTCCTCCTCCATGGTAAAGCGGGTCCCTAGCAGGCCGACCTTCTTCAGCCCGGCCTTTTTGATCTCGGCGGCCGTGGCGTCGGCAATGTGCAGCAGGGGGATGGAGATCTCGCGGTCGATCTCGGCGACGAAACGGTGCATGGTGTTGGTGCACAGCACGAGGAAGTCGGCGCCGCCCTTCTCGATGGCCCGCGAGGCGTCGAGCATGTAGCCCAGCACCCGGTCCCACTCGCCGCGCTCCATGTGCGGTTCCACCTCGCCGAAGTCGACCGACACCATGACGCTTTTCGCGGAATGGTTGCCGCCCAGCCTCTCCCTGGCCATCTCGTTGATTGACTTGTAATAGACGAGCGATGACTCGCTGGTCATGCCGCCCAGAAGCCCGATCGTTTTCATTTTCCCTCCGCTAAGCGCCCGCCCCGCCATCCTCAGCGCAGGGCGAAATCCACGGCGGCGCGGGCATGGATCGTGGTCGTGTCGAACAGCGGCACGGCGCCCTGGTCCTGCTTGATCAGCAGCGGCAGCTCGGTGCAGCCGAGGATGACCGCCTGGGCGCCTCGGGCCACGAGTCCGTCGATGGCCATCCAAACCGCTTCCCCCGACCTGGGATCGACGACGCCGAGGGCCAGTTCGTCGATGATGATGCGGTGGATGCGCTCGCGATCCTCCTTCTCCGGGACCAGCGCCTCGATGCCGTGCCGCTCGCGCAGCCGGCCCTTGAAAAACTCCTCCTCCATGGTGAAGCGCGTCCCCAGCAGGCCGACCTTGCGCAGGCCGACCTTGCGGATCTCTTCGGCGACGGCGTCGACGATATGGACGACGGGGATGCCGACCCCGCGGCCGATCTCGCCGGCGAGCTTGTGGGCCGTGTTGGCGCAGAGAACCAGCAGCTCGGCGCCGCCGCGCTCGATCGCCTGCGCCGCCTTCAGCAGGATGGCCAGCACCCCGTCCCAGTCGCCGCGCTCGGTCAGCGGCTGGACGTCGGCGAAATTCACCGAGACCATGATGCTCTTGGCCGAGTTGTGGCCGCCGAGCCGCGCCCGGACCAACTCGTTGACCAGTTGGTAGTAGACCAGCGACGACTCGCAGGTGATGCCGCCCAGCAGTCCGATGGTTTTCATTGGCCTTCTCCTGAATGCGATCGGTCATTATAGCAGGAAACTCCAATCGTTGCCGCCGGTCCCGGGAAGAGGCGGCTTTTCCCGGCGGCAGTCTATGGCCGCGCTGCCCCGCGCTTGGCCTTGAGAAGAGCCACCAGGCCGAGCAGCGGGGTCAATACCAGCAGCAGCGCGTAGGCGACGGTCCCCTTCTCCTGCAGACGCGGGAACCGGCCCGCGATCGCCCAGGCGGCCAGGACGAGCAGCGCCAGGCTGCCGATCACCATCGCCATTCTCGCGATGGCTCCTCCCGACGATCGCATGAGTACGATCGAACTGCAAAGCGGCACCAGCAGCGCCAGCAGCATCAGCACCACGAAGGGAGCCCCCGCAGGCGGGCCGTCGACGGCGAGGACCAGGGCGGTAAAAGCGAACAACGCCATATTGCACAGGATGGCGAGCGTTTTCATGATCATGGTAATTTATTCCTCCCGCAGCAATTCATGTTCTTTTCTTTATCGGCGCTGCCGCGAACCACCCTCAGCAGCGTCGCCAGGGTGAAGACCTGGAAGGCCACGACCGCGGCGAAGCAGACGCGCAGGATGTTCCACTCCAGGCCCAGGTCGCCCTCGCCGCGGTAGATGTCGGTCAGCGCCAGGTGGCTGACGAAAACCGCGAGCAGCGTGAAGATCCCCATGACGAAAGCGATGACCGCCTGTTGACCGGTTTTCATGCCCCCCTCCTTGACCGGAATATCTTACAGCAAAGCCGGTGCCCGTGTCACCCGGCCGGCTGCCTGGCCTCCAGCTCCACCGCCAGCGTCTCCCAGGGGCAGGCCTCCGGCTGCCGGTCCGGCGGCCGCATGCGCCGCAGCAGCAGAAGCGACGCTCTTGTCCCCGGAGGAATGCCCTCCAGCAGCAGGGCGAAGTGGGAGAAATTCTTCACTGCGACGCCGTTCACTTCGAGGACCGCGTCCAGGGGGCGGATGCCGGCATGATCGCCGGGGCTGCCGAAAGCCACCATCGTGACCAGGACGCCACCGTCAAGGGGCCTCCCCATGTCCGCGGCCTGGGCCGGTGTCACGTTCTCCCACATCAGCCCGGATCGCGAGAGCTCCAGCGCCAGGTCCCGCTGCCGGACGGCCGAGGCCACGGCGTTGATGAAGGCGCGGGCCGAATCTTCCCGGCTGAACAAAAAATTAAAGGAGGTCCCGGCCAGGACATTGACGACCCAGTTGCGCCCGTCGGGGGCCTTGGGAAAGCGCTCGCGCGGCCGCTGCAGGAAATGCAGGCTGAGGCCGCGTACGGCGTCAAGGGCGATGAACGAGTAGGAGCGGCCGCGGTGCTGGTTCAGGTAGCCGGTCTGCCATTCGGCCTCGATGCGCAGGTCATCGGCTTTTTCGGGATGCTCCCCGTATCCCTTTCTTTTTTTCGCTTTGCCGGCGCTGAGCCGGACCTTCCTGGCGAAAAAAACGGTGGCGCTGAACGTTGCGTCCAGGTAAGCCGTACGCTCGTCGACCAGCCTCTGGAACGCAGCGTCGATCTCCGCGGGGGCCAGGTCGGTCCTGGGGGCGACCCAGAACCATTGGCCGCTGCCAACGGGCGGCCATATGCTTTTTGCCTCCTCAACCTGCGCCGGGCAGGTGCCGGTCCCCAGCCACACGCAGATCAGGGCGAAGGCGAGCCGCCGCCGTGTTTTGCCGCTGCCTTGCCCGGCCCGGGCGCTTGCCGCGGCCTGGAGCGGGGATCCTTCCATCGCTGCCTGGCCCATCATGCGGCCATTATAGCAAACCCTGTCCCGTGATCCCACCGGGCTTCACCGCCAGAGCATGCGCAGGGCGAAGAATACTCCGATCATGGCCAGGATGACCACTCCGAGGACCACGGCGCTGGCGACCAGGCTGCGCCTGAGCATCGGCCGCTTCTCCTTGGCGCGCGCCTCGGCATCCATCTTTCCCGTGCGCATGAACCGCTCCAGATCATCCATCTCGTTCTGCCAGAACCACCGCTCGCTTTTGATGACGAACTGGCCGCTGGTGTCGATAGCGAGGAGGATGTCGGCTGCCGTGGCTTGATCGGAGGCCGGCTGGGTGCGGACGACGGCGTTGACGTTCCATTTGTCCGGCGTCCAGTGAGGGAACGCTCCGCGTTGAAAGGACATAAGGTGGGGTTGGTCAATGGCCTGCCGGTAGCCCGCCAGGGCGAAATACGTCGCCGTGCGCTCGCGGACAACGGCTTCAGCGTCGTCCACGCTCATGCTGCGCTCAAGCTTCATGTCTTCAAACCTCCGCACATTCATCATGCCATTTTCTGCGGAATATTGGAAGCAGGCGGGAACGTCTGGGTGCGCTGATCCCGGGTCAAGCGGGAAGCGGAAAATCCGCGCCGCCCGCTTCCCGGCAGTTATTCCCTACCAGCAGGGGGAAGCGAAGGCCTCCTGGTGCATATCCAGGTGGCGCCAGCTCCATCTGAGGTTGAAGTTCTTGTTGTTCGCCTCGGGCGCCTCCCGGGTCAGCACCACCGTGATGCTGGCCGGGTCGACGCTGTTGAAGCACAGGTGGAACTTGGCGGGGTCGGTGGGGTGGACCGGCTCCACGATCACGCGGTACGTGCCCGGGGCGTTGAATACGACCAGCGAATAGGGGCAGATGCCGTCGCGGTTGATGGCGGCCGTGCAGCTGCTGAGCATCCGGGCACCGCTCACGAGCTTGAATTTCAGCTGCAGCCCCTCGAGCCAATCGACATGAGCGCCGCCGGCGATGACCCGGCCAGACACCCTGTAGACCTTCCGCTCAACGCGCGCCTGGGGCAGGCAGGTCAGGTCGAAGACGGCGCGATTGGATAGGCGGGAATTGGGCGCCAGGACCTCGATCTGCACCCAGGAGCCGGGATAGCTGCCCATGGCTCCGCCCAGATTCCACTCGTAAACCACCGTTTTCGTCCCCGCAGCCTGGAAATCCAGGAAGAAGGTCTTGGCCGTCGCGCCGTCGCTGCGCCGCCAGGTGTAATGGACCCTGCCGGCGCGGTTGGCCGTGATGGAGCCGGTGAAGACGAATTTGTGCGGGCAAAAACCCTGGTACTCGCGCTCCGAGACGGATAGAGAGACGCCGGTTACCCTAAAGGCCTCGATGGCAAAGGCCGCAAAAGCCGCAGCGATGAGCAAAGCGAAGATAACAGCCATTCTGGAACGCATGTGCACCTCCATATTCTCGGCAGGCCGGTCTCCTGCCATCCGGTCCGGTTTATTAATGAGAGCCCGGCGGCCAATATCTCAAAAATAAATGACTCCAGGCCCGGAAATGACTTGTCGGGGCGCAGCGAGCCATTCCCCGGGCGCCTTACGCTCCCGCCCCCTTTCCTCCATCCCGGACGGGAACGGTCATGATACCGAGGTCGATGCGGCCGGCCGGACGCAGGAACCATTCCTCGCGGCGGTTGCGCCGCGCCTCGATCAGCCGACCGAAAGTTTCGCTGTCGGTACGCAAAACTTCCAGCTCCGTGCGCTCTGCCGGCGGCACGTCGGCGGCGACACGGATGGAGCGGATGGGGATCATCTGTTCAGGCTTGTCGTAGAAGCCCATCGCCCCGGCGCCGCGGGGCAGCGACGAGAGCAGCTCCATTCCCCGGACCACGCGGCCCAAAAGGGTGATGTTGCGGTCGAGGTGGCGCGGTGCCTGGCCGATCACCACGTAGAGCTGCGCGCCGCCGCCGCTGTCGCCGGCATTGCCCCGGGCGGCGCCGACCATGCCGTAGCTGTGGGCCAGCCACATCCGGCCCGCCCGGCGGTCGCGGGCGACCGGAAAGCCGTCGCAAAAGCCGACTTCGGGGGCGAACACGTCGCCGTCGGGAAGCGGCGTGAATGCGATCTTGTCGTCAAAAGGGCGGTCGAACTCGGCCGGCAGCGTTGCCTTGGCCTTCTGGATCCTGCGCGCCTTCGCCGGGTTCTCCTCGTCGGGATCGCCCCACTGCACAACATAGTTGTCCTGGACGCGGATGATGGCCAGCCCGTCATAGTACTTTTCGCGCGCCAGGGCGCTGACATTGGCCGCGTGTAACGGCGCGAAGCCTGGGGCGAGCTCGATGATCACCCTCCCGCTGGCAAGCTCGAGATACAGGGTGTCCTCGGGGACAAGAGGCCGCCATTCCCCGGGTTTGGCCGCGGCCATGACCTCGGCCACGGTCATGGCCCTGCCCGGGGGCGCGGCCGCGTCCTGGGCAGGCATGGCGGCCAGGGCCGCTGAAAAAACCATGAAAACCAGGACAAGCCGTTCAATTGATCTCATCATCGCGTCCTCCCGAAAACGATTCAATCGCCATGGTCGCGGAAAGCCGCGACAACAATCCCCGGCCGGAGCCGCTCGCGCCTCCGCGGCCCGAGCACCTGGTTAGATGACCTTCAGCGTGGTGGCGATTTCCTGGGCCCAGGCCTCAATGACCGGCCAGTCGCGGAAGTCGCCGTACTCCGCCTTGACCTTCTTCATGATCCATTTCTCGAAGAAGCCCGCCTTGGCCTCGTCAAAGGCCCCGCGGAAAACGACGGTTCCCCGGGGCTTGATGCGCTCGGCGACGGCGCGCAGCCCGCCGGGAAAACTCCAGCCGCCCAGCAATTTTTCCAGGTCGCCCGAACCGGTCGGGCCGCTGGAGAACAGCCATACGGGCTTTTTGGCCAGCTCGGCCTCGTGGGTCCTCAGGTACTTTGCCGCCTGCCGCCGCCACATGCCGGCATAGACCCCGCTGCCCAGGATAACGGCCCGGTAGTCGGCCGGGCTCTTGGCCGTCCCGGCGGGAGATACGTCCACCGCGAATCCCGCGTCGCGGATGACCTTGCCGATGCGCTCGGCGATCTCCCCGGTCATGCCGTGCTTGCTGCCGTACGCCACCAACACCTTGTCGCTCATGTTGTCCTCCCGCTCTTCATTATTGCGGTCTTCCGGTGCATTTGCAAGAACGATCCCGCTGAAAAAGCTTTTTTGCGGCCCGGCGCCCGATTCGCTGTCCGCGGCCGGCAAGCGGATGAAGTCCTTCGTGGACGGACATCCTATTTCCGTTTGCCCACGCCCAGGATGCAGACCGGGATCTCATCCTCGGGAAGCATCAGCGCCTGCCGGACCGCGGCGTCATCGAAGGCGCCGGCGATGCAGCAGCCCAGACCCAAGGCCCTGGCCTGCAGGTAGACGTTCTCGCCGGCGAATCCGGCGTCCATCCAGACGTAACGCTCGCCCCCGCGGGTGCCGTATTTCTTGGTCGTCCGCGCGGGGATGGCGGAGATGAACAGGGACGCCGGCGCCTGGCCGATCCAGGCCTGGCCGAGCGCCGCCTGGCGCAGGGTCTCCCGCCGGTCGCCATCTTCGATCCTGGCCAGCTCGTGCTTCTCCGAAATGTACCGGTAGATCCCCGGCGCCAGGCCGGTCACCTTCCCGGCCACGAGATAGATCTCCAGCGGGTAGAGCGCTCCCGCCGAGGGCGCGGCGCGCAGCCCGCCGCGAAGGAAGGCGGGGCCGTCGGGCCGCGGTTCGGTGATGCCGTAGGCGGCCCACAGGAGCTGCGCCGCCTCGGCCAGGGTCAGCGCCTCGCCCGAATAGCCCCGGACCGAGCGCCGGCCCTGGATGGCTCTCTCCAGCGACACCGTACCGTCCAGGCGCGGATCGGGGAGCTTGATCTTGGCCGCTTCGTTTCCCTTCACCGAATCATCCCCTGCGGCCTGCGCCCATGCCGGAGCCGCCGCCACGATCCCGACGATCAGCAACGATGTCCATAATTTCATGCTCGCAACCTCCTGTTTTATTTTGGTCGCTCATTTCACCTGGACCAATTATAGCCGCGGGGAAAAGCGATCTCAATACCGGGAAACGGGCAAGAGGCTGGAGGAAAGAGACAAGAGGTAGAGGGGCAAAGGGATAGAGAAAGAAAAAACAAAGCCCCGAGCGAAAAGCCTGAACCTGCCGGCGACAGGCAATAGACTATATTGGAAGAATCAGAACCCGCTCGTTCTCCGCCCAGCAGCGTCTTCCCGGCCAGATCCGCACGCATGAACTTATGCCGGTAGTGAATGATAGAGAACCCGACCGGCAAGACAGGTGCTAATGGGCGTCCCTCAAACCCTCGGCGGATCCCCCGTATTCAATCGAAAATGGTCCCGCTTTTCACCTGAAAGGAAAAGGTCAGCCGGTTGTTTTCCTCATTGGTCTCGTCAACCCGGTTGTCCATGTCCACCCAGATAACTCCTTCCTTGGTCCCGGTGGTCCAGTACTCGAAACCGAACTCGAAGGGTTCCGTATCTCCCGGGTTCAGGGACCGGATGGTCTTGATGCGGGTTTTGACCGGGTTGGGAGAGCACTTGATATTAAGCTGCACCGGAGGCGACCGGCGTTTTCCGACATTTTTCACCTTGCCCCACACTTTTTGGGTGCTGCCCGTACCTGAGTGATAAGGCATGGAAACATCCACCAGGGTGAGGTCGGGCTTGATGTCGTCGGCCACTGTCAGGGTCTGGGACAGCCGGTTGTTGCTCTCGTCAATTTCCTTGACCTCATTCTCAGGATCAACGACTCCGGAGAACACATAGGTCCCGCCCTTGGTGAATTGGTACTGGAACTGGAGCAGCTCCATCCCCCCCGCCTTGATCCGCGGAACCGGGAGGTGGATGGTCTTGCCGCCTTCATCATCGGTTAACGTGTAGTCAAAGCGACACGCCGGCGATCCCGCCTGGCCGAGGTTCTTGACCCCCACCCGGAAAGTAGTCGGGTCCGTGGTGTTCGGCTGGAACCCGGCCGGGAGGTTCCAGTAGACCCACAGGTCCGGCCGGGGAGGAAGGCCGGACGGCGGCGGCTTGCGAGTGTCCACGACGGTCAGCGCCTGCAAAATGTTGAACACCGGGCTGTCGCACTGCGTTGGGCCCTGAGTGTCGTTAACGCGCACGATGTAGCGCCCCGGGGCGATGGCGGCGTCGACGGTCCAATGGTACTGCCCGGTGTTGGGGGTGTTCTGGTTTTGGGGGGTAATAAAGAAAACGATTTCCGTGTTGGCCTCGTTGCGCAGGCGGATCTTCATCTGGTGTTCGGCGGGGACATTGCTGGAATTCCAGCGAATCGTCACGGCTTGTCCCGCGGTCCACACCGTGTTGGCGCCGGGTTCCAGCACCAGGCAATTCTGGGCCGCCACAAGCCCCGGAATGAGCAGGACGCCCACCAACAAAATGCGTAATTTCCCATGCATGTCTTCCCTCCTTGTGGCCGCGCCGCAAGGGCGGGCTTCCCGGAAATGCATCCGGGGCGTTTCCTTACTGGTTAAATACCCTGACGGCTGTCAGAATCTCACGGCATCTGTCTTTTCACTGGGTCCAGTGCCGTATCGGGGGGAGATGTGTCCCGCCCCACGGGCAGCTCAGCAATACATGGAAGAGTCAGAAATCACGCAGAAGTCCGCCTGCTGGACGCGCGCATTCCAATGGGCGTCCCCGGTTCAGCGGATGACGACGGTCACGGGGTTGATCCGGGGCTGGTCGGCAATGACGATGCCGGCATGGATCGTATAGGTCCCGGGCGGGACCGCTGCTCCCCGGTCATTCAACTGGCCCCAGGTTGCCACATATTCAATGGTTGCCCCCGGCATGATGTCGACATGAGTGATGACGGCGGCAAACACCCTGGAGGCGGACCAGCGCCAGACTTCGTTGCCGGCCGGGTCCTGCGCCCAGAAATCATAGATCTGGCTGCTGGCGAAGGTCAGCGTCATGGGATCTTCATTGTCGTTCCCCAGGCTCAATTGCAGCCGGATCGCTTCTCCCCGGCCATATTCCGTCTTGTTTGTCTGGAATTTCGCGGAAAGCCCCTCCGGAAAGCGGTTCGACTTGCAGGCGAAATTCATCACCAGGCCAAAGATCAGGGCAACCGCCGCAGCCCCCGGATGGATCCGCCGGCAGCCCGTTCTTTCTTTTTTCATTCGCCGTTCTCCTTGCTTTATTCCATTCCGCTTTAATCTTTCACAAAAATAATGGAGCCGCCAAGCAAAAATGTCAATGGGGACAAATGTGATATTTTGTTTTGTTTAATAACGACCGGGATGATTTTTTTAGGTGGTTCGCAAACCACCCTCCGGCTCCAGGAAATTGCGGGCCAGGTCCTGCATTGCCAGGTCGATCATTGACTTTCTTCGCGAATGAAAACGCCGTTTCAGGACTTGATGCCAATGTCTAGCGCCTCGATGAAATTCTTGGCGTCCTTCAGGCTGGCGCCGGTTTCCCCTACGAACGCCCTGATGGCAGCGATCTTGTCTCCCCTGGCCGCCAGCTCAAGGACCGCCGGGGAAGCCTTGCCGGCGGGGGCGTCTTCTTCGGTGATCATCAGCCGCCTGAACAAAAAACCCAGCCGCGACTCGATCCTTTCCAGCCGTGCCTTGATCTCCGCGACTTCACGTCCCATATCCGTCATTGCCCCCTCCTGCTGCTGCGAACGCACCCGGACGGCGTCACCGTCGCCGGATTTCTCCGACCGGCAAAAGCAATAGCCGCTTTCCTGAACCTCATCGCCTTTCAAGGAGCGCGGCCTCGATCTTCATCAGCTCCTCGTTCAGGATCAGGGAGATTTTCCCGGGGAGCAGGCGGTTCCTTTTCCCTTCCAGGACCGCCTTGCGGTCGAACGAATGGCTCAGCAATACGGCATCGCTCCGGGAATCCACGATTTCCAGATCCAGCGCCAGCCGGGCGTGCCATTTCCTTTCGAACAGCTGCTTTTCCACGGCCTCGACCCTTATTTTCATGGTCCAGTCCGGCTCGCCGGCGTCCTCGCATGCCGCGACCTTCCTGAAAACCGATCTTTTTCTCCAGTATCCGGCCACGGCATCCTCGATCAATTCATCGGGGCTTTTCGACCAGCAGGCGGAATTGGCGTATTTCACCCGGAATGGCGATTCCCGGCACACGATGCGATAATCGCGATAGGTTTCGTTGATCGCGACGCGATCGATCAGCAGGACCTTGTCGATCCTTGTTTGCCCCTGGCTTGCCGGAATCCCGGTTTGCAGATCGTAGTAATAAGGTCCGCTGCAACCACAAAAAAGCAGGAGCATGCCCGCAAGCGTTACCCGCTGCCGCCTTGGCGATCCCATTTCATCCTCCTGCGTTCGGGCCAGTTGATCCTCTCGGGTAATATAAATGATTCCCCCCGATTATCTCGCCCGGGGAGCTGCCGGCCCCCTTTTTTTACCTGCAGCTTTTTTTCTTCGGCGTCAGGTCTTGAATTATCAGGTCGATCATTTCCACTCTTCACGAAGAAAACTGTCATTTCAAGACCTGGCCCTCAAGACCCCCCTCGCATCACAAATGCACCCGCCTGAGCCGGAGTGAATTGCTGATCACGGAAACCGAGCTGAAGCTCATCGCCGCGGCGGCGATGATCGGGGACAGCAGGATCCCGAAGAACGGGTACAGCGCTCCCGCGGCGATCGGAACGCCCGCCGTGTTGTAAACGAAGGCAAAGAACAGATTCTGCCGGATATTGCGCATGGTGACCCGGCTCAAGCGCCTGGCCTTGACGATGCCCCGCAGATCGCCCTTGACCAGGGTGATACCGGCGCTTTCGATCGCCACATCGGTCCCCGCGCCCATGGCGATGCCGACCTGGGCCTGGGCCA
>DCVK01000030.1 GCA_002335385.1 Candidatus Aminicenantes bacterium UBA2190
TGGCGATGCGCGGCGTGCCGCGCGAGCGCGAGGCCACGGCGCGGGCGGCGTCCTCGTCGATGCGCAGCCCCAGGATAGCGGCGCTGCGGTGGATGATCGCCAGCAGCTCTTCGGGCTTATAGAAGTCGAGGTGGCAGGTGATGCCGAAGCGGTTGCGCAACGGGTTGGAAAGCAGGCCGGCCCGCGTCGTGGCCCCGACCAGGGTGAAGGGCCGGATGTGCAGCGAGACGGTCTTGGCCCCGGGGCCCTGGCCGATGACCACGTCGATCTGGAAATCCTCCATGGCCTTGTAGAGGATCTCCTCCAGGGCGGTGCGCAGGCGGTGGATCTCGTCGATGAACAGGACCTCGTGCTCCTCCATGTCGGTCAGGATGGCGATCAGGTCGCCCTTCTTTTCCAGCACCGGGCCCGACGTGCACTTGATGCCCACCCCCATCTCGGCGGCGACGATGTTGGCCAGGGTGGTCTTGCCCAATCCGGGCGGACCGTCCAGCAGGACGTGGTCGAGGGCTTCGTTGCGCTGGCGCGCCCCCCTGATATAGGTCTTCAGGTTGGCGACCTTCTGCTTCTGGCCGGTGAACTCACGCAGCCGCGCGGGGCGCAGCGTCTGTTCGGGGGCCGTGTCCTCGCTGCGCTCGACCGGGTTGGTGACGTTCTCCGTTTTCATGGCTTGGCCTTCTTCAGCGCCATCTTGAAGAGCGCCTCGAAGTCGTCGCCTCCGGGGTTGTCCTTCAGCACCCGGTCCGCCGCCGCACGGGCGGCCTTGGGCGGATAGCCGAGGTTGACCAGTCCGGATACCAGGTCGCCGCCGAGGCGCGAAATAGCCTCCGCCGGCTCGGTTTCCAGCTTGCCGGTCAGCTCCAGGACGATGCGCTGGGCGGTCTTCCTGCCGATGCCGGGGACGGCGCTGATGCGCGCCACGTCGGCGGCGGCGATGACCGTCCGCCATTCCGCCGGGGCGATGGCCGACAGGCAGGCCAGGGCCGTCTTGCCGCCGACGCCCGTGACCGCCAGCAGCTTTTCGAACCAGGCCTTCTCATCGGCAGCGAGGAACCCGTACAGGACGATGTCCTCGTCCTTGATCTTCAGCACGGCATGCAGCAGCGTCTCCTGGCCCACGGCCAGATGCCGGAAGCTGGAGACCGGAACCAGCAGCTGCAGGATCACGCCGCTGCCGGTCTCGACGGCAACGCGCCCGGGGCTGAGCTGGAAGATCTTCCCGCGCACGGCGGCGATCATCTTGCGCTCACCCCGTGGCAGTAGGCGACGGCAAGGGCGTCGCTCTCGTCGAAGCCCGGCGGACGGCCCGGGATGCCCAGGACCATGGCAGCCATCTTCGCCACCTGCTCCTTGTCGGCATTGCCGTAGCCGGTCAGGGCCTGCTTGACCTGGCGCGGCGCGTAGAGGCCGAGCGGCAGGCCACGCTGCAGCAGGGCGGCCATGGCCACCCCGCGCACGGTGGAGAGCAGCGCCATGGAGCGGATGTTCTTGCCCAGGAAGCCCTCCTCCATCGCCGCCTGCCCCACCGGATAGGCGCCGAGCACCCGGTCGAGCTCAACCAACAGCCGGCGCATGCGCGCGATGAAATCGCGGTCCGGCAGGCGGATGGTCTCGGAGTGGACGCAGGAAAAGCGCCGCTGCTCCTTTTTCACGATGCCGATGCCGAAGCGCAGCGAACCGGGATCCAGGCCCAGGATCAGCATTATTCCCTGCTGAGCTTTTCGATCTCCTCGTCGGCGATGTCGAAGTTGGCCCAGACATTCTGGATGTCGTCCAGCTCCTCGAGCTTGTCGTAAAGCTTGAGCATCTGCTCGGCCTGTTTGCCCTCCAGCCTGACGGTGGTGGAGGGGACCTTGGCGATCTCGGCCGACTCGACGGAGATATGCTTCGCCTTCAGGGCCTCGTGCACCCTGTCGAAGTCCTCGGTGGCGGTGGTGATCTCGTAGGCGGTCCCCTGCTTGACCATGTCCTCGGCGCCGTTCTCGACGACGATCTCCATCAGCTCGTCCTCGCCGCTGGCCGACTGCGGCACCAGGATCACCCCCTTGCGGGTGAACATCCAGGAGACGCAGCCCGACTCGCCCAGGTTGCCATTGTACTTGCTGAAGACGTGGCGCACCTCGGAGACGGTGCGGTTCTTGTTGTCGGTCATGGCATCGGCGATGATGGCGACGCCGCCCGGCCCGTAGCCCTCATAGGTAAGCTCCTCGTAGTTGACGCCATCCAGCTCGCCGGTGCCGCGCTGAATGGCCTTCTTGATGTTATCGCTGGGCATGTTGGCCGCCCGCGCCCCGTCGATGGCGTGGCGCAGCCGCGAGTTGGAATTGGGGTCGCCGCCGCCGGAGCGGGCGGCGATGGTCAGCTCGCGGATGAAGCGGGTGAACATCTTGCCGCGCTTGGCGTCGGTGGCCGCCTTTTTATGCTTGATCGAGCTCCATTTCGAATGTCCTGACATGCTTATCTCCTTATGGTTATCGATTTTCCCTCTTGGGCCAAGAACGTGCGCCGGAATTCCCGGCGGGCCAGCGCCAGCATCTCGTCCAGCTGGCCATCGGAGTACCTGGGGTCGTAATGGAACAGGTACAGGCGCTTGACCCGGCAGGCCGCCGCATTGCGCGCGGCCATGGAGACGGTGCTGTGGCCGAATCCCCGCCGCGAGCCGGCGGGCCAACGCGCCGCCTCCCCCGCGCCGGGAGCGCCGCCGCCGAAATAGTCCATCTCGGAGTACTGCGCGTCGTGCACCAGCAGGTCGGCGCCGGCGATGAAATCGTGAATGGCGCCGCTGAAGCCGGCGGGGCTCTCGACGTCGGTGGCGTAGACCAGCCGCCCTCCGGCGAAGCGGACCCGGTAGATGAGCACCCCCAGGCGCGGGTGCGAATCGTGCCGCGCGTGGGCCACCTCGAGGCCGGCGCCCAGATCGATGACGGCGGCGCCGTTCCGGGCGGCCAGCGGCTCGAAGCGCAGCCGGGCCTTGATCCCCTGCAGGGTGATCGGCGAATAGGGAGGCAAAAAAAGCGCTTCCAGCGCCTGCCGCGAGCCGGAGCCCCGGCTCTCGGGATAGTGCAGGACAATCTCCGCCTTCGGGTCGAACATGGGGGCGAAGAAGGGCAGACCCATGATATGGTCGCTGTGCAGATGGGTGAGGAAGATATGGATGGGCCGCCGCGTCCCGCGCCGGGTGCTCAGGCGGCGGCCGGCCTGGATGATGCCGGTGCCGGCGTCCAGGATAACGGAACGGCCGCCGGCTTCCAGCAGCAGCGAGGAGGTGTTGCCGCCGTAGCGCCGGGTCATGTTCCCCGGCACCGGGTAGCTGCCGCGCACGCCGAAAAAGGTCAGGACGAATTCTCCTTTCATAACCCGAGGTCTTCCAGGACCTTGTAGACGCAAAAGTCGCCGCACATCGAGCAGGCAGCGGAACGGGTCGAACGCCGCTTCCTGACGCGCTGGAACTTCTCCGGGTCGAGGCACAGTTTTTCCTGGCCGGCCCAGTCGAGGCGCCGGCGGGCCTCGGCCATGCGCCGGTCCCAGTCCAGGGCGCCGGGAAGTCCCTTGGCGATGTCGGCGACGTGGGCGGCGATGCGCGAAGCCATGATGCCTTCGCGCACGTCCCCTTCGTCGGGCAGGCCGAGGTGCTCGGCCGGGGTGACGTAGCAGAGGAAATCGGCTCCGGCGGCGCCGGCCAGGGCGCTGCCGATGGCGGCGGTGACATGGTCGTAGCCGGGGGCGATATCGGTGACCACCGGCCCCAGAACGTAGAAGGGGGCTCCGGCGCACACCTCCTTCTGCAGGCGCATGTTCATCTCCACCTGCGGCAGCGGCAGGTGCCCGGGCCCCTCGACCATGACCTGCACGCCGGCGCGGCGCGAACGCTGCACCAGTTCGCCCAGGGTCAGCAGCTCCTCCAGCTGGGCCCAGTCGCTGCCGTCGGCCAGGGCGCCCGGCCGCAGCCCGTCGCCCAGGGAGAGGGTGACGTCGAACTCGCGGGCGATGGCCAGCAGCTCGTCGAAGCGCTCGAAGAAGGGATTCTCCTTCTGATTGTGCAGCATCCAGGCGGTGAGCATGGAGCCGCCGCGGGAAACGATCCCGGCCAGGCGCGGCTTTTTCCTCAGCTTGTCGATCGCCTTCAGGGTCAACCCGGCATGCACGGTCATGAAATCGACGCCGTCCTCGGCCTGGCGGCGGATGTACTCGAGCATGCGCTCCGGGGCCAGCGAAACGAAGGGCGTCCCCTGCCGCGGGGCGTCGACCATCATCTCGTAGACCGGGACGTTGCCGAAGGGGATGGTCGCCCGGGACAGCAGGGCGCGGCGGATGGCCGTGACGTCGCCGCCGGTGCTCAGGTCCATGACCGCGTCGCAGCCGCAATCCAGCACAACCTGCAGCTTGCGCAGCTCGTCCTCCAGGCCGGAGAAATCGCCCGAGGTGCCGATGTTGGCGTTGACCTTGGTCTTCAGCCCCTTGCCGATGCCGACGGGACGCAGGTTTTCATGGTTGCGGTTGGCGGGGATGACGACGACGCCGGCGGCGATGGCCGCAACCAGCGCGGCCTCTTCCAGGTGTTCAGCGGCGGCCACCGTCTTCATCGGCACGGTGATCTCGCCAGCGCGGGCGTGTTCGAGCTGCGTCATCTTTCCTCGCGGTCCAGTTTATCCTATTTTTTCGCCTAAATCAAGAGAAAGCGGCCCCCGGCGACCGGGCGCTTTGTGCTATAATCCGGGCAAGAATCGCCATGGTCAGCCCCATACTGAAATACGAAGCGTCGGCCGGATCCGGCAAGACCTACCGCCTGGCCCTGGAGTATCTCGGCCGCCTGCTGCTGGCGTTCGCCGGCCATGAGGGACAGGCCGGAAGCCCGCGGCGACGGAGGGAGCTGTTGGGATCGGTCCTGGCCATCACCTTCACCGTCAAGGCCGCCCGGGAGATGAAGGAACGCATCGTGCAGAAGCTCAAGGGTTTCGCCCTCCATGCCCGGGGGCAGAAACTGAAACAAGGCGATCAGGAGTTCCTCGACCTGCTGGCGCAGGAGACCCGGCTGGCCCCGGACAGGATCGTCGGGCTTGCCAAAGGCCTGATCGAGCTGGTCCTGGCCAGTTACGATGACTTCAACGTCATGACCATCGATTCACTGATGAGCGCCATGGTCAAGGCCGTCTCTCCCGACCTCGACCTGCCCGCCGACTACGAGATCGCCGTGGACGACCGGGAAGAACTGCAATCCCGTTCCCGCGCCCTGCTCGCCGGCAAGGCCGACGGCCAATGGGCGATCATGGAGCGGACGCTCGCGGATTACAACCGGTACTATCCGTATTCCGGCTGGAAAACCGATGAGCCTCTGGCGGCGAAACTCATCGAGATCCTCAATCGGCACATGCAGGAAGGGACGGCATTGGGAGAGGAAACAAGGGCCGGCGTGGAAAGATCGTTCCGCTCCCTCAGGAAAGACTTCAAGAGGGAGCTGGACGGACTCCTGAGCCTGCTGCCCGAGGAGAGCGGGCACGCCAACGGGCGGGTGGTCAACAGCGGGCTGCGGGATGACGTGGCCGCCTTCCCCTGGGGTGAGGACAACCTTTTCTTGCTGGAGAAACTGCTGGCGAAGTCTTTTTTCCTGAAATCACTTCCGGGCGAACTTTTGAAAAAAAGCGCGCCGCCGGGTCTTGTCGCTGAGGTGGGCAGCGCCCAGGAGCGAATGCGCTCCTGCCTGCAGGAACTGGCCCTGAACATCAGCCTGCTGAAGACCCTGCCGTATTGCGAATTGTTCCCCGATTTCCTGAAAATGTGGCAGCAGGGCAAGCGGACCCTGTTCGTCAGGGAATTCAGCCGGGAGCTGGCCGGGCGCTTCGAAAAATGGGGAGAAAGCGGATTTCCCTACCTCTACCTGAAAATGTCGGACCGTTTCCGCCACTTCCTGTTCGACGAGTTCCAGGACACCTCGACCATGCAGTTCAGGGCGTTGGCCCCCCTGATCGACGAGATGCTGTCGCATGAGCCGGCCTCGCTTTTCATTGTCGGCGACCGCAAGCAGGCCATTTACCGCTGGCGCGGCGGCAACAGCGAGCTCATGGAGGAGGCCCGGCTCAGGGAGGAGGTCCCGGCCATCAACCACCTGAGCCGGCAGGAGTTCTCCGCGACCCTGGGCACGAACTGGCGCAGCCTGAGGGAGATCGTCGATTTCAACAACCGTTTCTGGAACCCGGAGACCGTTTCCCTGATCACGGCGGACGATGATCTCCGGCAAGCCATCCGCGAAAACTTCAAGGACTCGGCGCAGAAGCTCCCCGCCGGCGTGGAGAGTGACGGCGGCTACGTGGAGTTGACCTTGCATATCGCGGCGGAGAAAGACAGCCAGGGGGAATCCGCGGAGGCGGAACCCCGGGAAGATGAAGGAAACGCCATGAGCGCTTCCCACCTGGACGATATCGCGAGCATTGTCCGCCGGCTCCACGACGAGCATGGGTACGACTATCAGGACATCGCCGTGCTGGTTCGCAAGAACATCCAGGTCCGCGATATCGTTCGCCGCCTCGGCCGCGATGACATTCCCACTCTCTCCGACCAATCGCTGATGCTGGGGTCAAACCCGAGGGTCTGCGAGATCATTGCTTTTTTCAAGTTCCTTGACTATCCTCCCGACGACCTGGATTTCCATGCCTTCATCAGCGGCGAGATCTTTCACGCGGCCGCCCGCCGTGTCTCCCCGGGCGAATTCTCCCGCTTTTCCCAGGATGCCTGGTTCGGCCGCCGCGGCCCCCTTTACAAGGTGTTCAAGGAGCAGATGCCGGAATGCTGGGCGAAGCTGGTCGAGCCGTTCTTCCAGACCGTGGGGTTTCTTCCGCCCTACGACTTGTTTTCCGACCTGTGCCAGTGTTATCGCCTCTACGAGGACTTCGACGGCGATACGCCGTTCTTCCTGGCCCTGGGCGACGCCCTGCACAGCGCGGAGCTCGAGAAGGGAAACTCCATCGCCGGCTTCATCCGCCGCTGGGACAAGATGGTCGGGAATCAGGAAACGCCGTCGGTGGCCATCCCGGAAAACACTCCAGGCGTCAAGGTCCTGACCATGCATCAATCCAAGGGCCTGGAGTTCCCGGCCGTCATCGTCCCGGTCGATCAAAGTCGCGAAGCGACCCCGGAGGCGATCTTCTGGGACGGGCAAAAGCCGTTTTACATCAATAAACCCCTGGCCCTGATCCAGGACCAGCTCAAGGAGACCTTCTGCCGGGAGAGCATCAAGGGGACGATCGACCTGCTCAACCTGCTCTATGTCGCTTTCACCCGGGCCCAGCAGGCGCTCTTCATCCCGGTCGCGATCAAAAAAACGCCGCCGCCCGCGGCCAGGGATAAGGACGGCCTGGTCAAGCGGATCATGAAGGCTGGCGACGTCGTCTGCCGGCATCCCGAATTGGACTGGCTGGCCGGCAGGACGGAGCCATTGATCCGCGGCCGGCTGGCCAGGAGACCGGCGCCGGCGGAAACGGCCCGGCCGCCCCAAGCCGTTCATTCCAAAAAAACATCGACACGGTCATGGCAGTCCCGCTACCTGGTTTTCAAAAAAGCCACCATGGATGGCCGAGGCGACCGTTCGGGCGCCGAGCGCGGCGAACGCGTTCATGACCTCCTTTCCCGACTCGGCAGGATCAGCGATCCCGGCGAACTGGAGTTGCGGGTGCGGGAGCTGGCGGCGAACGCCAACTGGTCGGACAGCGACATCCAAGCTGTTTCCGCTTTCCTGAGCCGCGCGGATGTTTTCGCCATCCTCTCCCGCCCCGGCGTCGTCTACCGCGAAAAAGAAGTGGTGGCCCATGGGGGAGCGCTGCCGGAATTCCGGCGCCTCGACCGCCTGCAGGTCGGAGCGGACGAGGTCCTGGTCATCGACTTCAAGACCGGCAGGGAAAAAAGCAAGGAATACAACGCCCAGCTGCGCGGATACATCGCGGCCATTGCCCCGCTCTACCCGGAGCGGAGATGCAGCGGCTTCCTCCTGTATGTCGACCGCAGCGAGATCGAGGAGGTCCGATGCTCGAACTGATCGGACTCCAGGAGGACCTGGTCGGCCGGACCTGCGCACGGGTGCTCGAGAACCGCGAAGGCAACGACCTCTCCGCCACGGCGGTCATCTTTCCCAGCAAGCGTTTCGGCTTCTTCCTGCGCCAGGAACTGGCGGCCGCCATGAAGGGCAATTTCTTCCCGCCGGCCCTGCACCCGGTCGAGCCTTTCTTCGAAACGCTGTTCAAGCTCAACTTCCCGGGGTTCCGTGTCCTCAACGAGCTGGAGGCGGCGCATGCGCTTCACGAAAGCGTCCTCTCCGTGTTTCCCGGGGGAATGTACGGCAACCGGGAGATCGCCGGCTTCGCCGCCTTTCTGCCCTGGGCGCGGAAGCTCCAGTCCGCCCTGGAGGAGATACTGGCCGAAGGGGGCCGGACCGAGGGGATCAACTGGGAAACCTACAAGGAGTTCGCAGAACTCGGGGACTACCACAAGCCGTACAAGGAATTCATCCAGGGACTCCCCGGGCTGTCGGCGGACCTGCAGGCTCGCCTGCGCAAGCGCCATCAAGCGACCGTGGGCATGGCCTGTCGCGACGTGGCCGAGCTGGCCGCCCAGGGGAAGCTGGAGGTCCCGGGGGAAACGCATTGGCTCTTCAGCGGCTTCAACGCCATGAACACCTGCGAACGGGCTCTCTTCCGCTTTTTCAAGGATCACCACGGGGCACGCCTGATCCTGCGCACCGACCCGAAAGCGCTGGATGATCCGCTGTCGCCATTTTCCCTGCAAAACGACACCATCCACTCCCTGGGGCTGGAGCGCCTCGACCCCGCCTCCTCCCCGGCCTGGAACGATTTGGCTGAAAAAGTGACCCTCCATCCCTGCGACGGCGTGGAAAGCGAAGCCCTCCAGGCCTTCCGCATCCTGAAAGAGGCCTGCCGCGACCGCGATGAGGAGGGCTTGAGGAGGGTGGCCGTCCTGCTTCCCGCCGCCTCCTCGCTCATCCCGTTCGTCCAGGGGGCGGTCTCGCGCTTCGACCAGGAAAAGGCCCCGCTGCCCTTCAACATCACCCTGGGCTATCCGCTGGAACGCACACCGATGATGCAGTTGCTCAACGCCATTCTCGCGGTCCTGGAGAATGCCGATCCGGGCATGATCCCCTCCGGAGACTACCTCCAGCTCATCCGCCATCCCTATGTGAAAATTTCGGGCGGCGCGGACGACATGGAACCCTTGAAACGGGGCATCCACCTGCTGGAGAACATTATCAACGGCGAAAACCTGACCCGCTTCGTTATCGATGAACTGGAGGCGAAACTCGCCGTCAAGGTCAAGGCGGCCGCCGGGGAAACAGGCCTTGAACTGGCCGGAGAGATCGCGGCCCAGGTCGCGGCCATGCACCGGCGCTTCATCCCGCAGGGGGTCATGGACATCCGGCGGCTGCTCGCCTTTCTGCGCGGCGCCCTGGAAAGCGTTGGCAGCAAGGCCAATCGCGAAGCCCACCTGTTCCTCAACGAGTATGCCGCCACGACGCTGGAGGCGCTGGCGGAGCTGGAGGATTTCGCTGCGGCTTATGGGGAGGCTTTCCGCGGCGCCGATGCGCCCGGCCTGGCCGGACTGGTGCGTTCCCATTTCGCCGGCCGCACGATCCGCTTCGTGGGCTCGCCGCTGCAGGGGATCCAGGTGATGGGGCCCCTCGAGTTCCGCGGCCTCAGCTTCGACGAGGTCGTCGTACTCGATGCCCTGGAAGGCATTTTGCCCGGGACCGCCAAGTACGACCCGATCCTGCCCGCCGACATCCGCGCCATCTTCGGCATCCGCGACCATGGCGATTGGGAAAGGATATACGCCTTCAATTTCTTCTCCATGCTGGGGGCGGCCCGGCGCGTCCATATTTTGTACCCAGGCAAGGGAGAGGACGGCAAGGAGCGCGGCCGCAGCCGCTTTATCGAGCGCATCGCTTTCGAGATCGAAAAAAGGACCGGGCGGCTTCCGGAGGCGAAAACGGATCCCCTGCCCTTCGCCATCGGCTCCCGAGCGCCCGGAAAGGCGCAAAAGAGCCGGGCG
This sequence comes from Candidatus Aminicenantes bacterium UBA2190, assembly GCA_002335385.1. GTDB lineage: Bacteria > Acidobacteriota > Aminicenantia > UBA2199 > UBA2199 > UBA2199. The sequence goes on from DCVK01000030.1 coordinate 10,051, forward strand.
GTTCGGGAACGGCTCGGGTCGATGAAATTGTCCCCGTCGGCGCTGGAGGATTACGTCAAGTGCCCGCTGCAATTCTACTATAAAAGGATCCTCGGCTTGAAGGAACGGGAAGAGGTCATTGACGAAACCGAGAACAGTCCGATCGGCATCATCGTCCACCAAGCGCTGCAGAATTTTTATGTGAAATTCCCGGATGCCGACCCGCGGCTCCAGGTCCCCCAGGATGTCCTGGACGCCGAGCTGAAAATATTCGTTGCCGCGGCTTTCCGCCGCTTCACGTTCGATCCCGAGATCGGGCTGGAGAAGATCCGTTCCTGGACCATCCACGAGCGGCTGCGCCGGTTCATCATGGAGGATCGGCAGCGGATGGCCAGCGGAGGGATCCGCGTGGAAGCGGTCGAAAAAGAACTGGAGATCCAGTTCCCGGTTCCCGGATTGAAGGCCCCGGTGCGCCTGACCGGGAGGATCGACCGCTGCGAGGCCCAGGGAGAGATCCTGCGCGCCATCGACTACAAAACGGGCGGCAGCTTCAGATTGAATTCCGACAACATGCGGCAAGACACTTTTTCAAGGGAAAAGCTCATGGGAACGGACGACCGGGAGGCGCTGCGGGCGTTGAACGGCTTTCGCGAAAAGTACCAGGGCCTGCAGCTGCTGCTGTACCTGCTGTTCCTGTCCCGGACCGGGAACCGGGACTGGGGACGGCTGGATGGCGCCTACATGTTGCTGCGCAACAGGGAGAACTTCTATAAGCCCCTGTTCGCCGGAAAGGATGGGGAGCCTGTCGCTGTCCATGAAAAAAGGGCCGTCATGGAGTCGTTTCACGGCGATCTCGAAGTCGTACTGACCGATCTTTTCACCAGGGAATATTTCCTGGCCAACCCGGGCGACGAACGCCATTGTTCCTATTGCCCCTTCCGCCTCCCCTGCGGCAATTTGTGAGCCGGACGAACTCAGTGAAAAGTGAACTGTGAGCTGTGAAGCGGGAAAGTCCGGAAGCATCCGGCCGACTCGTTGCGGTCAGCTTTCCCTTTCCGCCTTTCACCATTCTCCATGGGCATTTTTCGCTTTAAAAAAAAAGGACGGGCCCTCGCGGGCCCGTCCTCTGTTTTTTTTCGAACTATACTCTAGTTCTTGGCTTTACAGCTGGCAGCTTGCGCTTACCAGCGGTTGCCGCCGCCGAAGCGGTCGCGTTCGCGGTTGCCGCCTTCGGTTTTCGGCTTGGCCTCGTTGACCTTCATGGGACGGCCTTTCAGCTCTTTGCCATTGAGGGCCTTGATGGCCGCCAGGGCTTCCTCTTTCTCCGGCATCTCAACGAAGCCGAAGCCCCTGGGCTTGTTCGTGAACTTGTCCTTGATGATGGTCGCTGAAGCCACCTGGCCAAATTCCTCAAAAGACTTGCGCAACTCTTCTTCCTGGATCTCCCAGGGCAGGTTACCGACGTAGATGTTCATTCAAACCTCCGATTTGAGTTTTTGATTTGTGAACATTCAGCTTGAAATTCCTTCCGGTAGTCCGAGCCCTGGGATCATGGAAATCTCGTCTTCAGCGATGACGATGGGATTTGTCCAAATCTTGTGGGGATCTTCGGCAAACCAACGAGGTTTCAAATTCTTGAACCATTCACTGAACTCAATCATGCGCATTATAACCCGGATCAACGAAAAATGCAATAAAAAATATTTTTTTTTTGCGGCGACCCGAAGGGCCCGCTCAGCGGATGCCGAATACGGCGTGCAGCTGCAGCCCCAGCCTGACATCGGGGACGCCGGCGGCGCAGCAGGCCTCGTAAAAGTCGAAGGTGCGGCGAAAGCGCTGGCGGTCCTTCCGCTCGGGCTGCAGGATAATGGGCGCTGCGCTGCGGCCGCGCATTTTTTTCACGACCCGCAGATCGAGGGCCGGCGTCACCAGCAGCTTGATCTCCGCGGCCTTGGCCCAAAGCCGCGGATGAACCTTGTAGCAGGACACATCCTTGGGCGAGACCGTCCACCAGTCGCAGGGCAGGTCCTGGAAGCGCAGGCCGTTGGTCTCGATGGCGAGGAACCAGCGCCGGCGCCGGCAGGCGGCGGCCAGTTCACCCAGGTCCTGCTCCAGCGGCTCGCCGCCGGTGAGGACCAGCCGCGCCCCGGGGCGATCGGCCTGGATGGCTGCGACGGCCGCGACGATCTCCTTGACACTCCGCTCGCGGCCGCGCGACCAGGCCAGGCGGGTATCGCAGTAGGCGCAGCGCAGCGAGCAGCCGGCCAGGCGCACGAAGATGGAGGAAACGCCGCTGTTCAACCCCTCGCCCTGGGCCGACCAGAAGATCTCATTGATCTTCGGCATACGCGGCCCCCGCGTCCTCCGATTCCCAGACGATGACCTTGACGACGGGGTATTTTTCCTTGATCTGCCGGTAGAAATGGCGCGCCAGGTTCTCGGCCGACGGCGAAAAGTCATAGGCCTCGTTGAGCACCTTGTGATCCGGCACCAGGGCGCGCAGGTATTCCTTGATCGGGCCGAAATCGATGGAGATGCCCGACTTGTCCAGTTCGGTCGTGCGCAGGCGGACCTCCAGCTCGAAGGTATGGCCGTGCATTTTCTCGCACTTGCCCTTGTAGTTCTCCAGAAAGTGGGCCGAGGAGAATTTCTGTCGTACCACCAGTTCCCAGCTCATGTTTTTCCCTCCTGGCGCAGCCGCAGCAGCAGCGGGTCTTCCATCCCCAGTTCAGCGAAGGCCCGCGAGCGGATGTCGCAGGACGGACAGCGCAGGCAGGGGACTTCGCCGCCGCGGTAGCAGGATACCGAATGGGAATAATCGGCCCCGAGCCCGATGCCCAGGGCGATGATCTCCCTTTTGTTCAGGCGCGCCAGGGGCGTGACGACCTTGAAGCGGGCCCCTGGATGACCCGGCGGCCGGCGCCCGGCGCGTCGCGCCGAAGTCCCCTCGTTGACCGCCGCCGTCATCTTGCGGACGAAGGCCGCGCTCGTATCGGGATAATCGGGGCTGTCCACGGAGTTGAAGCCCGTCACCAGGCGCCGGCAGCCGTGCGACTCGCCGCAGGCGGCGGCGATGGCCAGGAAAATGCCGTTGCGGAACGGGACGTAGGTCGAGGGCGGGCCGGGCTCGCGCCGGGACTCGGCCAGGGAGGCGGCGATGGGCCGTCCGTCCGCCAGCAGCGCCGAGGCGAGGAGCCCGCGCAGCGGCAGCTCGACGACGTCGCATTCGATCCCCAGCCGGGCGGCGGCCCCGCGGGCCAGCGTCACCTCGATGCCGTGCAGCTGGCCGTAGTCGAAAACGAGCGCCCGCAGCGGCGCGAACCGTTCCCGCGCCCAGTAGAGTGCCGTGGTCGAGTCGATGCCGCCGGAGAAGAGGACGATGGCGCCTTGTTTCATGGGGCCATTGTACCCCAAGAACATGGAGAAACCAACACTAGGAGGTCATGGCCGCCGGCGCCGGCCGCTTGGGGAAGCCACGGGCGAAGGCCAGGGTGCCGGCCAGGCAGAGCGCGCCGCCGCCGGCAACGGTCAGGCGTACGCCGACGAGGCTGGCCAGGGCGCCGACGATCAGGCTGCCGATGGGCATCGTCCCCATGGAGAACATGATATAGATGCTCATCACCCGCGCCCGCATGTCGTCGCTGACCCGGTGCTGCAAATAGGTATTGGCCGAGGCCATCTGCACCATCATGCCCAGGCCGACGAACAGCATCAGCGGCATGGCCTGCCAGAAATGGCGCGCCTGCGAGAGGGCGATCAGGCCCAGACCGAAAAGCGCCGAACCGCCGACCAGCGCCCTCTCGATCCCCGCCGCTTCCCGGCGCGCGGCCAGGGCCAGGGCGCCCAGCAGCGCACCGCAACCGGCCGCGCCCATCAGGAATCCCAGGCTGCTGGGCCCGCCGTCGAGTATCCTGCTCACGAAGACCGGCATCAGGGTGACGTAGGAAACACCGAACAGGCTGACCCAGGCAATGAGAAAGATGACCCGGCGGATGGGCCGGCTGCGGAAGGTGTAGGCGAACCCCTCGCGCAGCCCCGGCCAGAAGTCCAGCAGGCGGCGCTGCCGCAGGCGGGCGGGGAACCTCATGGCCAGCAGGGCGAAGATCACCGCCAGGTAGCTGACGCCGTTGATCAGGAAGCAGATGCCCTCCCCGGCCAGGCCGACCAGGATGCCGGCCAGCGGCGGTCCGACCAGGCGGGCGCCGTTGAACATGGCCGAATTCAGGGCGATGGCGTTGCCCAGGTCCTCCCGGCGTTCGACGACCTGCACGATGAAGGAGTGGCGGGCGGGCGCGTCAAGGGCATTGGCCACGCCGAGGAGAAAAGCCAGCGGCAGCAAGTGCCAGGGGGCGATGGTGCCGCTGAACATCAGCGCCGCCAGAACCAGCGCCTGGCCCATGGCCAGGACCTGGGCCGCGAGCATGATGCGCATGCGGTCCCAGCGGTCGGCCAGGACACCGGCCAGGGGCGACATGAACAGCACGGGGAACTGGGCGAAGAAGGCCACCAGTCCCAGGTGCAAGGCGGAGCGGGTCAGGCGATAGACCAGCCAGCCCATGGCCACCTGCTGCATCCAGGCACCGGTCAGCGAGATGCCCTGGCCGCCGAAATAGAGGCGGTAGTTGCGATAGCGGAATGCCCGCAGGGTGGACTTCAGACCGGCGAACCGCGCCGTGGGTCGGGGTGCGCTGGCCATGCTCAACCCGCTTTAAGGTGCGCGAGCAGGATCTTGAGGCCGATGGCTACCAGGATCAGGCCGCCCAGCAGCTCGGCCCGGCCCGCGAGCCGGACGCCGAAGCGCCGGCCGGCGATAGCGGCCAGCAGCGAGAGGAGAAAGGTCACCAGGCCGATGAGCAGCACCGGCAAGGCGATGTCGACCCGGAGCGCCGAAAAGCTCAAGCCCACGGCCAGCGCGTCAATGCTGGTGGCCAGCGCCAGGCCCAGCATCGTCATCAGCCCCAGGCGCGCCGGCTGCGCGCGGCACTCCCCGCCCCGCTGCGATCCGACGATCATCCGGCCGCCGATGAAGGCCAGCAGGATGAAGGCGACCCAATGATCGAAGTCCGCGATGAGCGACTTGAATCCCAGCCCGGCCAGCCAGCCGGCCAGCGGCATCAGCGCCTGGAAGAAGCCGAAGAGGAGGGATAGGGAGAGGGCCTGGCGCAGATCCACCCTGGGGGCGGCGCAACTGCTGGCCAGGGAGACGGCGACGGCGTCGAGCGAAAGGCCCAGGGCAATGAGCAGGATGGTCGTCAGGTCCATCGCGGGGCGCAGGGAGCGATCGGCTGCATGAGGCTCATGGGGAAATCCCACTGTAGCAAAGGCCAGGCCGGCTGTCAAATGGCGGCGTCCCCTTGGCCAGGCCGTGCAGACGGCGGCCCGCGCTTTCAGCGCGGCAGGATCTCCAGGAGGATGCGCTTCGAAAGGGAGCGGTAGGAGGCCCGCAGCATGATGCGGCCGGCGTGGCGGATCAGGTAGAGATCGCAGCTGAAATTCCTGAACAGGAAGTCGTAGTTCATCTGTGTCTGGAAGTGCCAGTTCTTGACGAGGGAGACGGCGCAATCCAGGTAGCTGCTGGTGAAGCGGCCGCTCTTGGTGTCGTAGGAGAGGGAGGCCCAGCCCTTGAGGCGCTGGCCGTTGTCCTTCAGCCGCAGCACCGTTGACCAGTCCTGCGAGGTGGTGCCCTGGATGAGCCAGTCCTCGCTGCGGCGCCGGGCGTTGAAGTTGTAAAGGAAGTCGAGTTCGGCGCGGGCGCCCAGCTGCCGGGTGTACTTGAGGACGCAGCCCAGCGAGGTGAAGCGGCCCTCCCGGTCCTGCTCCAGCAGCTGCTCGGACGAGAGCGCCATGGTCAGGGTCGATCCCGGTCCCAGCCCGATCGGCTCGCTCTGCAGGTTGAGCGCCACGTTGGCCCGACTCTGGTCGTCGCGCCGGCTGCCGATCTGCAGTTGGTTGACCATGAAACTCGAGGCGAAGTCCACCCGCAGCAGCCCGTTGTACAGACGGAACGGGGTCGCGTTCAGGGTGAAGCGCGGGGTGCCCTGGCTCCGGTCCTGGAGCAGGTCGCGGTGGAACGAGTAGTCGGCGGCCATCTGGAACAGGCGGTGAGTGTAAGAGAGCGCCACGCCCGACTGGCTCTGGCGGTTGCATGCTTCCCCGTCATGGAGCAGGCGCGAGAACGAATGCTGCAGCGCCAGGCGCATGTTCTTCACCGCCTGGTTGCGCAGTGAAATGTCACCCTGGTACTGGCCCTCCCGCTCGTAGCCCAGGTTCAGCGCCATGTCCCCCAGCTGCTTGTCCTGCAGGGCGGAGCGGAAGCGCAGCCAGAGTTCCTCGCGTCGGGCCGTCGTGCGGCTGTACTCGACGGCCAGCTCGCTGCGCCACCAGGGCGCCCACTGCGACGTCACGGCGATCTCGCCGCGCAGCAGGTTGTCGGTGAGAAAGCCGACGTTCAGGCCCAGCTGGTGCCGGCGCGTCAGGTCGAACGAGTTGCGGGTGTTGAAGTCCACCCGCAGGGCCGGACCGTAATCAACCTGGCCGAAGAGGTCGTACTTGATGTCCAGCACGTTGGACGAGCGGGCCGCCCCGGCCGGGACCGTTCGCTCCAGCAGGAAGTGGGTGTTGGCCACCAGTCCCTGCGAGGCGTAGTACCAGACGCGGTCGACCCAGGCGCCCTGGAGCGTCGCCGTGTCCATGCCGCGGTCGAGATTGAAGCGCTTGAACGACAGCGACTGCGCCCCCTCGAGGAACACCGTGGACTGGTAGCCATAGACCCGGTAGCGGCTGGTGATGACGATGCGCTGGTTCAGGAAGTACACCAGGGATCTGCGCAGTTCACCCAGGTCGCGGGCCGTGAAGCGCTGGCCGCCGCTGGCGGCGGCGGTTGCCGCCGACGGCCGCGGCCTTCCGGGCAGGGTCCAGGAGCGGACGCTCTCGCGGTAGGAGATCAGTTTCAGGCTCAGCGATTCCAGGTCGATCTCCAGCAGGTCGGCATGATATTCCCGGCTGCCGGCCCTGACGCGGCAGCCGCGCCCGGCCACGGCGAAGCGGCCGGCCATGTCGACCTCCACCGTCTCGGCGTGGACGGTCCATTCACTGCAGACAAGCTGGATGCGGCCTTGGCCATAGATGTGGTTGTGGTCGTAGCTGTAGAGCAGGTAATCGCCCTTGATCTCCAGCAGGTTCCTGGCCGGCAGGGCGACGGCCAGGGCGCCCAGCAGCAGCGCCGGCAGCGTCCGACTCATGGGAACCGCAATTGGAAGATCTTTCCCGCCATGTCGCCGCACCAGAAGATGCCGCCGGCGAAGGCCAGGCCGGAGGCATGACGCGACGGCGGCTGATACTGGTTCACCAGGGCGCCGCTGAGGGTCAGGCGGAAAATCCTCATCTGCGTGGCATCGATGGTCCAGAGATGGGGCCCGTCCAGGCAGACGCCGTCGATGGCGAATCCCGGCTGGGGGATGGAGCGTTCGATGGCGCCGTCCTCCGGGTCCACGACCAGGATGGAGTTGGTCAGGCGGTCGCAGACATAGAGGCGCCCGCCGGCGTAGTCCAGGGGGCCCAAGCGGCCGCGCGGCAGGTTCAGGGCGCGGATCTGCGCGCCGTTGATGATGTTTACCTGCAGCAGCCGGGGTTCGTCCCTGAGGCTCAGCCACAGGTCATCGCCGTCGTAGGCGATGCCCGCCGCCGGCAGCGGCGCCGTGAGCTCGCGCACCAGCGCCCCGGAATTGTAGTTGAGGGCCACGACCCGGGACTGCGAGTCGACGGCCCAGAGGGCGTCGCCGCTGAAGGTGAGGTCGAGCGGCGCGACCGCCGCCTGGATGGTGGAGAGGATCTCGTAGGCGCGCAGCTCGGCGTCGGGGTCGAGGGGATTGTCAAAGAGCCGGTCGCTGCACCCGCTCAGCAGCAGCAGGCTAAAAGCGGCAAGTAACGCCGGCACCGTACGCTTGATTCTCATGGCGGTAGAAGGGGTGAAAAGCCAGCGAACTTTCGCGGCCGTACTTTTTTCGGGTGAAAACAAGGATGTCGGCCATGTTCAGCACCCAGACCCCGGCGGCGGCGAGGATGGCGGCATTGCGCCGGCGGTCGAGGCGCTCGGTCTCCCGCCGCCAGGCCCCGGCATCCGCGGCCGTGGCGGCCTGGCGATAGTTCCAGTAGGCGTCGTTGCCCTTGCCGATGTGGATATAGACCAGTGCCAGGCAGGCGACCTCGGCGGCGCAAAAGAGCGCGGCCTTCACGTACTGCTTCTCGTAGAGCTGCCCGAGGCCGGGGAAGAGCAGCGATTTCTCCAGCGCCTTGCGCGGCCGCGGGTCCCGGGCCGGTTCCGTCTCGCCGTTCAGCATCCCCTGGGCGAGCAAGAGCGCAAGGATAAGGAGCAGTGCGGGTTTTCGCTGCGGCGTGCGCGTCAACGGCGCCTCCGGCCAGTGACAACCGTCGGCCGCAGGATCGACCATGCGAACGAAGTGAATGGCAGGTAATTCATTTTCCGCCGTCATTATAGCGTATCGACCCGGCGACGGCAACCGCCGCATGGGTCCCAAACGGACAGGGACTTGCCCGCCGTCGCCGGCTCCTTCCCGGAAAATCCCCTTCCGGTTCCCCATCGCCCGCATCGGGTCCATCCGGCTCCGATCCAGCGCACCCGGGCCGGAGCGGCGCTTCATTGACAAAATGGGGAAACTTTCTCATAATGCGACAACAGTCAACAACGGGAACAGCAAATGAAACTCATACTTCGCCGGGGCGACTGGCTGGGCGACCTGGCCCTGGCCAGCTTCTTCCCAACCATCCTGCTGCTGTCCATCCCCCTGGAGCTGTTCGCGGGCAACCGCGAGGAATTCCCGAACTCGGTGCTGTATCCCTATTGGCTGGCCGCCGGGGCGGTCCTGGCCGTACTGCTGCTGCTGGCTATCGCGCTGCCGCCCCTCGCGCGCGGACGCTTGAGCCGGGCGCTGTTCTTCCTGGCCCTGTTCATCTACCTGTCACAGATCCTGGTTCCCCCGCGCCTGTCCTCCCTGATCGGCTTGGAGGACCAGGCGACCGTGCTGGAGCCACTCGCGGCGACCCTGCTGCAGCTGCTGCTCTTCGTCCTCCTGGCCTGCGGGTACATCTGGCTGCCGCGGAAGTTGCTGCGTGGCGTGGGCATCCCGCTGGCGCTCGGCATCATGACCGTGCTGCTGGTACGCTCCGCCGCCGTTACCGGCCGCTCCAGGCAGGATCGTCCCCACGCGCCGGAACCGTTCTCCTATCCGGCGCCGCGAGCGGACCGCGCCAACGGCAACATCTACCGCCTGCTGTTCGACTGTTTCGGTTCCCGGGGATTTGCAAGTGTTTACCCGGGCAGCGGACAGCGGACCTCAATGCCGGGCTTCATCTTTTATCCGGAAAACCGGACGAATTATCTCTGGACGCTGCCATCGGTGATTTGTTGCAAGACCGGCTCGTTCTTCAAGGGCGGCGACCTGCGGGAATGGATCGAGCGTGGGAGTACGCCGACGATCGCCCGGAGCTTGCGCGAGGCCGGCTGGATCGTTTCCTCGTACGGCGATCCCATGGTGCTGAAAAAGGAGCCGGCCCATCGCCAGGTCTCGACCGCAGACGTGGAAATGGTGAAACGGCGTTCCCGGGAGCAGTTCCAGCGCCACCTGCAATTCGCCGACCTCTGCCTGTTGCGCCTGGCGCCCGTTCCCTGGCGCCAGGAAGTGTACGGGCGGGGACAAGGCCCGTTGAGCCGGCGCTTCGCCGCCGCGGAAGCGTTCCTCGGCCCGCACCTGAAGGTCGAAACCGCCTTGCGCCTGTTCCGTACGCTGCTGGAGGACGAAAAATCACGCCCGGCCGCGGGACACTACGTGGAAGCGCACATCCGGCTGCCGCACCCTCCCTACGTCCTGGACGGAGCACTGGCTTATCACCCGCAGGGAACATCGTACCGCGCTCAGCTGCAGGCCGCCTTGAGCCTGATCGCCCAATTCGTCGCTGAGTTGCAGCGTCTCGATCGCTACGACAATGCGCTGATCATCATCCATTCCGACCACGGCTCTTCCGCGGAAAAGGACGATCCCTCGCCAGCGGAGACAGGCATGACGGCCCACATCGCCGGCCGGATCGACGCCATGACCAAGCGCCCCGGGATGAACGCCCGGAAACTCGACAGGGTCAGCCGCGCCTTGCTGCTGCTCAAGCCCCCCGGGCACTCCGCCCCGAAGCTGAGGACGTCCCCCTGGGAAACGCAAACAGCAGACATCGCCGCCACCATCCTTTCCCATGCCGGCCTGGCCGAAAAGACCGACGAAGGCCTCTCGCTACTCGGCGATTCTTTCCCGGTCCGGCGGCAGATCCACATTTTCGAGGGATTCCTGCAGCCGGGAAACAAGCTGGCCACCCGGCTGTCGCGCTGCGAAATGAACCACTTTTCCTTCCGCAAAGGGGTCGGCTGGGAGATCCATCCCCCCGTCCGGGTCATCAACCGCTAGCCGGCCGCTGCCGGGATGACGGGGCCACCGGGGAAGGATCGCCCCGCGCGGTCAGGCGATCTTGCCCTCGCAGAGGTTCTCGTTGACCACGCGCTCGACGCGCACGTGCAGCTTCCTTTTCTTGTAGCCGCGCACCGGCGGCACGCGCACCGACAGGAAGTTGCGCGTGACCACCAGGGCGTAGTTGGGATTCTCCTCGATGAGAATGCCGGAGAAGGTCTGGCCTCGGCAGCTTTCGCGGTAGGCCAGCTTCATGAGGCGGCCCAGTTCCTTCAGTTCGGCGGCGCGGGCGCGCACCAATGCCGGCGGCAGGGATTCCAGGGCGGCCGCCTTGGTCCCGGGCCGCGGCGAGAAGGGGAAGACGTGCAGGTAGTTCAGCGGCGCCTCCTGCAGGAAGGCCACCGTCTCGCGGAACTCCTTCTCCGTCTCGCCGGGGAAGCCGACGATGAAGTCGGCGCCCAGGTTGGCGCCGGGGAAGCATTCGCGAAATTGCGACAGGATCTTGCGGTAATCGGCGCTGCGGCTGCCGCGGTTCATGCGGCGGATGACGGCGTCGCTGCCGCTCTGGAAGGAAAAGTGGAAGCTGTCGGCGACCTTGGGCATGGCGCTCAGCTCCTTGACGAACGGGTAGCGGATGTAGCGCGGGTCCAGTGAGCTCAGGCGGATGATCTCCACCCCGCGTACGTGCTGCAGCTCCGCCGCCAGGGCGAGCAGGGTCTGGCGCGGGAACAGGTCGTAGCCGTAGGCAGAGAGATTGATGCCGGTGAGCACCACCTCGTGATAGCCCAGGGATGCATAATGTCGTGCCTTGGCGAGCACCGCCTTCGTTTCCAGGCTGCGCGCCTTGCCGCGCAGCGAGGGGACGATGCAGTACGAGCAGCGGAAATTGCAGCCGTCCTGGACCTTGAGGAAGACCCGCGAGCGGAAGGCCGAGTGGTACACCAGGCGGCTGTCCAGGGGGAAGAGATCGCAGACCGTTTCCACCAGGCGCTCTTTCTGGCGGTTGTCATAAAAAAAATATTCGCGGTACTTGAGGTCCATGACCGAGCGATCGCGGCTGACGGTGCAGCCGGCGACGAGCCACTTGACGCCGGTATGGCGGTAGGAGCGGGCGACGAAGCGCAGCACGTCCTTCTCGGCCTTCTCGGTGACGCTGCAGGTGTTGACGATGCCGAAGGCGGCCTCGGCGGCGCTCGTGGTGCGTTCGTAGCCGCGCTTCTCCAGCTCGATGATCCACTCCTGGATCTCGGCCTGGTTGCTGCGGCAGCCGAAGCACTCGACGACGAACTTCATTCCCGCTCCCGCTTCTCCCTCAGTTTGCGGCTCTTGGCCAGGACGCCGGCGCGCTGCTCGGCGCGGAAGGCCTCCAGCCTCTCCTTCAGACCCGGATCGTTGCCGGCCAGCATCTCGGCGGCGAACAGCGCCGCGTTGACGGCGCCGGCTTCGCCGATGCCGAATACGGCCACCGGCACTCCGGCGGGCATCTGCACCATGGCCAGCAGCGAGTCGAGCCCCGAGAGCGGCGAGGTCATGGGCACGCCCAGGACCGGCAGCAGAGTATGGCCGGCCACGACCCCGGGCAGATGGGCGGCGCCCCCGGCGGCGGCGATGATCACCTGCACGCCGCTCTTCTCGAAGGCGCGGACGATCTCCAGGGTGCGCTCCGGGGTGCGGTGGGCCGAACTGACCTCAACCTCGACCTCGACCTGCAGCTGGCGCAGCCGGTCGATCCCCTTCTCCAGGGCCGGGAAGTCGGAATCCGAGCCCATCAGGAAGGCGACGCGCGGGCTCACTTGCGGCTCCAGCCGATGTCGCGGCGGAAGACCATGTCGTCGAAGGTGACGAACGAGATGCCGTCGTAGATCTTGGCCATGGCCTCCTTCAGGGTCGGCCCGGTGGCGCAGACGTTCAGCACGCGGCCGCCGGCGCTGACCAGCCCCTCCGGCTCCTGCACGGTGCCGGCATGGAACACTTCCACTCCCAGCGACTTGGCGCGCTCCAGCCCCTGGATGCGGTGACCGCTGGCGTATTTCTGCGGGTAGCCGCGGGCGGCGAGGACCACGCAGCCGGCGACGCTCTCGTCCCATTCGGCGCCGACTTCGAACAGGTTCTCGTCGGCCGCCCCCTCCAGGATGTCGACCAGGTCGCTCTTCAGGCGCATCAGCACCACCTGGGTCTCCGGGTCGCCAAAGCGGGCGTTGAACTCCAGCACCTGCGGGCCTTCGCGGGTGATCATCAGCCCGGCGTAGAGCAGGCCCTTGTATTCCTTGTTCTCGAATTTCAGCCCGGCGACGGTCGGCTGGATGATGGACTTCATGATCTGGTTGAACAGCTCGCGGTTGATCTGCGGCGCCGGCGAGATGGCGCCCATGCCGCCGGTATTCGGCCCCTTGTCGCCTTCCAGCGCCTTCTTGTAGTCCATGGAGGTCGCCAGGGGGAAGATGCGCTTGCCGTCGCAGACGGCCATGAACGACATCTCGCTGCCGGCGAGGAAGTTTTCGACCACCACGCGCTCGCCCGACTTGCCGTACTTGCCCTCCAGCATGATCTCGTTGACGGCGTCGGCCGCCTCTTCCGGCTTCTTGCAGATGTAGACCCCCTTGCCGGCGGCCAGGCCGTCGGCCTTGACCACCAGGGGGAACTGGGCGCGGGAAAAATGCTCCAGCGCCTCGGCGGCGGAGCTGAACACCTTAAACTCCGGGGTGGGGATGTTGTTCTTGCGCATGAACTCCTTGGCGAAGGACTTGGAGGTCTCGATCATGGCCGCCTTCTGGGTGGGGCCGAAGATCTTGAGGTTGCGGCTGTTGAACTCGTCGACGATGCCCAGGGCCAGCGGCTGCTCGGGGCCGATCACGGTCAGGTCGATCTTTTGCTCCTGGGCGAAATCGGCCAGCTCGATGATGCTGGCGGGCTTGATGTCGATCATCTCGGCCAGCTGCGTCATCCCGGGATTGCCCGGGGCGGCGAAGATCTTGGTCACCCGCTTGGACTGGGAAATCTTCCATACCAGGGCGTGCTCGCGGCCGCCGGAACCGACGATCAGGATTTTCATCTTGTCTCCTTGCTTGCGGATGAATTATAGATAAAAAAGCGCCGTTGCACAAGGCCCCCGGCCGGGCGATTTCCCGACTGCTGCGGCGATTACCGCCTCGCTGTCGGGGTCTGGGCTGACTGCGGGGGCTGCGTCATTCGCTGGTGAAATAGAGGGGGTTGGCCGCCAGGAAGGCGTCGCTGAAAATGTCGCGCACCACGCTGCCCTTCAGGTCCCGGGAGAGGGGAAAGCCGGCGTAATAGAGCAGAGTGGGGAACAGGTCGGCCAGGCGCACGCTTTCCTGGAACAGGCCCTTCTTCAAGGCCGACTTCTCGTACATCAGGAAGGCCCCCTGAGCGTCCGGGGGCTTGAACACATACACGTCGCGGCGGCCGAGGTAGTTGACCATGATGCGCCGCCATATGGGCATGGGGACGACCTCGTGCAGGTTCAGCACCAGCAGCAGCTCGTTGTCGCCCATGGCGCCGATGATCTTGCCGATGACCGAGTCGTAGAATTCGTAGTATTTGTCCAGGATCCAGCCGTATTTCCGGCTCTGCTCCTCGTCGATGAGGTTGCCGAAGTTCTCGGGGCGGGCATAGTGGTAATAATGGGCGTTGATGCTGGCCAGGCCGCCGAGCTGCACCAGCGAATAGCGGTAGTCGCGGGTCTTCAGCTCCGGTATCTGCTTGCGCAGAAAGCTGTCGTAAAAAAACGTCTTCTTCAGCACATCCAGCTTGGGGTCGGCGTTCTCCAGCGTGGGGGAAAAGAACTGCACGAAGGCGTTGTTCTTTTTCAGGTTCTTCCCCGCGTACGGCGGCCAGACCGACGGCACCAGCATGGTGAAGGTCTTGAAGCCGTTGTGCTCGTAGAACCCGCGGATGCGGTCATTGGGAACGGCCGCGTTCTCCTTGTAAAAAAAGGTCACGCCGAGCTTGGAGGAATTGCGGAACAGGATGTAGCGGGGGCCGATGTCGAACACCAGGGGCACGTCGCGGAAGCGGTACTTGTAGGCGGAATGGTCGGCGGACTCCCCCGGCGGCTCGCCGCTCAGCAGGGCGTTGAGCAGCGACAGGTCCATGTTGGGCCGGTGGGTCTTCAGGCGGCCGACCACGCCGTTGCTGCGGATCCAGTTCAGGTTCAGCAGCGTCTGCTCCTGGGAGGAGCTGAGCAGGTGGTTGAGCGACAGGCCGTCCATGACCACGATGTTGAGCTGGCGGGCGGGAGTGATCACCGGAGCGGTATATTTCGGCGCGGGGGGCGGCGGCGGCTGCCAGTGCGTGACCAGGGCGTACACGGCCAGGCCGTCGGCCAGCAGCAGCAGCAGGAAGAGGGCGTGCAGCCACTTCTTGCGCTGCGAGCGGACGAATACGAAGACCATGCCCAGGAGCAGCACCAGGAAATGCAGCAGCAGGACCTTGACATAGCGCAGGCGGGAGGCGGCGCTGAAAAAGTCGTGATAGCAATCGTAATTGGCGTAGAAGATGACCGCAACGACCAGCATGGTGAAGGAGAGGAAGAAGACCGCCGAGGGGGGATTGAAAATGCCGATGGGATACCGGCGCTCGGCGAAGAACTGCACGACGAAGAAAGTCAGGGCGATGCCGACGAACCACAAGGGGCCGTAGTAGGTCAGCAGGTCGAGGTAGAGCATCAGCAGGTCGGGGGGGGCGATGACGACCGCCGGGTTGAGCAGCCCGATCAGGCAGGCGATGAAGAAGGTGAAGACGCCGGCGGCGAAGGCGAAATGGAGAACCAATCTGCCCGAACGCAGCAATTTACTTTTCGAACGCCTGCGACGTGGTGATGAGCATCAGCGTGGTCTGGCCGATCTTGAATTCCGTCTGGTCGGTGATCTCGGTGATGGATACCTTGTCGTCGTTGATGAAGGTGCCGTTGGTGCTGCCCAGGTCGCGCAGGAATATCTTCTCGTTGCGCACCTCGATGGCCAGGTGCTTGCGCGAGACCTCCTTGTCGGGGATGATCAGGTCGACCTTGCCGCGGCCGATCAGGACATAGGGCTTGTTCAGATGGAAAATGAAGCCGGCGCGGGCGCCCTTGATGACCGCGACCGAGATCTTGCGGTCGTCGGGAAGCTTCAGGTTCTCGTTGATCCACAATGAATCCTCGACCTTCTGCTGGATGATCTTGGCCGTGTCCTTCTTGCTGGAGGAGTCCCCCTTGGCCTCCATGACCTCGAAGACCGTCTGGCAGCGGGAACACTTCAGCTTGCTCTTGCCCTTGACCTTGTCGTCGGGGATCTCGTACTTGGCCTTGCATTGCGGGCATTCGATAATCATGGCCGAATTATAGCACCTTTGGAAAAATTTAGTCAATCGGGATGAAAATTTTGTCCCCCACCTGCAATTTCAGCCGTTTGGCCGTGCCGCCGGCGACCTCCAGCACGTAGCGCGCCGGCAGCCCCGATTCGTAATTGGGGCAGGGGTCGGCCGTGCAGGGCGGGACCGATTCGTGCAGGCCGACGACCTGCCCGGCGCTGTTCAGGAAGATCATGTCCAGGGAGACGAGGGTGTTCTTCATCCAGAAGCTGCGCACCTCCTCCTCGGCGAAGACGAACAGCATGCCGTAGTCGCTCTTGAGCGCGCGGCGGTGCATCAGTCCCAGGGCATGTTTTTCCGGCGTATCGGCGATCTCCACGCGGAACGGCAGGTCCATCACGTAGATCGTCATGAAGCGGCCGCCGCCCTGCGAGGCGGCGCACTGGCAGCAGGACAGGGCCAGCAGCAGGAGTGTCGCGATCCTTTTCATACCAGGGGGACGAAGATGACGCCGATGAGGTCGTCGCTGCGGATGGTCCCGGCCCGCTTGCGGTAGCATACCAATCGCTGGTCTCCTCTGCCCACGGGGGCGATGGCGATGCCGCCGTCGGCCAGCTGGGCGAAGAGCCCTTCGGGGAATTCCACCGGGGCGGCAGTGAGCAGGATGCGGTCGAAAGGGGCGAATTCGGGCCAGCCCTCCTGGCCGCGGCCGGTCTTGAAAAAGATATTGCGATAGCCCAATCGCCCCTCCAGCAGGGCACGGGCGCCGGCAGCCAGCTCCGGGATCACCTCGACGGTGCAGACCCGGGCGGCGATCTCGGCCAACACAGCGGCCTGGTAGCCCGACCCGGTGCCGATCTCGAGCACCGATTCGCCGCCGCCCAGCTCGAGCCGCTCGGTCATGTAGGCCACGATGTAGGGCTGGGAGATGGTCTGGCCGCGGCCGATGGGCAGGGGACCGTCGGCATAGCTGCTGCCCCGCAGGTCTTCCTCCATGAAGAGCTCGCGCGGCACCTTGCCCATGGCGCGCAGCACGGCTTCGTCGCGGATGCCGCGGGCGCGCAGCTGCTGCTCGACCATCTGCAGGCGCTTCTCGGCGAAGGGGTCGTTCATGCCTAGTACGACTTGGCGAACAGGACGGTGTGCGGGGCTTCCTTGTCGCAGATCGCGCAAGCGGTGAAGCCGGGCTCGGGCTTGTCGAGGATGACGCGGATGGTGGCCGACGTGTCGGCCTTCACCCTGGCTTCGCAGTCGGGGCTGCCGCACCAGCCGCAGCGGATGAAGCCGCGGCTGCCGGCCATGGCCCCGGTGAGCTCGCCGTAGGTGCGCGCGTCATGGGTGTTCTCGTCGCGGAAGTCCAGGGCACGGCGGTAGAGCTCGCCCTGGATGCGCTCCAGCAGCAGGGGCAGCTCCGCGGCCAGCCTGTCCCAGGGGACGAAGCTCTTCTTGCGGTCCAGCCGGCTGACCAGCACCGCCTGCTGCTTTTCGATGTCCTTGGGACCGATCTCGATGCGTACCGGAACGCCGCGCATTTCCCAGTCGGCATATTTCCAGCCCGGGGTGTAGGCGTCGCGGTCGTCGAGAAAAACCCGGATACCGGCCGCTTTCAGTTCGGCGAAGATCTTCTGCGCCTGGGGCAGAACCGTCTCTTTCCAGTTGCCGGCCGAAATGGGGACGATCACGGCCTGGATGGGCGCCACGCGCGGCGGCAGGATGAGGCCCGAGTCGTCGCCGTGGGTCATGACCAGCGCGCCGACCAGCCGGGTGGTCGCCCCCCACGAGGTCTGCCAGGCGTACTCCAGCTTCTGTTCCCTGCTCTCGTAGCGGATGTTGAAGGCCTTGGCGAAGTTCTGGCCCAGGTTGTGCGAGGTACCGGCCTGCAGGGCCTTGCCGTCGGGCATCAGCATCTCGATGGCGTAGGTGCGCACGGCGCCGGCGAACTTCTCGCTGTCGCTCTTGCGGCCGGTGACCACCGGGATGGCCAGGTAGTCTTCCGCGAGAGTGCGGTAGGTGGCCAGCATGCGCAGCGTCTCCTCCTCGGCCTCCTCGGCGGTGGCGTGCACCGTGTGCCCCTCCTGCCAGAGGAACTCGGTGGTGCGCAGGAAGAGGCGGGTGACCTTTTCCCAGCGCACGACGTTGGCCCACTGGTTGTACAGCAGGGGCAAATCGCGCCACGACTTCACCCACTTGGAATACATCGAGCAGATGATGGCCTCCGAGGTGGGCCGCACCGCCAGCCGCTCTTCCAGCACCTCACCGCCGCCGACGGTCACCCAGGCGACCTCGGGCGCGAAGCCCTCGACGTGCTCGGCCTCCTTCTGCAGGAGGGACTCGGGGATGAACAGGGGGAAATAGGCGTTGCGGTGGCCGCTCTCCTTGAACATGCGGTCGAGCTGGTCGCGCAGCAGCTCCCAGATCTCGTAGCCGTAGGGGCGGATGACCATCATGCCCTTCATCGGCGAGTAGTCGGCCAGCTCGGCCTTGCGCACGACGTCGACGTACCAGGCCGAGAAATCGACCGATTTCTTGGTGATCTCCTTCACAAAATCGTTGTCAGCGGCCATTTTTTCTCCTTGTTCGTTTTTTTATTATAGATTAATCACGGCGGGTTGGCAAGCCGTGAGAATAGGCCGGCCGCGATCCCAGGCTTATAGCATGCAAGGCCGATCTATGAACGGTTTATAAAAATTATCAACGTCTAATATCGAGACCTGACCCCGTCGATAATATCGAGACCTGACCCCGTCGATTCTAGTCGATTCCGATTCCGTCGATTCTATTATCACCCGCTTTTTGTCAATCCGCGAGTCTCTCTTTCTGAACCCTGCCCGTGAGCCCTTTCTTGCTCCCAGGCTTGCTTTCTTGCCCTGAACCCTATACCCTGGACCCTGAACCTTTTTCTTCATCGGAGGTTTTTTGCCAAATAGATCACGCGATATCGCCATTTTCGCCCTGTTGATCCTGACCTTTCTGATCTGGTCCAACTCGTTCATCGCCATCAAACTGCTCCTGGCCAGGATGGGCGCCTTCGACCTGCTGCGGCTGCGATTCCTCCCGGTCGGGGTCATCAGCATCGGCATGATCCTGTTGTTCTATCGCGCCCCGGCCTGGCGCATCCTGCGGACGCACCCCGTGCGCGTCGCGCTGGGCGGATGGCTGATGGTGATCAGCTACAATCTATTTCTTAATTCGGGGATGCGCTACGTCCAGCCCAACGCCGCCTCGCTGCTGATCGCCCTCAACCCCCTGATCACCCTGCTGCTGGCCGTGCGCTTTCTCCATGAGCCGTTCACCCGCCGGCGCCTGCTCGGCACCCTGATCACGTTCGCCGGCCTGGCGCTGGTCGTGCTCCTGGGCCGGGTCGGCGGCACGGGCGGCAGCTGGATCACCCTCGACAAGGTCCCCTATGCCCTGCTGGTCCTGGGCGGCCCGCTGAGCTGGGCGACGGCCACCATCATCATCAAGCCGGCGCTGAAGAACCATTCCCCCCTGGTTTTCAATTTTGTCTCCCTGGCCCTCGGCAGCCTGCCGCTGTTCTTTTTCATCGACCGGCCCTTCATCGAGAAAACCCTGGCGCTGCGCCCGCTGGAATACGGCGCCGCCGCGTTCCTCGCCATCGCCTGCACCATCCTGGCCTTCACCTTCTGGAATATCGCCATCCGCAGCTGGCACGCTTCCAACGTGTCGCTGTTTGTCTACCTGAACCCGCCGCTCACGGCGATCTTTACCTATCTTTTCTTCGGCATCGGCATCACGCTTTTCTTCTTTGTCGGCGGCATCATCATGCTGGCCGGAATAGTGATCGCTACGTTAGACCTGCAAAGAGGTCCCGCGATCGTGACCGAGTGAAGGTGGGCAAGCACCGGGGTCAGGTCCCGATATCAGGCATTAAAAATATCGAGATCTGCCCCCCAATGCTTCTACTCCTCGGCGTACCGTGTACGGTGTACGGTCGACGGTGGACGGTGTCCATCGGGGTCAGGTCTCAATATTAGACATTAAAAATATCGAGGCCTGACCCCCATGTTTGTTGCTGACACTGACACTGTCACTGACACTACTTCTGCTTCTTGAACACCAACCAGAGGTCGGGTGCGAAATAAGGCAGCAGCAGCTCGCGCAGCAGCGTGTATTTCTCCGGCCCGATCAGCGCCTTGTCGACGGCGCACTCTTGAGAAAACCGCAGCCGGCCGTTTTTTTCGACGACCAGGCCGCGGGCATAATGGCCAAGATCGTTCTTGCGCTCCACGCCCGCGGCAGCATACTCGAGCTTCAGCTCCGGCGCCGGCTCGATGTCCAGGTACAGAGAGACCAGGAACGGCGCCTCGAGCGCCAGGGACGACTCGCGCTGGTCCAGGATGACCATGTTCTCGTTCAGGCCGGGCAGGCGGAGAGCATCCATGCTCAGGAATCCGGCGCTTGGATCCTTGAGCCACTTGCCGCTGAAGGTGACTTCGGCGCGGGTCTGCTGCCGGGTCAGCTCCAGCAGTTTCCCGACCTCCGCCTTCTCCACCGGGAAGATTCTCTTCAGGATCCCGGTGATGAACTTCCCGTGATCGGCCGTTGCCTCGTTGTAGCGGTTGAACATGCCGCGCGCCGCCACCACCAGGGTACCGGAGGCTCCCTCGGCGGTCAGCTGCACTTTGCCCGAGACATCCAAGAGGTTTTGCTCACCACTCGCCACCGGCAGCTTTTCCAGCGACCGGCCCGCGAAATTCCAGGCCGCACGCCCCTGGAGGGGATAGGGAAAGAACTCGTGCTGTTCATGGCAGGGATCGAGATAGGCCGCCGCAACGGGGACCTTCAGCCAGAATTCGCCCAGCTGCAGCGGCGTGGCGGCAGGAACGGCGAGATCGGGTCCGGCGGCGACGGCGAGCAATTCAGAGTCGATGCCGGCCTTTTTCAGCATCGCTCCCAGCAGCAGGGCCTTTTCCAGCCGCGTCGCATAATTGCCCTGGACCACGCGCTCCAGCGGTCGGGAACGCCAGCCGGTCGCCTCGACGCCCAGGCCGCAGTTCCTGATCTCGACCGCCACGATCTTCTGCAACGCGGTCAAAATCTCGGGAAGGGCCGGGTTCTGGGTTTTCAGTTTGTCGACCTTATCGGCCAGGGCCGCCGGCAGGACCTGGGATGCGTCCGCGAGCGGCAGGGCGGCGGCCCAATCGGGCGCCAGCGCAAAGGCCAGGAACGGCTCGGACCCGGCGGGTGCCAAGGGCTCGCGCGGCAGCGGCCCCAGATCAGAGAAGCGAAAAGTGTATTTCTTGACCGGCCCGTCGGTGACGATCTCCGTGACGATCTCGCCATTGAAGCCGCCGCCTGCGAAAAACAGCTGCCGCGACGCGGGGATCCTGATCTCCAGGGTGTATTCATCGATCGGGAATGGGCGCGCCAGGACCTCGCGGCCCGAGAAAGCGGGCAGGAAGCCGGCCTGGGTATGGATGCGGTATTTCAGGTCGACCAGCGCCCCGCGCTCGAGCCCGGTGTGGGTGACCACCATTTCGCGCAAATGGGAGAAATCGGCGAATTGGTGGGCGGGGAACGGCAGCACCTCGTTGTAAGCGTTCTCCGGCGAGGCCACCTTGCGGCCGTCGGCCATGGTGGTCTCTGACTTGAGGACCTCCAGTTTCTGGAAATCCGGGTTATAGACGATGAACGTCTCGCCCAGGGCGCGGTTGACGGCATAATAGGTATCGAGGCGCGCGCGCTGCTCGCAGTTCATGTACCAGGAGCCGTCGGCATTCAATTCATAGACGATCGCCACCTGGAGAAAGCGGGCATCATGCGTCGGCTCGGCGCCGACGGGAAGGGAGAACAGCAGGCTCGCGGCCAGGATGGCCAGGCTGAAAAGGGTCAGCCGCTTCATTTTTCACCTCCGCGGGAAAGGATGAGGGTCGATTCCATGATCTTCCTGAATTCCAGTACGCCGCTGCGCACGCTCTCCCAGTCCTCGGGCCCGTAGATCCTCTTTTTCAGGTCCAGCCGGGCCCGAATGTCCAGCCCGCCGCCGGTCTTGAACGTGCCGCTGAAATCGGCGCCGCTGCCGCTCACCTTCAGCAGGGAGGGCGGCGCCTGGACGCGCCAGGCGGACGGCAGCTTCATGGTCTCGCGCACCTCCACCTGCTGCGAGCTGCGCAGGCGAAACGGGTATTGCCGCTTCTCGGTCTCCGTGTTGAGGCGGATGAAGTTCAGCACCCCCTGGAAAGGCAGGGAGGCGGACAGCGGGCGCACCAGGGCGGTGCGCTCCCCCTGGCGCAGGTAGCCGGGGATCTCGATCCTGAACTCGATGAGCATGGGCCTGGAGATGTCGTTGGGATCGGGGAAGGCGAGGCCGGAGACACGCGCCGCCGGGTGCAGCTGGAAGAATTCCCGCTGCAGCGCCTCGCTCCAGCGGTGGAGCGGGAAGCGGGTGAAGATGCGCCGCAAATTGGAATCGGACTGCCCCTCGGCTTCGATGCGCACGCGGCCGCGCAGGGTGCCGTCGTTGCCGACGGAGGAGTCGAGGCGGTAGCGCAGGTAATGGTTCTCCGGCGGCGAGACGGGCGTGGTCATCAGGTCGGAGCCCTCGGGGATGCCCATCAGGTACTCCTGCTGCTGCTCGGCCGACGACCACAGCTCGCGCACGCCCGGGACCCAGGTGGGGTCGAGGAGGTGGTATTTGCCATCCAACTTGACCAGGGTGACGCTGTGGTTGAACTGGTCGGCCGGGATGCGGTCGATCCTCGAGCCGGCCATGGTCATGGCCGGGTAGGACTCGAAGCCGGCGGCGCGCAGCATGGTGACCAGCATGCCCGCCTTGTCCTTGCAGACGCCGCAGCGGTCGCGGAAGTTCATCGTCCCCTTGTGCAGGGTGTAGCCCTCGCCCGGGCCCATGGAGATGCCCGAGTAGCGGATCTCCTCGGCCACCCAGTGGGTGAGGCGCGAGATCTTTTCCCAGTCGTCCCTGGCGCCGCGGATGATCTCGTCGGT
>DCVK01000025.1 GCA_002335385.1 Candidatus Aminicenantes bacterium UBA2190
CGGCAGCGGCAAGGAGCTGGTGGCGCGCGCCGTTCACCTGCTCGGCCCCAGGGCGGGGCAGCCCTTCATCTCGGTCAACGCCGCGGCCATTCCCGACACCCTGCTGGAGGCGGAACTGTTCGGCTTCCGCAAGGGTGCGTTCAGCGGCGCCGGCGAGAACCGCGTCGGACTGCTGGAAGCCTCCGACCGCGGGACGCTTTTCCTGGACGAGATCGCCGACCTGCCGCTGGCCCTGCAGGCCAAGCTGCTGCGGGCGCTGCAGGAAAGGGAGATCCGCCGCCTGGGCGAGAACCGGACCATCCGCATCGACGTGCGCCTGATCACCGCCAGCAACCGCGACCTGGAGGAGCTGATCCGCGGCAAGCTGTTCCGCGAAGACCTTTTCTACCGCCTTCAGGACCTGGTGATCCGCATCCCGCCTCTGCGGGAGCGCCGCGAGGACATCCCGCAGCTCGTCGACCATTTCCTGCGCAAGTGCGGCTATCCCGGACAGGACCCGGACAAGCTGGCGGCCATCGCCGACATGTTCCGCCTCGACGAATTTCCCGGCAACGTGCGGGAGCTGGAATCCAAGGTAAAGAACATGATCACCTTCAATCCGGGGCTCGATCTCTCCCCCGCGCCGGAGCAAAAGCCATTCAGCTGGAGAAATGCGCGCGCGGAATTCGAGGAGAGCCTGCTGCGGCGGATACTGAAGCAGCAGCGGGGGAACCGGAACCGGACCGCGCAAACGCTGGGCATCAGCCGCATGGCCCTGTTCAACCTGCTGAAAAAGCACGGCATCTCCCCATGATGCCGCAGCTGCTGAAGTGCGCGGGACGGTTCCTGCTCTTCATCTGGACGGTGGCCACCCTGACGTTCCTGCTGGTGCGCGCCGTCCCCGGCGACCCGGCCCTGGCCGTCCTGGGACCGAACCCGCACCCGGAGGACATCCTGCGCCTGCGCCGTTCGCTGCAGCTGGACCGGCCCCTGGCCGAGCAGTATTCCCATTTCATGCTGCGCCTGGCCGTTCTCGACCTCGGCGAATCTCTGGTCGACCGCAGGCCCGTGCGCTCCAGCCTGGGGCGCTATCTGCCTAACACGGTCCTGCTGGCCATGGCGGCCATGGCGCTCACCATTCCCCTTTCCCTGCTGCTGGGCTTCCTCTCCGTCTTCAGGAAGAACCGGCTGTGGGAAGCGCTGGCCACGGTTTTTTCGGCACTGGGGCTGGCGATCCCCGTCTTCCTGCTCGGCCTGCTTCTGGTCCTGGTCTTCTCACTGGAGCTGGGACTCTTTCCCGTATCGGGGAGCGGCGGCATCAAGTTCCTCGTCCTGCCCGCCGTGACGCTGGCCTTCCCGCTGGGCGCCATTCTCACCCGCATGGTACGGACGGTTCTGCGCGAGGAAGCGCAGCGGCCCTACGTGCTTCTGGCCCGGGCCAAGGGGCTCTCCGCAGCGCAGGTCTTCCGCCGCCACATCCTGAAGAACGCCCTCATCCCCATCGTCACCATGACCGGAATGCAGGCGGGCACCCTCCTGGGCGGGGCCGTCATCGTCGAGAACGTCTTCTCCTGGCCGGGGATCGGTACGCTGCTGGTCACCACCGTGCGCCAGCGCGACCTGCCCACCATCCAGGGATCGGTATTGCTGATCACCGCGTTGTACTCCCTGACGAACCTCCTGGTCGATCTCTCCTACACGCGGCTCGACCCGCGTATCGCCCATGATCGGTCTGCATAAGGGAAACCCCCGCTTCCGCCTGGGCGTCCTGATCCTGGCCGCGCTAGGCGCCGGGCTCGGCAGCGCCGCCCTGGCCGGCGGCATCGACCTCGACCTGCACCTGCTGCAGCGCCTGCTGCCGCCTTCCGGCCGCCACCTCCTGGGCACCGACGCCCTCGGGCGCGACATCCATTCCTGCCTGGCGTTCGGCACGCTGGTCTCGCTGGCCATCGCCCTGGCCGCGGTCGCTCTGGCCGCAGTGGCCGGGGCCGCGCTGGGCTTCCTGGCCGGCTGGCATGGCGGCCGGACCGGAACGGCCCTCATGGCGGGCGCCGATTTCACGCTGGCGTTCCCCGGCTTCCTGCTGGCGCTGTTCATGGCCGCCTTGTGGGGACAGGGAACGCTCCAGATGGTCGTGGCCTTGGCCGCCGGCGGCTGGGCCGGCACCGCTCGCCTGGTGCGCGGCGAGGTGCTGCGGATCAAGAAGCTGGACTTCATCCTCGCCGCGCGCGGCTTCAACGCCTCGTCACGGCATATCGCCGTCGAGCACATGCTGCCGCTGATCTTTCCCGTCCTGCTGACCCAGGCCGTTTCCGGAATTGCCGCCGTCATCCTGGCCGAGGCCGGCCTGAACTTCCTCGGGCTTGGTCTCGACCCGCGCCTGCCGACGCTGGGCGGCATGATCGACGCCGGCCGCTCCCACTTGTTCGATCGTCCGGCCCTGGTCCTCATCCCCGGGACCTGCCTCACCCTGCTGGTGACCGGTTTTCTGCTGCTGGCCGAAGGCTTCAGCGCCCGCCCGGGGGAAGTTGCTTTTGAAAAAAAAGGCGATTGGCGATATAATGACGACAGCCGCTCCCCGACGGGGGAACATGGGAGGTGACCATGGAGAAGCGCAAGGAGCTGCGCGTCAAGAAAAGGGCCCTGTCCAGCCTGGAGGACAAGCCGGCGATCATCGTCGACATGTCCCAATGCGGCATCCAGATCTCCATGAACCGTCCGCCGCGAAGCCAGAACGTCATCATCAAGCTGCAGGTTGACGGCAAGGTCATCACCATCAAGGGGGACGTGCGCTGGATCGGGCGCACGGCATCCAGCCCCTCGGCCAGCCATGTCGGTATCGCCATCCGCGAGGCCCCTGACGAATATTACCAGATGCTTGCGCTCCCGGACTGAGCGGGCGCGACCGGCTTTCTATTCCCCCCGGGCGTCGGCCGGACGGTTGCATCCGTCCTCTTGGGTGGCCAGCAGGGGCTCGCCGGAGACCGCGGCCGCGGCCGGCTCGAGAACGATCTCGATCTCATCCCCGCTCAGGCGGCAGACCAGGTAGCGCGCCTCCTCCCACTCCTTCTCCAGCGACAGGTAGGCGATCTTCTCCAGCAACTCCTTTTTCAGGACGCGGTTCAGGTTGCGCGCCCCGTACTCGAGGGAATAGCCCCGGGCGGCCACATGCGCCAGAACGTCGTCGCGGATGACCAGTTCCTTGCCCTGCTTTTCCAGGTCGCGACGCACCTCGCCCAGATGGATGTCGATGATGGCCTTGATGTCGTCGTCGCGCAGGTTATGGAAGACGATGATCTCGTCGATGCGGTTGAGGAATTCCGGCGAGAAGTATTTTTTCAGCGCCTTGATTAGGGTGGCCCGCGAGACCTGCGCTCCCTCCGGGCTGCTCTTGTAGCCCAGGTTGGCCTTGGCGAACAGCGAGGTGCCGATGTTGGAGGTCATGACGATGGTGGTCTTGGAAAAATCGATCACGTTGCCGCGGGCGTCCGTGAGCCGGCCGGCGTCGAACACCTGCAGGAAGATGTTCAACAGCTGGGCATCGGCCTTCTCGATCTCGTCCAACAGGATGACCGAGTAGGGATTGAGCCGCACCTTGTCGGTAAGCTGATTGGCATCGTAATAGCCCACGTAGCCCGGTGCCGCCCCGACGAAGCGCGAATAGGTGAACTTCTCCATGTATTCCGACATGTCGATGCGGATCAGGTAGTCCTGGCTGCCGTAGAGTGCCTCGCTCAGGGCGATGGCCGTCTCCGTCTTGCCCACGCCGGTCGGCCCGATGAACATGAACACGCCGTCGGGGCGGTTCTTCTTGACGTCGTAGCCCAGCTTGGAGGTGATGACCGAAGAGGCCATCTTGGCCACCGCCTCGTTCTGGCCGACGATACGCTTCAGGATGTTGGCCTGCAGCGAGGCCAGGCGGCTCTTCAGCGATATGGAAACCGTGGTCTCGGGCAGGTTGCCGATATCGGCCAGCACCTCCAGCACGTCGGCCTCCTCGATCTTCAGCGGAACACCGCCGGAAATGTTCTTCAGCTTGACCTTGGCGATGCAGCGCTCCAGGAGCATGATGGCCGCGTCGGGGAGTTTGCGCTCGCGAATGTCGCGCTTGGCGCTCTCGACGATGTCCTCGATGATCTGCCCCGAGATCCGCAGGTTGTCGGCATCGACCACCTGGTTGGCCAGGTCCTTCAGTACCCGGCGCGTCCCTTCCGGGGACAACTCGTTGACAACGATCTTCTGAAAATAGCCCAGCAGCGAATTGTCCTTCTCGATGGTGTTCTTGTACTCCTCGTAATCGGTGGTGGCGATGACCTGGATGGAGTTGTCGCGCAGGAAATTCTTGAGAATGTTGACCAGGTCCAGCGACGTGCCGCGGGCCGCGCCGGTGGACATCATCAGGTGCATGTCCTCCAGCACCAGGATGGCGTTCTGCGTCCTGAACTCCTGCAGCAGCTTCAGCACTTTTTCCTCGAACTGGCCGCGGTACTTGGAGCCGGTGAGCAGGGCGACGAAATTGATCTCCTTGATCCGTTTCTCCTTCAGCACCGGCGGTACTTCGCCAAAGATGATCTTTTGCGCCAGCAGGCGCACCATGGCCGACTTGCCCACTCCGCGCTCGCCGATCAGCAGCAGGTTGCGCTTGGAGTTGGAGATGAGGATCTCGATCATCTGTCGCAGCTCCTTGCTGCGGCCGATGATGCGCTGTTCGCTCTGGATCACCGCGTCGGTGATGTCGAAGAAGGCGTCGTTCTTCTGCGCCTCCGGCTTGCTGCGGCCCTTCTCCAGCAGGTCCCGGGCCTTCTTGACCTTCTCCCCCAGGCTTTTGCTCTGCGAGATCATCAGCGCCTTCTCGAAGAAATTCAGGGCCAGTTCGATATTGTCCTCGCGGGCGTATACGTCGCCCATCCACTCATGCCCCTGGGCGTAGAACGGGTAGAACAGCAGGAATTTCTGCAGCAGGCGCTTCATCTCCAGGCCGCGGCCCAGTTCGGCCAGATTGCGCACCTGCAGCAGGTAGACCAGGGGCATGTTGAGGTCCTCGAAGGCGATCTCCTCCAGCAGCAGCTGGCTCTCGGCGAACAGCTTCAGTTGCTGGTTGCGCTGCGCCGCCTCCACCTGACGCCACCGGCCCAGGCCCCCTTCCTCGCTTGCGGGCAGCAGGCGCTCGATCGGCTCCAGCTCGGAAAAGCAGAAATTGGCCAGCAGGAACTCGGCGATCTTCTGCCAAAGGCCGTCCAGCGCCAGGAGGATACCGGCGCCGTTGGCGCTGTCGCGGTAGAGGGCGCCATTTTCTTCCAGCTGCGCCAGGAACAGGACCCGCCCCTCGTGGACGACGGCAAAGGGGAAAAGGCTGAAATTCAGCGTGGTGTTGCTGAAGATCAGCTCGTCGTGCAACGCCTCCTGGGGCCCGAAGAGGTTTTTGGGGGTCACGCGTTTGCTGGCGGTCACGGCGCCGCTGATCTTCTGGTCGAAGAGCTTGAACAGATTCTCGATCCAGAAGCGGTAGTCGGCGAATAGGTTCTTGTTCTGCTTGGCCTCCAGCAGGCCCCCGCTCTTCAGGTATTCGCCGATGTTCTCCAGGATGAAGACCAGCGTCTGCCGCTCGGTCTTGCTCATGTTCAGCACCTGGGTATTGAACTCCTGCAGGTAGGCGACGATGTTCTCCAGGACGGGCGGCAGGGCGTTCGGGAAGAAGGTCCTCCCCGGAGCCAGGCGCAGGTTCTTGCGGCGCGCCAGGTTTTCCGCCTTGAACAGGGCGTCCAGGACGCTGACCAGGCCGTGAATGAGGCGGTCGGCGTTTTCCCTGGTGAATTCGCGCTTCTCCGCCTTGAAATCGGGGAGAAACACGGCCAAGAACGTCCCCAGCCTGGGGTATTGGCTGAAAAGTGGGTCCATGTTGCGCTCCGCGGTTCGCCGCCTGCCTGAATTATAGAAGCATCGCCGGGGAAAGTCAATTTGAAATTGCATTTTCAGCCGATGTTTGCTATACTTTTTCCCTATCGCCTATGGAAGAATTATTGAGCAATCCTCTGGTAAAACTGGCCATCATCGTGGCCATCATGCTCCTGATCCTGAAGATCGTTTACCAGATCCTCAAAACCGCCAAGATATCCGCCTTCCAGAACCGCTCTTTCTTCGAGGCATTCTTCTATCTGCTGGCCAAAAAGGCCTACCTGGAGCGGGATGCCAAGCGTCTGCGCAAGCAGAACCAGTTCCTCAAGTCGGGAAAAGTCTACGAGGAAATCGGCGAGTTCAAGAAAGCCCTGCAGGTCTACGAGGAAGGCCTGGAGTTCGACATCATGGGCGAGCTGCTGGAGAAGCTGGGCAAGGAAAGCGAGGCCATCGAGACCTACAAAAAGAGCGGCAACAGCGACAACCTGGTCAAGCTGCTGCTCAAGCGCAAGAACATCGAGGCCGCCGGCACCGTTCTCGAGAACAACAGCCGCTTCCAGGAAGCCGCCGAGCTGTACTACAATTACGAACGCTACGACAAAGCGGCCCAGATCTACGAAAAGAAGGGATTCTACAAGAAAGCGGCCTATATTTATGAAAAAGGCGGCAACCTCAAAAAAGCCGCCGCCAATTTCGAGAAGTGGTTCGTCACCAGCTTCGACACGGCCATCGGCTACCAGGT
Organism: Candidatus Aminicenantes bacterium UBA2190; assembly: GCA_002335385.1. Taxonomy (GTDB): domain Bacteria; phylum Acidobacteriota; class Aminicenantia; order UBA2199; family UBA2199; genus UBA2199. The sequence continues at coordinate 6,617 of DCVK01000025.1, forward strand.
CTCCAAGCAGCTGGAGCAGGAGCTGCTCAAGGCCGTGGACCTGTACACCCAGCTGAACGAATCCGAAAAGGCCTACGACCTGCTGATCAAGTACGGCAAATTCGAGAAAGCCGCCGAAGTGGCGATCAAGATGAACCGCATCTCCGACGCCGCCAAGAACTTCGAGCGTGCCCAGCTGCCCCTCAGGGCGGCCGAGATGTACGAACAATTAGGCCAGCCCAAGATCGCCTACCTGCTGCGCGGCGAGAGCGCGTTCGCCAAGGGCAACACCCTGGAGGCGGCCGATTGGTTCCTCAAGGGCGAGGACTACACGCGCGCCGCCGAGCTCTTCGAATGGGACAAGAAGTTCACCAAGGCCGCCCACTGCTACTTCATGAACCAGAACTTCCTGGGCGCGGCCGAGAACTACCTCAAGGACAACAACGAGGAAGAGGCGGCCAAGATGTTCGAAATGGGCCGGGAATGGAAGATGGCGGCCAACATCTCGCTGAAGTACGGGAAGTTCCAGAAGGCCGGCGAGCTGTACGAGAACGCCCAGGAATACTTCAAGGCCGGTTCCTCGTTCATCAAGGTGGACGACGACCGCCGCGCCCTGGCCAACTTCCAGCTGGTGCCGGTCGACTCGCCGGACTTCAACGCCGCCATCACCCACATGGCCAACATCTTCCTCAAGAACCGCAAGCCGCAGCTGGTCATCGAGAAGATCGAGAAACTGCTCGGCGACAACCCGATCGACAAGTCCAATATCGAGTGGTTCTACGTCCTGGGGCAGGCCTACGAGAACGCCGGCAACTTCAGGAAGGCCTTCGAGATCTACCAGATGATCCTGACCGAGGATTACTCCTTCAAGGACGTGCACCAGAAGATCAAGGACGTGGAGACCCTGATCCAGAAATACAAGGAGATGGAGCTGATCAGCGAGGACTCCAGCGAGCGCTACCGTATCGTCGAGAAGATCGGCGAGGGCGGCATGGGCGTGG
>DCVK01000024.1 GCA_002335385.1 Candidatus Aminicenantes bacterium UBA2190
AACATCGTCTTTTTGTTGACGAACGGCGATAATTGCGCTAGCATTATTATACGGAAAATAAGGAGTAAATTAATGATCACTTATGCACGCAATGAGATATTCTCGGCGACCGCAGCGGCGAAGCGTTTTGGCGCGATCCTGGAAAAGCTCGAGAAGCAATCCCTGTCACGCGCCGTCGTCTCCAGGAACAACCGCATCGAGGCGGTGATCCTGCCGGTGGAGGCTTACGAGGAGATGCGGGAGATCTTCGAATGGATCGAGATGATGGACATCGCCGAGACGGTTGATAAAAGGAAAAATTCAGCAAAAACCCATTCCCTGAAGGACGTCCTGCGGGAAAATAAAATTGGCTACGAAGCTCTATAGCGTCCTGCTGATCGAGGAAGCACGCAAGGACTTCCGTCGCCTAGACCGGGGCCGGCAGGTCCAGGTGGCCAAGCTGCTCAAGCAACTGGAGAGCAATCCCTACAAGGGCGAACACTTGGGCAACAGGGCCGGGATCGACCTGACTGGTTATTATAAGCTGTACGCCGACAAGAAAAAAATCCGCATCGTTTACACGGTCCTGGAAACGGCGATTGTGGTCAAAGTGATCGCCATCGGCCCGCGCAAGGAAATGATCGTCTATTACGAGGCCATCCGCCGCCTGCACAAAGGGAAACAAGTCAAAAAGAAATGAGTTAACAAGGACGTTTCACCTTCTCTTCAACATCGAACATCGAACCTTTTGGAGCTGGAAATTCAATTCTAACCGTCCGCCGGCTACCGTAAACCGTCTGCCAAGATCAGTCTTTGATCTCGGACAGGTCGCGGATGATCATGATGTCGTAGTCGCCCAGGGGCTTGAAGCCGGCCTTTTCATAGAAGTGGATCGCCCGCTTGTTGCCGCGGTGCACCTCGAGCTTGATCTGCAGGCCGATCGCCTTGGCGATCTTCTGCGATTCACGCAGGAGCGGCTTGGACAATCCGGCTCCCTGGAATCTCGGGTCGATGGCGAAATGGTGCAGATAGAGGCGCCGGCCGTCGTTGGTCAGCCAGGAGGTGCCGACCACGGTGTCGCTGGCTTTTTCGACCAGCACCAGCAGCCGTCCGTTGCGGCGCAGCGTATTCTCGATCACTTCGGCCGTATCGCCGCGGCCCGGAGTGCTGATGCCGGTGCGCTCCCATATGTCGGCCACGTAGGGATAATCCGCGGCCCAGTAGTCGCGGACGACAAAATCCCTTCCATTGTTCATTGCCATAGTTGTACAGGGAGCGGATCGGAAAAGTCAAGAGGCTGACAAAATTCGGCGGGTGGCAATAGCTGAATTTACAGCGGATGGAGGTTCGAAGTCCGACGTTCGATGTTGAGGAAAGAAGGCGGCAGACGGGAGGCATGAGGAATGCGAAGCCAGAGGTTCGACGTTCAACGTTTGGGAATCCGCTGAACTCGGTGTACGCCGGGCAGCTGGGATCTCAACTGCTGGAGTTGATCATTGAAAATCATTATAATATCTTTTTCGTCTCAAGGAGTCATCATGAACAAGAATCTTCCACGGATCGCCGTCATCGCCGGACTGCTGACGTTCCTGTTACCGCTTCCCGTCCGCGCCGCCGACGGGGCGCCGCCCCGACCGCCGGTCGCCAATAGAGTTCCCAAGGAACTCGTCATGCACGGCCATGCCCGTGTCGATGAGTACTACTGGCTGAACCAGAGGCAGGACCCCGAGGTCATCGCCTACCTGCAGGCGGAGAATGCCTACACCGACGAGGTCATGAAGCCCCGGGCCGCGCTGCGCGAGGTCCTGTACCAGGAGATGGTCGGCCGCATGAAGCAGGACGACACGTCGGTGCCCTATTTCGAGAACGGCTACTGGTACTACACGCGCTTCGTCAAAGGGAAGGAATACCCGGTCCACTGCCGCAGGAAGAAGTCCATGCAGGGAGTTGAGCAGGTGCTGCTGGACGGCAACCGCATGGCCGAGGGGCACCGCTATTTCCATGTCGGCCGTCTCGCTGTCAGCCCCGACAACGCCACCCTGGCCTACAGCGTCGACACGGTCTCGCGCCGCCAGTACCGCATCCGCTTCCGCAGCCTGAAAACCGGCAGGGAATATGCCGAGGAAATCCGCATGACGGCGGGCTCCATGGCCTGGGCCGCGGACAGCCGGACCCTCTTCTACCCGGTGATCGATCCCGAGACGCTGCGCTCCTTCAAGGTGTGCCGCCATGTGCTGGGGACGCCGGCCGAGAATGACGCGTCCGTCTACGAGGAAAAGGACGAGACGTTCGGCGTGACGGTCGGCCTGAGCCGCTCGCGGCGCTACCTGATCCTGGCCAGCCGCAGCACCCTGAGCAACGAGTATCGCATCCTCGACGCTTCCCGACCCGCGGGGGAGTTCCGGATGTTCCAGGAGCGGGTGCGCGGCCTGGAATACAGCATCGACCACCTCAATGACCGCTTTTATATTCTGACCAACGACGGCGCCGTCAACTTCAAGCTCATGCAGGCCGCCGGGGACAAGACCGGCAGGGAGTTTTGGAGCGAGTTGATCGCCCACCGCCCCGACGTCCTGCTGGAGGACTTCGAGCTGTTCAACGGCCACCTGGTCCTGAGCGAACGCCGCGCCGGGCTGACGCAGATCCGTGTCCTGCCCTGGGGCGATGCGCAGGGGTACACGATCGATTTTCCCGAGTCGGCCTTCATGGCCCATCCCGCATTCACCGCCGAGCCCGCTACCCACCTGATGCGCTTCAGCTACACGTCGCTGACCACGCCGTCATCGGTAGTTGAGTTCAACATGAAGACCCGCGAGCGCAAGCTGCTCAAGCGCCAGGAGGTGCTGGGCGGCTACCTGCCCGAGCTGTATGCGACCGAGAGGCTCATGGCCCCGGCCTACGACGGCACCCGGGTGCCGATCTCCCTGGTCTATCGCAAGGACACGCCGCGCAGCGCCGCGACGCCGCTGCTCCTCTACGGCTACGGCTCCTACGGCGCATCCATGGACCCGGCGTTCAGCCCGATGCGCCTCAGCCTGCTCGATCGCGGCTTCATCTTCGCCATCGCCCACGTGCGCGGCGGCCAGGAGCTGGGCCGCTCCTGGTACGACGACGGCAAGCTGTTCAGGAAGATGAACACCTTCACCGACTTCATCTCCTGCGCCGAGTACCTGGTGCGCCGCGGCTACACCTCGCCGGGGAAGCTCTTCGCCTCGGGCGGCAGCGCCGGCGGCCTGCTGATGGGGGCCGTGGCCAACCTGCGGCCCGACCTGTTTTGCGGCATCGTGGCCGCCGTGCCCTTCGTCGATGTGGTGACCACCATGCTCGATCCCTCCATCCCGCTGACCACCAGCGAGTACGACGAGTGGGGCGATCCCAACCAGGCCGAGTATTACGACTACATGCTCTCCTATTCGCCTTACGACAACGTGCGGGCCAAGGACTACCCGGCCATGCTGGTGACCACCGGGCTGCACGATTCGCAGGTGCAGTACTTCGAGCCGGCCAAGTGGGTGGCGCGGCTGCGGGCGCTCAAGACCGACAACAACGTCCTGCTGCTGCGCACCAACATGGAGGCCGGCCACGGCGGCGCGTCGGGCCGCTTCCGCCGCCTGGAGGAGGTCGCCTTTGAATATGCCTTCCTGCTGCGGCTGGCGGGCGGGGAACAGTAACTCAACCGAACTGGTAGCGTCAGTGACCGTGTCCGTGTCAGCAAGAACCTCAATGAACTACAGTGACGAGTGACAAGTAAAGAGTGACAGGCAAAAGCACTTGATCATTCGGTTGCCGTTTCAAATCACGAATCACGATAAATCGATCTATTGCCGATCTATTGCCTTGATCTAGTCGGTGTACTTGATCTCCAGGACGCCGTTGTCAAACCAGGAGAGGCATTGATGTTTGCGGTAGAGCATCATGCTCTCATCGACGCCCGCAAACTCGATGCGGTAGTTATGCTGCTCTCCGTGATAATCCGGGGCCTCTTCGCGCAGCCAGTTGCTCATCATCTCCTTCACGTCGATATGATATGTCCCGCCGTCGGCCACAGCGGGCAATATCAGGGTCTGATAGGGCGGAGGATCCGCCTCGCCCATGCGACCGGAGTAAAAAAAGGCCTTGGCCAGACACACGCGATAGGCCAGGGAGTTGCAGTCGGTATTCTTATGGCGGAAGGAGAGCCGGGCATAGGTAATGGTCTTGCCCACCAGTGTGCGCAGCCGCGCGGCGTCCCAGATCGGTGCGCCGCGATAGGCCTGGCAGATAGTGGAACTGCTGGCGGGGGGATATCTATGCAGGGTGCGGTTTCTGAAGCCCACCAGGAATTCGCTCGGCGGCACGACGATCTCCGTGAGGTTGGCCGGATCGCGGTCGAACCAGTGCTCTTCCCTGGATTTCATGCTGGTGCGGAAAGTCACTGGCATGGTCAGGGTCTCGATGCGGGCCGGGATCACCGTGCCGATGCCGACGGCGGGATTGACCGAGAAGGGAGGGCTCTTGGCGGCAAGGGGCGGGGATGCCGATACCGTGGCCACGCGGATCCGGTACTCACCCGGCTCCAGCGAGTGGGGGACGAGCCACCCGAAGTCGCCGTCGTTTTCGGTGCTGACGGCGATGATCAGCCAGGGCTCGGTCTCCGGCGCGTCGGTTCGGCGCAGGGTGATGACGATCGGTCCGGCAACCGCCGTGGACCTCCAGCGAAGCGTGTAGTCCGTCCCCTTGTACAGTTTCGCCCCGGTGCCGGGGAAGGTCACGGCAAGCGACGGCATCAGGCGATAGGTTGCAGGAGCTACGGTCGTGGCCGGAGTCAGGGGCGCCGAGCAGTCCTTGATCGTAAAAACTTCACTGTCGTCGTAGATCAGCGGGTCTTCCGCGACCGTCCGCACCCTGACCCTGTAAGAGCCGGAGGGCACGGTGGCGGGGATTGTCCATGAGAACGAGCCGGTGTTGCTCATGCTGGACTTGATGTTGATGACGGTGCCCGACTCCGGGCGCAGCTTGATCGACACCTCGCCCGATACTCCCGAGGACCGCCAGCGGATCACGTAGGTGTTGCCGATGCACCATTCGTCGCCGAGTGCCGGCGAGGACACGGTGAAGCTTTGCCCGAACAAAGCGCTGCCCATGGCCAGCATGGCCGCGATAACGGGCCAATGTGCTTTTTTCATGTTCCCTCCTGTTCATTCATTGAATATGGATTGCGGCGAATTCGTCTCATGCTGACATTCGGCTGTTCGTGCTGGCATCCGCCCGGTTGAGGAGAGCATCCGGCTGATCGTTGATACCCGGCGCAAGGCGGCTCATCCCGATTTCCGCAGCGAGCTGCTCCAGGCGACCGGCCACGGCTTCGCGCGCATGCAGGAAGGAAACCCGCCGGTGCCGGTCCAGCCCGGCCGCATCTCCCGCGAGTTCTTCGCCACGATCGGGAAATGGCTTCAGGAGCGCGGCTTCAGCAGCACGCCGGGAAAGTGAAGGACACTTCCGTTCCCTTGTTCAGCCGCGCCCACGCAAGGGCCTGACCTGCAGGAGACCGGGAAAAAGAGGCTGGAGCGGTTTTTGCCGGGGTCGCTTCAAATGAAGTCGAACGGATCTGGACTGGCCAATTTACGGTAACGCCCGGGCGATTCCCCCCAATGCTCCCGGAAGCGCAGGATGAAATACTGGCAATCGGCATAGCCCAGGCGGGCGGCCAGTTCCTTGACGGACAGCGCGGGCTCCTGCAGCAGGAAGCGCTCGGCCAGCTGCAGCTTGCGGCGCTGGATGAACTTGGCCAGGGTCATGCCGCGTTCGCTGTGGAAGCGCCGCGAGATGTGGCAGCGGCTGACCTCGAAGCGCACGGCCAGCCTGTTGATGGTCAGGTCGGCGAGGCGGGCTTCGGGCAGTTGGACCACGTAACGGTAGATCCTTTCAACGATGTTCCTGTTGGCCATGGCTATTGCTTCCCTCCCGAAGGAGTCTTGCAATAACCGTGCCAAGCGGAGTTTTTGTCCAGACCGCCTATGAAAGAGGATTTTTTAGACTTGACGCGCGGATTCCAGGGCAAGCATCTTGCCGCCAAGTTTCATTTTGGAACAACATGTCAAAAAATCCTCTTGGAAAGGAGTTTTTGGAGAATTCCGCCACGCCGGCTTTTGTCCCATTTTGGGACAACTTGTCCTGTCACCGCGTGGAAAGCGCCGTCAGCTCGTCAATGCCGGCAGTGATGCCAGTCCCATTTTGGGACGGGCAAAGAACGGGGATCGCTATTGACAAAGAGTTGGGGCGGTTTCCCGGGGATTCGCCCGATCTCTGCTTGCAGCGCGAGATGAAGCTGGGATCGCCGGCGCTACCCTTGTGACGGACCTGCTTCCTGCCTGTACCTGTTGGCTCTCCCGGGAGAAACGTGACAGGGCGACATTATTCTGAGATAATTTTCGCCGTTCTCGTATCTAGTTGCTTGAAAAGCCAAGGAGGCCATAATGAAAGTCTTGCGCATTCTCATAATCAGCATGGCGATGATTGCCGTGACGACGGCCCTTTGCGGGCAATCGATCACCGTCTCTAACCCGGCCGGCGGCGAACGCTTGGCCATCGGAGATCCGATCAACATCACCTGGAACGCCATGGGACTGAGCGGCAACGTGCGAGTCAGCCTCGTCACCCCCGATGGCGCCATGGTAGGCCGGATCATCGGCTCGGTCGCGGCGGCGTCCGGCAGCCATTCCTGGAGCGTGGGCGCGCTGCTTGACGGAGCGGTCACGGCCGGGGAGAGCTACCGCATCCGCGTGCGACACATCGATTCGGAAGTCGCGGGTAAAAGCGCTGTTTTCACCATCATCGCCTCCGGGCCGGCCAGGCCGCTTGCGCCTGAATTGACACTCATGGCTCCCAATGGCGGACAGGTCTGGTACCCGGGCGAGACGCAGAACATCACCTGGAGATTCCGCGGTCTGGAGGGTGTCGAGTTCGTCAGGTTGTCCCTGTACAAGGACGGCCGCGACGAGGCCAATCTCGTCGGCGTCATCAGTCACAGCTGCGCCATCGGCAGCGGCGGCGTGGGCTCTATGCCCTGGAATCCCGGCGCTTTTTATACGGGCGGCCCGGCGCCCGTGGGCAATGACTGCTACTATGTGAAAGTGGCGACCCTGGACAACGCCATGGCGGATTTCAGCAATGCGCCGTTCACCATCGGCTTGAAGGTCCATCTGCTGAAGCCGATGCAGCGGTTCACGCCGGCGGCCGCCGGCGGCCCGGGCATCGAGGTGCCCTCGCCTCGGGCGCCGTTGACCCTCACCCATCGCTTCGTCATCAACTGGGCTGCCCGGGGAGTGAGCGGCAACCTGGTCATCAATCTCTTGACGGAATCGGGCGGCACCTTCACCATCGCCACCGGCGTAGACCCCGGACGCGCCACCGGCCATTTCACCTGGACGGTCGGCCAGTTGGCGACCGGTGGCGAGCATTTGATCCCCCGGGCCGGGGAGCGCTTCCGTTTCCAGGTCGCAGGCGCCGGCGCGTCCGGGCTTTCCGGCTGGTTTGAAATAGCCAGGCCATCGCTGCGAGTGACCGAGCCCCACAGCGACCAGCGTATCCGCCGCGGCGACCACATCACCATCCGCTGGGACGCCCCGGATCTCCAGGGTGACATCAAGATCGAAGCCCAGAGCCGCAACCTGCCGTCCGGGTCCTTCGGGACCTACGAAACGCTCGCAGCGGCTGCCCCGAATGACGGCCGCCGCGAATGGACCGTCTTGCCGCGTCTGGGGGGCGGCGAGCTCGACCCTCCGCCCGGAGGCGACAATGTCCGCTGGCGGATCCTCATCACCTCCTTGCGCAATCCCCGGATCATCGGCGCCAGCGACGATTTCATCATCGAGTGAGATCAATGCCAGAATGGGTGATGATCTCCGGGCACGCTGGCAAGTCAGGCGCCCGCCAAAGACATGGATATCCTGCTGGTCAATTGCTATAGGGAAAAGGCGGAAGCAAAGATCGCCGGCTATAGGGAGTGGCTGCAGGCAGGGGCCGCTGCGGCCGGACTGGCGATCGACCTCTGCGGCGCCGGGGACAGCCGGCCCCTGCCCGACGCCGCCGAGTTCGCCGCCGTGATCGTATCCGGCTCGCAGAAGATGGTCGGAGACGGAGAGGTCGAGCCGGGGCTGGCCGATTTCCTGCGCGGCAACCGCCGGCCGCTCCTGGGCGTCTGCTACGGACACCAGGCGCTGGCCCGCGCCTTCGGCGCCCGGGTGAAAAGGGACGCCCAGGTTCATCGCGGCGAAGAGGAGATCTTCCTGAATAAAACAGACCCGCTTTTCTCGGCGTTCCCGCACCGGTTCAGAATGGCAGAAAGCCACGAGGAGATCATCGCGCGCGACAACGACCTGGAGAAGGTTTTCATGGTCGTCGCCGAGAATCAATCCGGGCTGGTGGAGGCCATCCGCCACCGCGAGCATCCGCTGTACGGCGTTCAGTTCCATCCCGAGAAGTCGGGAGAGCTCGGGGTTAAATTGCTGGTCAACTTCCTGAGTCTGATCTGATATCAAAAATCAGATGTTAGACGTCAGAAGTCAGACGTTAGAAGTTAAAGGTCTGCAAGAAGTGAAAGTAATCGGTTTACGGTTTAAGGTAGACGGTTTACGGGAGGAGATGAAGCAATAGGAAGACTAAAATTCCAAGCACCAAGCACCAAATCCCAAACAAATTCCAAACTCCAAATTCCAATTTCCAAAACGAAAGCTCCTTGCAGAGATTTCTCTTTTTTTTTTGGTCAAAGTCCCCGCCAGGGGATTTGGTAATTGGAATCTGGGATTTATTTGGAATTTGTTTTTTGGAATTTAATTCCCATTAATTCCTTTCTGCCACCTTGCGTCTCACGCCGAGTTCCTTTCTTCCTCGTCACGCGTCACGCGTTACCCGTCACGAAGCTCATTTCTTGAAGGCTTCCAGCGCTTCCCGGGCCGCGGCCAGCAACGGCTTGGCCGAAATCTCCTCGCCCACGGCGTTCTTCATCCACAGCTGGGGCGTGAGGCGGCCGGCCCGGCACATGCGCTCCATCTCCCGGCCCAGGTTCTTCCCCTGCAGGTAGCTTGCGAGTTGGAAGGCGATCAGGTGGCCCAGCGGGTAGTCGGGCAGGTAGAGGGCGGCGTCGATCATGTGCGAGTAGGCGGCCAGGATGACCTGGTCGCGGACGCCGAAAACGGGCGCGTAGTATTTGTTCCACACCTCGCGGGCGCAGGACATGACCGCCCGGCGCAGGCTGTCGGGCTTGGCCCCGGGGTTGCGGTACAGCCATTCCCATGTCTTCATGTCCACCAGGGCCACGCCGGCGATCTCGTAGGTCATCCACAACGTGTCCAGGGCCTGCAGCCGGCGGGCGCTGGCAGTTGTCTCGGGAAAGCCGAGGACCCGCAGGTCGCTGTTCTGGAAGATGAAGGCGAAGGCCTCGGTGACGGCGGTGTTGGGCACGCCGGACATCAGGTAGGAGTCGGCATGCTGCAGCGAGAGCACCTGCTCGACGCAATGACCCAGCTCGTGCATGGCCACGTTGAAGCCCTGATAGTTCATGCCGCCGGCGTCGACGCGGGTGCGCAGATAAGATCTCTCGGCGCGCATTTGCGCCCCCCAGGCATGGCCGGCGCCGCGGGCCGGCTCCACGACAATGCGTTCGGCGATGGCGGCGGCGCCGGCCGGGGCGAAGCCCAGGAGCTGCAGGGTGGCGCCCAGACCTTTCTCGAAGCGGGCGAGGCTGGGGAAGCGCTGGCGCACGCGGCGGTCCAGCTCCTCCTCCGGGACCTTCGCCCGGGGCTTGAAGCCGTTGTACCAGATGTCGAACGGCCGCAGGTCGCGGTCCAGGCGCGTGGCGATCAGGGCGGCGGTCTCCCTGACCTCGGCCGAGGTCAATATGTCTTCCAGGAGGCTGGAGGCGGCCGGCTCCTCCAGTTCGCGCTCCAGCTCGAACTTGCGCTGGATGTGACTGGGCAGGGAAGGGTAGAACTCATCCATGTCGCGCATGGCCTTGAAGACGTTCAGCAGGTGCATGTAGCGCGAGTTGGGCTCAGGCGTCCAGGAGACCTCGCGGCCGTCCTTGAAAACCCTGTTTTTGAAGGGATTCCAAAAATACTGGTCGCGGTCGATCATCGACTTGGGAATGTCCTGCTGGATGATGCGCTTGAGCACTTCATGGATCATCTCCTGGCCGGCCAGTCCCTTCGGGTCGGCATAAAGGGCCTTGATCTGGTCGCGCAGCCCCCAGTGGCTGATCCGTTTCAGCCCTGCCGGGAACGGGGCTTGCTCCTCGTTGTCGACCAGGTTGCCCAGGTGGATGTTGTACTGGGAAATATAGGTCTCGGCCTCGCTGAGGGCCGCGGCCGCGTTCTGGCTGGCGCGCGCCGGCAGGCGGGAGAGGAACAGGTCGCCGCAGCGGGCATAGGCCCAGTCCCGCCGGTTCCAGTCCGGGCCCAGCTCGGCTTTCTCGGCCAGGGAATAGGTGGGGAAGTTGAGCAGGACCTCGAAGGCGATCTTGCCGGCGAACAGGTCGTCGCTGACGTGGGCGGCGGGATCGAGCTGGCCGAAACGCTGGTCGATGGCCAGGATCTCTCCCTGATCCAGGTGCAGCGGCCGGTTGAACTCCAGGCGGATGCGGTTCAGGTGGCCGTGCAGCGTCTCAAAATTCACTTCGAGGCGCTGGAAGAGCTCGTGCAGACGTTCGGGATCGGCGATGAAGCTCAATTGGCAGAATTTCACGAATTCCTCGGGGCTGCCGTCGCTCTCGCTCCAGAAAGCGGCCGCCTGGCGGACGCCGCGGTCGATGCGCTGCTTCAGGTCGTCGCCGTATCTCCCCAGCAGGTACTCGCGGATCCCGTCCTGAACATCCTTGTCGATGAACATGTCTTCGCCTCCCAACACGCCGGAAAAAATAAGCAGCAATACCGTCAGGGCAATCAAAGAAAACTTTTTCAACTGGGCCTCCAAGAGTTCGAATGTAGCATGAGGACCGGCAAAGGTCAAGGATATCAACGACCTGCGTGACGCGTGACGCGTGACGAGTGACGCGGGAAGAAGCAACTCCAGTAATAAAATAACCATTTTAAAATGGTGACTGCACGTAGAGTAAATCCAGTGCCTGCGTCCTGGAAGTGAGAATTGCTTTTATATGTTTTCTCTTTTCACGTCACGCGTTACGCGTTACGCGTCACGAAGATGGCATTGGTTTCTGGTGCTGCTTCACGAACTCGATCCCGGTCGCGAAAAACAGCACCTTGCTGAACTGGCGGCCGAGGAGGTACAATTGCTGCCAGGCAAAAACGAGCGCCAGGCGCAGCGGCGTGCCCTGGGGCAGGACGCGGGCGACCTCCAGGTACAGCAGCGTCAGCAGGACGAAGGCCAGCCCGGCCAGCAGGTAGAGCCCCCAGGCCTTGAAAAAGCGGCCGGCGACGAATTTCAGCGTGAGCCAAGTCTCTTTCAGCACCTTTTTGCTGCCCCGGGTCGCCAGGCCGATCTTGACGTAGTCGAAGAACATGGAGACCAGGCCGAGCAGCAGGACCAGTACGAGCAGGCGCAGGTTGCCGGCGATCAGGGCCGGCCACTCGGTCGCGGCCTGGCGAGCCAGTGAGTTCAGCAGCCCCGCGAGCGGCCGATACAACAACCCGACGATGATCAGGTAGGCCGGGAGGGAAAGAAAAAAGAGGCGGAGGAAGCGCCAGAAATAGAGGCCGCAGTCATGAAAGAAATCGGCCAGGGCCGTCCTGGCGCCGGGGCGGCTCAGGCAGCCGATGATCCCGCCGTTGAGGAAAACCGCCAGGACCAGAAAAACGAGCCCGGCCGCCAGGAGCCATCCCGTGAACAGCGGCGCGGCCTCCAGGTAGCGGCTGCTGAAGTCGGTCAGCCAGTGCACGTCCAGTCTTTTCAGGGCGGCATCCCCGCTTAGGGAATGGGCCAGCTGGCCGCGGATGGCGAATGCCAGCGGGGCGATGACCAGGAGCGAAAAGATGAAATGGACGGTCCAGAGCCGCAGGGCCAGGCGGCGCCTGCTCAGCGCCAGGTTCAGGCCCCTGATGAACAGCGTGAAGATCGACATGGTTCCTCCTCAGATCAGGGCGGCGGCGTACTGCAGCAGGTTCTGCATCCAGAACAGCAGCTTGCCGGACCAGCGCAGGGCACCGGCATTTTTCGCGCGCACGACATAGCTGTTGTTGCTCAGGTCGCGGTCGATGAGAAATATCGTTTCGGGGTCCACCTGGGCGTACTTGACCCTGTCCGGGCCTTCATAGACGAATTCGATCCAGCGTCCACGTCCGTCCCAGTTTTCGATCCGGCGGGCGCCGTTTTCGAACACGGTCAGGATCTTGAGCCGGACATCGCCGCCGGGACGCGCCTCGCCCAGGCGGCGGACACGGACCCGGGTGACGTAAGTCTTCCTTTTCTTCTTCCGGTCCTGCTCGCGGGCATCCCCGGTGCTGACTTCGAGCTTCCGGCCCTGGCGATCAAAAACTCCCCGGGCACTGCGCTGTTCGCTGGACACGGCGCTGTCCACCGCGAAATCCCAGTCGCTGGTCCCGCGCAGCATCTGGTCGAAGAACCAGTTCAGGTCGCGACCGCTGACCTCGCTGGCCGTGGCGATGAAGTCGCGGCTCGTCGGATGGCGGAAGCGGAAACGGGTCTGAAAGGTCCGCATGACGCGCAGCATCGCCTCCTTGCCGATAAGATTCTCCAGCGTGCGCAGATGGGTCGCCGCCCGCATGTAGACGTTCATGGCATAGCTGATGGAACTGGAGAAGCGCCAGGAAGCGGTCAGCAGCGGATCGAGCGCGACGGCGTGGACGGCAAGGGCGCGGTCGAGCTCCAGGTCGGAATACTTGAAGGAGCCGCTGTAGCGGGTCAGGGGGATGCCGGCCAGGGTCAGGGGGAAGGAGCCGGGACCGTAGGCCTTGGCCAGGACCTTGCCGGTGGAATAGGTGTTGATCCCCTCGTCGAGCCAGGCCTCCTCGAACTCGTTGCTGGCCGCCAGGCCGTACCAGTAGCCGTGGCCGAACTCGTGGATGATGACCATCTCGGGGTTGTTCGCCTGCGGGGTGGCCAGGACCTGGGTGCCGGCGGTGAACAGGGTCTGGTATTCCATGCCGCCGCTGCCGCTGCGGAAAGGGGGATCGACCATGGTGACCGTTGGGTAAGGATAGGGGCCGTACCAGAGGCCGTAGTACTTGATGGCCTTGCGCAGCGCCTTGAAGTGGCGCTCCGCCTGGGCGCGGTGCTCGGGGTTGATCAGCAGGATCATGCGTATGTCGGGCAGACGGATCGCGGCGACGGGCAGGCGCAGTGCCCCCGCGACCTCGCGGTACTCGGCCTCGCTCACCTCGTCCCCGGCGACGAAGTCGCGCTCGATGCGGATATAGTCGGGGTCGGCGGTCCAGGCGAAGTCGTGGATGCGCTCCTGGACGAAGGTCAGGGTCTTGGTCCCGGCCTTGGCGTCGCGGACAACGGCGACCTCCCGGCCGGCGGCGCCCACGACAAATTCGTCGGGCACGGTGATATGCACCCGGAAATCGGCGAAATCGGCGAAGAACTCGCTGTTCAGGTGGTACTGGTGGCAGTTCCAGCCCCGGCCCTCCTGGTAGACGCCGGGCTTGGGGAACCACTGGCCGATGAAGAAGCCGTTGTGGTGATAGCCCGCGCGGCGGA
>DCVK01000027.1 GCA_002335385.1 Candidatus Aminicenantes bacterium UBA2190
CGCTCGCGCGGCACGCCGCGCATCGCCAACCGCCTGCTGCGCCGGCTGCGCGATTTCGCCCAGGCGCAGGGCAAGGGCGGTGTCGACCTGGCCGCCGCCGCGAACGCCTTCGTGGCGCTGGAAGTGGACGAGGCCGGCTTCGACGAGGTGGACCGCAAGATCCTGCTGGCCGTCATCGACAAGTTCGCCGGCGGCCCGGTGGGCATCACGACGCTGGCCACCTCGGTGCAGGAGGAGCGCAATACCATCGAGGACATTTACGAGCCCTACCTGATCCAGGAAGGGTTCCTGCAGATCACTTCGCGCGGCCGCCTGGCCACCGAGAAGGCGCTGCGTTATTTCGGGAAGAAGCCCCGCCCGCCGCAAAAGAGATTGTTCTGATCGTCCTCGCGTGAAGCGGAACGCGGGGCGAGTTCAGGGAAAAGGCCGAGCGAGTCGTGAAAGAAGCAGCGGATGATCCGCCAGAAAGCGATCGATCGCTTGAGCCTTTGCCGCTGCAAGTCACGCCCGGCGTGTCATGAGAGTCCGTGGATTTAAAAATTCAATGAGTTGAACTTCTGGCCGCCGGGATCGTGCTGGTGATTTTCCCATGCAACTTTTTCCCTGCCGCTTTCGTTAGTTGATCAGAGAGCCAGGCGGGCCCCACGGTCAAGGGGCGAGACGGCCTGGCCGGAGGAAGGACGTAAACATGGGAAAAAGAATGAATAGGGCATGGGGAATGGGCATCTTCCTGCTGGGCACGCTGGCGCTGGCGGCCGCCAAGCCTTTGGATGACCGGCATGGCCCGGCGGACGGCATCGCCATCCACCGGACCGGGACGGCTCCGGTCATCGACGGCAAGCTGGACGACCCCGTCTGGCAGCAGGCCACGCGCTTCGACGAGTTCGTTACCTTCAAGCCCGACTTTGGCAAGCCGACGTCGGAGCCGACCTGCGTCCTGGTGGCCTACGACCGCAAGAACATCTATTTCGCCTTCGACTGCCGCGACAGCGAGCCGTCCAAGATCAAGGCCGCCATGTCCAAGCGCGACGGCATCGACATGGACGACTGGATCGGCGTCGTGCTGGACACCTTCGGCGACAGCCAGGGCGGCTACCTGTTCGAGGTCAACCCCCTGGGCGTCCAGCTCGACGGCATGATCAACGCCGACGGCAACGGCGACGCCAGCTTCGATACCGTGTGGCAGAGCCGGGGGCTGATCCATAACGGCGGCTACAGTGCCGAAGTGGCGGTGCCCTTCAAGAGCCTGCGCTACCCGTTCCGCAAGAAGATCACCATGAGGCTGCTGCTCTCGCGCTACATCGGCCGCAAGTCGGAGCAGACCAGCTTTCCGGAACTGAGCCCCAAGGGCGGAGCCCTCATGGCCCAGTCGCAGAAGATCGAGCTGAGCGACATCCAGTTCGAGCGCCCGCTGGAGTTCATCCCCGCCGTCACCTTCAACCAGAGCAGCGTGCATGGCGGCGGCGCCTTGAGTTCCCTGGGGCGGAACACCGATTTCAGCCTGACCGGCAAGCTGGGCCTGACCTCCAACCTTACGCTGGACGCGGCCTACAATCCCGATTTCAGCCAGGTGGAGGCCGACGCCGGGCAGATGGACGTCAATCTGCGCTACTCGATCTTCTACTCGGAGAAGCGCCCCTTTTTCATGGAGGGGATGGAGAACTTCAACTTCGCCACCGCCATGGAGCAGAACACCGTGGGCGCGGTCGCCTACACGCGGACCATCGTGGATCCGCTGCTGGGGCTGAAGCTGACCGGCAAGATCGGCACGCGGAACGTGCTCTCCGGCATCTTCGCCCTGGACGAGTTCCCCGGCGACATGGCCGCCGCGGGGGGCGACAGCGAGCGCGCCGGGCGCGAAGCGGCCTTCACCATCCTGCGCTACAAGCGGCAGATGAGCCAGGACAACTTCGTCGGCGCCTTCTTCACCCATCGCCGCTTCGCCGGCGACCTGAACAGTGTCGGCGGCATCGACGGCCGCTGGCGCCTGAACCAAACCAGTTTCCTGGAGTACAGCGCCCTGGGCTCCGCCAGCCGCGAGGGCCGGTCCGGGCGGAATGAGCCGGGGCACTACCTGGGGCTGCGCTACAACTTCAGCAACCGCCATTGGAACGTCGACCTGGGTTTCTTCGACCTGAGCGAGAGCTTCCGCATCGACACCGGCTACGTGACCCGCACCGCCATCACGCAGGTCCCCCTGTTCGTCATGTACAGCGCCTATCCCAAGTCGAAAATCTTCCAGAGGATCGACACGTTCTGGTGGAGCTACCACCTGAAGGACAAGCCCAGCGATCTTTTCGAGACCTACAACCATCTGGTGCTGCGCCTGAACATGCCGCGGCAGTCGCAGGTCCGCTTCGACGCCATCCTGGGCAACGAGGTCTTCGCCCTGCAGCGCTTCAGCCTGAGCGGCTGGCGGCTGCGCGGCAGCACGCAGATCGCCAAGCAGCTGTACCTGGAGGGCGGCTACCGCCGCTCCGACCGCATTTTCTATGACGAGGCGGCGCCGTTCCAGGGCCGTGGCAACACGGCCGATCTTTTCCTGCTGTTCCAGCCCTTTGGCAAGCTGAGCACCTCCCTGGGCCTCTCGTATTATGATTTCATCCGCTCCAGTGACGGCCAAAAGATCTACGATTACACGATTTGGCGCGGCCGCACCACGTTCCAGGTGAACCGCCACCTGTTTTTCCGCGGCATCGTCGAGTACAACAACTACTGGAAGAAGATCAATGCCGATTTTCTGGCCTCCTTCACCTACATCCCCGGCACCGTCATCTACGCCGGCTACGGCTCGGCCTACGAGAAGGTCAAGTGGAGCAGCGAGGACCGCGAGTATTTCCCCAGTGACGATTACCTCCAGACCAAGCGGAGCTTCTTCTTCAAGGCGTCCTATCTCTGGAGGTTCTAACGATCCAGTGGCAGGTTCGCAGTTCGAGGTTCGAAGTTCGAAGTTGAAAGAAAAGATCGGGACCCGAGTTCGGTTCTTGGCTTCTTAACAACGAACGTCGAACTTCGAACGTCGAACTCTTCTTTACTATTTTGCCCCATGCTCCTATAATCCCCCCATGGACCTGGAGCATTGCTGCCTGAAGAAGATCGTGCGCCTGGCCCTGGAAGAGGACCGGGTGTGGGACGATGTCACCACCAACTCCCTTTCCGGCCTGGACGGCCCGGCGCGCGCCGAGCTGCGGGCCAAGGAAAGCGGTGTCATTTCCGGCATCGAGGTCTTCGTCCTGACCCTGCGCGAGGTGGACCCCGAACTGGAGGTCGATGTCTTTCTCGGCGACGGCTGCGAGGTCAGGGCCGGCGACCTGGTCCTGGAGGTCGGCGGCCGCGAGAGCTCGATCCTGAGGGCGGAGAGGACGGCGCTGAACTTCCTGCAGCGCCTGAGCGGCGTCGCCACCCTGACCCGGCGCTTCGTCGGCAGGCTCGAGTCCCAGCGCGCCGTGCTGCTGGACACGCGCAAGACCACTCCCGGCATGCGCTACCTGGAGAAGAACGCCGTGCGCCACGGCGGCGGCCGCAACCACCGCATGAACCTGGAGGACATGGCCATGGTCAAGGACAACCACATCGCCATGGCCGGGGGTATCACGCCGGCGGTCGCGCGCGTCCGCGCCGCCCACCCCGGCAAAACGATCGAAGTGGAAGTGAAGAATATCGCCGAGTTGCAGGAGGCGCTCGACCTGGGCGTGGAGCTGGTCATGCTGGACAACTTCTCCCTGGACATGGCCCGGGAGGCGGTCGCCTGCAACCGCGGCCGGGCCCGGCTCGAGATCTCGGGCAACGTCACGCTGGATAACATCGGGGAAAAAGCGGCCATCGGCGTCGACTTCATCTCCGTCGGCGCCCTGACCCACTCGTTCCGCTCCCTGGACCTGAGCCTGAAGATCGTGAGGTCGAAATGAAGGACTACCTGGAAACCGATGTGCTGGTCATCGGCAGCGGCATCGCCGGCTCGGCGGCGGCCCTGCGCCTCGCCGAACAGGGGATCGACGTGCTGATGGTCTCCAAGGGCAAGGACCATACGCGCAACAACACCTATTACGCCCAGGGCGGCATCGCCTTCCTGCCCGAGGGGGAGGATGCCGCCCTCTTCGCCGGCGACATCATCAAGGCCGGAGACGAGTTGAACTACCGCCCGGCCGTCGACCAGGCGGTCGCCGAGTCGCGGCGCCTGGTGCAGGAGATCCTGATCGGAAAGATCCAGGTCCCTTTCTCGAAGAACGGGGAAGCGTACGACCTGGCCAGGGAGGGGAGCCATTCTTCGCGGCGCGTGCTCAACGTCAAGGACATGACCGGCCGCGTCATCCAGGAGAAGTTCGCCGCCTATCTGCAGAAGCTGCCGCAGCTGACCATGCTGTTCCAGCACACGGTGATCGACCTGCTCAGCTACCCTCACCATTCGACCAACCCGATGCGCACCTACCAGGAGCCCCGGATCATCGGCGCCTACGTGCTCGACCAGAAGAGCAAGAGGGTATTCCGCGTGTTCGCCCGCAAAGTGGTGCTGGCCAGCGGGGGGCTGAGCAGCCTCTACCTGCACTCGACCAACCCCGAGGAGGCGATCGGCAACGGCATCGCCATGGCCCATCGCGCCGGCGCGCGCCTGGCCAACCTGGAATACATCCAGTTCCACCCCACGGCGCTTTCCCACCGCGAGGCCGACAGTTTCCTGATCTCCGAGGCGGTGCGCGGCGAGGGGGCGCGGCTGATGAACCTCAAGGGCGAGTATTTCATGGAGAAGTACTCGCCGCTCCGCGACCTGGCCCCGCGCGACGAGGTGGCGCGGGCCATCTACGCGGAAATGATCAAGTATGGCAGCGACTATGTCCTGCTCGACCTGGCCTCGTTCGCCAGGATCAACATCCGCGAGCGCTTCCCGACCATCCACCAGCACTGCCTGAAATACGGCATCAACATCGAGGAGAAGCCGATCCCCGTGGCCCCGGCCGCCCACTTCAGCTGCGGCGGCGTCCTCTGCGGCCTGAACGGCCGCAGCAGCATCCGCAACCTCTACGCCGTCGGCGAGGTCTCGGCCACCGGCGTGCACGGCGCCAACCGCCTGGCCTCGGTGTCGCTGCTGGAGGGGCTGGTCTGGGGGGTCAAGGCGGCCGAGGACATCGCCGCCGTCATCCGCGACGACAAGGACCCCTACGTCATCGCCGAGGTGCCGGAATGGAAGTACCCCTCCCCCCAGGAGAAGCTCGACCCGGCGCTGGTCTGGCAGGACCTGGTGACCGTCAAGAGCATCCTGTGGAACTACAACGGCATCATCCGCACCGTCAAGCGCATGGAGCGGGCCAAGGCCGACCTGGAGTACCTGAAGCACCGCATCGAGAAGTTCTACCAGGCCAGCGAGATCGGCAACCGCATTGTCACCCTGCGCGACAGCGTGCAGGCGGCGCTGCTCATCGTCGAGGCCGCCCTGCGCAACCGCGTCTCGCGCGGCGCCCACTTCATCAAGGCCGACGAGAATTAATCGGGAAGCCGGGGCGGGTCCGCTGCCGGCTGAGGGGAACGATCAGTCCTCGAGCTCCAGGGCGGCCAGGAAGGCCTCCTGGGGCAGGTCGATCTTGCCGATGCGCTTCATGCGCTTCTTGCCCTTCTTCTGCTTCTCCAGCAGCTTCATCTTGCGCGAGATGTCGCCCCCGTAGCACTTGGCCAGCACGTTCTTGCGCAGGGCCTTGACCACGGTCTTGGCGATGACGCGCTTGTTGATCGCCGCCTGGATGACCACCTCGAAGAGCTGGCGCGGGATCACTTCCTTCATCTTGCTGGTCAGCAGGTTGCCGACGTTGTAGGCCTTGTCCTTGTGGACGATGACCGCCAGCGCGTCGACCGGGTCCTGGTTGATCAGGATGTCCAGCTTGACCAGCGGCGACTCGCGGTAATCCTTGAGCTCGTAATCGAACGAGGCGTAGCCTTGCGAGATCGACTTCAGCTTGTTGAAGAAGTCGTAGAGCACCTCGGCCAGCGGCAGGTCGTAGGTCAGGTAGACGCGCTGCGGGCCGATGTATTCCAGCTTGCGATGGACGCCGCGGCGGTTCTGCAGCAGCTTCAGCACGTTGCCCAGGAACTCGTCGGGGGTGATGACGATGGCCTCGATGAACGGCTCCTCGATCTTCTTGTAATGCTGGGGGTTGGGCAGCTTCGCCGGCGATTCGATCTCGTAGACCTCGTCCTTGCTGGACGTGATGCGGTAGCGCACCGAGGGGGCGGTGGTGACCAGCGACAGGAAGTACTCGCGCTCCAGGCGCTCCTGGACGATCTCCTTGTGCAGCAGCCCCAGGAAGCCGCAGCGGAAGCCGATGCCCAGGGCCGGCGATGTTTCCGGCTCATAGGTCAGGGAGGAGTCGTTCAGCGTGAGCTTCTCGATGGCCTCGCGCAGCTCCTCGTGGCTGGTGCCCTCCGACGGGTAGAAGCCGGCGAACACCATGGGCAGGGGCTCCTTGAATCCGGGCAGGGGGGCCACCGAGGTTTCCCGGGCCAGGGTGACCGTGTCGCCGATCTTCACTTCCGAGATCTTCTTGATGCTGGCGATGATATAGCCGACCTCGCCGGCCTCCAGGGAGTCCAGCGGCAGGGGCTTCGGGGTGTGGACGCCCACTTCATTGATCTCGTACTCGGTGTTGTTGGAGAGGAACTTGATCTTGTCGCCCTTCTTCATGACGCCGTCGATGATCTTGACCAGGATGATCACGCCGCGGTAGGAGTCGAACCAGGAGTCGAAGATCAGCGCTTTCAGGGGCTTGGACGTGTCTCCCGCCGGGGGCGGGATGCGCTCGATGATGGCCGGGATGATCTGGTCGATGCCGATGCCGGTCTTGGCCGAGACCATCAGCGCCTCCCGGCGCGGGATGCCCAGGATGCTCTCCATCTGCTCCAGCGACTTGTCGAGCTCGTTGTTGGGCAGGTCGATCTTGTTCATCAACGGGATCAGGGTCAGGTCGTTCTCCATGGCCAGGTAGGTGTTGGCCACGGTCTGGGCCTCGACGCCCTGGGTGGAATCGATGACCAGCAGCGCGCCCTCGCAGGCGGCCAGGGAGCGCGACACTTCATAAGTGAAATCGATGTGCCCGGGGGTATCGATCAGGTTGAGCAGGTATTCCTCGCCCTTGGGGTCGCGCCAGGTCAGGCGCACGAAATGGGACTTGATGGTAATGCCGCGCTCGCGCTCCAGGTCCATGGAGTCGAGCACCTGCTCCTGCATGTCGCGCTTGGCGATGGCATGGGTGGTCTCCAGCAGGCGGTCGGAGAGGGTCGTTTTGCCGTGGTCGATATGGGCGATGATGGAGAAGTTGCGGATGTTCTTCATGGCCGTCCCACCCCGCTTGGACGGCTGGAGGGGCCGTGCGGGCTCCGACGTCCCGGTCCCGTCGGACCGGGGGGCAGCATTCGGCGGGCCAGGGCGGCGGCCCCGGCCATGCCGGCGGCATTTCCCAGGCGCGCCGGCTCGATGAGCGTGCCGGCATAAGCCTTGGCCGTGACCCTGCGGGCCAATTCCTCGCGCGCAGAAGCGAGCAGAACTTCGCCGGCCGCGGCCACGCCGCCGCCGACGGATATCCGCTCGGGGTTCAGGGCATAAACGATCTGACTGAACAGGACGCCCAGGAAGACGCCGGCCCGCTGGAACGCCCGCCGGGCGTACTCGTCGCCGCGCTGCAGCAGGGTGAATACATCGCGGGAGCTGAGCGGGAGAGGGGAGCAGGCGAATTCCTGGTAGCTTTTTACGATCCCGGCCGCGGAGCTTTCGGTCTCGGCGCAGCCGTGGTTGCCGCAGCCGCAGGAGCGGCCCTGGCTGTTGACCAGCAGGTGGCCCAGTTCGGCGGCAAAGCCGCCGGCACCGCGGTAAATGCGTCCGTCCAGGATGATCCCCGAGCCGATGCCGCTGCCCAGGGTCAGGTGAACGAAACTGGCCGGGCGTGGTTCGCTCAGGGCCAGGAATTCGCCCAGGGCGGCGGCATTGGCGTCGTTCTCCACGCAGAGCGGCAGCCGGGCGGCAGCGGCCAGGTCCTTTTCCAGGGGGCTGCCGTCCAGGAAGCGCAGGTTGGGCGAGCGCTCGATCACGCGATCGTCCAGGGAGATGAAGCCGGGCACGCCGACGCCCAGGGCGGCGACCCCGTGGTCGCGCTGCGCCCGGGCCGCGATGTCCTGGAGCTGGACCAGCAGCCCGGCGTAGGAGCGGACCGTCTCCTCTTCGGCGGCATGGATCTCATGTCCGAGATCGGAGTAAACTCCGAACTTGATGGCGCTGGCGCCGACATCGATGCCGACTACGTTCACGGCCGGACCGCCCCGCCGAGACGGGGTTTCAGCCCCTTGACGGCGTACTCGCTGGGGGCGAACAGCAGGCCATTGAGGCGATCGACATTCTCGTTGAACGGCAGGGCCAGCGGTGCGGCGGGGTCGGCCTCGCAGAGCTTTTCGGCATCGGGCTCGGGGCCGAAAAGGATCTCCACGGCGTTGAAACCGGAGCTCTCCAGCAGGTAGCGCATGTATTCCGGGTGCAGCGGGCGCTGGTGGGTCGGATCGAGGAAATAGATGCGGCTGAGCGCGAACAGGCTCAGGGGGTTGATGGTCTCCAGCAGCAGGACCGCGCCCGGCCGCAGCACGCGGAAGCATTCGGAAACGACGCGGCGCAGGTAATCCGCCTCGAGGTGCTCGATGACCTGGGAGGAAAAGACGCCGTCGAGCGAGGCGTCCGGGCGCTTTTTCAGGAAATCCAGGGCGTCGGCCTTGACGCAGGGGAGGTCGCGGGCCCGCGCTTCCTCCAGCATCGAGTCGGAAAGGTCCAGCCCCAGGGGGCGGCGGCCGCCGTCCAGCAGCAGGGCCAGGAATTCGCCGCGGCCGCAGCCGATGTCCAGGACCTCGCCGCCGGGAGCGAAAAGCGGCAGGTACCCGGCCAGCCGGCGGGCGATCTCCTCGGGACGGCCGCGGAAACGCTTCTCGAAGTCGGCGTACTGGACGGGTGAAAGCTGCTCCTGCACCGCGCGAAGCTCGGCAACGGCTTCGGGGGAGGGGTTTTCCGTGATGGATTCCAGCAGCCGGCCCAGCTTGTTCTCCAGCTGGGCGAAATGGACGAGCAATGTCTTCAGGTGGGAATACTCGGCTTCGAGCTTTTCGATCTTCCACTGCAGGGACTTGAAGACCATGGTGGAATGGTTGCTGGCATAGGCGTCCCATTCCCTGTCCTGGGCGGTGACGTAGGCCGCCAGCGCCTCTTCGAAGCGGGCGACGCCGGCCAGCGACTTTTCCTCGCCCTTCCCGAGCCAGCCCCGCCTGCGGATGGAGTCGAAGAGGCCGCGCAGACTGGACTTCAGCTCCTCCTGCCTGGCCTTGCGCTTCTCGACCAGGTCCTCAATTACCCTTCTCATCCCTGGATTTGTCTTCGTCCTTGCCCTCGCCCTTGACGGCGTTCTTGAAGTTCTTGATCCCCTGGCCCAGGCCCTTGCCCAGCTCGGGGAGCTTCCTGCCGCCGAACAGCAGGGCGATGACGACCACTATCAGCAATATTTCCCAGATTCCCAGGCTTCCGAACATGGTAGGTCTCCTTATATAACTATTATATGTGGGAAAACCATCCACGTCAAGGGAGCTTCAGGGAAACAGGGACGAGGTTTGAAGCTGCAGAAACGGAAAAAACCGGTTTACGGTGCACGGCAGACGGTGAGCGGCAGGAAGAAATTCCAAGCATCAGGCACCCGATCACCAACAAGCTCCAATAGGCGATCCCCTGGCGGGGACTCTGACCCAATGACCTGAACGATAAAAAGCCGCTGAATGGGCCGTGGGCTTGAGCATTGGAACTTGGAATTCATCTGGAATTCGCTGCTGGGATTTTGATGTTTTGACTTTTTCCCTAAAGCGGTTGCCGCGCGCCGATCCTTCCGCCATTGACTTTTTGTTCCGGATACGGTATCTATGTCCAGGTTGAAATCAGAGGAGGAAAAATATGAACCTGATTGAAAGAGCGAAAAACATTATCCTGACCCCGGCCAAGGAATGGGACGTGATCAAGGGCGAGAACCTGACCATCGCCGACATGTTCATGAAGTACGCCGTGATCCTGGCCGCCATACCGGCCGTCGCCGGCTTCATCGGCTATGTCGTCATCGGCATGTCCTTCGGCGGCCTTGGCACCTTCCGCTGGCCCGTGGGCACCGCCCTGGTCTGGGCGATCCTTTCTTATGTCCTCTCGCTGGCCGGCATATTCGCCCTCGCGTTCATCATTGACGCCCTGGCGCCGACCTTCGGTTGCACCAAGGACCTCACGGCCGCTGTCAAGATCGCCGTCTTTTCGTATACGCCGGCCTGGGTGGCGGGCGTTCTGGGCATCATTCCGGCCCTGTCGGTCCTGGTGATCCTGGCCAGCATCTATTCGCTGTACCTGATGTACATGGGCCTGCAGAAGATCAAGGAACCGGCCAAGGACAAGCAGCTGCCGTACTTCATCGTGTCCATCGTCGCCCTGATCGTGATCTACTGGCTGGTGGGCTTCATCGTCAGCCGCATCGCCCTGGGCAGCATGGCCGGCCTGGCGGGCGGCCTGCGCGGCTTCTAGCCCCGGATTTTCCGACCGATTCTTCCCGACCGGGCCGGCCTCGCGCCGGCCCGGTCTTTTTTATTCCCCCCGCCCTGGACAAGCAGCAACGGGGTTTCTCTATCCTTTTCTCCGGCGTTTCCGGCATGGAGGATCAGGAGATCATTCGACGCGGCGGTCACGGCTTCATCCCGAAGCCTTTCCGTATCCCGAATCCGGCGCGCAGGCTGCGCGAGGTCCCGGATGGCGAAGAGGGCCGTTGGCGGCCTTCAGAACGGAAAAAAGACGGGCAGCAGCGCCAGCGTGACCAGGCTGTAGATCGCCAGCAGCGGCAGGCCGGCTTTCATGTAGTCCGAGAAGCGGTAGCTCCCCGGCCCGTAGACCATCAGGTTCGTCTGGTAGCCGTGCGGGGTCAGAAAGGCCGCGCTGGCCCCGTAGGCCACGGCCATGACGAAGGGCAGGGGGGAGACCTGCAGGGAGAGCGCCGTGGAATAGGCCAGGGGAAAGACCAGCGCCGCCGCGGCATTGTTGGTCACCAGTTGGGTGAGCAGAACGGTCAGGAGGTAGATGCCGGCCAGGCCGGCCCATGCGCCCTGACCATGGAAGAAGTGCAGGACGCCCCGGGCAATGAGCGCGGAGGCGCCGCTGTCGATCATCACCTTGGAAATGCCGAGGGCCGAGCCCACGAGCACGACGATATCCAGGTTGGCATTGCGGCGCAGGTCCTCGAAGCGGAAATACCCCAGAAGAATGAAGAGGAACAGCAGGATGGCCAGTGCGTTGAGCAGCGGCAGCAGCTCCAGGGCTGCGGCCAGGATCGCCGCGACGAACAGCGCGACAGCCAGGGCGCTGCGCGGCCGGGAAAGGCGCTTTTTCAGAGCGATCTTGTTGACCAGGAAGAAATCGTGGCGCAGGTTTTCCCGCCTGGCGAAATCAGAACCGACGGCCAGGAGCAGCGTATCGCCCGCCTCCAGGCGGATCGAGCCGATCTTTCCCGAGAGTTTTTTGCTGCCACGGCGCACGGCCACCACCGCGGCGTCGAAGCGGGCCCGGAAATCGGCCGTTTTCACCTTCCTGCCCAGCAGCGTGGACGTGTGGGAGAGAACCACCTCGATCAGGTTCTTTTTAAGCAGCGTGATGTTCTCCTCGGTGAAAATGGCCAGGCGATCGAAGCGGTCGATGTCGCGCACCTTTTGTACGTCGCCGACGAAGACCAGGATGTCCCCGGCGCGGATGACCTCGTCAGGGCTGACGGGGGAGAGCAGTCGTTCATCGCGGATCAACTCGGCGAGGAAGAGGCTTTGCAGGCTGCGGAACTTGTTCTCGGCGACGGTACGGCCGATGTGCGACGAGTCCTGCAGCACCCGGGCTTCCAGGAAATACTCGGCGCGGTCGATCTTCACCGCGGCCTCGTTGGCCGGCAGCAACCGGTGGGAAATGAACGTGATATAGGCGAAGCCCGCGATGCACAGGGGGATGCCCACCCAGGCGAACTGGAAGATCCCCAGGCTTTTCATCCCCGCTTCCAGGGCCAGGCCGTTGACGATCAGGTTGGTCGAGGTGCCGATCAGCGTGACCGAGCCGCCGAGGATGGCGGCATACGAAAGCGGCAGCAGCAGCTTGGACGGGGGAAAATGGCGGTTGTTCTTGAGCGGCGCCAGGAAAGAGGCGACCACGGCGGTGTTGTTCAGCAGGGCCGAGAGGGGGAGTATGCCCAGGCAAAGGCGGGTCAGTGTCCGCTGCAGCGAATGGCCGACCAGGACCATGCGGCTCATCCGCTCACTGAGGGGCGTCTTCTCGATCACCGCCGCGGCCTGCAGGACCAGGACCAGGGTCAGCAGGGCGGGATTGATGAATTGCCTCAGCATCTCCGCCGCCGCTATCAACCCGGCCAGAAAGAATACGAACAGGGCGCCGGCAAAAAGAAATGCCGGATGGGTCCGCGTTCTGGACAGCAGCAGGAACAGCAGGATGATGACCGCGACGACGAATGTGGCGATGGCAGCCTCCCGGGCGCATCGTATTTGTACCGTAACGGCGGCATTTTTGCAAGGCGGCGCCCGTCGGCGCTCTGTTGACCCCACCGGGTTTTTCTGCTACAAGATAGCCATGACTGTCGAGCAGTTTCTACCGGCCTTTCACTACGGCGACGCGGTCAGCAACGCCGCCCTGGCCCTCGACCGCAGCCTGCGCGCCCAGGGGATCGAGAGCCGGCTGGTCACCCTGACCTGCGACGAGTGCCTGCAGGGCCGGGCCATACTGTTCGCCGACTATCGCGTCGACCCCGCCGCGGTCAAGGTCCTGCATTTCGCCGTTCCGTCGCCGCTCACCGATTTCTTCCTGGAACAGAAAGGCCGCAAGGCCCTGTTCTACCACAATATCACCCCGGCGCGCTTCTTCGTCGGCTATTCCGACTTTTTCGTGCGCTTCGTCAGCGCCGGCCGCGAGCACCTGCAGCGTCTGTCCGCGAGCTTCGACCTGTCGCTGGCCATGTCGGGCTACAGTGCCGGCGAACTGCGCGCACTGGGTTTTTCCGATGTGCGCGTATTCCCGCTGCCGGCCGACCTGGGCGACTATTCCCGCGAGCCCAGCCGCCCCTTCATGGAGCTCCTGGAGAACGAGCGCAAGAACATTCTGTTCGTGGGCCGGGTCATCCCCAACAAAAAGATTGAGGACCTGGTGCGCACGGTGTTCTACTACAAGAAGTACGTCTCGCCGGCCATCCGCCTGATCGTGATGGGCAATACGCGGGCGCTGCCAAAGTATTTCCACGCCCTGGCCGACCTGGCGGCCCGCTTCTACCTGACCTCCGAGGACGTTCTCTTCACCGGTCACCTGCCCCTGGACGAGTTCCTGGCCGTCTATCGCCGGGCCGACGTGTTCCTGTCCATGAGCGAGCACGAGGGCTTCTGCCTGCCGCTGCTGGAAAGCTGCCTGTTCCAGCTGCCGATTCTGGCCTACGACGCCGCGGCGGTGGCCGAGACCATGGACGGGACCGGCATCCTGTTCCGCGACAAGGACCCGGCGCGCGTGGCCGGCCTGGTGGAGCAGGTGCTGGAAAACGATGCGCTGAACCGGCGGCTGCGGGCGCAGGGGCCGGCGCGCATCGAGCGCTACCGCCGCCAGGCCGACGCCGGCCTCCTGCTGGACTGGCTGCGGCAGCTGTAGGGCCATGGTCGTCGAGCAGTACCTCTCCGGCTTCCATGCCGGAGACGCCGTGGGCAACTCGACGCTGTGCTTCCATCGCTTCCTGCTCGGGCGCGGCGTCGCCAGCCGCATCCTGGCCCTGACCATCGATCCCCCGCTGCGCGGCCAGGCGCTGCCGGCGCGCGATCACCGTCCCGATCCCGGGGCGCTGAAGATCTACCACTTCGCCATCGCCTCCCCCCTCAGCGCCGAGTTCATCCGCAGCGCGGGCACGAAGGTCCTGCTGTACCACAATGTCACCCCCAGCCGCTTCTTCGCCGGATTTTCCCCGCGCCTGCAGCGCCTGACCGAGACGGCGCGCCTGGAGTTGAGGGATCTGGCGGCGCACTGCCGCCACTTCGTCGCCGACTCGCGCTACAATGCCGACGAGTTGCGGGAGCTGGGCGCCGGGGGCGTCTTCGTCCACCCGGTGATGAGCGACGAGAGCGAATACGAGGCGCCGCCCAGCCCATCCTTTGCCGCGCCGTTCCGCGACGGCCGCCGCAACCTGCTGTTCGTCGGCCGCGTCACTCCGAACAAGAGGATCGAGGACCTGATCAAGCTGCTGGCTTTCTGCAAGCGGCACGCCTCCTTGCCGATGCGCCTGATCGTCGCCGGGAACACCGCCACCCTGCCGCGCTACTATTTTTCCCTGCTCGACCTGGCCGCCCGCCTGCGGCTCGATGCCCGGGACCTGGTCTTCACCGGCCACATCCCGCGCGAGGAGCTCCTGGCCGCCTATGGCGCGGCCGATCTTTTCGTCTCCCTGAGCGAGCATGAGGGCTTCTGCCTGCCCCTGGTCGAAAGCTGCCGTTTCGGCCTGCCGGTGGTGGCGTATGCTGCCGGGGCCGTGCCCGAGACCCTGGGCGGGGCCGGGCTGCTGCTGCGGAGCAAGGAGATCGCCGCGGCCGCGACGCTGGTCGAGCGGGTTCTCGGCGACGCCGAACTGCGGCAGCGTCTGCGCCAAACGGGGCTGCGGCGCTACGAGGAATACCGGCAGCAGGCGCGCCCCGAGCGGCTGCTCGCCCATCTGCAGGCACTATGATCTCCATCGGCATCGTGGTCCAGCGCTACGGCAACGAGGTGATCGGCGGCGCCGAGACCCTGGCGCGCAACGTGGCCGAGCGGCTGCGGCGGCAGGGATCGCGCGTGACGGTCTTCACCACCTGCGCCAGGGATTATCTCACCTGGCGCAACGAGTACCCGGCGGGCGAATCGATCCTGCGCGGGGTCGCCATCCGCCGCTTCCCGGTGGCCCGCGAGCGCGACATGGCCGCCTTCAACCGCTTTTCCGCTGAGTTCTTCGCCCAGGCCGCCGCGGAACGGGACGAGGAGCGCTGGATCGCCGAGCAGGGCCCCTGGTGCCCCGACCTGGTCCAGGGGCTGGTCGCGGCCGAGAAAGAGATCGACCTGTTCCTTTTTTTCACCTATCTCTACTATCCCACCATCGCCGGGCTGCGGGCGGTGGGCAAGCCGGCCATCCTTTTCCCCACCGCCCATGACGAGCCGCCCATCTACCTGGCGGCCATGGGCGAGGTGTTCCACCGCCCGCGGGCCCTGTTCTTCCTGACCCGGGCCGAGATGGACCTGGCGCGGCGGCTGTTCGCTCCGCCGGGGGCAATGCGCCTGACGCGCACCGGGCTGGACATCCGTCCCGGCGTCGACGAGAAGCCCTTCCGCCGCCGCTTCCTGCTGGTCGCCCCCTACCTCCTCTATGCCGGCCGCATCGAGAGGGGCAAGGGGCTGGAGGCCGTTTTCGACCACTACCGGGCGCTGAAGCAGGAGGCCTACGCCGACCTGGTCCTGATCGGCAGGAAGCTGATGGACCTGCCCGCGATCCAGGGCCTGAAGTATCTCGGCTTCGTCAGCGAGGAGGAGAAGCTGGCCGCTTTCAAGGGCGCCGTCCTTTCGCTGCAGCCCTCCCCGCTGGAGAGCCTCTCGATCACCACCCTGGAGTCCTTCTCCATGCGCACGCCGGTGCTGGTCAACCGCGAATGCCCGGCCTTGATGGAGCACGTGAACGCCTCGGGCGGCGGCCTGGCTTACGGCAGCCAGGAGGAGTTCCTGACCGGCTTCCGGCGGGTCTACCGCCGCCCGGCCCTGCGCGCGGCCATGGGCGAGAAGGGGCTGGAGTACGTGCGGCAGTATTATTCCTGGGACTCGGTGCTGCGGGAGATCCAGGCGGGAATAGCGGAAGTTTTGGGAGTGAGACAGACGTCAGACGTTAGACGTTAGAAGTCAGCAAAAGGAAGAAAAGCAACTCCCGCTTCAGAATTCCTGGGGGGGATGCCGGTTTTCCAGTCGGGAATAGCCGAGATGTTGGAAATTAAAACGACCTGAAGGCAAGATTCAGTAGATGGCAGACGTCAGACAACAGACGTCAGATGGTAGACGTCAGTCGTTAGCAAGAGAAATGAAAACCTTGGCGATCGGCTTACTTCCTGGAATACTGCTTTCTTGCTGACGTCTAACTACTGACGTCTAACGTCTTCTTCGGGTCTCTCACATCCCCTTGGACATCATGTTGATGAACTCGGCGTTGGACTTGGTCTTGGAGAGCTTGTCCACCAGCAGCTCCATGGCTTCGACCTCGGACATCTGCGCCAGCACCTTGCGCAGGACCCATATCTTGCTCAGTTCCTCGCGCTCGATCAGCAGCTCTTCCTTGCGCGTGCCGGAACGGAACAGGTCGATGGCCGGAAAGACGCGCTTGTCGGCCAGCCGGCGGTCGAGGTTGATCTCCATGTTGCCGGTGCCCTTGAACTCCTCAAAGATGACCTCGTCCATGCGGCTGCCGGAGTCGACGATGGCCGTGGCCAGGATGGTCAGGCTGCCGCCGCCCTCGATGTTGCGCGCGGCGCCGAAGAACTTTTTCGGCTTGTTCAGGGCGTTGGCGTCGATGCCTCCCGAGAGCACCTTGCCCGACGCCGGCGTGATGGCGTTGTGGGCGCGGGCCAGGCGGGTGATGGAGTCGAGCAGGATGACGACATCCTTGCCCATCTCCACCATGCGCTTGGCCTTTTCGAGCACGATGTCGGCCACCTTGGTGTGGCGCAGCGGGATCTCGTCGAAGGTGGAGGCGATGACCTCGCCCTTGACGTTGCGGCTCATGTCGGTGACCTCCTCGGGCCGCTCGTCGATGAGCAGGACGATGAGGTTGATCTCCGGGTGGTTGACCTCGATGGACTTGGCGATGCTCTGCAGGATCATGGTCTTGCCGGTGCGCGGGGCGGCCACGATCAGGCCGCGCTGCCCCTTGCCGATGGGGGTGAGCAGGTTCATGACCCGCCCCGACATGTTGTCGGTGCCGGTCTCCAGGTTGATCTTATCGTCGGGGTAGAGCGGCGTCAGCTTCTCGAAGCGGACATTGCGGCGTTTTTCGGTCACCGCCTCGGGGTCCTCGTTGTTGACCGCCTCCACGCTCAGCAGGGCGAAATACTTCTCTCCGGTCTTGGGCGGGCGCACCGAGCCCGACACCGTGTCGCCGGTGCGCAGGTCGAACTTGTTCACCTGCGAGGGGGAGACGTAGATGTCCTCGGGGCTGGTCAGGTAGGCGTATTCCTGGAAGCGCAGGAAGCCGTAGCCCTCGCCGTGCACCTCGATGACGCCCTCGGCGAACAGCTTGCCGTTGGCGCGGGCCTGGGCGTCGAGCACCTTGAAGAACAGGGTGTTCTTGTCGCTGACGTCCTTGTCGTCGATTTGCATTTCCTTAACCAGCTTCTTCAGCTCCAGTGCCTTCATGCCCTGCAGGTCCTTCAATGAATACATGTTCACTCCTTCATGGCCTCATGGATCCGCCGCCAGATCTCGTTCTTGGCCGCCGGCGATTTGATCGAGAAAGAAATGGCGAGCAGGCCGAATTTGTTGTTGAGTTGCGCGATGAGATTTCGTTGTTGCGAAAAGGAGATTTTATCACTCTTGGTAAGGATTGTCAAGATGGGTAGATTTTTTTCGACGATCTGGGCCAGGGTCTCCAGGTCGCTGGGCAGGAAGCCGCGGCGCGAGTCGATGAGCAGGACCGCCAGGCGGACGTTCTCCACCCGGGCCAGGAAATCGGCGATGAGCCGGCGCACGCGCAACGCTTCCTCCTTGGAGACCCGGGCGTAGCCATAGCCCGGCAGGTCGGCGAAAACCATGGTGGGCGGAGTTCCGCCCTTTCGCGGCGTCCCCTGGGGGGCATGGGCGATGCCGTAGTAGTTCACGCTGAGGGTCTTGCCGGGCATCGAGCTGGTCTTGGCCAGACGCTGCTCCAGCAGGGAGTTGATCAGCGAGGACTTGCCCACGTTGGAGCGGCCGAAGAAAATGACCTTGGGGCGGACGTCGGCCGGCAGCTGGCTGGCGTTGAAGAAAGTGCCGACGAGTTCCGCTTTTCTTTTGTTCATGTTCGAAAAACGTTCGCTTACTGCAGCCGGGCTTCCTGCAACGGCCGGATGACCTTGCTGCGGATGTTCTTGATCTTGATCGGGTGCTCGAGGACGATATCCAGAAGCTCGTCCATGGTCTCGACGGGATGGATGCGGATGTCCCGCTTCAGCTCCTCGGGGATGTCCTCGTGGAAGTCCTTCGCGTTCTCCGCGGGGATGAGGATGTCCTTGATGCCGTAGCGGTGGGCGGCGATGATCTTCTCCTTGATGCCGCCGACGGGCAGGATCCTGCCGCGCAGCGTGATCTCGCCGGTCATGGCGAAGTCGGGGCGCACCGGGATGCCGGTCAGCAGCGAGAGCAGCGAGACGGCCAGGGTGACGCCCGCCGACGGGCCCTCCTTGGGCACGGCGCCTTCGGGGATGTGCAGGTGGATGTCGTAGTGCCGCAGCTCCTCGGTGTCCAGCTCCAGCTCGAACAGCTTCAGCTTGGTGTAGCTGAAGGCGGCCGAGGAGGACTCCTTCATCACCTCGCCCAGGCGGCCGGTGAGGATCAGCTCGCCCTTGCCCTTGAGCATGCGCGCCTCCACCACCAGGATGTCGCCGCCCGCGGAGGTCCAGGCCAGGCCGATGGCCACTCCGATCTCGCTGCGCTGGAAAACCTTCTGGCTGGTGTACTTGGGAATGCCCAGGTACTTCTCCAGCCGGGCGCGGTCGATGGTCTGCGGCTCCGGGGCGCCGTCCTTGCGGCCCGACTCGATGATGCCGCGGGCGGTCTTGCGCATGATGACGGCGATCTCGCGCTCCAGGTTGCGCACCCCGGCCTCGCGGGTATACTCGTTGATGACGCCCAGCAGCACGTCGTCCTCGATGCGCACCTCGTCGACGGAGAAGCCGTTCTTCTCCGCCTGCTTCTTCAGCAGGAAATTCTTGGCGATCTCCAGCTTTTCCCTCTCGGTGTAGCCGGGGAGCTCGATGACCTCCATGCGGTCGAGGAGCGCCGGCGGGATGTTTTCGGCCAGGTTGGCCGTGGTGATGAAGAATACCTGCGAGAGGTCGAGCTCCAGGTCCAGGTAGTGGTCGCTGAACTCGGCGTTCTGCTCGGGGTCCAGGGCCTCCAGCAGTGCCGAGGCCGGGTCGCCGCGGAAGTCCGAGTTGAGCTTGTCGATCTCGTCGAGCAGGAAGACCGGGTTCATGCTGCCCGCTTTCTTCAAGCCTTTGACGATCTGGCCGGGGTAGGAGCCGATGTAGGTGCGGCGGTGGCCGCGGATCTCCGCCTCGTCCTTGACGCCGCCCAGGGAGACGCGCACGAACTTGCGGTCGAGGGCGCGGGCGATGGACTTGGACAGCGAGCTCTTGCCCACGCCGGGCGGCCCGATGAAGCAGAGGATCTCGCCCGCGGCCTTCTTGACCAGCAGCCGCACCGCCAGGTAGTCCAGGATGCGCTCCTTGACCTTGCGCAGGCCGTAGTGGTCCTCGTCCAGGATCTGCGCCGCCCTGCGGATATCCTTGTTCTCCTTGCGGGTCTTCTTCCAGGGGATGGCCAGCAGCCAGTCCAGGTAGTAGCGCGAGACGGTGCCCTCGGCCGAGAAAGGGGGCATGGCCGCCAGCCGCTCAAGCTCCTCGTCGGCGCGGGCCTTGACGTGCTCGGGCAGCTGGGCCGCCTCGATCTTCTTCTTGTATTCCTCGTAGTCGGTCTCCGGGCCCTCCTCGCGCTTCAGCTTGGGCTCGATGTCGCGCTGGCTGCGCAGCTGCAGCACGTCCTTCTTGAGGATGTTGTAGACGCGGACGCCGCGGGCGTAGGTGTCCACCTCCTCCAGCAGCGACTGCTTGACCTTCAGGGGCAGGCTGACGATGGATATGATGATGTCGGAGGCGTCGGCCAGCTGGCTGGGCTTGAGCCGGGTCATGATGCCCGGCAGGCGCACGCGCTTCAGGTTGATGTACTCCTCGAAGAGAGCGATGAGGTTGCGCGACAGCTCCAGCAGGTCCTTGCCGGCTGCGGCGCGCTCCTCCAGAACCTCCAGGCGCACCCGGTGGAAGTCGTCGCCGTCGATGTAGCGCAGGATGCGTCCGCGCTTCAGGCCCTGGATGACGATGCGGTAGCTGCCGTTGCTCTGCTCGGCCGACTTCTCGATCTTGGCGATGGTGCCGGTCTCGTACATCTCCTCGGGCAGGGGAGTCTCGGTGACCTGGTTCTTCTGCGCCGCCAGGAACAGGTAGCCGCCGTACTGTTCCAGCGCCGCCTTCAGGGCGTTGACCGATTTGTCGCGGCCGACCAGGATGGGCACGATGACGGTGGGGAACGCCACCAGTTCGCGCAGGGGGATCAGCGG
This sequence comes from Candidatus Aminicenantes bacterium UBA2190, assembly GCA_002335385.1. Classification (GTDB taxonomy): domain Bacteria; phylum Acidobacteriota; class Aminicenantia; order UBA2199; family UBA2199; genus UBA2199. The sequence goes on from DCVK01000027.1 coordinate 20,427, forward strand.
CAGGACGAGTTCCCTGGTATTCAAGCGATCCATTTCTTGTCCCTGAGGAACTGGCCGTCGATCAGCACCTTGCCGGCCGCCTCCTTGCGCGAGGGGATCTCGAACATCAGGTCGAGCATGATCTCCTCGAAGATGGCGCGCAGTCCCCGGGCGCCGACGCCGCGGGCGATGGCCTGGCCGGTGATCATCTCCAGGGCCTCCTTGGAGAAATCCAGGTCGACGCCGTCCATCTTGAGCAGCGCCTTGAACTGCTTGGTGATGGCATCCTTGGGCTCCAGCAGGATGCGGTACAGCTGTTCCCTGTCGAGCTCGTTGAGCACGCCCGTGACCGAGAAGCGCCCGACCAGCTCGGGGATGAGGCCATAGCGGATCAGGTCGTCGGGCTGCGCCTGCTGGAAGATGTCGGCGCGGTAGGAACGGTCCTTGTCCTTGGCGCCGGTCGAGAAACCGATGACGTTCTTCTTGAGGCGCCGCTGGATGATCTTGTCCAACCCGACGAAGGCGCCGCCGGCGATGAACAGGATGTTCTTGGTGTCGATCTTGAGGAACTCCTGATAGGGGTGCTTGCGGCCTCCCAGCGGCGGCACGTTGGCCACGGTGCCCTCGACGATCTTGAGCAGCGCCTGCTGCACTCCCTCGCCGGAGACGTCGCGGGTGATGGAGGGGTTCTCGCTCTTGCGCGAGATCTTGTCCAGCTCGTCGATGTAGACGATGCCCTTCTCGGCCAGCTCGCGGTTCTCGCCGGCGGCCTGATAGAGCTTGAGCAGGATGTTCTCCACGTCCTCGCCGACGTAGCCCGCCTCGGTCAGCGTGGTGGCGTCGGCCATGGCGAACGGCACGTCCAGGACCTTGGCCAGGGTTTCGGCCAACAGCGTCTTGCCGGTGCCGGTGGGCCCGATCAGCAGGACGTTGCTCTTGCGGATGTCGACCTTGTTGGCCAGGTTCTGGCCATGCTGGATGCGCTTGTAGTGGTTGTAGACGGCCACGGCCAGCTTCTTCTTGGCCGCGTCCTGGGAGATGATGTACTCGTCGAGCTTGCCCTTGATCTCGGCCGGAGTGAGCAGCTTCAGCTTCTTGGCGCTCGCAGCGGGTTTGGACGCCTCGTTGGCGCTGAAGATCAGGTTGTAGGCCGTCTTGGTGCACTCGTCGCAGATATAGACCCCGGGACCGGCGATCAGCTTGACGGCCCGCGACTGGGGGATGCCGCAGAAGCTGCAGCGGGCTTCCTTTTCTTCCTTCATTTGGCCCCTTTCTTCTCTTTTTTCCGGTCGCTGATCACTGAGTCGATGATGCCGTATTTCAGGGCTTCGTCCGTGGACATGATATAGTCCCTTTCGATATCCTGGGCGACCTTCTCGGGCTTCTGGCCGGTGTGGAAAGAGAGGATCTCGATGGTCTTCGCCTTCACCTTGCGCATCTCCTCGGCCTGGATCAGGATGTCGGTGGCCTGGCCTTCGAAACCGCCCAGGGGCTGGTGGATGACGACCTTGGCATTGGGCAGGGCGAAGCGCTTGCCCTTGCTGCCGCCGGCGAGCAGGATGGCGGCCATGGAGGCGGCCTGGCCGATGCAGATGGTCACCACGTCATTCTTGATGAAGCGCATGGTGTCGTAGATGGCCATGCCCGAACTGATGATGCCGCCGGGGGAGTTGATGTAGATGGAGACGTCCTTTTCCGGGTCCTCGGCCTCGAGGAACAGCAGCTGGGCGATGGTGACGTTGGCCACGTTGTCGTCGATCGGCGAGCCGAGGAAGATGACCGAGTCCTTCAACAGCCGGGAATAGATGTCGTAGGCCCGTTCGACGTTCCCCGCCTGCTCGATGACCATGGGGATGAGCGGCATGTTATACCTCTTTTACCTTGATTTTTTCCTTCAGAAACTCATTGATCCTGGACTGGAGCAGGTGATCCTTCAGCTCGGCCGCCTTTTTTTCCTCGCTGTAATACTTGCGGATCTCCTTTTCCGCCACCTGGTGATGCTGCGCCAGGTGGGCGTATTCCTTTTCCAGGTCGGCGTCGCTGACGGCGACCTGGTATTTCTCGCGCACCCGCTCCAGGATCAGCGACAGGCGGACCGCCTTCTCGGCCTGGGCGAAGATCAGCTCCTTGAATTTGGCCTTCTCATCGTCATCCTTGAAATTCAAGGGCTGGCGGTTCTGGGACAGGCGGCGGGCCACTTCCTGCTCCTGCAGCGAGCGCGGCACCGGGAAGTGGCTGGCGGCCAGCAACTTCTCAAAGATGCCGTCCATTACCGTTTCGTCGCGGTGGTGCTCCTGGTGGTGCCGGTATTCCTCCTTCAGCTTGAGCTTGAATTCCTCGGCTGTCTTCACGCCCAGCGACTTGAGGAATTCCTCGTCCAGATCGGGTTTTTTCAGCTCATACACCGCCTTGATCTCCACCTGGTGCTCGATCTTTTTCCCGGCCCAGGCTTTCTTCCTGGCATCGGCGGGGTAGGCGGCCTGCAAGGAGAAGCTCTCGCCGACCGGTTTCCCCAGCAGGGCGTCGTACAGGCCGGCGATCTCCGACGGGTTCTCGGCCTTCATCATGAAGTAGGTCTCCTGGCGCGGCCATTTCCTCTTGCTGGCCGCTTCGGAGGATTGCACCATGAGCAGCACCAGGTCGTCCGCGGCGACGGGCCGCCCCTGGACCGGCAGCGAGCGCTTGTTGGCTTCGAGCACCCGCTCGATCTGCTGGTTTTCGTCGAACGCCTCGCCCTTCATGGCGGCGGCGGGGATCTCGACCTTCAACTGGTCCAGGTCGGGCAGCTCGACTTCCGGAAGGATCTCGACGGCGATGTCGGCCTGGAAGCCATCGCTGCCGCGGTCGTCCAATTTTTCCACATAAGGCTCGCCGGCGATGGCCATCCGCTCCCGCTCGATGTGGGCGAAGGCCAGCTTGCTGACGGCCTGCTGGATGACCTGATCGCGCAGGGCCTGCTGGTGCACTTTCTTGACCACGTCAACCGGCACCTTTCCCTGGCGGAAGCCGGGCATCTTTATTTCATGGCTGGTTTCCTCGGCCAAGCGGTCGATCTCGCGGGCCATCTCGTCGGCGGGCATGGAGACCTGGAAGCGCCGGATCAGGGGATTCTCGGCGGCGGGCGGGTCGCCGGCTTCGCTGTCCGGCGGAACGGGCTTGTTTTCACTATCCGCTCGTTCGTGATTCATGGTGATGACTCCTGGTTCGGACTTGAGAAAGGCTTGGGAAAACTGTAACAAAAAAGCCCTGGCTTGTCAAATGCCCAGGGCGGCGATGTCGCGGCGGATCTGCGCCACCAGCTCGGCGGGCCCGGGAAACTTCCTTTCCTCGCGGATCCTGTCGATGAAATGCAGCCGGACCTTCCGGCCGTAGACCCGCCCGCGGAAGCCGGGCACGTGGGTCTCCACGCGCAAAGGGCGCAGGGGATCGGTGAAAGCCGGGGCGCGGCCGATGAACGTGGCCGAGACATGGCGGCCCCGGCACCGCCCCGCAATGACGGCTGGAGGGGCCTTTTGCTCCCCGTCGTCCCGGTCCCGCGGGACCGGGGGGCCGGAAAACTCCAGTTCGGTGTGAAAGACGCCCGGGGGCAGGATATCGTTGGGGCTGGCGATGTTCATGGTCGGGAAGCCGAGCTCCGTCCCGCGGCCGGCCCCGCGCACCACGACGCCGTCGATGAAATAGGGTCTTTCCAGCATGCGCCCGGCGGCGGCGACGTCGCCGGCGGCCAGCTGCCGGCGGATCAGGGAACTCGCCACGCGCTGGCCGTCGATCTCGACGTCGGGCGCGCGGATGACGGCGCAGCGGCCGGCCGCTGTGCGCAGCAGCAGGGCCAGGTCGCCCTGGCGTCCGCACCCGAAGCGGAAGTCGCCGCCCACGACCAGCAGTCGGGCCTGCAGGCACCCGAGCAGGAGATCGTTCACGAAAGCGTCGGCCGGGCAGTGGGCCAGGGCGGCGAAGTCGATGAAAAAAAGGCGGTCGAGCGCCTGGCGCTTCAGGGCTTCCAGTCGCTGGGCGTCGGTGCTGATCAGGCGAACGGGCTGGCCGAGGAAGATGCGCGGGTGGGGGTGGAAAGTGAGGACCACGGCGATGAGCCGGCGGCGCCTGGCTTGCGCCGTCAGGGTGTCGATGATGCGGCGGTGGCCGGCGTGGAAGCCGTCGAAGTTGCCGATGGCCACGGCGCTGGGAGCGGAAAGCCTCTCCAGGCGGGTGCGTAATCTCATCGCTCAGCGGGCGGGCATGGAGATCGGCAGGTGGTCGCGGTACAGCGGCGCCTTCAGCAGCATGTTCTTGTTGTTGAAGGGACGCAGCGGCGCAAAGAAGGTCAGCAGCAGGAGCAGAACCAGAGCCGCCATGAGGCATTTCCCCAGGAAGTCGAGCTTGCGGGCGTTCGCCTGTTCCAGGTCCTCGAAGAGCTTCTTTTCCTGAATCTCCTGGAACTCGGTCTTTTCCTTCTTCTTCATCAACCCCTTGTTGAAGAGGTTGAACAGGGTCTTGTAGATCTTGTACTCGGTGAACTGCCCCAGCTCCACGATGTCCTTGACGGTGTTGCGGCCGTTGATGTGCTTGAGCAGGTTGACCTCGGTCTCGGTCATGTGCAGGGTGTCGGCGTCCTTGGGCTGCGTCTCGTCGTCATACTCCGAGACCAGCGCGATCTTCTTGCTGCCCAGGAACATCGGCTCAAAGACGATGTCCTCGGAAGGAATGACCTTCTTGATCAGCGGCCACTCGTCGAGCATCTGCACCCCTTCCATGATCAGGTTGTCCACGGTGATGGGGGCGAGCAGCCGCAGCTCCTTGTCGACGAAATCCAGGACCTTGAAATTGTATTCGCCCTTCTTCCAGTTGAACAGCGACAGCACGATCTGCGTGGCCTGGATCCTGAGCACCTCGGGAATGATCTTTTCGTCGATCAGGCCCATGCCGATCAGGATCTCGCCGACCTTCTGGCCGGTGCGCTTCTGGATGGCCAGCGCCCGCTGCAGCATCTCCTCGCTGATGATCTCCTGCTTGACGAAGACGTTGCCGACGCGCATCTCCAGCTTCTTGGGGAAGGCATCGATGCCGATGATGAAGCCGTCCTCGAAGATGATGGTGATGAACCCCTCCTGGCTGTTGAACGTCAAGATGCCGGTTTTCTTCTGCAGCGAGATCAGCTGCAGGATGTCCGGCACCTTGAATTCGCGCAGCGTTCCCTTAAACGCCATCGCCAGCCTCCTTCAGCGAGTAGGCGGCGACGGCCAGGTACAGGACGACGGCGACGAGGCCGATGAGGCTGAGGAACATCGGCGCCACGCCGAACACGCCCCTGAAATTCACCCTGTTGACCAGGAACAGCCCGAAGACCACGGAGAAAAGGAAGAACAGCGACGCGAAGATCTTGCCCCGGTCGCGGAAATTCAGGATGAAGCCCGGCACGACCAGCGATACGGCCAGCAGCAGGAAGTGCTTCAGGCTGGCCTGGCGGTTGATCTCCTTCTCCTTGATCAGCTTCGCTTCCAGGAAGATGGGGTCCTTGATCAGGAACAGCTGGTAGCAGTCCTCGCACAGGGCATGCGACTGCGCCTGCTCGATCGACATCTTGCGGATGATCTTGCCGCACTTGCTGCAGAAGATGCTCTGGCCCAGGGAGGGAACGAAGCGCCGCAGCAGGAAGATGTAGGCCGCCATGGCCAGCAGGGCCAGCACCACCGGGAAACGCAGGAACTCGCCGGCAACGACCTCCAGGCAGTGCCAGAAGTGGAAGCGCTGCCAGGAGAAGTTCAGCAGCCGGCGCCACAGGATTTTTTCCGGCAGGCGGACTTTCTGCAGGGCGGCGACCTTGTCCTTGATGCGGCTGAGCTGCGGGTAGTTCTTGCTGTAGAAGAGGAACAGGTCCGGGTCGTTGTTCTTCAGCAGGGTGACGGTGAAATTTTTCAGCGTCACCGGGTTGCGGTCGTCCAGGCTGAGCGACTGGCGATAGAACTGGATGCTCTGGGCGATGTGGCCCTTCTCGTAGTGGATATCGCCCAGCAGGTTGTACTTCAGGGGGGTGCCGTAACCGCTTCCCGTATCCAGCAGGATGTCCATGGCGACATCGTCCTGGCCGTCGTGATAGTAGGCGTAGGCCTGCATGACCTTCATCTCGTTGTCGAAGCGGGAGTAGGCGGCGTCGGGGTACAGACGGCCGGCATAGACCTTCTGCACGGTCTGGAAGCCGGGGCTGAGCAAGCTTTTTTCCAGGTACTGGCCGAGGCTGTAAAGGAAGGTGAGCACCAGCAGCAGGGCCTGGATGCGCTTGACGAGGACGCGCTCGTCGTGGTTGAAGTAGCTCCAGAGGACACCGCAGAGCAGGAACGGGTAGATCGCCCAGCCTCCGGTGACCAGCAGCGGCCAGAAGAGGAGGAGGAGGAGCAGCAGCAGTTTCAGCACGGAGAAGCGGTTCTGGCCCTCCAGGATGAAGTCGTGGGCGGACAGCTTGAAGTAGCGGACGGCCAGGGCGGCGGTCACCATGAAGAAGAGCAGCAGCCCCGAGAACATCAGCACGCTGAAGAGCCCGCCCAGCAGAAGGACGGAGCTGTTGAAGCCGCGCGTCACCTGGGCGAATTGCCGCCCGACGTTGGCGAATTTCCAGAAGAGCCCGCCGCGGCGCCGGGAGATACTCTCCAATTGGTTGTACACCGGCCAGACGTCCTGAGGCGAGATCTTCAGCGCTTGGCGGTAGAACGCCTCGGCCAGGGAATCATTGTTCCTCTGCAGGTGGCGGTCGCCCAGTTCGACCAGTTTCCTGACCAGCTCGGACCGGTCGCCCGGGGTCAGCACCTGGGCGTCCAGCCGCTCCAGGCTGCGCCGCGCCTCGGCCAAGTTGCCGCTGGCCTCGTAGAAATAGATCTTCTTCAGGTCGCCCCAGGGGTGGGTCGCGGCCGGGGCCAGGGAGGCCAGCAGCACCAGGCCGGCGGCCGTCCAGAAAACTCTCCTAGCCATGGGCCCCCGCTTTTTTGGCGAATACCTGCTGCATGTTCGCCAGCACGTCGCCCAGGAAGGCCTCCTCCTCGGGGAGCAGGTTGTTCTCCGTCTTGCGCCGCAGCTCCTGGAGCAGGTCGATGAAGAAGCGCGCCCCCGCGGCGTCCAGGGCGGCTTTGCCGGTCAGGGGATCGGGGACCTCACCCAGGCGGATCATGCCCTGAGTCGCCAGCAGGACCACGATGGCGCGGATGTCCCTCTGCTCCGGGTATGCTTTCCCTTGTCCCATGGCGTTAACTATACCACAAGCCCCGCCCATGTTCAAAGTCAATAGCCGGCGGCGAAGGCCGCTCTTGCCACGACCGGCCGACCGCGCTATGATATCATTCCGTGCCGCCGGGAGGCGGCGTTGCCATGAAGGAATTCAGCCGTTTGCTCGCCATCATGAAGAAGCTGCGCCACCCGCGGCGCGGCTGCCCCTGGGACCTGAAGCAGACCCCGGCCGCGCTGAAGGAGTACGTGCTGGAAGAGGCCCACGAACTGATCGAGGCCATCGACGGCAGCGATCCCGGCGCCGTTTGCGAGGAGCTGGGCGACCTGCTGCTGCAGATCGTCTTCCTGGCCCAGATCGCCGCCGAGGAAGGGTCCTTCTCCATCGCCGAGGTGATTGCCGGCATCAGCGACAAGCTGGTGCGCCGCCATCCCCACATTTTTGGCCGAACCAAGGTGTCGGGCGCCGACGAGGTCAAGGCCAACTGGGAGCAGATCAAGATCGCCGAGAAAAACAAGCCCAGCGTCATCTCCGACTACCCGGCCGCCATGCCCGCGCTGCTGCTGGCCAAGCGCATCGCCTCCCAGGCGTCGGGGGTCGGCTTCGATTGGGGGGACGCCTCCCAGGCGCTGGAGAAGGTCGTCGAGGAGACCGCCGAGCTGCGTGCCGAGATCGCCGACGGCCGCCGGCACCAGGCCGAGGACGAGATCGGCGACCTGCTGTTCGCCGTGGCCAACGTGGCGCGGCTGCTGGAGATCAATCCCGAGTTCGCCCTGGCCCGCGCCAACCGCAAATTCACCGGCCGCTTCCGCTTCGTCGAAGCGGAGCTGCGCCGGCAGGGCCGGGATATCGCCTCGGCTTCCCTGGCGGAGATGGAGGAACTCTGGCAGAGGGCCAAGGCCGAGCTCGATGAAACTTCGTGACGCGTGACGCGTAACGCGTGACGCGCTAAGATAAAAATTCCGAATCACAAATTCGAAAAATCCAGGCAAATTCCAGGTAAAAAAATCCTAGTGACCGAAACGAAGACGCTGGCAGCGCCTAGGTTTGGGGGTATTCGGTCAAAGTCCCCGCCAGGAAAGAGGAATGTTGCCTGGGTTCCCCGCACGAATTTCTTTTTTCATTAGCACTTTGCATTTTAGGAATTTATCTGCTCAGAATTTGGAAAATTCTTCCGCGTCACGCGTTACGCGTCACGTCAGTCATTTGTTTTGAGCCTGGCTATTGCTCGATCTCGCCGAAATCCTCGCCCGACAGGGAGTCAAACCAGCGGCCGATCCTGTCCTCGCCGCCCAGGCAGTTGCTGAAAACGTCGGCCAGCACCGATGTCTCCAGCACTTGCCGCGAAACGTAGATCTTGGCGTGGTTCTTCAGCGCCAGCGCCACGGCGTCCGACGGCCGGCAGTCGATGACCTTTTCCAGGCCGTCCTTCTCGATGTGCAGCTCGGCGTAGTAGGTGTTCTCGACGATGTCGGTGATGATCACCTTGGCCAGCAGGGCCTCCAGGTCATGCATGATGTTCTGCATCAGGTCGTGGGTCATGGGCCGGGGCGAGCAGACGTTCTCCAGCTCCATGGCGATGGCATTGGCCTCGCTCATGCCGATCCAGATGGGGATGACCTTCTTCTCGTCGAGCGCCTTGAGCACCATGACCGGTGACTTGGACACCTGGTCCATGATCAGGCCGACGAGGTTCACTTCGATGAATCGTTCCATGCTCCCCACTTATATAGTATCAATTCAACTATTTGTCAATCGGAACGTGGACGGCCTTTCGTGATTCGTGATCCGTGATTCGTAATTCGAGAATCCTGATTTGTAGGCGGAAATTATCGCTGGATCGCCGTCCTTCTTGCGAATCACGAATCACGACTTACGAATTACGATGACCCGACTTATTCCTTGTCCGGTCTCCTGACGATCACCGTCTGGCCGTCGTCGCCCTGGACTCGGGCTTCGGCGAAGCGGACGCTGAAGTAGCCCTCGACCTTGAAGGGCAGGGGATAGCCCTTTTCCTTGAACAGTCCGAGGAAGTCATTGCCGTTGCCGCGCGGCAGATGCCGGCAGCCGCTGGCGTTGGCCATGACCGGGAGCTCGACCGCTTCGATGGTGGTCGAGACTTCCGGCCGGCGGGCGAGGTGAGCCTTCAGCGCCTCGGCTTCCTGGCGGCTGAACTGCTCGTTGATGTACTCCTCGGGGAAAGCGCGGTCCTTTTCTTCCAGCTGCCCGTAGTCCATGATGGCGCTTTCATAAGGCGCCAGGGGAACCTGGCGGCCGGCCACGAACCAGGTGACCCGGACCTCCTCATAGGTCGTCCCCTCGTAAGTGAATCCGCGGACCAGGGAATGGACAGAATAGATCTCGGTCATTTTCTCCTCCAATCCTCAGTGACCAGTGACGAGAGCCATACAAGAAAAACGAGGTTCGAAGTTCGAGGTTCGAAGTTCGAGGTTGAAGGGCAAAGAAACGAGCTTATACAATCTGGCAGATTCGAAGTTCGATAGCGAAGGGAATACATGTCTTGAATTGAATTTGAAAGAGCTCGTCTTGTTCTTCTACCGCCGAACGTCGAACGTCGAACATCGAACGCACTGGAATTTGAGACTTTCATTTGGCCAGGTCCTGCAGGAACTGGACCAGCAATCGCACGCCGAAGCCGGTGGCGCCCTCGGCCGCCAGGCGGGAATTCGGCTTGCTCAGGAACGCCGTGCCGGCGATGTCGATATGGGCGAACGGGGCCTTGCCGGCGAACTCCGACAAAAACAGGCCGGCCTTGATCGAGGAGCCGCCGTTGTAATTGGCGTTCTTCAGGTCGGCGACCTTGGAGACGATGCTCTCGCGGTATTCCGGGGGCAGCGGCATTTCCCACAGGAACTCGCCGCTGGTTTCGGCCGCCTGCAGCAGCCCTGAGCACAGCCTGCGGTTGCGGCAGAAGAGGCCGGCATAGGAGTCGCCCAGGGCGGTGACGATGGCGCCGGTCAGCGTGGACAGCTCGATGATCATCTCGGGCTTGCGCCGGGCGGCGACGATCAGGGCGTCGGCCAGGATCAGGCGCCCCTCGGCGTCGGTGTTGGCGATCTCCACCGTCTTGCCGTTGGCGAAGGTGATGATGTCGCCGGGCTTGTAGGCGCGGCGGCCGGGCAGATTCTCCGCCAGCGGCGCCAGGGCGGTCACCCGCACCGGCAGCTTCAGCCGGGCGACGGCGTTCATCACACCCAGGACCGCAGCCGCGCCGGCCATGTCGCTCTTCATCTCCTCCATGCTGTTGCCGGGTTTGAGGTTCAGGCCGCCGGCGTCGAAGGTGATCCCCTTGCCCACCAGCGCCACGGAGCGGCGGAACGACGCGGGCTGGTAGGTGAGGACCAGCAGCGCCGGCTCGCAGCAGGAAGACGCGCCCACGGCCAGCAGGCCGTTCAGGCCGTTCTCCTCCAGCTGTTGGCGACGCCAGGTCTCCAGCCCCAGCCCGTGGCAACGGGCGCTCTCGGCGAAGGCGGCGGCCATGGAGTCGGGGGTGACCCGGGCCGGGATCTCGTTGACCAGGTCGCGGACGCGCTCCACTTCCTCCAGGACGGCCTCCCGCGCGCGCAGCTCCGTGGCGTCGAGGGCGAGCCGCTTCCGGAAGGCTCCCGTTCGCCGGGCATCACCAGCAAACGCGGCGGCGGCCTTCGCTGCCAGGAAAATGCGCTCCACGGCCTTCTGCTTTTTTTTCCTATAGCGCTCGAAACGATAATTGTTCAAGTGCAGGTGGTCAACCAGGGTGCGCAGGTAGTCGGGCGGGAAGGGGCCGGGTGCGGTGAAATAGATCCAGGCCTTGCCCACGCGGTTCTCGCGCAGCAGCGCCATGGCGCGGCAGGCCCACTGGCGGGCGTCGGGCAGCGAGCCGGCGCCTCCGGCGCCCACGAGCAGGAACAGGCGCTGCTCCTGCAGCGAGTGGCAAACCAGCGCCTCGCCGATCTTGCCCTTCATCTGCTTTTGCCGGGCGGGGAACTCCAGGGCCGGGAACTCGCGCCAGAGCCCGGCGAGGTCCATGCCCTTGAAGACCGGGATGACGACGCAGGCGTGCGGCTCCGGCCGGCAGGAACTTTTCCTGATGATCTTCATGCTGATCCCCTCCTGCCGGCAGCGTCTGCGGCGAAATGGTCGAAGCCGAGGCCGGCCACGGGCAGCCGGCGGCCGTTTTCCTGCACCCGCAGGCGGCGCCCCTTGGTGATGCGGCCGATGACATGATAGCCCGTCCCCGTGCGGCGCAGGAGTTTTTCCCGCTCCGGGGAGACGGTGAACAACAGCTCATAATCCTCACCGCCGGAAAGCACCAGCTCTTTCTCGTCCAGCCCCCGTCGCCGGCATTCCCTGGTGAAGGCGGCGGGCCGCGGTATCTTTTCGTAGTCGATCACCGCCCCGACGTTCGAGGCGCGCAGCACGCGCGACAGGTCCAGCAGCAGGCCGTCGGAAATATCGATCATGGCATGGGCGAAGCGCGCGAGGACCCTTCCCTTGGCGCACTGCGGGCGCGGGCGCTGGTGCAGGCGGATGAATGGCGAACGGCTCTCTCCCGCCAGCAGCAGCCGCAGCCCCAGGGCCGAGCCGCCGGTTGTCCCGGTGATGCCCACCAGGTCGCCGGGGCGCGCGCCGCAGCGCCGCAGCGGCCGGGAGCTCTCGCCGACGATGGTGACGGCGATGAGCAGCTTGTCGGCCCGGGAGGTGTCGCCGCCGGCCAGTTCCACGCCCCAGCGCCGGGCGGCGCGGGCAAGGCCGGCGAAGAAGCGGCGCAGGTCGGCGGGGGACAGGCGGCCGGGGAAGCCCAGGCCCAGGTAGAAATACTGCGGCCGGCCGCCCATGGCGGCGATGTCCGAGACATTCACCGCCAATGCCTTTGCGGCCAGCATGTCCATGGGGACATCGTGCAGGCGGAAGTGGACGTCCTCGATCAGCAGGTCGGTCGAGATCAGCTGGAATGACCGCCCGTGCCGGACGATCGAGGCGTCGTCGCCGATGCCCAGGCCGGAGCGGAAGGGGAACTTCTTCTGCAGGAAGGCGACGAAGCGCGGCTCGTCCATCAGAAGATCTTTTCCACCAGGGCGGCGTTCACCGCTTCCTTGAACTCGCGGACGAACAGGAAGGTGATGCCCTGAAGATGGCCCTCCTTCAGCTCGCTCAGGTCCTTTTTGTTCTTCTCGGGGAGGATGATGGTGCGGATGCCGGCCCGGCGCGCCGCCATCACCTTCTCCTTGATGCCGCCGACGGGCAGGATCTTGCCGCGCAGGGTGATCTCGCCGGTCATGGCGATCTCGCGCCTGACGGCCGTGCCGGTGAAGGCCGAGATGAGCGCGGCGGCCAGGGTGACGCCGGCCGAGGGGCCGTCCTTGGGGATGCCGCCCTCGGGGATGTGGATATGGATGTCGTTCTTCTCGAACTTCTCGATGGCCAGCCGCAGCTCGCCGGCCGAGGCCTTGATCAGGCTCAGGGCGGCGCTGGCCGACTCCTTCATGACGTCGCCCAACGAGCCGGTCAGGATGAGCGTCCCCTTGCCCGGGAAGAGGCGCACCTCGATGAACAGGATATCGCCGCCGTAGGGTGTCCAGGCCATGCCGGTGGCCACCCCCACCGCGTTCTCCTCCAGCAGCTGGTCGCGGAACAGCTTGGGCACGCCGGAGTACTTCTCCAGGTTGCGCGAGGTGATCTTGAAGAGCTTCCGGTCGCCCATGGCCACCTTGTGCGCCACTTTGCGGCAGATGCCGCCGATCTCGCGCTCCAGATTGCGCACGCCCGCCTCGCGGGTGTACAGGGCGATGATGTTCTTCAGCGCCCCCGGCGTGAACTCGACCAGGCGCGCACTGAGGCCGTTGGCCTCGACCTGGCGCGGGATCAGGTGGCGGCGGGCGATCTCGATCTTCTCCTCCTCGTTGTAGCCGTGGATCTCGATGACCTCCATGCGGTCGCGGAAAGCGGGCTGGATCGGCTCCAGCAGGTTGGCGGTGGTGATGAACAACACCTTGGAAAGGTCGAAGGGCACGCCCAGGTAGTGGTCGGTGAAGGAGTTGTTCTGCTCGGGATCGAGGACCTCCAGCAGGGCCGACGACGGATCGCCGCGGAAATCCATGCCGATCTTGTCCACCTCGTCCATCATGAACACCGGGTTGCGGCTGCCGGCGTTCTTCAGCTCCTGGATGATCTTGCCGGGCAGGGCGCCGACATACGTGCGGCGGTGGCCGCGGATCTCGGCCTCGTCGCGCACGCCGCCCAGCGAGATGCGCACGAACTTCTTGTTCAGGGCGCGGGCGATCGACTTGCCCAGGGAGGTCTTGCCCACGCCGGGAGGGCCGACAAAACAGAGGATCGGGCCGTGGGCCTTGTTGGTCAGCTTGCGCACGCTCAGGTATTCCAGGATGCGCTCCTTGACCTTCTCCAGACCGTAGTGGTCCTGGTTGAGGATGGCCCGCGCCCGCTTGAGGTTCAGGTTGTCCTTGCTGGCGGTGTCCCAGGGCAGCTCGAACATCCAGTCCAGGTAGGTGCGGATCACGGCGCTCTCGGCCGACTCGGGATGCATCTTCTTCAGGCGCTCGATGTTCTTCTCGGTCTCCTTGCGCGCCGCCTCGGGCATGCGCGCCTCCTGCAGCTTCTTGAGGTAGGCGTTGACCTCCTCCATGATCTCGGAATCCTCGCCCAGTTCCTTGCGGATGGCCTTCATCTGCTGGCGCAGGAAATACTCCTTCTGGTTCTTGTCCATCTCCCCCTGGGCCTTGAGATTGATCTGGTTCTGCATGTTCAGCATCTCGATCTCGTAGTTCAGATAGTCGTGAACGCGGCCCAGCCGCCGCAGCGAGTCCATCTCCTCGAGGATGGACTGCGAATCCTCGATCTTCAGCTCCAGGTTGGAGGCGATGATGTCGGCCAGCTTCCCCGGCTCCTCGATGTTCTCGGCGATGACCAGGATCTCGTTGGAGATCGGCTTGCCCAGCTTGCCGGCCTGCTCGAATTTCTGGCGCACGTTCTTGATCATGGCCTTGTTCTCGAGGGCCATCTCCGCCGGCTCCTGGTCCTCCATCCCCGTCGCTTCGGCCTGCAGGGACTTGCCGTCGTCGTGGAGCGCCCGCAGGCGCGCGCGCGAGATGCCCTGCACCAGCACGCGCATGCGGCCGTCGGGAAGCTTGAGCATGCGCACGATGAGGGCCACGGTGCCGAACCCGTACAGCTGGTCCCGGCCGGGGTCCTCGACGTTCATGTCCTTCTGGGTGAGCAGCAGGAGCAGGCGGTCGCCATTGAGGGCGATGTCGATGGCCTTCTTGGACTTGGGGCGGCCGACGTACAGGGGGACGATCATATAGGGAAAGACCACGATGTCGCGCAGGACCAGCACCGGCAGTCGATCGGGGATCTTGATCTTGTCGAGCTTCTCTTCCTTTTCGGCGCCGGCGACGTTGTTCTTTTCTTCGGCCATGGTGGGCTCCCTACCTGATCTCCACGTCGATCTTGGATTCAGTGCGCTTGCGCACCTGGATGGTCAGCACGCCGTTCTCCATCAGCGACCGCACCGTGCTCGTCTCCAGGGGGAAATCGATGACGATCTTCTTGAAAAAGGCGCCGAATTCCCTCTCGAACAGGTAATAGGTCACGGGATCGAGGCGCGGCTGCTTCTTGAAGCCCTTGATGATCAACTCCTGGTCGTTGATCATGGTGATGGAGATGTCCTCCTTGGCCACCCCCGGCAGTTCCATCTCGATGACCAGGGAGTCGCGTGTCTCCACGATATTGGTGCTGGGCTTCCAGTCGGTGTGCGTGCTGATCCCCGAGGGATAGTTCTTGCTGATCTCGACCTCGAAATACGGGAAATTCTTCTTGCCCATTTCATTCCTCCTTTTTCAAGAGGCCCTGCAGCTCGGCGAGGAACTCTTCCAGGCTCTTGAACTCCAGGTACACCGAGGCGAAGCGCACGTAGGCCACCTTGTCCAGCTTCTTCAGCTTCTCCATGATCATGCCGCCGATCTTGAAGGTGGGCACCTCGCGGTCGGAGCGGGAGAAGAATTCCTCGACCTGCCGCGCCAGCTGCTCGATCTGCTTGGTCTGCACCGGCCGCTTCTCCAGGGCACGGTACAGCCCCTTGCGGATCTTGTCCATGTCGAACGGCTCGCGCCGGCCGTCCTTCTTGACCACCATCAGCGGCACGTCTTCGATTTTCTCGTAGGTAGTGAAGCGCTTGCCGCAGTGCAGGCATTCGCGGCGGCGGCGGATGTACAGGCCATCCTTGCTCTCGCGGGTCTCGATCACCCGGTCGGCGATCTCAGCGCATTGCGGACAGTTCATCTTTACCTCGCAGGCGGCCGAGCGACCGGATGCTCAGCCCCTCGTGCCACAGGGCGGCCAGACCCAGGGCGATGGGCACGGCCAGCAGCAGGAAATGGAACAGCAGGGTGAAGGCCACCGCCGTCTTTTCCGGCACCGCGTACAGCCCCACCAGGGCATAGGTCGCGGCCAGGTCCAGGCTGCCGGCCATGCCCGGCGTGGGCACGGCGGCCGAAACGAAGATCACGGCCAGGAAGGGGATGACCGGCAGCAGGCCGGTGTGGATGCCGAAGCCCCGCAGCAGCAGCCAGTAGGAGAAGACGATCACGCCCCAGTGCAGCAGCGACAGGGCGGCCACCGCCGCCATGCCCCGCCGGCCCAGATCCAGGCGCAGCGCCCGGACGAAGTGCAGGGCAAATCCGCTTGTTGGCTCCCGCCAGCGTCGCGGCAGGAGCCGGGACAGGCCGCGCACGAGCCGCTCGGTCCAGGGGAAGAACCGCGGGTGGTTGGCCAGGAGGATGAAGAAGAAGACCAGGATGACCAGCGGCAGCAGCAGCCAGGCCGCCGCCCGCAGCTGGCGCAGCACCGGCAGGGCTTCCTCGCGGGCAGCGGCCAGGTAGAGGGTGAGCAGGACCAGGACCGTCAGCAGATCGAACAGGCGCTCGTTGACGATGGTGGCGATGGTCTGGCTCTTCTTCATGCCCTCTTTCTCGGCCAGCAGCACCGGCCGGGCGATCTCGCCCAGGCGTCCCGGCAGCAGGTAGGAGATCATGAAGCCGATCAGCGAGAAGTTCCACAGGCTGCGGAAAGGGATGCCGCGCCGGAACGGCCGCAGCAGCACGCCCCAGCGCAGCGCCCGCAGCGCATACTGGGGGAGCATGAACAGAAGGAAGAGCAGCGGGTAGATCCAATGGATGGACCCCCAGACGGCGCGGATGCCGGCGAAGTCGACGCGGCGCAGGAACAGCCAGACGAAGAACGCCGACAGGGCGGTAAAAAGCAAGCTCTTCCAGGATTTCATCCCTGGCCATGGTAGTCGTTTCCCCGCTGGATGTCAACTGCTGCGGGCGGGTCCTGGCTGCGAAACGAGTTCAATAACTGGACGAGTTGACGGGTAGATGGGTAAAAGGGTTGAAGGGTTAGCACCCCCGGAAGTGATCTTATCTTAACTCTTCAACTCGTTAACTCTTGAACTCTTCAACGCTTCAACGTTTCAACACTTCAACGCATTTCCAGGACGTATTCGGGCAACAGCAGGCTGAAGGAAGTGCCGACGCCCTTCCTGGCGTCGACCTCGATCCAGCCGGCGTTCTCCTCGACGATCTCCTTGACCGTGGTCAGCCCCAGGCCGGTCCCTTTCTCCCCCTTGGTGGTGAAATAGGGCTCGAAGATCTTGTTGATGATCTTTTCGTCGATGCCGTCGCCGTTGTCGCTGACGCGGATGCGCACGAAGTTCTGCTGCGCCCGCGGGACGAAGATGCGGTCAACGCTGATGCGGATCAGCCCCTTCTCGCGCTCCGCGGCCAGGATGGCGTCCTTGGCGTTGATCAGGACGTTGAACAGCGCCAGCAGGAATTTTTCCTTGTTCATCAGCAAGGTCAGGTCGCTGCCCGTGAATTGGTTCTCGACCTCGACGCGCTTGAGGACGGTCCTGCCCAGCAGGTTGAGCACGGTGTCGATGGCGTCGTGGACGTTCAGGACCTCCTTTTTCAGCTTCTCCTTGCGGGAAAAATCCAGGATGTCCTTGCCCAGGTGGTGGGCGCGCAGGGCCACGTCCTCGATCAGCTGCGTGCGCCTGGCCAGGGGGTGCTCCTCGCCGGCCTCGCGCTTGAGGATGGTCAGGTGGCCCAGCAGGCTGGTCATCAGGTTGTTGAACTCGTGGGTGAAGCGGCTGAGGAGCTCGCCGAGGGTGCCGAGTTTCTGGGCGTGGACCAGCCTCTCCTCCAGCTCGAATTTCTCGCTGATGTCCTCGATCTGCAGGACCTCGGCCGGCGTCCCGGGCAGGGGGATCTTGTAGAGGGTCAGGCGCAGGGTCTTTTCGCCCTCCTGCTCGTGGACCAGCGAGTAGTTGTCGTGGAAGCAGGGGTTGCCGCTCAGCAGCACCTTGACGTAGTCCTCCTTCAGCGGCATGAAGGCCGGCAGCATCTCGAACAGCGGCTGATCCTTGAGCTCGGCAAACGGCCGCTCCAGCAGCTGCTCGGCCGCCGGGTTCATGGCGATCACCTCGGCGCTCTCGTTGCCGATGATGATGGCCGAGGGGGAGTGCTCGACGATGCTCGCGAAGAACTGCTGCAGCTCGCGGATCTCGTCGCGCTGGACCTTGATCGAGTCCGACATCTTGTTGAAGACGCCGGCCAGCTCGCCGATCTCGTCGTGGGAATCGATCTGCATGTGCACGTCGTAGTTGCCGGCGGCGATGGCCTCGGCGCCGCGGGCCAGCTTGCCGATGGGCGAAGTGAGCCGGCGCCCCAGCAGGATGCTGGTCACGATGACGATCAGGCCGATCAGCAGCGACAGGTACAAAAGGCTGGTGATGCTGACCTGCTTGGCGGCCATGATGTTCTCGATGTTGACGCTGACGAAGATCTCGCCCACCGGCTTCTTGTTGAAATCCTCGACGATGAACGATTCGATGAGGTGGCGGTCGCCGCCCGGCAGGAAGCGCAACACTTCCCTGGATCGCATGTGGGATGGAGTGGGGAAGACCATGTCCCCGTCGCCATCGGTCAGCGTAGAGGCCAGGGGTTGCCCCTGGACGTAGAACATGATCTCCGCCTTGCTCTTTTCCTTGATCTGGTCGGCGAACTCCAGGTTGAAGGGGATCTCCAGCATGGTGAAGCCCTTGAGCCCGAAGGTCTCCTGGTCGACGATGGGCGATATGGCGGCCAGGCACAGGTTGCCGTCGACGAGAAAGACCCCGGCCTCGCGGATCAGCGGGTCGCGCCGGCTGCTCAGGAACGCCACCTTGTCCTGGTTGGCCGCCGAGATGGTGCTGGCCGACGAGTTGTCGTGGGTGAGGACGATGCGGCTCGCCGGGTCAAGGATCTTGATGTTGGTGTTGGAAAAGAAAAAATTCTTGAATTCCAGCGCCATGGCCAGCTCGTCCAGGTCCTCCGTGTTCTCGATGATCTCCTTCAGCTCCGAAAGAAATAGCGCCTTGCGCACCAGGTCGCCCAGGTTCTCCAGGAAAACGTTCTCGGCCACCTTGCGGGCGCCGGCGACCTCTTCGCGGGCGGTTTTCTCGTAACGCCTGGAGATGGACAGGATCGAGAAATTGAGGGTGATGACGATGGAGAATAAGGCGATGACGATCAGCGAGAGAAGCAGCTTGGTCTGGATCTTCATTTCATCCGCAGCTCAAAGAGGGAGAGCTTGCCCATGGGGTTGGGCTGGATGTGGCCCAGCTTGCGGTTGAAAATGATGACCCGCTTATCCTGATACAGGGGCAGGACCAGGCCGTCGCCGACCAAGGCGCGATCGATCTCTTGGTAGGCGGCCAGGCGTTTTTGCGCGTTGCTCTCGCGGCGGGCGTTGATCAGGCGTTGCAGCAGGTCCTGGCGCCCGCAGCCGGCGACATTGGCGAAGCCCTGCTGCTGCAGTTTTTTTGACAGCAGGGGGAACAGCATGCTGTCGGGGTCGGGATAATCGGCGATCCATCCCGAATAGGCCAGGTCGTAGTCGCCGCCGGTGACGCGGCGCGCGAACTCGGCCGTGTCCACGCGCGTGAGCTTCAGCCGCACATCGACCTGCTTCAGGTTGCGGGCGTACATGGAGAACAGTTGGAAGAGCAGGCCTTCGTCCTTCAGCACGAGCATCTCCAGCTGCATCTCGGCGGCCCCTTCCTTTTTCAGCAGGGCTTGGGCCTTGGCCAGGGAAAACCCCAGGGGCGGCTCCCCGGCCGCGTCGCCGGACAGTCCCAGGGGCAGCAGGGAGTGGATCGGCAGCACATGGTCCTGAAAAACCAGCGTCAGTGCGCGCGGGTCCCAGGCGTGGCATAGGGCCTGGCGCACGTTGCGGCTGCGCAGCTGCGGCCGGGCCGCGTTGAGCACGATATAGGTCACCGACAGCATCGGCGCGGCGGCCACCCTGACCCAGTCCTGCTTCCTGTAGCTGACCATCCTGGAGATCGAATAGGTGGACAGGATGTCCAGCATGCCGTCCTGGAAATATTTGCTCAGCAATTCGGCCTGCGGCTCGATGATGTCGATATACTCGTCGATGACCGGCTTGCCGCGCCAGTACTTCGTGTTGGCGGTCAGCACCAGGCGCTTGTTCTTCTGCCATGAGCTCAGCTTGTAGGGACCGGTGCCGACCGGCCGTCTCGAGAAGGCGGCGCCCGATTTTTTTACGGCGCTGGGGGAGACGATGGCGGCACAATCGACGGTCAGCGAGGCCAGGAAGGGGAAGAACGGCTCGGAGAGCAGGAACTGCACCTGGTAGGCGTCCTGCCTGCGCACCTCCTTCAGGAAGGTGAAGATCTCGGAGAACAGCGGA
Source organism: Candidatus Aminicenantes bacterium UBA2190 (assembly GCA_002335385.1). Lineage (GTDB taxonomy): Bacteria > Acidobacteriota > Aminicenantia > UBA2199 > UBA2199 > UBA2199. The sequence goes on from DCVK01000027.1 coordinate 40,390, forward strand.
AACTCCTGCTCGCGCCTGGGATTGGCCGGGTCCATCTGCCGCTGGAAGCTGAACACCACGGCGTCGGCGTCAAAGGGCGTTCCGTCGTGGAAGTGCACGTTGCGGCGCAGGTGGAATGTCCAGGTGAGGCCGTCGACACTGGTCTCCCAGCGCGTGGCCAGGGAAGGCTCGATCTTGAGGGTGCGCGGGTCGAGACGCACCAGCGTGTCGAAGATGTTGCTGGTATAGAAAGACGACGTGTCGTCCCAGACGCGGGCGGGATCGATGGTCTGGGGCTCACGTGTGCTGCCGGCATGCAACACGTTGGCTGCCGCCAGCGGCGCGGCCAAGGTCAGCAGCAATAGGGCCGGCAGTGCCCGGCCGAGGCATTTTATGTTCATCGCGATGACTCCTTGGTGACTTCACGGAAAATGACCTGCCCTAGCGGCGTGAAGAAAAGGCCGCTGATGCGGCGGCTGCAGGCCAGATTGTCGATGAGATGGAAAAGCGGCATCCAGGGCACGTCCCGCTGCAGAATGTCCAGGGCATTGAGGTAGATGCGTTCGCGCCGGAGCGGGTCCATCGTGGTCTGGCCCTGGTCGAGCAGGCGGGTCAGCGCCGCGTCCTCGTAGAAAAAGCGGTTGCGGTTGCCGGGGGAAAAGGTGAACAGCGGATAGAGGAAAAAATCGGGATCGGGGCCGGTTGACCAGCCCAGGATCAGCATGTCGTGCTCGCCGCGGCTGGCGGCCTTCACCAGCTCGGGGAAAGGCAGCTTGACCTTGCGGATGGTGACCTGGATGTTGCGCGCCATGACCGCCAGCAGGTCGACGATCTCCTGGATGCCCTGCTGGCCGTCGGCATAGTAGAGGCTGCAGGTGAAGCCCTTGGGCAGCCCGGCCGCCTTCAGGAGGGAGCGGGCCGTCTCGAGGTCGAAGCGATCCGGCGGCTCGGCCTGCTGGTTGGGGAAAATGGGCGGGGGCAGCGGGGTGAATGCCGGCTGGGCCAGGTTCTGGAATATCTTCTTGACCATGTTCCCCTTGGGGATGACATACTGGAAGGCGGTGCGCACCTCGACCCGGTCAAAGGGCTTGCGGCGGGTATTGAAGCCCAGGTAGTGGGTGGATATGGAGGGGTTGCTCAGGATGGTGATGTCGCTGCGCAGTGACAGCTCCGCGAACTCATTGCCCGACTGGATGACGGTCATGTCGGCGCTGCCGTTGCGGATCTGCAGCAGCCGTCCCAGCGGATCGGGCATGACCTTGAAGACCAGCTTTTCCACGCCGGGCTTTTCTCCCCAATATCGGGCGTGGCGAGTCAGGATCAGCGAGCGGTTTTTCGACCAGCTGGTGAAGCGGTAGGCTCCGGTGCCGATGGGTACGAACGCTGCGGAGCGCGAAGACACCGGCGACTGGAGGAATGCGGCCGAATCGGCGAGCGCCACCAGGAAAGGGGCATAGGGCCGGTCGAGGGTGATCTCCACCCGATGCGATCCGAGGCTGCGCACGCCGGTGATGAAGGAAAAGAGGGGAGTCAGCCTCTGGAGCCGGGCCTGTTTTTTCTCCAGGCGGCCCTGGAAGGAATGGAGGACGGCCCGGGAATCGAACGGGGTGCCGTCATGGAACGTGACGCCGCGGCGCAGGCTGAACAGCCAGCGCCGGCCGTTGTCCTGGACGCTCCAGGCGATGGCCAGGCAGGGCTCGATCGCGGTGGAGTTCTTCCTGAAGCGCACCAGGCCCTCGAAGATGTTAGCCGCGACCTCGTTGGAATAGGAATCATCGGCCTGCCAGGGGTTCAGGTTAAGGGCGTCGGCCGGCCGCAGGTAGATGATGGAATCCCCGGCGAGGGCCCCGGAGGCCAGCAGCAGGATCGACCACCATGCCATGATTCTCATCGTTCAAGATAATAGAGTATTGTTCGCGGTTTTTCAACCGCGGGGAGAAAAGGAGGCGATTTTGTCTCAGGCCGGGAACAAACGGACGGAGAACGTGCTGCCGGCGCCGGGCCGGCTTTGCACGGCGATCTCGCCGCCGTGCAGCTGGACGATGTGCTTGACGATGGCCAGGCCCAGCCCGGTGCCGCCTTTTTGCCGCGAGCGCGCCTTGTCCGCGACGTAGAAGCGCTCGAATATCCGGTCCAGGTGCTCCGCCGGGATGCCGGCGCCGCTGTCGCGGACCTCGATGATCAGCCCGGCGCCGTCGGCGGCGACGCGAATGGCGATGCCGCCCTGGTCGGTGTATTTCACCGCGTTGTCCAGTAGGTTGATGAGCATCTGCTCCAGGCGGAAGCGGTCACCGCGGTAGGCGATGCGCTCCGCTGGCAAGGGCAGGGAAATGTCCAGCGTCAGGCCCTTCTCGCGGATGCGCTTCTCGAACAGGGAACGCACGCCGGCCAGAAGCCCGGGCCAGTCGATCTCTTCCCGGTCCAGACGGTCGCTCTTTTCCTCCAGCTCGGAGAGAGTCAGCAGGTCGTCGATCATCTCGATCAGCCGGTCGGTATTGCGCCCGATCACGTCCAGGTAGCGGCGGGAATCGCCCGCGGCATCCTCGGCCAGGGTCTCGATATACCCCTTGATGGCGGTCAGCGGCGTGCGCAGCTCGTGCGAAACGCTGGTCACCAGGTCTTTCTTCTGCTTTTCCAGGCTCCGGGCCGCCGACAGGTCGTGAAAGGTGACGACCGTTCCCTTTTGGTCGGGCAGCGGCGCCAGCGACACGAAATAGGGACGACCCGCGAGCTCCAGCTCGGCATGAATGCTGGCGGCGGCGGCCCGGCGCACCAGTTCGGCGAAATCGGCGCGGCGCAGTACCTCCCAGAACGGCTTGCCGACGGGGGCGCTGTCGCCGGCGAGGCGGCAGAAGCTCGGTCCGGCGCGGGTGATGCGCTCTTCGGCGTCGATGACCAGCAGTCCGTCGGAGAGGGAGGCCAGGATGATCTCCAGCTCCTGCCGGCCGTAGCGCAGTTCCTGCAGCATGCGTTTCTGGTCGTCGACCATGGCGTTGAAGTCGCCGGTCAGCTGCCCGATCTCGTCGCGGCGGCGGCTGGGGACATGGGTGTCCAGGTTCCCCGAGGAGACGGCGCGGGCGGCCGCAGCCAGCTCTTTGATCGGTTGGGTCAGGTTCCCGGACAGCAGGAGCGAGAGGAACAGGGAGACGGCGAGCAGGGTCAGGAGCAGCAGGGTGACCCTGCCGCGCCAGGGGGCGAACAGGCGCTCGACATCGCGGACGAAAAAGCTCAGGCGCAGGGCGGCGACCGTTGTGCCGCCGCTTTTCAGCGGCAGGGCATGGTACATCATGCGCTCGCGCAGGGTGAAACTGAAGTGGGTTTCGGAGCGCGGCTGTCCGGACAGGGCGGCGGCGATCTCGGGGCGGTCGGCGTGGTTCTGCATCGTGGCGGGGTCTTTCTGCGAGTCGGCCAGGACGCGGCCGCGGGGATCGATGACGGTGAGCCGCAGCCGGGCCTGCGCCCCCTTTTCCACGATGAGCGCCTGCAGGCTTTCCGTGCCGGCGGTGTTACGGGACGCGGGGTCCAGTCGCTGCCAGCCGGCGGCCAGCTCGGCGCCGACCAGGTTCCCCAGCCGGACCAGCGAATCCTCCTTGGCCCGCAGGTAGAGGTCGCGGGCCTGGCCGACGGCCAGGAAATAGAAGGCCAGGGCCAGCAGCAGGCTGAACAGGAAGAGGCCGGCGAAAAATTTCCAGAACAGGCGGGTTCTCATGGCTCGATCTTGTAGCCGACGCCGCGGATGTTCTTGATCAGGGAGCCGGCCGGCCCGAGTTTTTCCCGCAGGTGCTTGATGTGCACGTCGACGGTGCGGTCGATGACGTCCTTCTCGTCGCCCCAGAGGCCATCGAGGATCTGTTCGCGGGAAAAGACCCAGCCGGGCTTGCGGCCGAGGATGAGCAGCAGGGAGAACTCGGTGGAGGTCAGGGATACGGGCCGGCCGTCGACGGTGGCGCTGTGGCGCCCCGGGTCGATGATCAGCCGCTCGCCGACACGGACCAGGTTTTCCCGGTCGGGTCCGGGCGCCGTGCTGCGGCGCAGGATGGCCTTCAGCCGCGCCACCAGCTCCGACGGCGAGAAGGGCTTGACCAGGTAGTCATCGGCGCCGAACTCCAGGCCGAGGACGATGTCCGGCTTTTCGCCCCTGGCCGTCAGGATGAGGATGGGCAGGGCGCTGGTGCGCGGTTCTTGCTTCAGCCCCTTGCAGATCTCCAGGCCGTCGCCGTCGGGGAGCATCAGGTCGAGGACCAGCAGGTCGGGCAGGTGCTTTTCCATGTACTGCAGGAACGGCCGGGCGGCGGCAAAGGGCTTGACGACAAAGCCGGCCCGATCCAGGTGCAGGCGCACGAGCTCCAGGATGTCGGGCTCGTCGTCGACGACGGCGACCAGCAGCTTCGCTTTCGTTGCCGCATCCTTTGTGCTCACGACCTTTCTCCCGGCCGGAATGCCGGCGCCGCGCCGCGCCGGGTCATGGGGTTTCATGGCGGTGGCGGACGANNCGGCGATGTTGGTGGCGTGGTCGGCAATGCGCTCCAGGTGGCGGCAGACGCGCAGGTACTCGACCAGCTGGTCGGTCTGCCCGGGGAATTTCTTGATCTCGTTCTTCAATTGCGTGAACTGGGCGTGGACCATCTCGTCGATCGCGTCATCGGAATTGCGCACACGGTGGGCCAATGGGGCATCCAGGTGCACCAGGGCATCGAGGCAGCCGCGCAACGCATCCTGGACAAGGCGGCAAATAGGGCCGAAGTCGACCTTTTGGCCGGGAAGCGCCTGTGAGGAGACGCGCAGCGAGCGCTCGGCGATGTTGACCGACTCGTCGCCGATGCGCTCCAGGTCGTTGTTGATCTTGAGCACGGCAATGATGAAGCGCAGGTCGACGGCCACCGGCTGGTGCAGCGCCAGGATCTTCAGGCACTCCTCCTCGGTGTCGACCTCCCACTGGTCGGCCTGGTCGTCCAGCTCCAGCACCTGGCGTGCCAGGGCGGCGTCCTTGTCCCGGATCGAGCGGATGGCGTTCTCCAGGTTCTTCTCGATCATGCCGCCATAGAGGATGATGCGCTTCTTCAGTTTTTCGATCTCTTTCTGCAGGTGCACGGCCATCGTTGCCTCCACTTTCAGCCGAAGCGGCCGGTCATGTAGTCCTCGGTCCGCTTCTCGCTCGGTTTGGTGAACATCCGCGCTGTCTGCCCGTATTCTATCAAGTTGCCTTCGTAAAGAAAAGCGGTAAAATCGGAGACGCGGGCCGCCTGCTGCATGTTGTGGGTGACGATGATGATGGTGTAGCGGCCGCGCAGTTCGGCGATCAGGTCCTCGATGCGCGCCGTGGCCCGCGGATCCAGGGCCGAGGTCGGCTCATCCATGAGCAAAATCTCGGGGTCGACGGCCAGGGCCCGGGCGATGCACAGGCGCTGCTGCTGTCCCCCGGACAGGCTCAGGGCGTTGTCCTCCAGGCGGTCCTTGACCTCATCCCACAGCCCGGCCCGCTTCAAGCTGGTCTCGACGGTCGCCATGAGTTCGCCCTTGTCCAGGCGGTCGTGCAGGCGCCGGCCGTAGGCGATGTTGTTCAGGATGGATTTCGGGAACGGGTTCGGCTTCTGGAATACCATGCCGATGCGCCGGCGCAGGGTGACCACGTCGAGGCGGGGGCCGTAGATCTCCTGGCCGTCGAAAAGCATCTTGCCGCTCGTGCGGCTGCCGGGGATCAGGTCGTTCATGCGGTTGATCGAGCGCAGCAGCGTGCTCTTGCCGCAGCCGCTGGGGCCGATGATGGCCGTGACCTGGTAGGAGGGAAAATCGAGCGTGACGTTCTTTACCGCCTGGTTGTCGCCGTAGTAGAAGGAAAAGTCCTGGCAGGCGACATGGGCCTGGCGATCGCCGGCATCCGCCTCCGGGGGGACGGTGCGCGGGGTGGCAGGAATGGATTGAATCATGGGCTAGCCTCTCATTTTTTTACTGATGCGGGCGCGGATCAGGATGGCGGCCAGGTTGAGCAGCAGCACCAGCAGCACCAGGGTCAGCACCATGCCGAACTGCACGTGGCGGATCTCATCGACGGCCTGGTGCTCGGTGGCCAGGTTGTATATGTTCCAGGGCAAGGCCGGCGTGGGCTGGCTGAGGGTTTCCCACAGCTTCAGCGGCTGGCCGACGCTGACCGCGGCGGTGAAGATGATCGGCGCCGTCTCGCCGGCGGCGCGGCCCATGCTGATGATGATGCCGGTCAGGATGCCGGGCAGGGCGGCGGGCAGCAGCACGGTCAGCACCATGCGCAGCGGGCTGGCCCCCAGGCTGAGCGCCGCTTCCTTGTAGGCGCGCGGCACCGCCTTGAGCGCTTCTTCGGAGGCGCGGATGATGGTGGGCAGGATCAGCAGCGCCAGCGTGGCCGAGCCCGCCAGCACGCTCTTGGAGCTGGACAGGCGCAGCGTGTTGATGAAGAAGGCCAGGCCGAACAGGCCGAAGACGATGCTGGGCACGCCGGCGAGGGTGCTGATGCATACGCGCAGCAGGCTGACCAGCCGTCCGCCGGCGGCGAATTCGCTGAGATAGATGGCGGCGATGATGCCGAAGGGGATGGCCAGCAGCATGGCGCCCAGCGTCAGGTAGATCGTCCCGAGGACTTCGGGCCAGATGCCGCCGAAAAAATGGGAGTCCAGCGATTTGTCGGTGAGGAAGCGCCAGTAAAAGGTGAAGCGCGGCTGCAGCATCCTGCCCAGGTTTTTCTCCAGATAGGGGAAAAGCGCTTCCAGCCTGGTCCCTGCGAAGGACTGGCGGCGGGAAACCAACACCTTTTTGCCCATGCGGTTCGGATCGGAATGATCCCATTGCTCGCTGAAAAGGATGCGGCGGAGCTTGACCATCGCCCGGTCCCAGCGTGTCTGGCCGTACTGCTGGCGCAGCATCACCGCGTCCAGCTCGCCGGGCAACGGCCCCAGCAGCTCGCGCAGCAGTCCCGTGATCTCCTTCAGCTGCGTCCGCAGTTCCCGGCGCCTGTTCGCATCCAAGCCGTCCAGCTCCTCCTCGAACGCGGCCAGCATCGCGAAGACCGGACGACGCGCCTCGGTGACCGCTCGCGACTCGGCGGCGACCGCCTGGGCGTTGCCGCGGTTGAACTGTTCCAGGGAGAGGCGCCGGAACTCGCTGGTGCCGCTGAAAAAGAAAGCGCCCAAACCGCGGGAAAAAATGGGCGTCAGCAGCACCAGCAGCGCCAGCACCATCAGGATGACGGCCATGATGCTGACGCCGGTCAGCGAGCGGTCGAAGAGCTTGCGTGCCTGCAGGTCCATGTTATTTCAACCCGCCCAGCCGCCGCTGCTGGCGGCGCAGGATCCATTCGCTGGCCAGGTTGGCCAGGAACGAGGTCAACAGCAGGCAGAGGGCCAGGGCGAACAGCACGTGGTAGCGGCCGGAGCCCAGTACCTGGTCGGCCTCGCCCATGTCGCCGGCGATGGTGGCGGTCAGGGTGCGCACCGGGCTCAGGAAATCGAACCAGGGGCTGGGGATCTGGGCGGCATTGCCCGAGGCCATCCACACCACCATGGTCTCGCCGATGGC
>DCVK01000020.1:0-62841 GCA_002335385.1 Candidatus Aminicenantes bacterium UBA2190
GCACCGGCACCGGCGCCGCGCCCGTCATCGCCAACCATGCCTCCACCATGGGCATCCTGACCGTGGCCGTGGTCAGCAAGCCCTTCCACTTCGAGAAAGAGAAGCGCATGCGCGTGGCCGATGAGGGGATCCGCAAGCTGAAGGAGAACGTCGACGCCATCATCGTCATTCCCAACCAGAAGCTGCTGGAGCTGGGCGACGCCGCCATCACCTACAAGACGGCCTACAAAAAGGCCGACGAGGTGCTGCTGCAGGCCGTGCGCGGCATCTCCGACATCATCTCCTCCACCGGAGTGCAGAACGTCGACTTCGCCGACGTCAAGGCCACCATGGCCGTGCGCGGCGTCACCCTGATGGGCACCGGCGAGGCCAAGGGCGACAACCGGGCCGAGGAGGCCACGCAGCGGGCGCTGAATTCGCCGCTGCTGGACAACCAGTCGATCAGCGGCGCCACCGGCATCCTGTACAACATCACCGCCTCCGCCACCCTGACCATGAGCGAGATCGAGAAGATCTCCGACCTGATCACCAAGAACGCCGACCCCGATGCCACCATCAAATTCGGGGTGATCGAGGACGCGGATGCCGGCGACGCGCTGCGGGTAACGGTCATCGCCACGGGCTTCCGCGAGGGACGGCACGAACCCCATGGACGCGCCAAGTCGCCGACGCCGGCCTTCGTGCCCATCGAGCCGGCCTATCGCCAGCCGACGCCCCAGGGGCAGATGTTCCTCGGCCAGGGCCGCCCGGGCAGCAGCGGCGTCGACCTGCGCAACTACGTCAACGACGGCAACATGCCCAATATGACCCACGGCCCGGAGAGCTTCGAGGACCCGCTCGACGTGCCGACTTTCCAGAGACTGAACCCGATCAAGAAAAAATGATCGCCGCCGACACGCTCGTCCGCAATATCGGCCAGCTGGTCAATCCAGCCTCCGACCACGTGGCGCGCGGGCGCCAGGCGGACGCGCTGCGCGTGGAACGCAATGCCTGCATCGCCGCCAGGGGGGGGCGGATCTGCTTCATCGGCCCGGAAAACGAGTATCAGCAGGCCTGTCGCCTCGAGCCGGGCGGACTGGAGCTGGACGCCGGCGGCCAGGTCGCCCTGCCGGGGCTGGTCGATCCGCACACGCACCTGCCGTTCGCCGGCACGCGCCAGGACGAGTTCCAGCAGAAGCTGCAGGGGGTAAGCTACCAGGAGATCGCCGCGCGCGGCGGCGGCATCCACAGTACGGTGCGCCGCACCCGCGAGATCGCTCTCGACGAACTGGTCGAGACCTGCCGCCGGCGCCTGGACCGGATGCTGCTGGGCGGCACCACCACCGTGGAGGCCAAGAGCGGCTACGGCCTGGACCTGGAGACCGAAATGAAGCAGCTGCAGGCGCTGCAGGCGCTATCCGGGTGCCACCCGGTGGCCATCGTCCCCACCTTCATGGGCGCCCATGAGGTTCCCGACGAGTTCCGCGGCCGCAACCGCGACTACCTCGAGCACCTGCTGGAAACCGTACTGCCCCGGGTGCGGAAGGAGCGCCTGGCCGGGTTCGTGGACATTTTCTGCGAGGAGGGCTATTTCTCCTATGCCGAAAGCGAAACCTACCTGTCCCGGGCCGCCGCCATGGGCTTCCGCATCAAGATGCACGCCGACGAATTCACCTCCAACGGCGCCGCCGAGCTGGCCGCCCGGCTGGGCGCCGTGTCGGCCGAGCACTTGATCGCCATCCGCGATGACGAGATCGCCGCCATCGCCGCCTCCGACACCGCCTGCGTGCTGCTGCCCGGCGTCTCCTTCTTCCTGCGCCTCGGGCGCTACGCTCCGGCGCGGAAGATCCTCAGCGCGGGCGGCATCGTAGCCCTGGGCAGCGATTTCAATCCCGGCAGCTCGATGATCTCCTCGCAGCTGTTCGTCTTCCACCTGGGCGTTTTCCAGCTGGGTCTGACCATCGAGCAGGCGCTGAACGCGATCACCATCAATGCCGCCTATGCCGTCGACCGGCAACAGCACGCCGGCTCGCTGGCCGTGGGCAAGGACCTGGACATGCTGCTGCTCGACATCCCCGATTACCAATACCTGGCCTATCACCCGGGCATCGACCCGGTGCACACCGTGCTCAAGGCCGGCCGGGTCGTGGTCTGCGACCGGCGGGTCGTCGGCGCAGGATGACTGGAGGAGAGGGCATGATCCGCAAACCCGTCGTGGCCGGGCACTTTTACCCGGCGACGGCCCAGGCCCTGGAACGCGAGCTGCAGCAGCTGGTGCCGCCGGCGGGCGAGGGCGGCGAGCGCTGCCGCGCCCTGGGCCTACTGGCGCCCCACGCCGGCTACGTCTATTCCGGCCGCTGCGCCGGCCTGGGCTACGCCCGGGTGGCGCTGGCTGAAACGGTCATCCTGCTGGGAGTCAACCACCGCGGCGTCGGGGCGGAACTGGCCGTCGACGGCAACGATCACTGGGAGACGCCCCTGGGCCGGGTGGAGGTCGACACCGGGCTGCGCGCGCGCCTGCTCGGTTCCTCGCGCCGGTTCCGCATCGACAGCGAGGCCGGGCGCCTCGAGCATTCCCTGGAGGTGCAGGTGCCGTTCATCCAGTACGCCGGGGCGGGATCGCGCATCCTGCCCGTCACCATCGGCGCCCAGCGCCTGGAGGACCTGCTGGCCGCCGGTGCGGAGATCGGAGATTTGTTCCAGGGCGAGGCCGGGCTGACGATGGTCGCTTCCAGCGACATGAGCCATTACATCGCGGCCGAGCGCGCCCGCGAGCTGGATTTCAAGGCCATCGAGCGCATGCTGCAGCTCGATGCCGAGGGGCTCTACCGCGTCGTTCGCGACCAGCGCATCTCCATGTGCGGCGTGGCGCCGGCGGTGATCATGCTCAGCGCGGCGCGCCGGGCCGGCGCCACGCAGGCGGAGCTGATCTGCTACACGAATTCGGGCGAAGTGTCGGGGGACATGGACGAAGTGGTCGGCTACGCCAGCCTGGTCGTCCGTTGAGCGGGGCGGGCATGGAGGCGACCCGGATCGCTGCCGTCGGCGGGGCAGGTCCCCTCATCCTGCCCCGGGGAGAGCACGCGCTCTCGCGCCGCGACATCGACCCCGACGCCCTCAAGATCCTGTTCCGCCTGCAGCGCCTGGGCTTCACCGCCTACCTGACCGGCGGCGCGGTGCGCGACATGTTGCTGGGGCGTAAGCCCAAGGACTTCGACATCGCCACCAATGCCCGGCCCAACCAGATCCGTAAATATTTCTCCAACGCCTTCATCATCGGCCGTCGCTTCCGCCTGGCGCACATCCGCTTCCGCGGCGGCAAGGTCGTCGAAGTGGCGACCTTCCGCAGCGATCCCCCGCCGCCGGAAGTCGGCAAAGCCGGGAGCGCGAGTGCGCCGCTGTATGTTTTCGGCACCCCGGAACAGGACGCCATGCGCCGCGACATCACCGTCAATGCCCTGTTCTACGACCCGGCCACGGCGTCGGTCATCGACTATGTCGGCGGCGTGGCCGACCTGCGCCAGGGCCGCATCCGCGTCATCGGCGACGCGTGCGAGCGGTTCCGCGAGGACCCGGTGCGCATCTGGCGGGTGATCCGCTATGCGGCCCGGCTCGGGTTCGCCGTCGACGGGGAGATCGCCGCCGCCATCCGCGCGCAGCGGGAGCTGCTGGGCGGCTGTTCGGAAGCCCGACTGTACGAGGAATTCTCCAAGGACCTGCTGGGCGCGAATGCCCGGGCCGTTTTCGCCCTGCACCGGGAGTTCGGCATATTGCGCCTGCTGCTCGGCCGCATCGGCGAGGCGCTGGAAGGCGACGGGCGCCTGTTCGCCGCTTCCCTCACCCTGCTGGCTATCGCCGACGCCGAGAAGGAAGCGGGGAGGGCGCCGGGGCTGGATGAACTCGTGGCCCTGCTGCTCTGGCCCTGGGCCGAGCCGCAGCTGGGCACGGGCGGACCCGATCCCTTCCCGCTGCTGAAAAAGGCGTTCCTGGACGCCGGCATGGTCGTCTCGCTGCCCAAGGGGCTGCGGGCGCAGGTCATCGACATCATGGCCCTGGCCGGCCGCCTGCTGCGCGCCCTGGGCGACGGCAACATGCGCTGGTCGGTCCGCCAGCGCCCGGGCTATGCCCAGGCATCGCGGCTGTGCTTCATGATCACCCAGGGACGGGTGCCGGAGGAAGGGGAATCGTTCGAGCTGCTCTTCCAGAAGGCGTTTCCCGGCCGGCCCCCCATGGGCGGCGGGCGGCCGCGCCGGCGGCGCCGCCGTCCCGCGCTCCCCGATTGACGAATGCCGCGCTTTCGCCTATAATTTTTTCTTCATGAAAGCCCAATCGATCCTGTTGCTGGCTCTATTCGCCTTCTCCGGCGCCTGTTCGCGACCGCGCCCGGTCCTGGTCCCTGAGATCAGCCCGCCGCTCGCCCTGGAGGAGGTCTGTGCCTGGACCGGGGCGCCGGCTTGGAACCTCCTTTTCCCCTGCGGCGGCGGGGTGGGCTGGATCGACGCCGCTGGCCGGATCGTCGCTTGCGACCTCGCGACAAAAAAGGTCACGGAGGTCTTTGCCGTTCCCTTTGCCGTCACGGCTCCGCCCTTTCTCCAGGGCGACCTGCTGGTGCTCCAGGACAAGGCCTCCGACCGGCTCCTGATCTATGACTTGGCCGAGCGGGCGCTGAAATTCGACGCGTCGCGGCTGGGCGCCCGGCAGGTGCTCGGCGTCGACGCCGACTGCCTGGTCTACCACGACAACGGGCAGTTATCCGTGAATTTCTGGCGGCGATCGGGCACCGTTTTCCGCAGCGAGGAGAAGTCGGCGCGGTTTTTCAATTGCTTTTTCTCCCCGGAACGGATACTGATCCCGACCCCGGAGCGGCTGCGCACGTTCTGGAAAAAGAGCGGCCGGTTCGCAAGCGAACCCCTGCCGCAGACGGCCATCTCCCCGTTCCTGTTCTCCGCGGGGCACCTTTACTACGGCGCCAGCGGGCGATTCCTGGTGAAATATTCCATTGACGAAAAAAAGCTGATCTGGAAGCTGAAGCTGGGCCAGGCCCTGGAACGGCGGCCCCTGGCCTTCGCCGGCACCATCGTGGCCAGCCCGGAGGACCGGAACCTGCTGCAGGTGAACCGGCGCGGCAGCCTCCTGTGGTGGCAGGGCCTGGGTTCGGCGCTGAGCTTCGACCTGCTGCCCATGAGCGAGAACCTGGCCGCAATGCTGCTGAACCGTGAGATCAAGTTCGTCGATCCGCGCCGCCGGCAGGTGACACCGTTCCCGGGCGCGGCCCGGCCGCTCGGTCCGCCGCTGGCCTGGCGCGGCGACCTGTACTTCATGACCTGCGAGAAAGAATCCTGCCGTCTCCTGCGCCTGGGCAATCGCTATGGGGTCGATATCGAGCTCGAACCGGCCCCGGTGCTCTGGTCGGGGAGTTCGCTGCGTTTCACCGTGCGCATGCAGAACCTGATCGAGCCCCGCTGGGAATGCGAGATTCTCGATGCGCAGGATCGCACGGTCTTCAGCCGGAGCAAGGAGGGCGGGGGCAAAGCCTCCCTGGTGTGGGTGCCGCCACAGGCCGGGAAGTACGTCATTCGCGTCCGGGCCAAGGCCCGGAACCGCGACGCCCAGGGCGAATTGTCTCTGCAGGTTCTCGATGCGCAGCAGGTCGTGCCCCGTTTCTATCTGCACTTCTAAAGGCTTGGTGGAGAAGCGATGAGAACCAGATGGCTGTTCGCCGCCAGCGCCGGGCTGCTGGCGCTGGCCGCCTGGGCCGCCCCCGGCGGCGACGTCTGCATCCTGGAGACCGACAGGGGAACGCTGGCCTTTCGTCTCTATCCCGAGGTGGCGCCGCTCACCGTGGCCCGCATCACCGAGCTCGCCGACAGCGGTTTCTTCGATGGACTCGTCTTCCACCGCGTGGTGGCCGATTTCGTCGTTCAGGCCGGCGACCCGACCGGGAACGGAAACGGCGGCTCGGGGCGCACCATCCCCGCCGAATTTTCGCACCTGCATTACGTCCGCGGCTCGGTGGGCATGGCCCGGGACGAGGATATCCACTCCAACGACAGCCAGTTCTTCATCTGCATCAGCGATCAGCCGCATCTGGACGGCAAGTATACCCTCTTCGGCCAGGTGATCCGCGGCGAAGAGGTGCTGGACCTCATCCGCCAGGGCGACCGCATTGCGCGCATGCGCGTGCGGCGAGAATAGGATGTTCGCCCCCCTGGCCGCCTGGCTGCTTCAACGGCGCATCCCCTTCCAGGAGAACGCTGCCATTGCCCCGCACCTGGCCCTGGGCATCGGCGGCACGGTCCGCCTGCTGATCCGCCCCCGCGACGCCCGACAGCGGCTCGCCGTGCTGCGGCATCTGGCCGGAGCAGGCGCCGCACCGGGGATTCCCGGCGCGCGAGCTTCGGAGCGCAGCGGCGAAAGGCCGTACCTGGTCATCGGCGGCGGCTCCAACATCGCCTTTCCCGACGTGCCGGTCCAGGCCGCGGTGCTGCTGACGCAGGGGGAGGAAGCGCCGCCGGCGCCGCTCCTGCTGGCGGACGAGGGCGCGCTCGAAGTCGATGCCGGCATGCGCAACCAGCCATTCCTCGCCTGGTGCGCGGCCAGCGGCGCCGGCGGGCTCGAGTTCCTTTCCGGCATTCCCGGCACGCTGGGGGGAGCCGCCGCCGTCAATGCCGGGGCTTTCGGCCGCTCCGTGGCGGACGTGCTGCTGGCGGCCGATATCGTCGACGGGCAGGGGCGCAGGCGCCGGGTGGACGCCGCGCATTTCGGCTTCCGCTACCGCGACTCGCGCTTCAAGCTGGGAAGCGAGGCCCTGCTGACGCTGCGCCTGCGCCATGAACCCGCCAGCGGCGAGGCGATCGCCGCCAGGACCCGCGAGAACCTGGAATACCGCGTGACGCGCCACCCGTCCTACCGCCTGGCCTCGGCCGGCTGTTTCTTCAAGAATCCGCAGGTCGGGGGCACGAAGATCTCGGCCGGGAAGATCATCGAGGAGAGCGGGCTGAAGAGCACGACGCTGGGCGCGCTGGCCGTGGCCGCGGAGCACGCCAACTTCCTGCTCAACCGCGGCGGCGGCACATTCGTCGATCTGCAGCGGCTGGAGGAAAAGATCCGCGCCGCGGTGGCCGCGCGCACCGGGATCGTGCTGGAGCGGGAAGTGATTTATGTATCGCCAGACGGAAAGAAATACTGACCAGTGACAGTGTCAGTGTTCAGCAAGAAGGCAAAGTGGTTGTGATAGTGATTGCCGGAGACAAGGGAATCGGTTTACGGTAGACGGTTTACGGGAAGAAACGAGGCAATACGAAGACTTAAATCCCAAATCACAAGCACCAAATTCCAAATAAATTCCAAATTCAAAATTCAAATTTCCAAAACGAAGGCCCTTCCAGTGAATATTCTTTGTGAGGTTTTTTCTTACTTTAAACTTTTCACTTTGAACTTTAAACTTTTACTTTGGAAGGTCATCTTCCCTCTCACCCCTAGCCCCTCGCTCCTCGCCTACTTGTCACGAATCACGAAAGATCGATCGGGTTCCTTCTCGAATCACGAATCACGAATCACGAAAGATCGATCGGGTGTCTTCACGAATCACGATCAGTCTTCTCTTGGTTTTGTCCAAAAAAAATGGGAAGGGCTATGGACGCCCTTCCCTCAGGGATTGACTTCGGTTTGCCCGAGCTGGGCGGCGGGTTATCTCTTTGCCTTGCGGCCGTCCAGCGACTGGGTGAATCCGGCGCCGGGCTTGAGCGAACTGCTGGAAGAAATGCGCGAGGCCGTCCAGGTGGCGGCGGTGATGTCCTTGCCGCCGATGGTCAGGCCGGAGAAGGTGGCGCTGCCCGTCATCTTGTCCTTGCCGTCGAACTTGCCGGTCAGCACGATGTTCCAGGCGTCATATTGGATCTTTACGTCCTTGTCGTCGACCGTGTATTTCCCCGTGTCGCCGGCATCGTTGAAGGTGCCGCTCTTCTTGTCGCCGGAAAAGGCCAGCGTCCAGGTCCAGGTGTGCGCCGGCGAGGTGGAGGTGAAGTTGAAGTCCCAGGTGCCGGTGATATCGTACTTGGTCTTGAAGACGACCAGCGCCAGCACGGCGGCGATGGCGCCGACGGCGAGCACGCCGATGATGATCGGCAGGATGCTCTTCTTCTTGGCCGTGGCGGGGGCAGTCCCCTCCTCCTCGATGACGCTGGGTCCCTGCTCGGCGCTTTCCAGCTCGTCTCCCGACGGCGCGGGAGCCTGGTCGGCCCGCAGCGGCATGGCCGAAACCTGCAGCAAGGCCAGGAAGGCGAAAGTGACGAACAAGGCGGTCAGTCTCTTGTGTGTTTTCATGGCTGCTATTCCTCCTCTATCATCCCATATTATGCAAAAATAAAATAATGTCAACCGATTTCTCCGGCCAGCGCTCCCGCTGCGGGCAGAGCCTACAGGCGGGTCTGCCCCAGCGTGAGCGCCGTCACCCTGGCGCCGCCGCGCTTCAGGACGGCGGCGCACTTGCGGACAGTGGTGCCGGTGGTGGTCACGTCATCGACGAGCAGGACGCGCAGCCCCGCGGCCCGCGCTCCGGCTCCCAGGGCGAAGGCGCCGTCCAGGTTGGCCAGGCGCTGGGCCTGGGTCAGACCGACCTGGGGCGGCGTGGCTTTTCTTTTCAGCAGCAGGCCGGGGCGGAACGGCACGCCCAGTCGGCGGGCCAGCACCTTGCCGGCAACGCGCACCGGCTGGAAGCCGTTCCTTCTCCGGCGCAGATCGGCCGGGACCGGCACCACGGCGTCGAAGGCGCCGGGCAGCTCCCGGCGCACCGTTTCCAGGTACAAGTCGGCCAGGATGTGCTTCAGGGGCTCGACCTGGCCGAATTTATAGAGGATGATGACCTGGCGCAGCGCCCCCTCGTAGGCGGCGAAGGAACGATGGCATTCGAAGGGCGGCGGCGCCAACCGGCAGGAGCCGCAAGTGGCGTTCCCCTCGGGGAGGAACTTGCCGCAGACCCGGCAGCGGTTCTCGACCGCGAAAACGATCTTGGCCCGGCAGTTGCCGCAAAGGACCGTCTCCCCGGGCACGACCAGGTCGTAGCCGCAGACTCGGCAGCACGGATGGAAAAGCCCGGAGCGGACGGACTGCAGCAGCAGACCGCAGGCCCGTCCCACTGCTTTCGGCAGGGAAAGGAATGTCTTCGCCGCCGTTGATTCCTTCATTTCTTCTCCATGGCCGGGAACTCGCGTGCTGGCGGCGCGTGAGCCGCCGCCCTCATTGTAAGGCTCCGGCCCGCCCCTGGCAAGTGGGGAAAGGTCCCGCCGTTGCGGGGCGGGGCGGAGACCGTCTTGGCGGCGGGGCGGGGATTGTGATAGAATTTCCCTTGCTGCAATCGCCAGGAGGGGAATCCATGCCCAAGAGCGCCTATGAGAAGTCCGGGGTCAGCATCGACCGCGGCAACCAGGCCGTCGCACGCATCCAGTCCATGGTCAAGAGCATGGGCGTGCAGGAGATCGGCAAGTTCGGCGGCTTCTTTCCCCTGAAGGGCGGGCTCAAGAACCCCATCCTGGTCTCCTCGGCCGACGGCGTCGGCACCAAGCTCAAGATCGCCTTTCTGATGAACGTCCACAACACCGTGGGCCGCGACCTGGTCAACCACTGCGTCAACGACATCCTGGTCTACGGGGCCCGGCCGCTCTTTTTCCTCGATTACCTCGCCGCCGGGCGCGTCGAGCCCGAGACCGTCGGCGAGGTCGTCTCCGGCGTGCTCGACGGCTGCCTGGACAACGAGATGGTGCTGCTGGGGGGCGAGACGGCCGAGATGCCCGGCTTCTACCGCGAGGGCGAATACGACATCGCCGGCTTCATCGTCGGCCTCGTCGCCAAGGCCGACGTGATCGACGGCAAGTCCATCCGCAAGGGCGACCTGCTCATCGGCCTGCCGTCGTCGGGGCTGCACACCAACGGCTACTCCCTAGCGCGGCAGATCGTTTTCGAGAAGCTCAACCTGAAGGCGAACAGCAGGGTGAGCGAATTGGATCTGCCCATCGGCGCCGAGCTGCTGCGCGTCCATCGCTCCTACCTGAAGACGGTCCGCCCCCTGCTTGAGGAGAAGCTGCTCAAGGGCATGGCGCACATCACCGGCGGCGGGCTGCTGGAGAACGTGCCGCGCATCCTGCCGCCGGACGCCGGCGTGGTCATCGAAAGGACCTGGCCCGTGCCGCCGCTCTTTTCCTTCCTGGTCCAGGCCGGCAGCGTCTCCGCCGGCGAGCGCTACCGCGTGTTCAACATGGGCATCGGCATGGTGCTGATCATCGATCCGAAAAAACTCAGCCGCGTCGAGTCGGCCCTGGAGCGGACGGGGGAGGGCTATTTCCTGATCGGCCAGGTGACGGAACACAGGGGCGGGGAGCGGGTGCGCATCCAATGAAGGGCCTGCGCCGGCGCCTGGTGGGCATCGTTTTTCTGCTGACACCGGCCCTACTGCCCGCCGCCAGCGTCCATGTCGTGAAAATCGAAAGCCAGGCCGACGTCAGGGTCTTCGTCGTCCAGTACGAGAGCCAGGCCGACCTGTGCGTGCGCCGCATGCGCTACGAGAGCCAGGCCCGCGGCCGTGATGAATTATGGCACTACGTGAAATACGAGAGCCAGGCCGAGGTCAAGGTGTTCTTCGTCCGCTATGAGAGCCAGGCCGACCTCAAGGTCTTCTTCGTCCGCTATGAGAGCCAGGCCGGCTGGCGGGAGCAGCATCCCTGGCAGGGCCGGCTGGCCGGGGGAAGCCATTGAAGCATCTCATCGCGACCTTCTGCGTGCTGGCGGCGCTGGCCGGCGGCGCCTCGCCGCTTCCGGCAGCCGGCGGGACGCTGACCCTGGCCTCAACCACGTCGACCCTCGACTCGGGCCTCTTCGATGCCCTGATCCCCCCCTTCGAAAAGAAGTTCTCCTGCACGGTCAAGGTCATCGCCGTGGGCACGGGGCAGGCCCTGCGCCTGGCCCGCGACGGCAACGCCGACGTGCTGCTGGTCCACGACCGCGAGGCCGAGGAGAAATTCGTCGCCGCAGGCTTCGCCCGGGAGCGCCTCGACGTGATGCACAACGATTTCGTGCTGGTCGGCCCCGCCGCTGACCCGGCGGGGGTGCGCGGACGGGATGCGGCCGCCGCCTGCAGGAAGATCGCCGCCGCCACGGCCCGCTTCGCTTCGCGCGGCGACGATTCGGGCACGCATAAGCAGGAGCTGCGGCTCTGGAAAGCGGCGGGCGTCCGGCCCTCCGGCCCATGGTATCTGGAAAGCGGCTCGGGCATGGAGGCGACGCTGCGCATCGCCAGCGAGAAGCTCGCCTATTGCCTGGTCGACCGCGCCACCTGGCTCTCGCACCGCCAGGAGGCCGACGCCCTGGCGATCCTGGTCGAGGGCGATCCGGAATTGTTCAATCCCTACTCGGTGATCGTCGTGTCGCCGGATAAATTCCCCTGGCTCAACACGGGCCTGGCCCGGAAATTCGCCGCCTTCGTCCGCTCGCCCGCGGGGCAGGCCATCATCCGTGATTTCGGGCGTGAGCGCTTCGGCGCCCCGCTGTACTTTCCCGATGTCGTTCATTGAAGCCCCCGGCGCCGTGAGGTAGCGCGGAGATGGACTACATCCTGGACGGCCTGCGCCAGGGAGCGGCGCTGCTGCTGCCGCCCGGGCGCGAGATCCTGGAGGTTATCGCCCTGTCCCTGGCCGTGTCGGGAACGGCGACGGCGCTGGCCGCGCTGGCGGCGATCCCGGCCGCGCTGTTCCTGGCCCTGAAGGAATTCCGCCTCAAGCGCCTGCTGGTGGGCCTGGTCAACACGGCCATGGCGGTGCCGGCCGTCCTCATCGGCCTGCTGGTCTACGGCCTGGTCAGCCGCCGCGGCCCGCTGGGCCCGCTGGGCCTGCTGTTCACGCCCGGGGCCATGATCATCGCCCAGGCGCTGCTGGCTTTCCCGCTGATGACGGCGCTGGCGCTGGCGGCGCTGAAGGGGGTGGCGCGCGATGCCCGCGACCTGGCCCTGTCGCTGGGCGCCGATCGCCGCCAGCTGGCCTGGGCCGTCATCCGCCAGGGGCGCTTCGCCTTCCTGACCGCCGTCATCGCCGGCTTCTCGCGGGTTATCGGCGAGACCGGCATGACCCTGATGGTCGGCGGCAACATCAGGGGCCAGACGCGGGTGCTGACCACGGCCATCTCGCTGGAGACCATGAAGGGGAATTTCGAGATCGGCATCGCCCTGGGCATCGTGCTGCTGCTGGCGGCACTGGCGATCAACATCGCCCTGCAGGCGGCGCAGGGGAAATGATGGAGGTTCGTGTCGAGAACCTTGGCCGCGCGGTCCAGGGGAAGCGCATCCTGGAAGGCATCGACCTGGAGATCTCGCCCGGGACGGTCCACGTCGTCCTCGGCCCCAACGGCGCCGGCAAGTCGACCCTGTTGCGGCTGCTGGGGCTGCTGGACCGGCCCGATCGCGGCGAGATCCTCTTTGACGGCCGGAGGCTGGCCGCCATGGGGCGCAACGAGCGCACGCGGCTGCGCCGGCGCAGCGGTTTCGTTTTTCAGACGCCGCTGCTGCTGGCCGCCAGCGTCGAGGCCAACCTGCGCTTCGGGGCCAGGCTGCGCGGCATTCGTCTCGCAACCGGCGCCGTCGGCGAGGTCCTGGAGCGGACCGGCCTGGCCGGCAGGGAAACCCAGGAAGCGCGCCTGCTGTCGGGCGGCGAGAAGCAGCGCCTGCAGCTGGCGCGGGTCCTGCTCCTCGACCCCGACCTGGTCCTGCTCGACGAGCCCACGGCCAACCTCGACCCGCTGAGCGTGAAGAGCATCGAAACGGCCATCGCCCAGCTGGCGGGCGCGGGCAAGACGGTCGTCATGGCCACCCACAACCTCATCCAGGCGCGGCTTCTGGCGGGAAAGGTCTTTTTCCTCAAGCAGGGGCGGCTGGCGCAGGCCGGCTCGGCCGCCGAAGTGCTCAGCCGGCCCCTCTCCCTAGACATCGCCGAGTTCTCCGCCGCCGAGAATATCCTCAGCGGCACGCTGGCGCGCCGCGACGGCGGCACGGTCCTGAACTGCGGGCCGCAGGCCCCACAGGGGTCGCGGCCTAGCGGCACGCTGACCCCACAGGGGTCGCGGCCGTATGGACCGCTGACCCCACAGGGGTCGCGGCCTCATGCACCGCTGACCATCGAGGTCGTCAGCGAGAGAACGGCGGGCAAGGCGGCCGCCGTGATCCGCCCGGAGGACATCCTCGTCTCCACGCGGCCGATTGCTTCCTCGGCGCGCAATTCCTTCCGCGGCACCGTCCGGACCCTGGCCGACCTGGGCACGGTCATCGCCTTGAGCGTCGACTGCTCCGGCATCCTCTTCACCGTCTTCCTCACCCGCGTCTCCTGCGCGCAAATGGGCCTGGCCGCGGGCAGCGACGTCACCCTCACCTTCAAGGCCACGTCGGTCCGCCTGTTTCCCCAGGACTGAGCCCGCGGCGGCGGCGATTTCTCCCGGTCGCGACTCCGCCCGGATTCCTTGCCTCCGCCATTCTTGGGGCGTATACTGGGCCCGATGCCGCTCAAGGAGGAAACGCCATGGACAAGGTCGTTTTGCAGGCCGCCGACCTGGACGGCTACCTGACCGCTGCCGACAACGGGTCGATCGCGCGCGCGGAGGCGCTCTACCACCGTGCCCTGAAGGACTTCGCCGTCCTGGAGCGGGGCGGGACCGGCGATAGGGTCGGGGCCGAGGCGCGGCTGCTGGCGGTCTTCAACGAGCTCGGCGAGCGCCTGCAGGAAGTGGTCGCCGGCGAGAAGCGCATCCACGTCTTTTCGCTGGAGACCCCGGAGTTCATCCATGGCGAGGCGTCGCGCCTGGTGGCCAAGCTGCGCGACGAGCGCACCGCCAATCCCGAGTTCGTCTACTACATCCAGCGCGCCTATGAAATGCTGTTCAACCTGGCCTTCGCCGGCCCGCACTGCCTCGATCGCCACCCGATCTTCGTGCGCACGCCGGTGACCGTGCCGCAGGCAAACTACGCCGTGCACAAGATCCCCGACATCGACACCGTGACCGGGAACGGCGTCATGTGCGTCATGCTGCGGGCGGCGCTGCTGCCGTCGATGATCGTGGCCAAGGAGATCCAGGAGTATTCCTCGCGCCACGCCGTCACCCCCTTCGCCCTGTTCAAGATCAGCCGCGACGACAGCCGGCGCGAGCATGACATGGCCTATATCCTCGACCTGAAGCGTTCCTATTTTGACGTCGAGGGGCTGCGCGGACGCGACCTGCTCTTCGCCGACCCGATGAACGCCACCGGCGGCAGCCTGGTGACGGTGATCCAGTACCTGCGCTCGCAGGGGGTGGCGCCGCGCTCCATCCGCTTTTTCAACGTGGTCTCCACGCTCAAGGGGGCGCTGCGCATCGTCCGCGCCGTGCCCGAGGCCGAGGTCTACACCCTGTGGATGGATCCGGCGCTGAACGAGATGGCCTACATCCTGCCGGGACTGGGCGACGCCGGCGACCGCATCAACGGCCCCGACCGCCCCGACAGCCCGCGCGACATCATCCAGCTGATCGCCGACTACGGCACGCGGGTGACGGACCTGTACCGCGACCAGGTGCGCCAGATCGAGAAGGTCGTCCTCAGCCGCTGAGCCCCCGGAGGAATCGCGCCCTTCCCGGGACGCAGGGCCGTACTAGAATATCTTCCGGTAGACGTGGCAGTAGGGGGAGCCGCCGCTCTTCCGGTAGTAGTTCTGGTGGTAGTCCTCGGCCGGCCAGAATTCCCCGGCGCGAGTGACGCGCGTCGCCACATTGTATCCCTTGGCGCGGAGAATGGCGATCAGCTGTTCGGCGGTTTGTTTCTGCTCCTCGTCGGTGGTGAATATCTCCGAGCGGTATTGCGTGCCGATGTCGGGTCCCTGGCGGTCGACCTGGGTGAAATCGTGGGTCTCGAAGAACAGCTTGGCCAGTTCCATGTAGGAGACCAGCGATGGATCATAGACGACCCGGACCGCCTCGGCATGGCCGGTGTCACCGCCGCACACCTGCTCGTAGGTCGGGCGGCTGATCCGGCCGCCGGTATAGCCGGCCGTGGTGGACAGCACCCCCGCGGCCTGCTGCAGGTGGTGCTGCGTCCCCCAGAAGCAGCCCGAGGCGAATATGGCCGTCGCCGTCTGGCGCGGATCGGCGGAAACGAAGTTCATGGAGATGGAGTTGACGCAGTGGCGGGTGTTCTTGGCGGTAAAGCCCTCTCCCAGGAAGACATGGCCCAGGTGGGCGTCGCAGGCGGCGCAGGCGATCTCGATGCGCATGCCGTCGGCGTCGGGACGCCGGCTGACGGCGCCGGGGATCTCGTCGTCGAAGCTGGGCCAGCCGCAGCCCGAGTCGAACTTGGCGTCCGAGCGATAGAGGGGAGTGCCGCAGCGCTTGCAGACATAGGTCCCCTTTTCCTTGAATTCATGGTATTTGCCGCTGAAGGGGCGCTCGGTCCCCTTGTGCACGATGACCCGCTCCTCATCGCTTGTCAGCCTGTGATCGTCGCTCACGCTCCTCCCCGGCCCGCCCAGCAATGCGAAGAGCACCGAGGCGGCCATAAATGAGATAAATATGGTAGCATATTTCATTGCCATAGTAATACAGCGTTTTTGCCCTGCTGTCAACTCGGGGGAAACGAATATTTTCAGGAGCGCGCAGTCCGGCGTGCTCCGGTCCGCACCGGTACGGAGGATCCTGCCGCCCGGGGTCAGTCCTTCTTTTTCGCGGTCAGCACGTACATGGCGAACAGGATCAGGATGCCGATGTACAGGTAGGGAATGGCCCAGGGCCACAGCGGATGTCCCTTGAAAATGGTCTTCACGAAATAAAACAGGGCCGCCGACACCACAGTGATCAGCAGCCAGACGACCGAGATCTTCTTGAATGCCATTGCGTCCTCCCTGGCGCCATTCTAGCCCCCTGGCGCACTCACTGTCAATAGGACAAGCTCAAAGAGACAAGATCCTTCGCGGCGTGCAACGCGTGACTCAAGAGAGAAGGATATCGATCTGTCAGCTCACGCCAGATGGATGGCCGGTTCTTCTCTTTCCGCAAACCGTCGCCGTCAACCGATTTCCTCGGCTGCCAGCAGGCACTGCCTCTGACAGTTCTATTGCTGGACGGCCTGGTCGAGCAGCTTGACGATCCTCATGGAGAGCATGTCGACGATCTCCTGCTCGCCTTTTTCGTAGTTGTAATAGGCGACCGCCTGGCTCAGGGCGTTGTCCTTGGCGAAAACGTGACGGGGCCGGTTCTGGCTCATGTAGCCGTTGGCCTGGCGGAAGGCGAAGATGTCGCGGTCCCGGAGGGCCAGGAAACGGGCGTTCAGGGCGGCCATTTTCTCGCCGTAGCCGGCATACAGTTTCTCCAGCTGGGGCAGCAGCACGGAGGCCTCGGGCCTGGTTGCGGCCAGGGTCGCGGCTTCGGCCACGCACTGGTCGAACGCAGCCAGCATCTCGTCGACGATCGCCCGGCCCGTTTCGGAAACGGCCGCGGAGGCCCGTCCCTGCTCCGCCTGCTTCCCGATCCCCTGCTGGGCTTTTTCGGCCATTTTCATGATCTGTTGCAGCGCTTTGGCCTGATCCGGCTCCAGCCCCGCGATGGCCGGGGTCGTCTTCCTGGGCGAAAGGAGCAGAACGAGGACGACCGCCAGCGCCGCCAGCAGGACGATGCCGCCGATGAGGATGGCCAGCATCTTCTTGTAGGCATTGACCTGCCCCTCATCCTTCTGGCGCTCCAGGCCGCCGATCATCGCCTGCACGCCGTCTTTCTCATTGCGGGCGGCGCTGACCGCGGCCATTTCCCCGCTCAGGCCGGGATCGACGCTGCCGGCGTCGGCCAGCTTCTCTCCCAAGGACAGGAAACTGAGCTGGCGTTTGCCGTCGGCCTCGCGCGCCTGCTCGCTGTTTTTGGCCAGCTCGCTCTTGAGGGCGGCGATCTTCTTGTCCAGTTCGGAGATGACCTGCTTCTGCTCCTGGCGCAGGTCGTCCAGCCGTTTCTTCATCTGGTTCGATCCTTCCTGCAACTGGGAAACCAGAGCCTCGACCGGTTTGCCGGCCGCTTCGTGGGCGTTGATCGAGGTCTGCAGCGCCGCCGCCTCCTTGTCCAGGAGGTCCAGTCCCTTGGCGATCTCGACCTTCTCCGCCTCGCCGGTCTCGGGAACGGCGCTCCGGCTCTGCAGTTGGCTGCGCTCGCGGGCGATGGCCGCCAGCCGGTCGCGGGAATTTTGCATCTCTTTCAGGCCGGTCTGCAGCGCGCGCTTCTGCTCGCCCAGGCGTTTGTCCACGTCCTTCTTCTTTTCCTCGGCTTCCTTCTGCGCGGCGGCCAGGCGGTCATTCTCCTCCTTTTTCCGCTCCTCGGTCCCCTGTTTCTGCTTTTGCAGCTGTTCTTCCTGGGCCCGGAGTTCATCCAGGGTTTTCTGCACCGCTGCCAGGGCGGCCTGCAGGTCGGAGAACGCGGAGATGTCCGCCCCCTCTGCACGGGGGGGGACGGCATTGGTTTCCCAGGCCTTTTGCCCGAGGGCGGTCAGCCGCTCGGCGAAAGCCTTCTCCTTTATCCTGAATTCACCGCCCTGCTTGCCCAGCGATTTGCGGCGCCGGCGTTCCTTCATGCCTTCAGCGAATATCGTTTTCAAGCTCATGATCTCACCTCCGTTAGCGACTCGGTCGCCCGGTTGATTGTAGGTCAAGACGCCGAAAATTTCAAATTCAATCCGGCGTCGGACGCTCCCGGCGCCGCCCCTGCTTGACGGCCGCGCGCCGCTTCTTCTCCTCCAGGCGCCGCGCCCTGGCGGCCGCGCTCGGGCGCGTGGGGCGGCGCGGCTTGGGCGGGACAGCGGCCTGGCGGATCAGCGCCAGCAGCCGCTCCAGGGCGTCGCGGCGGTTGGCCTCCTGGGTGCGGAAGCGGCGGGCGTCGATGGCCAGCACCCCCTCGTTGCTGACCCGGCGGCCGGCCAGCGCGTGCAGGCGGCGCTTCACCGGCGGCGGCAGGGAAGGGGAGCGCCCGATGTCGAAGTAGAGCTTGACCGCCGTGGCCACCTTGTTGACGTTCTGGCCGCCGGGACCGGAAGCGCGGACGAACTCGAAGGTGAGCTCGTTCTCCCCGATGGCGATGCCGCCGCCGATGTTCCAGCCCATGATCGTCACCCCGCCGGGTTCTCCTGCGGCGGCAGCCGGTAGTCGCTGAAGGTCGTGGTGGAGCGGAAGTGCTTTTTGATGAACAGAAAGCCGCCGTGGCCGGCGATGCTGATTTTCTTCACCACCCAGCGGTCGGGCCGGGCGCTGTCATACAGGTAGATGGTCCACAGGCTGCGGATGAGGCTGGGCAAGGGGTCGAGGGTGAACTCCAGCTTGACCGGCACGCCGCTGCCTTCCCGCAGCCAGGCCATGCCGCGCCATGTCAGCTCCTTGCGCTTTCCCTTGTGGACGATGGAGGTGCGGTAGGAGAAATGGAAGCGGCGGCAGCGGCAGCCGAACAGGACCTGGCTTTCGCCGCCGGCATCGACGGTCACCTGGTCCTGGCGCTCGGGATCGAACGGGCTGTCGCTGATGGAAACGGAAATGGTGTTCTCGTCGGCGGGAGCCATGCCTTCCTCGGGGGAGCGGATGGTCACCTTGCTCTTCATCTTCGCGGTCGTGTCCTGGCCGTTCTTCAGGGAACGCTCCAGCTCGGCCTGGATCTTTCCCCCGGCGTCGAGCCGCAGGGTGAAGAAGATCTCGGTCACCGAGTAGGGCTCGCCGTGCCGGTTCAGCATCTCGGAGAGGATGGCGACCCTTGCGGGGTACCAGTCCTGGTTGCGGCGGTAGATCTCGATGGCTTTCTGCCAGAGCCCGGCGCCGGGCTCCGGCTCCACGGCTCGCGCCGGCGGCGCGGTTCCGGCCAGGCCGAACAGCAGGACCGCCAGCGCCATGTTCTTCCAGGGGCTCATGCGTCTCTCCGCCGCTCCGCGGACCTCTTCAGTCCAGGAGGCGTCTCTCGCCCTCGAGGCGGCGCGCCTCCTCCATGTCCTGGGTGACTTCCAGGCAGCCAAGATAATCGCCGTTGTCGCCGCGCAGCGCAAAGAACTCGATCACGACCAGGCGGCGCTCGTCGCCGACCTTGGCCTGGATCCAGAAGCGGGCCTTTTCGCGCGTGCCGGCCTTCATCTCGGCGACGATCTGCTCCACCTTGCCCAGGCTGGAGGCGGGATGGCACTTGCGGAAATTGAGCCCCATGCTGCTCTGCGGCCGGTGGAACAGGCGCCGGTCGCTTTTGTTCCAGGCCACCACCTCGTCGTTGGCGTCGATGACGGTGATCTCGGCCGGCATGGTCTCGATCACCGCCCGGACCAGCTTCTCGTCCATGCGGTCGAATACGAACATGATGTCCTCCTCGTCTCTCTGCTCGGGTGCATTCGCCGGGCTTATTATATTATAAAAAATGAAAGATTTCTCCCGGGTGGAACGTGATTGACTTTCAGCGGGGTTTCGCCCAGAATCGTTCCATGAAGGGAATGCTGCCGATCTTCCTGCTTTCCGCCGTCGTGCTCACCGGGGCCTCCGTCGCAAAGGATCAGGTGGCTGCACGGAACGGGATCGCCTTGACGGCGGAGCAGGCGGAGCGCCTGGCGGCGCTGCCGCTGAAATGCCTGCGGCAGGAATTCCCCAACAAGCCCGGGGAGACCCTGGCGTCCGCCGCCGACATCGGCTCGCCGCGCGGCCTGCACCCGGCTTTCTACGGCTGCTTCGACTGGCACTCGTCGGTCCACGGCCACTGGCTGCTGGTGCGGCTGCTGAAGACCTTTCCCGGCCTGCGGGTCGAAAAGGAGATCCGCAGGCAGCTGGCCGCGAACATCACGGCCGCCCACATCCTCGACGAGGTGCGCTACTTCCGCCGGGCCGAAGAGACGTCGTTCGAGCGCACCTACGGCTGGGCCTGGCTGCTGATGCTGGCCGCGGAGCTGCTCGCTTTCGACGACCCGCTGGCGCGCGAGCTGGAAGTCAACCTGCGGCCGCTCACCGACCTGGTCGTCGAGCGCTGGCTGGATTTCCTGCCCAGGCTCGTCTACCCGGTGCGCGTCGGCGAGCATGCCAACACCGCCTTTGCCATGGCCTTCGCCTGGGATTACGCCGTCGCCGCCGGCGACGGGAAATTGAAAAGCCTCCTGGAAAAGCGGGCGCGGGATTTCTACCTGGACGACCGCAGCTGCCCGCTGGAGTGGGAGCCAAGCGGCTATGATTTCCTGTCGCCCTGCCTGGAGGAGGCCGACCTGATGCGCCGCGTGCTGCCGGAGAAGGAGTTCGCCGCCTGGTTGAAGAAATTCCTGCCGCAGTTGTCCGGCAGGCGGTTCACGCTGGCGCCGGGCATCGTCTCCGACCGCCGGGACGGCAAGCTGGTCCATCTCGACGGCCTGAACTTCAGCCGCGCCTGGTGCCTGTACGGCATCGCTGCGCTCCAGGGCTACGGCCACCTGCGGCCGGTCGCCGACGCCCATATGCGCCACTCGCTGCCCGCGGTCGCCGGCGATTCCTACGAAGGCGGCCACTGGCTGGCCACGTTCGCGCTCTATGCCCTCATCGCTGCCGGGGGCTGACCAGCTTCGAGTGACCTTTACTTGATCAGGCGCTTTTTCATGCGCCGCACGCCGAAGTAGAAGGCGGCGCCGCCCAGGATGAAGATGACCAGGAAGTTGAGCAGCAGGCCGCGGGAGTAATCGCCGTTGAAGATGGCGCGGGCGACGGCCACGGCGTGGGTCAGGGGCATGAACTGCGCCAGGGCCTTCATCCAGCCGGGGAACTTGTCCAGGGGAAAGAACACGCCCGAGAAAAAGAGCATGGGCGTGATCACCAGCTCCGAGTAGTAGTTGAAGAAATCGAAGTTGGGGGCGAACGAGGTGACGATCATGGCCAGCGAGCCGAACAGCACGCCGACGAAGACCATCAGCAGCACCAGCAGCAGCACGCTGAGAAGCGAGACCGGCAGGATGCCCATGAAGATGGCCACGATCATCATCAGCGAGCCGCTGACCAGGCCGCGGAAGGCGCCCCAGGCGATGTCGCCGGCGACGGCGTCCTCGGCCGACACCGGGGTGGCGATCAGCGAGTCGTAGAGCTTCTCGTGGATCATCTTGACGAACGTGCCGTACATGCATTCGAAGCTGGAGCTCATCATCACCGAGGTGGTCAGCACGCCGGGGACCAGGAAATAGAGGTAGGGCTTGCCGCCGAATTGGCCGAGGTATGCGCCCATGCCGATGCCGAAGGTGACCAGGTAGAAAAGCGGCTGGATCAGGCTGGCCAGGAACGTCGTCAGCACGAAGCGCTTGTAGGAGACCATGTTGCGCCAGAACACCCAGGCGATGCGGCGGGAGAAGTTCATTCGACCAGGCTCCTGCCGGTGAGCTTCAGGAAGACGTCCTCCAGCGACGCCGGGCGGTGCACGGTGGCGGGCAGGTCGAGCTCCAGCACCTTCTTCATCAGGGGGCGGCCGTCGTCGCAATAGAAATACAGTGTGTCGCCCGCCCGTTCGTGGCCGCGGGCCAGCGGACCCAGCTCGGCGATCAGCGTTTCGTCCTGGTCGGCCGCAGCGCGGATCTCGGTGACCTCGCGGCCGATCTCCGCGGCGATGAGCCGCGCGGGAGCGCCCTCCTTGAGGATCCGGCCCTGGTGCATGATCACGATGCGGTCGCACAGCTGCTGCGCCTCCTCCATGTACTGGGTGGTCAGGATCAGCGTGGCGCCCTGGTCCTTCAGCTGCCGCAGCCGCTGCCAGATCATGTGCCGTGCCTGCGGGTCCAGACCGGTGGTCGGCTCGTCGGCGATGAGGATGCGCGGCTGGTTGAGCAGGGCGCGGGCGATGAGCAGGCGGCGCTTCATGCCGGTAGAGAGCTGGTCGATCTTGCTGTCGCGCCGCTTCTCCAGCTCGACGAACTGCAGCAGCCCGTCGATGCGCCGGCGCGCCTCGCGCCGCGGGATGGCGAAGAAGTGGGCATGGACCTGCAGGTTCTCGCGGACGGTCAGGTCGTTGTCCAGGGTGATTTCCTGGGGGATGACGCCGGTCTGCTGCTTGACGGCCCGGTTGTCGACGTGGGCGGCCAGGCCCTGGACGGTCAGCGTTCCCGAGGTCAGCGGCGAAACGCAGTGGATCATGCGCACGGTCGAGGTCTTGCCGGCGCCGTTGGGTCCCAGGAAGCCGAAGCATTCGCCTTCCTCGATGTCGAAGGAGATGCCGTCCACGGCGACAAAGGCGCCGTATTTCTTGCACAGGCTACGGGCGCTGATGATGGTTTTCACGAGGCGATGTCCGAGGCGCCATCATAACAGAAATCGGCGCCATAGCAAAGATGAAGAAGGCTCCAGGGAAGAGAGAGGGAAGACAAAGGGAAAGGCAGAGGGAAGGCAGAGTGGGAAAGAGATCCGAAAAAGGCTTTTCCCACTCTCTCTTCCCTTTCTCTTCCCTCCTTCTTCCCTTGAGCGCTTGCGCGCTGCCGCGCTCCAGCCTTCCTTGATTTCCCGGCGCGGCGGTGCTAAGATAGAAACATGTACCATGACATCGAAAGGGAGCCGGTGTCGTTTTTCCTGCGCGAGGTCTGCCAGAAGAAGCTTTCCGGCCACTTGTTCGTCAATGCCAAGGATTTCCAGATCACCTTGAATTTTCTCGACGGCAAGCTGGCCAACGGCATGAGCACGCGCTTCGACGAGAAGCTCACCGTCATCCTGCACCGGATGGGCAATATCAGCGAGGAGCAGTACAATTTTCTCAGCGGCATGCACCAGTTCTCCGATGACCAGGTGGCGGGCATCCTCCTCGACCAGAACTTCGCCAAGAAAAAGGACATCTACTACGCCCGCATCTACCAGCTGCGGCGCATCGCCATCTCCACGTTCGCCCTGCAGCGCGGGGTATGGATCTTCACCGCCGGCGAGCCCGACCCGCCCCTGCGCGAGGTGTTCGAGATCCCGCTGGAGGGCATCCTGACCGAGGGGGCGCGGGCGGTCGACCATGTCTCCGTCTACGCGAATCGCTGGCGGTCGGCCGTGCCGCTGCTGTTCAGCGAGATCCCCATGGCCAGCGAGATCTATTTCACCGACGCCGAGCGGGAGTTCTACGCGGCACTGCAGGGGCAGGAGGGGCTGAAGTGCCGCGAGCTCATCGCCCGGCTGGAAATGATCCCCCTCGAATTCTGGCGCAGCATGCTGGCCTTCCACCTGCTGGGCATCATCGAGTTCGAGAAGGGCGAGGAGGAACCGGACGTTTCCGCCGAGATCGCCGTAATGCTGAATCTGTACCAGAGGCTGCAGGAAGCGCCGCCCGGCGACCCCGGGCCGCTGGGGCTGCCGGCGCCGCTGGATGCCGCCGCCGTTCGCAGGGCGACGGCCGGGTTCCTGGACCGCTTCGCTCCCGAGCGTTTCGGAGCGACCGCCGCTCCGGAGATCAGGAGGATCGCCGGCGATGTCTGTCGGCGACTGCGGGCGCTGACGGCCTGGCCCGAGCCCGGGCCCGAGCTTCCGGGCGAGGCGGAATGGCGCCGATCGGGAACGGAGGAGGAGGAGCCCGAAGCCGAGTTCGTGCTGACCCCCGAATTCGCCATCGATACGGAGCCGGCGCCGCAAAGGGAGATCATCCTGGATGTTCCGCTCCCCGGTCCGGAGATCGAGCTGGTCGTGCCGCGCGATGAGCCGGAGGCTGCTGCCGGCGTCCCGATTCCCGAGCCGCGCATCGTCATGGACGAGCCGCCTCCCGAGCCGGAAATCATCGTCGATGCCGAGGAGGCGCGGGAGATGCCGGCGGCGGACGAGGTGGAATGGATCGTCGAACCCGACCTGAACAAAGCGGATACGCCGCGGCCGTTCGCGCCGGTGATGGCGCCGCCGGCGCTGCACATGGTCGACCCCGACCACGAGAAGGCGTGGGCACTGCTGCTGCAGAGCAAGGAACTCTACGAGAAGCATGAATATGCCGCCGCCGTGCCGCTGCTCAAGAAAGCCATCAAGCTGGAGCCGCGCCAGGGCGATTTTTACTACCTGCTGGGGCTGTGCCAGAGCGAGGCCGAGCTCACGAAGAACGAGGCCGAGATCAACCTGAAGAAGGCCATCGAGCTCAAGTCGTGGAGCGCCGACCCGGTCTACGCCCTGGGCGTGCTGTACCGCCACCAGGGCAGGATGAATCTCGCCGAGCGCTGCTTCCAACGGGTGAAGGAGATCGCCTACGAGCACACCGGCGCCAGCCGCGCCCTGGTCGATCTGCGCCGGAAGAAAACGCCGGGAAAGTCCTCCTCCCCGCCGAGAAAAAAACGTTTCTAGGGGCGGCCGTTCACAGCTGGCCGTAGGGGACGGCGAACGTATCGCCCTGGGTGAGGTCTCCGCTCTTCAGCCCCTTGGTGAACCAGCGCACGCGCTGCGCCGACGTGCCGTGGGTGAAGGCGTCCGGGACGACGTAGCCCTGCTGCTGCTTCATGATGCGGTCGTCGCCCACCGAAGAGGCGGCGTTCATCCCCTCCTCCACGTCGCCCGCCTCCAGCAGGTTTTTCATCCTCTGGGCGTGATGGGCCCAGACGCCGGCGAGGAAGTCGGCCTGCAGTTCCAGGCGCACCAGCATCTGATTGGCCTGGACCTGGCTCAAGCCCTGCACCTTCTGCTGGTACTGATCCATGACGCCCAGTTGGGTCTGCACGTGGTGGCCGATCTCATGGGCGATGACGTAGGCCCAGGCGAAGTCGCCGGGCGCCCCCAGACGCCGCTGCATTTCCTGGAAAAAGCTCAGATCGATGTAAACGGTTTCGTCCCCGGAACAGTAGAAAGGGCCGGTGGCCGACTGGGCGAAGCCGCAGGCGGATTGGGTGGCCTGGCTGAACATGACCAGCTTGGGCTCGCGGTAGCGCTCTCCGGCCTGCTGGAAGATGTGGTTCCAGACGTCCTCGGTATCGGCCAGGATGACGCCGACGAACTCGCCGAGCTCCCTGTCCTCCTGGCTCAGCGCCTGCGTCTGCTCCCCGCCTGCCGCCGGAGCGGTCTGCAGGTTCTGTATGACTTCCTGGGGGTCCCCCCCCAGCAGCATGACGATGACGGCCAGGGCGATGGCGCCCAGGCCGCCGCCGACGGCTGCCTGCCGCCCGGTCAGGCCGCGGCGGTCCTCGACGTTATCACTTGTTCTTCTGCCTTTCCAGCGCATGGCATTTCTCCTTGCATGTCTTTACGGCGCATGATGGAATATTTCCCGCGGCGTGTCAACTCGGCAGGAGCGGGGACGGCCGCTCGGTCAATTCCTGAGCAGCCAGCGGCCGATCAGCGCCGCGCTGCACGAGACCGTCCCGCCCAGCACCGCTCCCCAGCCGAGGTCGACGACGGTCACTGTCAGCGGCCAATTCTTGAGCGTGGCCAGGTTGGTCAGGTCGTAAGTGGCGTAGGCGATCAGGCCGAACAGGGCTCCCTGCCACAGGGCCTGCACGGCTCCCCCTGCGCGCAGCGCCGGCGCAACGACGAAGAGCTGCAGGCCGGCGATGAACAGGAGATAGAACAGGATGGCCGCCCCCCAGTTGACCTTGGGGCTGAGCAGATCCCCGAGCTGCTCGCGGTAGAAGTTCTTCGCCACCAGCCCCAGCCAGACCATGTCAATGAGAAAGAAGACCGCCAGGGTGGCCAAATACAGCAGGACCGTGTTTTTGAGTGTCATGCTTGCCTCCATTCGCGGAAGATGTCAAGGTTCATTCGTGACGCGTGACGCGTGACGCGGGAAGAAACAAGAATGCAGCAATTCGGGGCAGGGCGGGAAATGAGCCGGAAAATCAAGCGAAAATTTCTCACCTTCTTTCCTGTCCCCTGAACCCCAGCCCCTGTACCCTGTCCTCTGTTATTTCCCCAGGGCTTTCTTGATGGCGCCGACGACGGCCAGCAGCACGCCGCCGCCCACGCCGCCGCTGAGCACGCTGGAGATGATGCCGCTCAGGTCGCCGCTGCCGGCAGCCGGGGCCATGCCCAGCAGGCCGAGCAGCTGGCCGCCCAGGCCGCCGCCCAGGATGCCGACGATGGAGTTGCCGATGGTGCCCAGGGACAGTTTTTTCATCAGGGCGCCGGCGCCGTTGCCGCCCAGTGCACCGCTGACCAGTTGAATGATGATGTGAAGCATGTGAACCCTCCTTACAATGGAACTGTAGACATGATGAAACAATGGTAACGGAAAATCAAGGGGCGAGGGGCTAGGGGCGAGGGAGAAAAAAAACAATCGGCGTAAGGTTCAGGGCGTGAGGCAAGTGCAAAAAAGGATCTTCGTTATGCGTGATGCGTGATGCGTGATATGTGAAGAATTAAATTTCAAGCACCAAATTCCAAATCCCAAACAAGCACCAAATTCCAATTACCAAATCCCCTGGCGGGGACTTTGACCAAAACGAAGAAAAAGGTATTGCAAGGTGCTTTTGTTTTGGAAATTTGAATTTGGAATTTGGAATTTATTTGGAATTTGGTGCTTGGTGCTTGGTGCTTGGAATTTTAGTCTTCCTATTGCTTCTTCTCTTTCCGTCAACCGTACACCGTCTACCGTATACCGAGATCGTCTTGCCCTTTCATCTTGTCATTTTCTTCCGAGTCAGGCATTGCGCGGTACGCACCGGCCGGTGCGATTGAAATCAACCGGCGATTGTGCTAATTTAGAAAGAGGAGCCGGCACGAAATGGGCGATCTCTACGAAGAAACGATCTTTGACCGCAAGCTGCTCCCCGAAGCCGCCGGGGCTGCGAATGCGGAGCAGTCGATCGTGCTGACCGTCATCGCCGGCAGCGAGGTCGACTTCGGCAGGCACTTCGTTCTGGAGCGCAAGCGCACGGGGATCGGCCGTGAAAAGGTCAACGACATCGCCCTCAGCGACGGCAAGGTCAGCAAGGCCCACTGCGAGATCTCGGTGATCCGCAGCCCCAGGGGGATCGAGCAGATCAGCCTCCTCGACCTGGACTCGACCAACGGCACCTACGTCAACGGCGAGGCGGTGGTGCAGGCGACGCTCAAGGCCGGCGACAAGATCCAGGCCGGCAGCACCGTCCTGCAGCTGAGCTACAGCGACGAGATCGAGCGGGAGTACCATGCCAAGCTGTTCGACTTCGCCGCCCGCGACGCCCTGACCGGCATGTACAACAAGCGCTTCATCGTCAACGAGCTGGAGAACTACTGCCGCATCGCGCGGCGCAGCCAGCGCGCCTTCAGCGTCATCCTGCTCGACATCGACGATTTCAAGCAGATCAACGACCGCTTCGGCCACTTGGCGGGCGACGAGTACCTGAAGCGCCTGGCCGGGCTGATCCGCGACACGCTGCGCGACCAGGATATCGCCGGCCGCATCGGCGGCGAGGAGTTCCTGATCGTCCTGCCCGAGACCGCCATTGAGGGGGCCATGCAACTGGCCGTGCGCCTGCGCATGAACGTCGAGGGCTTCGTGCTGACCGTGCAGGGCCAGGATGTGCGCACCACCATCAGCGCCGGGGTCTGCCAGTACCAGCGGGGCATGAAGGACGTCAAGGAGCTTCTGGACCTGGCCGACCAGGCGCTGTACGAAGCCAAGCGATCGGAAAAGAACAGGGTGATGCGCGCTGCCATTCCCAACCTTGCCGAGGAATGATGGGGACAATGGCCGCGGCAAGGATTTTCCGTGAGCCGGCACCCATGGCAACCCCCGGGATCCGATGATAGATCTGTTCGATGAAACGATCTGCGACCGCGCCGTTCCCGCGCCGGGGGGAGTAGGGAAACCAGACGAGCGCGCCATCCTGCTGGTCATCATCGCCGGGGGCGAGGTCGACTTCGGCAGGCACTTCGTGCTGGAGAAGGACGAGGTGACGGTCGGCCGCGGGAGCGGCAACGACGTGCGGATCCATGACGGCAAGATCTCCAAGGCCCACTGCGCCCTGTCGATCGTCCGCGGCCCCCGCGGCGTCGAGCGCATCGGCATCCGCGACCTGGGCACGACCAACGGCACGGTTCTCAACGGCGAACCCGTTTCCCAGGCCACGCTGAAGGCCGGGGACAAGATCCAGGTCGGGGACACGGTGCTGCAACTCAGCTACGGCGACGAGATCGAGAGGGAATACCACGCCCGGCTGTTCGAGCTCGCCGCCCGCGACGCGCTCACCGGGTTGTACAACAAGCGATTCGTCTTCAACGAGCTGGAGAATCACCTGCGCATCGCCCGGCGCAGCGGCCGGGTGTTCAGCGTCATCCTGCTCGACATCGACGATTTCAAGCTGGTCAACGACCGCTTCGGGCACCTGGCGGGCGACGACTACCTGCGCCAGGTCGCCGGGCTGTTCGCCCGCTCCCTGCGCGAGCAGGACGTCGCCGGCCGCATCGGCGGCGAGGAATTCCTGATCATCCTGCCGGAAACGGCGCTCGACGGTGCTTGCCAACTGGCGGCGCGCGTGCGCAGGAGCGTCGAGGAGTTCGTCCTGCCCCTGGCGGAGAATGAGGTGCGCACCACCATCAGCGCCGGGGTCTGCCAGTACGAGAGCGGATTCCCGGACGCCCGGGAGTTCCTGGCCCGGGCCGACAAGGCCTTGTACGAGGCCAAGAATGCCGGGAAGAACAACGTGATGAGGGCGGGAGCGGGGGACGAGAAGAAAATCGATCACCCGTGACGCGTGACGGGGAAGAATTGGGCGAGGTTCGAAGTCAAGGGAAAAGAGAGTCGCGGGATACGGTTGACGGGAGGAAATGAGGCAATACGAAGACTTAAATTCCAAATCACAAGCACCAAATCCCAAATAAATTCCAAATTCCAAATTCAAATTTCAAAACGAAAGCTTCTTACAAGTGTCAGTGTCAGTGACAGTGTCAGCAGGAGATCAGAGAGAAATTCAGGGGCAGAGACAGCTGTTGAAATCGGTTTACGGTGGACGGTAAACGGGAAGAAAAGCTGCAATCGGAAGACTTAAATTCCAAATCCCAAATTCCAAATAACAAACAAATTCCAAGCTCCAAATTCCAATTTCCAAAACAAAATCCCCCCTGAAATTGCATGCCCATTCTTCGTTTGGATTATTTGGTGATTGGAATTTGGAATTTATTTGGAATTTAAGTCCTATGAATACCTTTCTTTCACCTTACGCCTTACGCCCTGCGCCTTACACCGATTACATTTCTTACCTGTCACCCATTACGTAGATTCGACAGGCTCAGGCATTGTCCGCCTGCTGACAACGCAGCCGTGGTGACTGTTCACAGTCGCCACTTCAGGCGTTGTCCGACAGAATGTACTCCTTGCGCTCGAAGATGAAGACGGCGATACAGAGGAAGAGCAGGCCGGCGGCCAGGGGCACGAGCACCGACGGCAGGGGCGGCGAGGGCTGCAGCTGGAATATCAGGAAGCCGCCCTCGCCGGCGGGGATGGGCAGCAGCGACTTGATCCAGTGGATGACGGTGAACTTCTGGGTGACGCCGGGGAAGTACTGCACGATGCTCTCCCAGCCGAAGACGAAGAACAGGCCGAGCAGGATCGACTTCTTCATGAAGGCGCCCAGGGCGGTGAACAGCGTGCTGTAGCAGAAGAGGGCCAGCAGCGCGGCGCCGAGGAACAGGCCCAGCTCGCCCCAGGCGGCGGCATCGTCCAGGCGATCGAGGGCGGCGGCCAGGAAGCAGAGCAGGAAGCCGCCGGCGACCAGCAGCGCCGCCAGCAGGAAGGCGGCCAGGTACTTGCCCAGCAGCACCGCGCGGCGCCGCACCGGCACGGTGGTCAGGTAGACCAGGGTCTTGTTGTCCAGCTCCTCATTGACGGTGCTGCTGCCGAAGAACAGGGCCAGCACCGGGACCAGCAGCTGGAAATAGAGCGAGAGCATGACCTTGGTGAAGAAATCGCCGCTCTCCTTCGCGTCCACGACGCGCACGATGATCATCAGCAGCACCGGGACGGCGCTGAGCAGGACGAACGCCCGCGAGCGCTTGGCGCGCAGGCCGGCGCGGAAGAAGGCGGCGAAAATGACGCGCAGGGCGGATTCGCTTTTCATGTTCACTTCCCGATCAGGTAGTCGAAGACCGCCTGCAGGTTGTCGTCGGGCGAGGTGATCTCCGCGATCTCGTTGCCCGCTTCTGCGGCCAGGGGCATCAAGGCGCTGAAGAAGAGATCGCGCTGGTTGGTCCTGACCGTCAGCCCGCCGCCGTCGGCGGCGAACTCGATGCCGGAGACGAAGTCGCCGGCGATAAGGCGCTCGGCCAGGTGCCGCGGCCGCGGGCAGCGGATGGATACCTGGTGCGGGTGGCTGTCGATCAGGCCGCGGATGCTGTGGATGTCCCCCTTGGCGAAGATCTTGCCCTGGTGGATGAGGACGATCTCGCTGGTCATGGCCTCGATCTCGGGCAGGATGTGCGAGGAGACGATCACCGTCCGCCCCTGGCGGCCGTAGTCCTTGATCATCTGCATGATGCGGATGCGCCACAGCGGGTCGACGCCGCGCAGCGGCTCGTCGAGCAGCAGCAGCTCCGGCTCGTGCAGGATGGCCGAGGCCAGGCGCAGGCGCTGGCGCATGCCGAAACTGTAGGCCTTGATCGGACGCTCGCGGTTTTCCAGCAGTCCGACCGTGGCCAGGGCCTTCTCAACCCGCTCCGCCGCTGCGGCGCCGGCGAAGCCGTGCAGGCGGGCCAGCAGCAGGATGAAGGCGCCGCCGCTCATTTCGTTGTAGGCGCTGTCGTGCTCGGGGCAGAAGCCGACGCGCCGGAAGAGGCGCGGGTTGCCCCACACCGGCTCACCGAAGACGGTCAGGCGGCCGATCTTCGGCTTGAGCTGTCCGGCGGCGATCTTCAGGAAGGTCGATTTGCCGGCGCCATTGGGTCCCAGCAGGCCGGTGATGCCGCTCTCGACCTCCAGGTGGATGTCGCTGATGCCCAGGATGTTGCCGTACCACTTGGACAGCTTCTCGGCCTTGAGCACCGGGTTCATGCGCCTGTCTCCGCTTTCTTGATGCGCCAGGTGAGGAGCCACAGGGACAGCGCGGTGAGCGCCAGTGGCAGCAGCAGCGACAGCCAGGCGGGGAAGCCGTAGGCGGGCGGCACGCCGAAGAGGAAAGCTCCCAGCTGCCGGATGTTGCCGGGCAGGGAGACCAGGAAGGCGTAGTCGCTCTTGAAGATGGCCTTCAGGATCTGGGCCAGGTTGTTGGAGAAGATATAGACCAGGAAGATGGCGATCTGGACGAATTTGACGTTGGGGCTGAGGGTGGAGAGGGCCAGGGTCAGGGAGGCCAGGCAGAGGCTTTCGACCAGGGGAAAGGCCACGATGGCCAGCAGCACGCCGGGCGCGACCGTCAGGCTGCCGCTGAACAGCATCTTGAAAAGCAGCAGCAGGATGCCCGGGACCAGGGTGAAGGCCAGCAGGTAGAAGAGGATGACGGCGAACTTGCCTGCCAGGTAGTCGAGGCGCGACAGGGGGCGGGCGAAGTAGAGGGGGAAGGCCTTGGACCTGAGGTCGGCCGCGACCAGGTCGGCGCCGCTGAAGACGCTGAGAATGACCAGCATGAAGGTCAGGAAGCCGTTGCTGTAGAATGTCTTGAACAGCTCGGCGTCGCTCTTGAGCAGCCGCACGAGTTCGCCGAGGATCTTCAGCTCGGGCTTGGTCGAGGCGTAGACGGCGGCCAGGAAGACGAAGAAGGTGGAGGCGCAGAGGGAGAAGACGAGCTTGGCGTACTTTTTTTTGAAGACGGAGCGGATGCCGTTGCGGGTGATGGGCAGCCAATGGCGGCGCGACGGGGTGAACTCCCCCTGCCAGTGGCGGTAGCCCTTCTGCCTAATTTCCATTGTCGCCCCGGATAACGTCCATGAATGCGTCCTCCAGCGAGGTGCGGCTCTGGCGGAAGTGGCGGATCTGCGCGCCGTGCTCGCCGGCGGCGCGGAACAGCGTCGCCGCCCCCGTGCCTTCGGGCGGCATGACGTGGAACAGGCCCTGGTCCTTCTCCTCGATCCGCCATCCCACCTGCGCCAGCGCGGCGAAGAACCCCGAAGACCCGCCCACGGCCTTGATCTCATAGACGTTGCGCCGGTCCTTCTTCAGGTCGGCGATCGCCCCCTGCGCCGCGATGCGGCCCTCGTTCATGATGACCACCCGGCGGCATGAGCTCTCGATGTCGGGCAGCAGGTGCGAGGAGAGGATGATGTTCATGCTCCCCTGGCCGGCGATGTCGCGGATCAGCTGCAGCATCTCCCTGCGGCCGGCGGGGTCCATGCCCGAGGTCGGCTCGTCCAGCAGCAGCAGCTTCGGGTCGTGGACCAGCGCCTGGGCCAGCTTCAGGCGCTGCTTCATGCCGGTGGAGTAGGTCTCCACCTGGCGGTAGCGCGACTCCTCCAGTCCCACGTAGTAGAGGACGTCGTGGGCCCTTTTCATGGCCTCCTGGCGAGGCATGCCGCTCAGCTCGCCCAGGTAGGCGGTCAGCGAGACGGCATCCAGTCCGGAGATCAGGCAGTCGCTCTCGGGCATGTAGCCGATCAGGCGGCGCAGCGATTTCTGTCCCTCGCCCAGCCGGTGGCCCATGACCGTGCCGTCGCCCGACGCCGGGCGCAGGAACCCCAGCAGCAGCTTCATCAGGGTGGTCTTGCCGGCGCCGTTGGGGCCGAGCAGGCCGATGATGCCGGCGGGCAGGTCCAGCGACACGTCGCGGATGGCCTCGATGTCGCCGTAGCGGAAGCGGATGTTTTCCAGGCGGATGATCTCTTCCATGGCGTCTCGCCCGACTATACGCAGCGGGCGTGGCAAAAGTTCTTGCCCGCGGGCTGAACCGTTCCCTTTTTTCTTGCGTTATGCTATATTCTGCGCCGTGGTCAGTCCCCGCGGCTGCCCGCGCAACAAGGAGTGTGAAATGAAAAAGAAAATGCTGGCGTTATGCCTGGTCCTGGTCGTGATGCTGCTGGTTCCGGCCTGCAAGAAGAAGGCCGCTGCGGCGCTGAACAGCGAGGCCATGCTGGCCATGGTCCCCGAGGGCCCCATGATGGTCATGGCTTTCGATTTTCAGCGTTTCGCGGCGCTGAACTTCTTCGACAAGGCGCTGAAGGAGGATTGGCAGAAGAACGTCAAGGGAGCCAAGGATTTCAAGGACTACCAGGAGTTCGTGCAAAAGACGGGCATTGACCTGCAGAAGGACGTCTACGCGGTGGTCGGTGCCGTCTACGGCAGCTTCGACGACAAGGACTCCCAGGCGCTCGCCGTGGTCAGCCTGAAATACGACGAGGCCAAGCTGCTGTCCGTCCTCAAGGAGAAGGGGGTCATCACGGCCGAGGAGTCGTACGGCGGCCGCACCCTGTACACGCTGAAAAACGAGGACGCGTCCAAGGACATGCGCCTGGTCTTCCTGAGCAAGGCCAGCATCCTGGCCGGCTCGCACCTGCCGGTGAAGCAGGCCGTCGACCTGGCGGCCAAGAAAGGCAAGAACGTGCTGCAGACCCCGGCGCTGATGAAGTACGTGGACCCGCTGGACAAGAAGAACATGTTCTGGCTGGCCGTGGGCAGCATCCCCGGCAAGGTGAAGGAACAGACCAGCGGCGGCATGATGCCGGTCGACCTGAGCAAGGCCGAGGCCTTCACCGCCGTGGCCGACTTCAAGAACAAGACCCTTTCCGGCGAGCTCCGCCTGATCTCGCAGAACGAGGCGGGCAACAAGCAGATCGCCGACATGCTCAACGGGCTGAAGGCGCTGGGCGCCATGGGCGCCGCCAAGGAGCCCGAGCTGGGCGAGCTGCTCAACGGCATCCAGCTGAGCTCGGCCGCCGACCATGTCAAGCTGACCTTCAGCATGTCCGAGGCGCTGCTGGACAAGCTGGGGACCAAGGCCAAGGACAAGGCGCAGAGCATGAAGCCGCCGGTGCTGCCCAGCGAGCCGGACATGGAGGAAGGTTACACCAGCGACTGATCGCCGGCGTCGCTGAACGGCCGCGGCGCCGGGGCGCCGCCTGGAGGTTCCCGCCATGAACTGGCAATTCGCCCTGCCCGTCCTGTTCCTGCTGCTGCCGGCCGCCCTGTTCGTCGTTGGCGGCAGAAAGAAGGGCGGCGGCCTGTTCCGCCAGGCGCTGCCGCAGCTGCTGCTGCTCTTCCTGCTGAGCGGCGCCATCTCCCTGTTCAGCAGCAGCTGGCTGCGGGACCTGGCCTATGCCCCGCGCCTGCGCTTCTTCCTCTGGCTGCTCTTCTGGTTCTTCCTGGTGGTCCTGGCCGTCAAGATGGTGGCCTATCTCGTCTTCGATGTCCTGGTCCTGAAGCGGCAGGGGGTGCGCTATCCCAAGCTGATCAAGGACGTGGTCGTCTTCATCCTCTTCGTCGTCGGCGTCCTGCTGATCCTCAAATACTACCTGGGCCAGCCGATCTCGGGGCTGCTGGCGTCGACGGCGGTGCTGACGGTGGTGGTCGGCTTCGCGCTGCAGGACGTGCTGGGCAACCTGTTTTCGGGCATCATCCTCAACTTCGAGGACTCCTTCAAGATCGGCGATTGGGTGCGCATCGGCGAGCGCCAGGGGCGGGTGGAACAGTTCGGCTGGCGCTCGTTCAAGCTGCGCACCATCGACCGCGAGCTGATCGTCATCCCCAACCAGTCGGCCTCCAAGGCCGAGGTCCTGATCTACGGCGCCGGCGGCCAGCCCGTGGCGCTGCGGATCAAGGTCGGGACCGGCTACGGCGACAGCCCCGACCGGGTGGAGGCGGCCGTCCTCGGCGCCCTGGCCGCGGTGCCCGACGTCCGCCGCGAGCCGGCGCCGGTCGTCCAGCTGACGGGCTTCGGCGATTTCGCCATGAATTATGACGTCAAGATCTGGATCGACGACTACGAGCGGCACAACCTCATCGCCTCCGACGCGCGGCGGCGCATCTGGTACGCCTTCCGCCGCCAGGGGATCGAGATCCCCTTCCCCAAGCGCGACGTCTACATGAAGCCGGAGCGGGGCGAGGAGTTCCCGCGCGCCGAGCTGGCCGCGGCGCTGCGGCGCAACGTCGTGCTGGCCGAGCTCGCCGCCGATGACTTCCAGGCCCTGGCCGCGGCGGCGGCCCACCGCGTCTTCGGCGCCAACGAGACCGTCATCCGCGAAGGGGAGGCGGGCGACCACTTCTACCACATCCAATCCGGGTCCATGAGCGTTCTCAAGCATGGCCGCTTCGTCGCCCGCCTGGGTCCCGGCGACTTCTTCGGCGAAATCTCGCTGGTCACCGGCGAGCCGACCAACGCCACCATCGTGGCCGAGCGCGAGAGCGTCGTCCTGACCATTTCCTCCGCCCGCTTCCAGCAGGTGGTGAACATGAACGAGGCCATGGCCCAGAAGCTGGCCGAGGTGATCACCCGCCGCCAGGAGGACACGAAGGCGTTCAGCGAGAAGCACCGCGCGGCCGATGCCGTCGTCCTGCGCAAGGAATCCGACAACCTGCTGAAGCGCATCCTGAAGTATTTCGGCGGGAAAGCGTAACCGCGCCTAGCGGCCGGCCGCCTTGCGGCGCTGGATGGAGTAGACGCCGGAAAGCGCCCGCAGGCGCAAAGTGATCTCGTCCAGCTGGAACATGTCCCGCACCTCGAAGACGATCTGGACGCGGGCCACGGCCTGGCTGGCCGGCTCCATCTCGATCTTCTTGATGTTGGATCCGCAGGCGGCGATGACGCCGGTGATGGTGCTGAGCATGCCCGGCTTGTCATCGGCCAGCAGCCGCAGCTTGACCGGGTAGGCGTAGTCGGGAGCCTCTTTCCAGCTGACGCGCTTCAGGCGCGATAGGATGTCGGTGTTGACGTTGGGGCAGCTCTTGCGGTGCACGACCAGTCCGCGGTTCTTGGTGATGTAGCCGATGATCTCCTCGCCCTTGATCGGGTGGCAGCACTTGGCGAAGGTGAAATCGATGTCCCCCTGGCCCTCGACGCTGACCAGCTTGTGCCGCTCGCCGCGCCGCGGCGCCGTCCGGCGCGGCGGCCGGATGACCACGGCGCCGGCCTCGGGGAACAGGCTTTTCAGCGCCTGGCGGTCCAGCGTCCTGCGGCCGCCGCCGACGTCGCGCAGGAATGCTTCCAGATCGTCGTAATGCAGCGCCTGCAGCCTGCGGGCGATGTCCTGGTCGTTGAAGGCGAGGCGGTGCCTGCGCCCGTATTCGCGCAGGACCTTCTGCCACAGGCGGCGGCCCTTCTCCAGGTCCTCGGCCGATTCCTCTTTCTGCAGCCAGGCCATGATGCGCTTCTTGGCGCGGGTGGT
This sequence comes from Candidatus Aminicenantes bacterium UBA2190, assembly GCA_002335385.1. Taxonomy (GTDB): domain Bacteria; phylum Acidobacteriota; class Aminicenantia; order UBA2199; family UBA2199; genus UBA2199. The sequence goes on from DCVK01000020.1 coordinate 36,123, forward strand.
GGTCACGAAGCGCAGCCAGTCGGCGCTGGGGCTGCTGTTATTCTGGGTGATGATCTCGACGACGTCGCCCGAGCTCAGCCGCGTGCGCAGCGGCACCAGCTTCTCGTTGACGATGGCGCTCTTGCAGTGATCGCCGACCTCGGAGTGGATGGCGTAGGCGAAATCGACCGGGGTGGCGCCGGCCTTGAGGTTGACGACCTTGCCCTTGGGGGTGAACACGTAGATCTCGTTGGGGGTGAGGTCGCGCTTGACCAGGCTGAGGAACTCCTTGGGATCGGGGTTGGTCTTGTGGTAGTCGATCATCTCGCGGAACCACTCCAGGCGATGGTCGTTCTCCAGGAAGGCCAGCCCCTCCTTGTATTTCCAGTGGGCCGAAATGCCCTCCTCGGCGTTGCGGTGCATCTCCTGGGTGCGGATCTGGATCTCGAACTTGACCCCCTCGCGGGTGATGATGGTGGTGTGGATCGACTGGTAGAAGTTGCTCTTGGGGTTGGTGATGAAGTCGCGCCAGCGGCTGGGGATGTGCACCCACTGTTGGTGGATGGCGCCCATGATGACGTAGCAGTTGGCCACGGTGTCGGTGATCACGCGCAGGGCCAGCAGGTCGTAGACGTTTTCCAGATCGATGTTCTGCTTTTGCAGCTTGCGGAAGATGGAAATCTCGCGCTTGATGCGGTACTGGATCTCGGCCTTGATCTTCAGTGCCTTGAGCAGCGCCTGGATCTGCTTCTTGAGCCCCTCCACCTGCTTCAGGGCCCACTCGGTCTTGTCGCCGACTTCGTTTTTGATGCGCTGGTATTCCTCGGGGTAAAGGTACATGAAGGAGAGGTCCTCCAGCTCATCGCGGATCTTGCCCATGCCCAGGCGGTAGGCGATGGGCGCGTAGATCTCCAGGGTCTCGCGGGCGATCTTGACCTGCTTCTCGCTGTCCAGGGGGGCCAGGGTGCGGATGTTGTGCAGGCGGTCGGCCAGCTTGATCAGGATGACGCGCACGTCGGCGGTCATGGCGATGATCATCTTCTTCAGCGTCTCGGCCTGGGCGTCCTCGACGTCCACCTCCGATATCTTGGAGATCTTCGTCACGCCCCAGACGATGTCGCTGATCTCCTGGCCGAAAAGGCGGACCAGGTCCTCGCGGCTGTACTGCGAGTCCTCGATCACGTCATGCAGCAGGCCGGCGGCGATGGAGATCTCGTCCAGGCGCATCTCGGCCAGGATGCCGGCCACGGTCAGCGGGTGGGTGATGTAGGGCTCGTTGGAGAGCCGCCGCTGGTTCAGATGGGCGTCGGTGGAGATGGCATAGGCCTTCTTCAGCAGGGCGATGTTGGCCTCGGGGTAGTAACTCAGTATCCGTTCCTGCAGTTCGTGAAAGCGCTTGATCATTTTTACATATTATATATCAATTTTCGCCGATAGCAACGATATGGCCGAAGACACCGGCTCCTTTTTTGTCCAGCTCCAGTCACAGATAAATTGGCATGGCCGTTTGGCTCTGACAACGCCGATCCCTGCCTGAATTCCCCGCCGTTGCCATATGACTTTTGTCCAGCGGGGAAATGGTTGCCAAATTCCTTTAGCCTTAGCGCCGTAGCGGTTATATATGTGGAGATCGTCTTCGCTCTTGATGGGAACGAATGCTTCTTTGTTGATCGCGAATTCCACGGAGGTTGTCATGAAAAATTATTTATATTTGCTTAGTTATTTTTATTTTGCTACTATTTCCTTTAAAAAACATGTTGCCTGAAAACAAAGTTTTCATAAAAAATTTCGCCTGCCGCCGGTGAGCGGCCCGGGAAATTTTCCAGCCGTTGGGTAGTGCCGAATCAATAAGGGGAGATCATGAAAAAAATCGTATTATTCATGCTGATCGGATTGTGTTTGCTGGTCCTGCCGCTCCGGGCCGGGATCGACTTGCTGCACGAATTCAAGCCAACGGATGGCGCGACTCCGGTTTATGCCAATCTGCTCCAGGTCGACAACTATTTATACGGCATGGCATGGCGCGGCGGTGACTACAACAAGGGAATCATTTTTCGGTTCCAAACCGATGGCAGCGGGTACATGATCTTGCACTCCTTTGCCGGCGGAGCCGCCGATGGAGAGAGCCCCTACGGCTCCCTGATCGGGGTGGGAGGAGTGCTCTACGGCATGACGCAGGCCGGAGGCGCCAATTCCTTCGGGACGGTATTCAAGATCAACCCTGATGGCAGCGATTTTGCCCTGCTGCATGGCTTCGGCGGTGGAACCGGGGACGGAAGCACGCCCCACGGCTCCCTGGTCGTATTGGACGGGGCGCTCTACGGAATGACCTCAGGCGGAGGCGCAAGTTACAATGGGACGGTCTTCAAGATCGGCACCGACGGCAGCAGTTTCACCCTGCTGCACAGTTTCAGCGGCGGGACCGGGGATGGTCAATCGCCCATGGGATCTCTGCTCGCATCAGGCGGGACGCTCTATGGCATGACCGGCCAGGGCGGGGCCAGCTATAAAGGAACGATCTTCAAGATCAACCCCGACGGCAGCGGTTATTCCCTGCTGCGCCATTTTGCCGGCGGGGTCGGGGATGGAGAAAATCCCAAAGGTGACTTGGTTGAATCGGGCGGAGTGTTCTACGGCATGACCTATTCCGGCGGCAGCAATTCTGTGGGCACGGTATTCAAGGTCGATCCCGACGGAAGTGATTTTGTCCTGCTTCACAGTTTTGCCTACGGCATGGCGGACGGCCGATATCCCATCGGGTCCCTGGTCGCTGCGAGCGGCGTGCTGTACGGAATGGCGAAAGAAGGCGGCGCCGGCCTTTCAGGGGTCATCTTCGCGCTCAACACCGACGGCAGCAATTATTCTCTGCTGCGCAGTTTTTCCGGGGGGACCACGGACGGGAAAATGCCCCAGGGCTCCTTGATTCTATCGGCTGGGGAGCTTTTCGGCATGACCCAGGAAGGCGGCACGGGCGCCGTCGGAACGATATTCAAGATCGGCACCGGCGGCAGTGGTTACAGCCTGCTGCATAATTTCCTCGGCTGGACGGAGAATGGGAACACTCCGTATGGCTCCCTGATCGAGTTGGATGGAGTGCTCTATGGCATGACCGCTTATGGGGGCACCAGCAGCAAAGGCACGGTCTTTAAGCTCAATGCCGACGGCAGCGGCTTTGCGGTGCTGCACAGTTTTGCCGGCGGATCCAATGGAGACGGGGAAAGTCCAGCGGGCTCCCTGCTCGCGTTGGACGGGGTGCTGTATGGAATGACGAGAGATGGCGGTGCCCTGGGCGGCCCAGGTCTCGGTACGGTTTTCAAGATCAACCCCGATGGCAGCGGCTATGCACTGCTTCATACTTTCACTGGTTCATCATTTGGAGATGGGGACAATCCCATGGGGTCTTTGGTCACTTGGGGCGGGGAGCTCTATGGCATGACCCAAATTGGCGGAACCAGTGACAAAGGAGCCATCTTCAAGATCCATCCCGACGGCAGCGGTTATACGTTGCTGTACAGTTTTGCCGGTGGAAGCGGGGATGGACGACTTCCCAGGGGTTCCCTGGTCGAAACGGGCGGGGCGCTCTTCGGCATGACCTATTCCGGCGGCGCCAGTGATTATGGAACGATCTTCAAGATCCATCCCGACGGCAGCGGTTATACTTTGCTGCACAATTTCGCCGGCGGAGCCGCGGATGGGGCCATGCCTTCAGACTCTCTTCTCGCATCGGGTGGTGCGCTCTATGGCATGACCTATTCCGGCGGCGAAAGCCTTGGCGGGGCGGGAACGGTCTTTAGAATCGATCCCGACGGCAGCCATTTTTCACTGCTGCATGTTTTTTCCAGCAGCAGCGATGGGGGTACCCCGCTTGGCTCCCTGATCGAATCGGGCGGGGCGCTCTACGGCATGACCTTTACCGGAGGCGCCGGCGGTTATGGCACGCTTTTTAAATTCGACCTTAACGGCCTCAACGGCACAAATTTTGCCGTGTTGCACAATTTTGGCGGCGGAGCTGAAGATGGCATGAGGCCCGAGGATTCCCTGATCGCGGTGAACGGAGTATTATACGGCATGACGCCGCTGGGCGGGAAAATGAATAGCGGCATCATCTTTTCTTACGGACTGGCGCAGATCACCTTGGCCATTTCCGGCACGATCACGGATGGCGTGAATCCCGTTCAAGGGGTTGGCATGAACGGCCTGCCGGGCACTGTCACCACGGATGCTTCCGGATTCTACTCGGGAGCGGTGAATTACGGTTGGAGCGGGACAGTGACGCCATCTCTGACGGGATACACCTTCATTCCGGTCTCCCGCACCTACGGCAGCGTGACGTCCAGCCAGGCGGGCCAGGATTTCACCGCGGTTGAATCAGTTTCCATCACCGTCACCTCGCCCAACGGCGGCGAGAGCTGGACGGCCGGCACGGGGCAGGAGATCACCTGGACCTCCTCGGGCAGCGTGGGCAACGTCGATATCATCTACACCTACGACGGCGGCTCCACCTGGCACTCGGTCGTGGCCGACACGGCCAATGACGGCAGCCACCTGTGGACCGTTCCCGACACGCCGTCGGGCAACTGCTACGCGCAGGTGCTGGAGCACGCCGCCGGCACCCCCTACGATGCCAGCGACGCGCCATTCACCATACTCACCGTGCCGGGACCCTCGCTTGAGCTGACCACTCCCAACGGCTGGGAACACTGGACCCTGGGCACCACCAAGGCCATCACCTGGAACGCCGTCAACTACACCGGCACCGTGCGCCTGGTGCTGTTCAAGAACGGCGTCAGGTTCGGCAACATCGTCGCCAATCTTCCGGCGTCGGCCGGCACCTACGCCTGGACCGTGGGTCAGACCTACGACAGCGGCATGGCCCCTAAGGGCTCTGACTACCGCCTCTACCTGCGCAGCACCGACAACACCATCGTCGATCCCAGCGACTACCGGCTGGGGCTGATCGACCCGGCGCAGCTGGAGATGACCTCGCCCAACGGCGGCGAGAGCTGGGAACTGGGCACGACGCAGAACATCACCTGGAATGCCAACGGCTACGCCGGCACCGTGCGGCTGATCCTGTTCCAGAAGGCGGCCAAGGTGGGGCAGATCGTGGCCAACCTGCCGGCCGACCAGGGCAGCTACGCCTGGACCGTAGGCACGCACCAGGCCGGCACGGCGCCGGCGGGCATCCTGTACGCCATCCGCCTGCTGGCCGGCGACGGCTCGCAGGATGACTTCAACGACGGCCCGCTGACCCTTATTGAAAACGAGGCCCTGGTGGTCGACCACCACCATACAACTCTGAACATCATCCCCTCCCAATGGCTGGAGCAGGCCAAACGGCACAAGTTGCTGGTGCTCGGCGCCCAGGGCAACGACCCGGTCACCCTGGGGCTGAGGCTGCTGGGGAACAGGGACGCCCGACTGGCCCCGGTGGCATCGCCCAAAGAGCCGGGGCTGGTGGCGCAGGAAGGGAGCTGGCTGCCGCAGGGTGCGGCACTCGACCCGCAGGAGTGGCGCTGGAGCCTGGAGAAGGCCATATTGGAGAGCCAGGCCACGGTGGTGGTGATCCGGCCCGACGAGCAGGCGCTCTTGACGGGCAAGCTTGATGCCTCCGGCTACCTGAACGCGATCGCTGAACTGTCAGGCCGCCTGCCCGGTGTCAAGCTGGCCTGCGTTACAGCGAGTATGGACGAGCCGAACGATATCCTGGCCAAGTTCAACCGCCAAGTGCGCGAGTCGGTGCTGATGAACCAGGGCGTCCTGATCGACACGTCCGACATCGAGAGCTGGTCGGGCGGCGAGCAGCAGCTGGTGAACGAAGTGCCGGTCCGCCACCCGGCCAACCGCATGAGCCAGGGCATGGAGAGCCAAGGGAACCTGGTCAACCAGGGCGCGGCGACATGGTGGCTGCTGGCGCGCATGGCCGGCTGGGAGGGATGAGCCGGAGCCTGCGCTTTTTGCTTTTTCGAGACCGCTGGAGCCAGTTGAGATTGCAAGTTGCGGTAGAAGCAAGTATACTGCGAGAATGATCCGGATCAACAGCGGTCTGTACAAGGGAAGGGTACTGCGCGGAGGCAAGAACCCGCTCATCCGCCCCACCATGTCCAAGATCAAGCTCACTTTCTTTGATATCCTGCAGGCCGATATCAAGGAAAAGATCTTTCTCGACGGCTTCGCCGGCAGCGGCAACATCGGCATCGAGGCGCTGTCGCGCGGCGCCGAATACGTGGTGTTCATCGACGACCTGCCGGAGGCCGCCCGCGTCATCCGCCACAACCTGGAGAAGATCGGCATCGCCCCCGATTTTTACCGCGTCATCTGCGGCGACTTCAACCGCTCGATCATCGCCCTGGCCAAGGACGGTTTCCGCTTCGACCTGGCCTACCTCGACCCGCCCTATGCCATGCTGGAGTACGCCAATCCGCTGAAGGTCATCCATAAGCGCGGCGTCCTGAGCCCCGACGGGCTGATCGTGCTGGAGCGGCCGGCGCGTGTGCGCTTTGAAACGCCCTATTTTACCCGGAAGCGCAGCCAGCACATCGGCCGCGAATGCCTCGACTTCTTTTCCTACGGCGACGGCGCCGCCGCCGGAGAAGCTTCCCCGACGGCGGGGGCGGAGGCGGAGTGAAGCGCGCCGTCGCGCTGCTGCTGCTCCTGGCGGCGCTGCCCCTGAGCAGTAGCGTCTATCCGCAGTTCGGTGTGGAGACGTTCCTGGGCGGCGCCTACGGCCTGTTCTCCCTGGCCCCCTGGGGCGGAGTGCGCGTCTCCCTGGCCGCCGCCTCCTCGCTGATCGTCAAGTTCCGCCAGCAGTCCATCGCCTTCGACGTCGAGGATGACGATGGGCTGCGACACCGGCAAAAATCCTCGCTGAGCATGTTCACCGGGGTCTACTATTACCAGAAGCGCGGGCTCGAAATGTATGCCGCCCTGTTCCAGATGTTCGGCTCGAACGGCTACAACGCCAGCGGCGCCGATGCCGGACTTTCCTGCAGGCTTTTCAACGGCCTCGCCGCCGAGACGGGCATTTACCTTCTGAACGAGAGGTCGAACCTTTGGTACCCGAACGAGGCGCTGCGGCGCATCTCCACCTATGTCTGGCACGTCGGCGCCAAGATCGCCGTCCTGCCCAGGTTGGAACTCCATCCGCAGCTTCATTTCGGCGGCAACAACGAGAGCGTCGGCATGTTCGCCTACGCGGCAACCTTGAATTACTCACCGCGCCATCCCATTTACATCTCGCTGACCTACACGCGCTACAGCGAGAATGACGAGTACCGTTTCAGCGGCGACTATTTTTCCGGGGGCATCAGCTTCTATTTCTAGGTTCATGGAGGTGAGATGGCGCAACGCCGGATCAAGGTGCTGGCGGTTCTGGGCACGCGGCCGGAGGCGATCAAGCTGGCCCCGGTCATCGCCGGACTGCGCGCCCATCCGCGCTTCCGCGTTTGCGTCTGCGCCACCGCCCAGCACCGGCAGATGCTGGACCAGGCCCTGGAAGCCTTCGCCATCTCGCCCGACATCGACCTGGACCTGATGCGCTCCGGCCAGGAGCCCCTCGACGTCGTCGTCGCCGTCCTCCGCGCCCTGCGCCCCGTCCTGCAGGCGGAGAAGCCGCGGGCGGTGATCGTGCAGGGGGACACCACCACCGCCTTCGCCGCCGCCCTGGCCGCGTTCCACCAGCGCGTGCCGGTGGCCCACGTCGAGGCCGGGCTGCGCACCCCGGACCGGTATTTCCCCTTTCCCGAGGAGACCAACCGACGGCTGCTGACCGTGCTGGCCGATCTCCATTTCGCCCCCACCGCCGGGGCGCGGCGCAACCTGCTGGCCTGCGGCGTGGCCGCCGGAGCCATCTGGGTGACCGGCAACACCGTCATCGACGCCCTGCTCCTGGTGCGGCGCCGGCTGCGGGCCCCCGCGGCCCGCCGGCGCTGGCTGGACCATTTCCGGCGCGCCTGGGATTTGGACCTGGATGAGAACGGGCCACCGGTCATCCTGGTCACCGGCCACCGCCGCGAGAGCTTCGGCCCGCCGCTGCGGCGGGTCTGCCTGGCGCTGCGCGACATCGCCCGCCATGACCGGCGCCTGCGCATCGTCTACCCGCTGCACCTCAACCCCAGCGTGCACCGGCCGGTGCGCTCCCTGCTGGGCGGCGAGGAGAACATCCGCCTCATAGAGCCGCTGGCCTATGAGCCGTTCGTCTTCCTGATGGACCGTGCCCGCCTGGTGCTGACCGATTCGGGCGGCATCCAGGAGGAAGCCCCCGTCCTGGGCAAGCCGGTGCTGGTCATGCGCCGGGAAACGGAACGTCCGGAGGGGCTGGCGGCTGGCCAAGCCGAGCTGGTGGGCACGGAGCGCCGGGCGATCGCGCGCCGGGTCATGGAGTTGCTGCGTGACCCGACGGGCTACCGGCGCATGGCGCGCCCGTCCAGCCCGTACGGCGACGGCCGGGCCGCCGGGCGCATCGTCGCCGTGCTGGCAAGCCGCCTGGAGGGAGAATGAGCCGCGACGGGTGGATCGCGGCCGTCGGCCTCCTGCTGTGCCTGGCCGCACCCGCCGTGGTCACGGCATCCTCCGGCGGGGCCCTGATCCTGTATGACGGCGAGCCGGAGCGCTCCGACGGCTTCATCTCCGCCCGCTACACCCAGCACCTGCTGGGCCATTTCGACCTCGAATGGGCGCGCCTGCGGCCGGTTTCCGCCTGCGCCCCCCGGGAGGCCGCCGCCGCCGATTTCCTGTTCATCATCTGCGAAGAAGGGCGGACGCCCCTGCCGCCGGCCCTGCTCGAGGCCGTGACCAGGCGCCGGGGCCCGATCGTCTGGATCAACCAGCAGCTGGACGAGCTGCTCGGCCTGGCGCCGGGGCGCTTCCCGCTGCGGGCCGGCGCCGAGGTCAGCGGACGCGACTGGAGGGTGTCCTACGGCGATCACGCGTTCGCCAAGGAGGACAGCCAGCTGCAGACGCTGATCCCCGGCCAGGGCGGCTGCCGCGTCGTGGCCTGGGCCGCGGATGCCGGCGGCCGGCGCCTGCCCTATGTCGTTCACGGCTCCAACCTCTGGGCGTTTGCCGACTCGCCCTTCGCCTACGCCCGCGAGGGCGGGCGCTGGCTGATCTTTTGCGACCTGCTGCACGATATCCTCGGTCGTGACCACGAGCCGTCTCGTCGCGTTCTTTTGCGCATCGAGGACGTCACCCCGCAGAGCGACCCCGCCGCCATCCGCCGCATCAGCGACTTCCTGGCTGCCGAGGGCGTTCCCTTCCAGATCGCGCTGGTCCCGATCTACCGTGACCCGGCCAGCCAGGAGGAGGAGTTCCTCGCCGAGAACCCCGAGCTGCTCGCAGCGCTGCACGACGCCGTCGGCAAGGGGGCGGCCATCGTCATGCACGGTGTCAGCCACCAGTACCACGGCGCCAGCACCGATGATTACGAGTTCTGGGACGTGGTCGCCGGCCGCCCCATCCCGGAGGCCAGCGAGGAATGGCTGCGGCGGCGCATCGAGCAGGGGCTATCCGAATGCTGCCGCAACCGGCTCTATCCCATCGCCTGGGAAACGCCGCATTACGCCGCCGGCCAGCGCGACTACCGCCTCATCGGCGGCTTTTTCGACACGTTCCATGACCGGCCGATGGCGGCCGACATCCCCGACTCGCAGGTGTTGGCGCCGTATGCCTACCGCCTGCCGGAGTCGGGCGTCCAGGTCATCCCCGAGAACCTCGGCTACATCTCGTTTGCCAACCGGGCGGACGATGCCGCTGCCATGCTGCGCAGCCTGGGCAACATGGGAGCGGTGCGCGACCCCCTGGCGGCATTTTTCTTTCACCCGTTCCTGCCCCTGGCGGACCTGCAGCATCTGGTGCGGGAGATCAAGGCGCAAGGCTGGACCTTCGCCTCGCTGCGTGATTTTCACTGCAACGTGCGCAGCGAGGGACGCTGGATCACCACCGCCGGCGGCGACGGCGGCGTGGTGCTGCTCAACCAGTACCTGCACGAGGTCACGCTGGACCCGCGCGGCAAGGTGAAGCGCGAGACCTATTCGCCGCAGCGGCTGTCCGGCACCGTTCAGCGCCGCGTCGATCTGGAGCCGGGCGGACTGCACGTCATGGAGGCGGTCGACCTGCTTCCCGCGGCCAGGTCCAAAGGCTGGTGGCGCCGTGCCGGCTCCTGGCTGGGCGGACTGTTCCGCAGCGAAAAGGCGCGGCCGCTGACGCTGACGCGCGCCCTGCTGCTGGCCAGCCGCACCCAGACCGAGGCCGACCGCAACAACCAGCGCAGCTACGCCTCGCTGCTGCAGGTCTTCGGCTTCGCCCCCCAGGTGCGCGAACTGGGGCGACAGCGCGACTTCTCCCTGGACGGCTTCGACCTGCTGGTCGTGCCCCAAGGGGCGGCCAACGAGCTCATGACGGTGGAGCGCAATACGGTGCTGGAATTCATCGAGCGCGGCGGCACGCTGGTCACCGACGGCCGCAGCGACCTGGCGGAAAAACTGGGGTTCCGCTTCCTGGCGCAGGCGATCTATGTCTCCCGGGTGCGCGAGCTCTCCATGCCCCTGCCGGCCTATAGCTGGAACCCGGGGCTGGTGGTCAACCCTTTCCGTGCCGAGGGCGGCCAGGTCCTTTGCCTGGATGACACCTCCGGCCAGCCGCTGGCCGTGGTCAAGGAGGTGGGACGCGGCCGGGTGCTGTATTTCGGGACCCTGCTCGACCCCTACACCCCGTTCGGCATCAGCCATTTTCCCTACTTCCCCTACTACCTGAAGAACGTGCTCAAGCTCTCCTTTCCCGTCCGCCGCGCCAACCTGGAGTTCTATTTCGACCCCGGGCTGCGCCAGCAGGTTTCCTGGGAGCGGCTGGTGCGGCGCTGGCGCTCCAGCGGCGTGAAGATCATCTACCTGGCCGCCTGGCATTTCTACTCCGGCTACACGTTCGACTACGATTACTTCATCGGCCTGTGCCACGACCACGGCATCGCCGTCTATGCCTGGTTCGAGCTGCCCCAGGTCTCGCCCCTCTTCTGGGAGACCCATCCGCAATGGCGGGAGAAAACCGCCGCCGGGGACGACGCCCGCGTCGGCTGGCGCTATGCCATGAACCTCTACAACCCGGACGCCCGCAAGGCGGCCACGGATTTCTTCGGGCGCGTCCTCAACGGCCACCACTGGGACGGGGTCAACCTGGCCGAGCTGAGCTACGACACCGATTCCGGCTTGAAGAATCCCGGACGCTTCGTTCCGCTCAACGAAGACGTGCGGAGGGAATTCCGCCGCCGCCGGGGCATCGACCCGCTGGAGTTCTTCGATCCCGCCTCGCCGCGCCACTTCCAACGCGACCGAGAAAATTTCGGCCGGTTCGCGGACTTCCGCTGCGAGATGATCCGTGATTTGCACGATCATTTCCTGTCCGAGGCGGCCAGGATCGCCAAGGCCCGCCGCCGCGACATGGAGGTGATCGTCACCGCCCTGGACACCCTGCTGCACCCCGGTATCCGCGAGGATTGCGGCATCGACAGCCGCGATATCATCGCCCTGATGGCGCGGCACCGCTTCACCCTGCAGGTCGAGGATCCTGCTTCCAGCTGGAGCGATCCCCCCGACCGCTACCTGAAGTATTTTCGCGCCTACGAACCGTTGATCCAAGACCGCAAGCGGCTGATGTTCGACATCAATGTCACGCCGCGCGCCGGCAGCAGCGAGCGCCGGCTGCCCGCGCCGCAGGCCATCGGCAGCGAATTGGCCGCGACCTTCTACTATGCCGCCCTGGCCTCGGGGCGCGTCGGCATCTATGCCGAGTCGACGGTCAATTCCTTCGACATGGACCTGCTGCCCTTCGTCATGGGCAGCGATGTTTCGCTGCGGCGCGAGGGCAATGGCTTCCGCATCGATTCCCGACAGCCGTTCACCCTGCTGCTGGACGCCGACGGCCATCAGCCGCGGCTCGACGGGCAGCCCTGGCCATTCTTTGACAAGAACCACGTCTACCTGCCCTCGGGAAACCGGCGGCTCACGTTTGCCAAGGCCGGGCTGTTCGACGATCCCGAGCTGAGCCCGCGCCTCTCCTTCAGCGGCGATATCTACGACCTGTCGGTCTCGGGCAACGTCTTCAGCCTGCGCTACGAGTCGCCGACGCCGGTGACCCTGTCCTTCAGCCGCATGCTGGAGCGTGTCCGCCTGGACGGACGGGTGCTGGACCTGACGGCGGACAGGAACAACCTAGTGCTGCCCCGCGGTTCCCACCGGCTGGAGATCTACACCCAAAGCAGGTCGCGGCGGACCATCGAGCTGCTGGGATTCCTTACCTCCAACGTTTTCCTCGTCATCGGCGCATCCTCGATGATGCTGCTGCTCTTCATTTACCTGCTGTCGCGGAGACGGCGATGAAGCCCCTGCTGAGCGTCCTGCTGCACGGCGTCTTCGTCTTCGCCGTGATCTTCATCTGGCTGATGCTGCTGTACCAGTTCGTCCTGTGCCTGGGCGGGTTCCTGTTGCACCGGCGGCTGCGGCGGCAGCCGCAAGTGCTGCCGCGGGATGAGGAGCTGCCGGCGGTCACGGTGCTGGTGCCGGCCCGCGACGAGGAGACGGTCATCGTCGATACCGTCGCCAGGCTGCAGGAGCTGAGCTACCCCGAAGGCAAGCTGGAGATCATGGTCGTCAACGACGGCAGCCGCGACCGCACGCTGGCCGCAGCCAGGCGCCAGGCCGGCGGTGACCCGCGCTTCCGATTCCTCGACATCCCGGCCGGCGAGGGCGGGCGTGGCAAGAGTGCAACCCTCAACCGCGCCTTGCGCGAGGCCCGCGGCGACGTCATCGCCGTCTACGACGCCGACAACCTGCCGGAGCCGGACGCCCTGCGCCGCCTGGCCGCGGCCCTGGTCGCCGATCCCCGCCTGGCTGCCGTCACCGGCAAATTCCGCGCCTACAACGCCCGGCGCAACCTGCTGACCCGTTTCATCAACCTGGAGTCGATCGCTTTCCAGTGGCTCATCCAGGCGGGGCGCTGGTCCTTCCTGCGCATTTCCGCCCTGCCCGGCACCAATTACGTCATCTGGCGGAAGGACCTGGAGGCCCTGGGGGGCTGGGACGAGCAGGCCCTGACCGAGGACACGGAGCTGACCTTCCGCATCTACGATCGCGGCCGGCGCATCGGTTTTTTACCCGCTGCCGTCACCTGGGAGCAGGAGCCGGAACGCCTGGCCGTGTGGCTGCGCCAGCGCACGCGCTGGGCGCGCGGCAACAATTACCTGATCGCCAAGCACGGCCGGCGGCTCCTGGGCCGGCCGAACGCGGCGGTCTTCGAGCTGCTGTACTTCTTCCTGCTCTACTACCTGTTCGTTTTTGCCATCGTGGCCTCCGACCTGATCTTCCTGCTGTCGCTGTTCGGGCTGGTGCAGATCCGCCTGTTCGGCCCCTATTTCGAGTTGTGGGTGCTGGCATTCCTGCTCTACGTGCTGGAGGTGATGATCGCCCTGGCCTACGAGCGCGAGGACACGCCGCTTAATTTCCTGGCGACGCTGCTGGCCTATTTCACCTATACCAAGTTGTGGGCCTTTGTCGTGCTTGCGGGCCTGTTCCAGGACCTGGTGCTGAGGAAGCGGCGCACCTGGGACAAGACGGAGCGTTTCGCCGGCCGTTCCGTGGAGAGGGAGTAGTGTTTCTCGCCGCTCAGCGGGGCTGCCTGTCCTGTTTTTGCTGCAAAAATGGCTTCCCGATCTGGCATAGCGAATGCTTGCTCAGAGACGGGATATCCTTGCAGCGTTTCTGCAGGATGATCAAGGAGGGAATCATGAACAAGGATCGCCTGCCGGGGACCGCCTGGAGGACGCGGCTGCTGGCCGGATTGGCGGCGTTATCCATGCAGTTTTTCTCCTGTTCGCCGGGGTCAGAGCACCCCGGCCATATCGACGCCTGGGAGAACGACCTGCCTTCCTATGCCGACGAGCTGCGCTTCGTCGACGATGCCCTGCGCATCGACATCGCCGCCATCGACGCGACGCTGACCTATCGTCCGCAGGAAGCGGCAGTGGACGGGACCGCCCGCGTCCGCTTCCGCATGCGCCCGGGGCAGACGCGGCCGCGCATCCATTTCGACCCGGCCTGCTGCGGCGATGTCATCTCGAGCTGGACCCTGGATGGCCGGGCTTGGGCGACCCCGAGCGACGCCTTCCAGGTGGTCGATGTCCCGGGCAGCACCCAGCGGATGCTGGAGTTCGTCGAAGAGGTCGATCCCGTCCGTGAACATGAGCTGATCGTCTCCTACCGGCTGGCCCTGGCCGGCGGCTATCCGTGCTTCAGCACCGAAGTGCACGACCTGAAGGGAAGCGGCAACGAGGAGTTGTTCCCGACGCTGAACACGCCCCACGAGCTGGCCCGCCACCGCATCACCCTGCGCGTGGCCGGCGCCGCCCCCTACCGCTGCCTGGGCTCGGGTTCCGTCGCGTGCACCGCCGCCGGCGACGTTCAGGAATGGGTGCTCGACCCGGAGCGCGAAGTGGCTTCCTATACCTTGATGTTCGTCCTGCTTCCCGAGGCCGACACCGTGCTGCGCCAGGGGGCGATCGCCGGCATTCCGGTGCGCATCTGCGCCTTCCGCGGCGGCGCTGACATTGACGCGGCCTGGAACGAGCTGGAATCCTGGCTGCCGCAACTGGTCGCCGACATCGGTCCCTTCCCCATGCCGCGCGGCCTGAGCGTATTTCTCGTTTCGGGCGGCGGCGGCATGGAATATTTCGGCGCCACCATCTCCTCCCTGTCCGCGCTCAGCCACGAGGTGTTCCACATGTACTTCGCCTGCAGCGCCGTGGCCCGCACCTACCGCGACTCCTGGATCGACGAGGCCGTCACTTCCTGGTACGACCGCACCTACCCCGACTACCTGTTCCCGATCGGGGAGGACTTCCGCTCCAGCATGGTCAGCGGCCGCTCGCCGGTCGCCGTCGGCTTCGACGGCCGCGCCTATTACCAGGGGACGCAGATCATGGAGACCCTGGCCCGCCGCCTGGGCGGGCGCAGCGCCTTGGTCTCCTTTCTTGCCTACGTCCATTCCCGCTACGCTTTCGCCCCTTTTTCGACCATGGACCTGGCCGATTATCTGCTGGATTTCTCGGGGGTCGACATGCGCGATGAATTCCGCGAGTGGTTCTACAGTGACGATAGCGGGGGAACCGCCGACGTGGCCGTTCCCGCCGACTGCGCCGCTCCGCCCGACCTGACGCCTCCCCGATCCATCCTGCGCCGCCAGGGCCTGGATCATGGGCGCCGGGGGCGCGACGGGGGTGGGGAATGAACCGGCGTACAGCCATGGCCTTTTTGTTGCTTCTGGGGCTCGCCTTCGGCCTGCCCGCCGGCGCGGCGCGCAGGGGCTGGTTCGTGGAATGCGCGGCTGGTTTTGCCGCCCTCGCTCCCAGCGACCTGAACGCCCGTCTCGAGGCGCAGCAGGAACGGGTGGAATTCCTCTACCGCGACGGCTACGAGGCGCTGCAGCTCATCTCGGGCGGCGCGTTCTCGTACGTCCTGGAGGAGGCGGAGGGGTCGGCGCTGCGGGGGCTGCACGGCGGGTTCCCCATGGCCCTGCGCATCGGGCGCGTTCTCGGCGCCCGGGTCTCCCTCTTTGCCGGGCTGGAATTCCTGGGCCGGCAAAGGACCTCTTGGCTGCGGCAGACCTTCCGGATCAATGACCTGCGCCCCGACCAGGTGACCGTGCCGGGAGCGTACATCGTTGAGACGGGCTTCCCCGAATATTTCCTGTCGGCTCGCGCCTGGGTCCCGCAGTTGGGGGTGATCGTCGACGTCTTCCGCAACCGCTCCTGGACCGGCGGCGTTCGCATGGCCGTCGGGCCCATGTTCGCCAGGGTGCGAACCCTGGAGTCCCAGCATTACCGCAAGACCGACGCCGACGGCTACTGGCAGGAATGGCAGCAGGTTGTTGACATGCGGGGAAATGGCGGCGGCATGACCGCCGACGCCATGGCCCGCCTGGAGCTGGCCTTGTCGTGGCGCCTTGGCCTGCAGATCGAGGGCGGCTATGCCCTGCGCCGCGGTTCGGGTTTTTCCGGTCCCGGCTTGTACGAATACCAGTACCGGGACATGAACGCCGCCCGCGATCCGGTCAAAAACCGCTGGCAGGGGGAGTGGCGCACGCAGCGGATGGAGCTGCAGCGGGAGTGGGGCAGACTGGCCTACGCGCTGTCCGGGAACGACCTGGGCGGCGCTGCCGACGCCGGCAGTTTCCGCCTCGATCTCTCCGGGTGGCGGCTGTCCTTGGGGCTGGCCCTGGCCCTGTAAACCGCAACGGCCTTCCGGAGCCCACAGCGCGGAACGCGCCGGGTTTGCCGGCTGTTTTTCGTGCCTGGCCGGCAGTTGAAATGCCGGCCGGTTTTCCGTACAATCAGGTCATGGGTGAAAAGAGCCTCCATGGCAGCGATGAGCGACACCCGGCCCTGGCGGGCAGGAACATCCTCGTCACCGGGGCGGCGGGGTTCATCGGCAGCCATCTCGTGCGCGAGTTGCGGCGCCGCTGTGAACGGGTAGTCTGCCTGGTCCGGCCGGGCGAAAACATTTCCCGGATCGCCGACCTGGGTTGCCGGATACACTACGGTGACCTTCTGGAAAAATCGACCCTCCAGGGCGCCGTCGCCGGCGCCGACTGCATTTTTCACCTGGCGGCCGTGATGGGCGGCGTGGCCCCCGAGACGCTTTTCCGCGTGAATTATCAGGGAACGAAAAATCTCGTCGAGGTCTGCCGCGAGCAGGGCGTGGCGCCGGAGCGCTTCCTGTTCGCTTCCAGCGTGACCGTCATGGGGCCCTCGAAAAAAAATCATTTATTGAATGAAGACGCGCCCTGCCGGCCGTTGAGCGCCTACGGCAAGAGCAAGCTCGCGGCCGAGGAGTACCTGGCTTCCGCGGAGAACACCCTGCCGTACACGATCATCCGCCTGCCCGTGGTATACGGCCCCGGGAGCGATGGCGGGATGTACATTTTTTTCAAGCTCATGAGCAAGGGGCTGCAGGTGAATGTCGGCACGCTGGAGGCGACGGTCTGTTTCGTCTGGGACGTGGTCCACGGCATGATCGCCGCCGCCGGGAATCCGCGGACGCGCGGAGAAACCTATATCCTGGGGGAGGAGAAGACCTATCAGCTGCGGCAGATCTACCAGGCGATCGCCGCGATCCTGGGCAAGCGCTACATCACCCTGCCGTTGCCCTATTTCGTGCTGCACGTGCTTTCGTTTTTCATGGAAATCCATTCCAAGCTGACGAAGTCCGTCCCGATCATGACCCGGGAGGAACTCACCATGTATCTGAAGAACCATTACTGGAGGTACGATACCAGAAAGGCGAGCCGGGACTTCGGTTTTCAAAGCCGCTATCCATTTGCCGAGGGGGCGGGCATCACGATCGACTGGTACCGGCGGAATGGCTACATGTGATCGCGGTCTCCCTTGGCGGCGATGGAAAAAATGAAGGCCCTGGTCACCGGCGGCAGCGGCTTCATCGGCGGCCACCTGGTGCGGCACCTGCTGCAGCGCAACTACGATGTCTCCTGCCTGGTCCGCGCCGCAAGCCGGACGGCCGCTCTGGAGAAGCTTCCGGTCACCCTCGTCGGCGGCAGTTATTTCGACCTGGATTCCCTGCGCCGGGCCGTGCGCGGCATGGATTACGTTTTTCACGCCGGGGCCGTGCTGAGCGCTCCCGATTGGCCGGGTTACTTCAAGACCAACGTGGAAGGGACGGCCAACATCCTGGAGGCCTGTGCCCGGACCGTTCCCGAATTGAGAAGATTCATCCTCGTTTCCAGCATATCCGCCGTCGGCCCGGCCCGGGACAGAAGACCCTTGCGTGAATCGGACCCCGGCCGTCCCGTGTCGTTGTACGGGAAAAGCAAAGCCCAGGCCGAGCAGGCCGCGGCCGGTTTTTTGAGCCGCTTGCCGGTCGTGATCGTGCGCCCGCCCAATGTGCTGGGTGCCGGGCAGAAAGAACTGCAGACCGCCATGAACCTGATGCGGCGGCGCATCGTGCCCATCATCGGCCGCCGCGCCAAGCAGACCAGCATCTGCTTCGTGCAGGACCTGGTGCGGGCGCTGGTTCTGGCGGCTGAAGACGACCGGGCGATCGGCAAGACCTATTTCGTGGCAGCCGAGGAATTCTATTCATGGCGCGAGATCATGGCCCAGCTGCTCAGGGCCATGGACATGAAATTCGTGCTGAAGATACCCCATCCCCTGATGCTGGGCGTGGCCCTGGTTTCCGAAGCCGTCTCCGGGCTGACGGGAAAGCCGCCCCTGGTCACGCGCAGCGACCTGCGCAGCGCCCGCGACAATTACTGGCTGTGCGACGCCGGGCTGATTTGTGACGAGCTCGGCTTCAAAACCGAGGTGAATTTCGCCCGGGGGATCGCGGACATCGTTCGCCAATTCCGGGCCGGGGCCGGAGGCGTGGCTTAACGCAGGCCGGTCAGCTCCAGTACCTTGAGCAGGCGCGCGGGGTCGACGCCCGTCTTGGGGTCACGCGGCGGCGTGCAGCCCTCGCTGGCGGAGATGGATAGCTCGTAGGTGCCGATCTCGCGGGCCAGGGCCATGGTCTCGTTCTTCTCGAAGGCGATCAGCGGGCTGTACACGGGGAGCGTCGCGCTGCTGCGCGATGCCTGGAGGTTCTTCAGCGTCTGCGATGCCACCTGGGCCAGGTTGTCGCCGGTGATGACGCCCAGCGCTCCCTCGCGCTGCGCCAGCTCCGCCGCCGCCTTGTGCATGAGGTACTTGCAGATGACGCAGACATAGGGTTCGAAGCGCGAATGATACAGTTCCGGCAGCTTGCCCAGGAACAGCTCCTCGCGGGGGATGACCACCAGGCGCAGTTCCTCCCCGGCGGCGAACTCCTGCAGCCGGTCGCGCAGCCGCCGCACCTTGGCGGTCTCCGCCTCGGAGACGGCGAAATGGAGCAGCAGCGGCAGCACGCCGCGCTTCATCATCAGGAAGGTGGCCACCGGCGAGTCGATCCCCCCCGACAGCAGGGAGACCAGCCGGCCCGAGCTCCCCACCGGGAAGCCGCCAAAGCCGCGGATCTTTCCGGCGAACAGGTAGATGCGGCGCTGGCCGATCTCGACGTGAAGCTCGAAGGCCGGGTCCTTGAGGCGCACCGGCGTGCCGGTGCTCTTCTCGATAAGCGTTCCCAGCTCGCGCTCGACCCCCATGGAGTCGGGGGAGAAATCCTTGGCCAGGCGCTGGCAACTGACGCGGAAGTCGCGACTGCCGCGGATGGCCGGGAAGAAGCCGGCCAGCGCCTCCTTCAGCTTCCCGTAGTCGCGCTCGATCTCCAGCGCCGGGCTGTAGGAATAAACGCCCAGGACCCTCTTCAGGTCTGGGACATCCTGGCAGCCGCGGATGTAGATGCGGCCGCGCTCGATCTCGATGGAGGAGAAGGGGTGATGGTGCGTGCGCAGGAACCAGGCCAGGTGGTCGCGCAGTTTCTGCTCGAAGCGGCCGCGGTTGCGCCCCTTGAGGCTGATCTCGCCGTAGCGGACGATGACGGCCCGCTCCTGGAGGCCATCGCCAGGGAGGGGCACTCGGCGAAGTTCCGTAGGATCGCTCATGGCTGCGGCGCTCGCTGCGCCCGCTGCGCTCGCAGGAAGTCGAGCAGGATGCCGCCCGTGCGCTGCCGGCGGTACTTCTCCAGCGCCCGCGCCTGGCCGGCCAGAACGGCCGCACGCAGGGCGGGACGGGACAGCACCTGGTCGCAGGCGGCCGCGATGCGCAGCGGGTCCTTCTCGCGGACCAGCAGGCCGCCGCCGTTCAGTGTCTCGGCGACGGCGCCGGCGTCGAAGGCGATCACCGGGATGCCCAGATGGAAGCTCTCCACCACCGGGGCGCAGAACCCCTCGTGCTCGCTCAGGTGCAGGTAAAGGTGGGAGAGCTTGGCGTAGGAGACCACCTCGGCCAGCGGCACGTGGCCGCTGAAATGGACGTCGCGCGTTCCCAGCGCCGCGACCAGCCCCTGCAGCGCCGACAGGTAGCGCTCGAAGCCGCGGTGCTCGCCGACGATGAACAGGCGCGAGTCGGGGTTGAAGTGCCGCTGGTACATGGCGAAGGTGCGGATGACGTCCTCCACCTTCTTGTTGGGGATGATGCGGCCGATGAACAACAGGTTGGTCTTGCCGTCGGCAAAGAGCCCGCGAAACACCGGCAGCACCGGCAGGTCGAACTTGGAGAAGTCCATGACCAGCGGCAGGACGCCCGTGCGCTGGAAGCCGGCCTGTTCCAGCTCGCGGCGGTTGTACTCCGAGTCGCCCAGAGCCAGGTCGACCTGGCCGGCCAGGCTCTTCAGCTCCAGGCGCCCCTTGAAGCAGTCCTTGGCCAGGGTGCGGTGGTAATCCAGGAAGAAATGGTGCGGGGTGATGTTATGGTAAATGATCACCTTGCGGTCGGGGAGGCGCAGGAACTTGCGCGTCACCGGCGAGCCGATGGAGAAGTGGAAGATGACCGTGTTGCCGGCGGCGGAGAAGCGGTCGTATTCCAGGTAGTTGCGCACCTGGCCGGCGTAGCGCGGATGGAAGAGCATGGTGAAGATCTCGGAGCCGATGCCCCGGCCGCGCAGGAAGTCGCGGATCTCCAGGGCCTCGTTGCCGATGGCGTCGCCGTAGGAATAGGAGGTCAGGAACTGGTGGACGTTCATATGCCGGGAAGCCTTTTCTCCAAAGCGCGCTGGCGGTTCTCCAGGAACTCCACCTTGTCTTCGAGGATGCGCATGCGCGTCTTGAGGAGCTCCTCCTCGGTCTTCAGCTTCGAGGCCTCGACGATGAGGTTGTGCATGGCGTTGTGCAACAGGCGGATGTACTCGCTGCTCTGCAGGATGATGGGCACCTTCTTCTGCAGGTCATTGATCCCCGTCTTCAGCTCCACGTACATGGGGCGGTTCATGAAGCGCGTCCACGGGGCGAGCAGGCTGCGCACCTTCTTCATGATCCCCTTGACCAGGCCCTTCTCCTGGATGGCCTCCTCCAGCATCGCCGGTGGCGCCATGTTTTCGGCGAAGCCGGGATACAGGACCGGCTCGTAGATGTGGGGGATCTCCAGGAAGTCGGGGAGCGGCTGCAGCTCCATTTCGGCGATCTCGTCGATCTCGCTCTGCCGCAGCAGCCCGGCGTTCTTCTTGTCCTGGATCTGCTTCTGGATGGCGGCCATGATCTCGTCGACGTCGATCTCCGGGGCGGCTTGGATGAAGGGTTCCATGAGGGCACCTCCTGCGCCGCTGATTATACCGCATGCGGCCGCGCGCCACAAGTAAGCCGGAGCCGCTTTCCGAACTCCGCGTCAGGAGATGGTTTTTGGGAAGCAGAATCCGGATAGCCTTTCGTGCAAAGGGTTTCAGGGGATAAAATTAACAAAACCCTCTATTTTACTTGACTTTCCCGATTCGCCTCCTTACAATCCACCGCAGGAGGCAAAGATGAACAAAACCGAACTGGTCAAAGCGATCGCGGAAAATGCGAACCTGAAAGTGTCCGAGACGGAGAAGATGGTCAATGCGTTCCTGGACTCCGTGGCCACCTGCCTGAAGAAGAAGAACAAGGTGACACTGGTCGGCTTCGGCACTTTCGCCGTCGCCCACCGCAAAGCCAAGATCGGCATCAACCCCAAGACGGGCCAGAAGATCTCCATCAAGGCCAAGAACGTCCCCGTTTTCCGCGCCGGCAAGGCCCTGAAGGACAGGGTCAAGTAATCCGGCCGCCGGCCGGTTATTCTAACTGCGGGGGAGGGACCGCGTCCGGGGCCCCTTGCCCCGGAACCTAGTCGGCGCGATCTCGCGTCGTCGTCAAACCCAGATCAAATCCCTGTGCAGGGATTGGTCTGGCTCGTGGATCAATAAACGTCGATCGGGCAGGTGGCGCCCGCCAGCCCCAGCCGGTTGCGCTTGGCGTCGTGGGCGACGACGTCGCTGACGCTCAGGACGTAGCGGCCCTTGGCGGTGAACCGGGCCTTCAGCTGAATGACCGCCGAGGCCAGCGTCTGGACGCTGTCGCCGCTGAACGACAGCCCCAGATCGAAGCGGTTCCCCGAGATGTTCTTCAGTATCTTGACATCCTTCTCGTTCAGGGAATCGGTGACGACTTCCACGAACTCGCAGGGGCCGCCGCTGATGTTGCCGCCGAGCGACAGGGTGGTGATGGGCGTCCCGGCGTGCAGGCGCAGGGAGAAAATGGCGTCGGAATTGACCGGCAGGCTGGCCTGGGCGGGGGCGATGGACACGCGGTCCTCCCCGGTGGCGGCCGGCGGCGCTTCCGGCTCTGCTTCCGCCGCCTGTTCCTCTTCCGCGCCCCCTTCCTTGACGCCTGCCGCCGGCGCCCCGGCCCCGGAAGCCGGCTGCTCGCCGCCGCTCCAGATGGCCTGGTTGTCCTCAACGCTGATCGGGGTGCGGCGGATGATCTTGGGGGTGATGGAGAAGATCAGGTCGGTCTGGCTGATGTTCCTCTCCGAGTTGCCGAAGAGCTTGCCCAGCAGGGGGATGCGGGCCAGGGCCGGGACGCCCTTCAGCGAGCCGCGCACGTCGTCACGGATCAGGCCGCCGATGATATTGGTTTCCCCTTCCTTGAGACGGATCTTGTTCTCGATCTCGCGCTTGCCGAAGGTAGGGAACGAGGAGGAGGCCCCGGAGGAGATGAAATTGATCGTCAGCTTGGTCTTGAGGGTGACCTCGTTGTTCTGGTGGATAAAGGGGGTGATCTTGATCTCCACGCCGACGTTTCGGTAGCGGTAGGTGGTCACCGGCGAGGAGTTGATGCCGCCGGCGGCGATGGCTTGGAACTGGGTCTCGGGGATGGGTACCTCGTCGCCGACCATGAAGGAGATCTCCTCGCCGTCGATGCCGCGCAGGTTGGGCTTGGCCAGGATCTTGTTGTTGCTGTCCGATTCCAGGAAATTCATGGCGGCGGTGGGCAGGGTGAGGAAGAAGTTGGTGCCATCGAGGTCCTTGACGTTCAGCGTCGATTTGACGGCGCCCTCGCTGTCGGAAAGGCCGGCGGCGACGCCGACGATGCCGCTGCCGAAGTCGGCCCCCAGCTTGTTGATCAGGCTGCGGTTGATCTCCAGGATCTCGATGTGGATCTCGACCTCGCTCTTGCTCTTGTCGATGCGGGACAGAAAGCGCTCGACGTCGGCCAGCGACTGGAAGTCGCCGCGGATGACCAGGGCGTTGAGGTTGGCGTCCTCCTGGATCAGCAGCTGCTCGTCGCGGAAGACCGTCTGCACCATCTTGCGGGCATCCTCGGCCTTGATGTCGGACAGGTAGAAAATCTTGATGCCGCGCAGGTCGAACGCCTTCTTCTTGGCGAAGATGTCGGGATAGACGATGATGGTCGTCGGGTCCAGCACGCGGTACTGGGCGGCGGAGACCAGGCACAGGACGCGCAGGATCTCGTAGAAGCCCGCGTCCTTGATCTCCAGGCTGTGCAGGAAATCGCGGAAGTCCTTGTCGAAGATGAAGTTGACGTCGAATGTCCTGCCCAGGCTCTTGAATATGTTGCTGATGGGGGTGTTCTTCAGGCTCAGGCTGACCTTCTCGTCGGCGCGCACGTTCAGCTGCACGGGCGGCACCACGTTCGGCATGGCCTTCTCCTTCGCCGCGGCCTTACTGGGATCGACCCAGGCGTCGAACTCCGCCTGCAGCTCGCTGTTGTTCGCGAAGACGGCCAGGGCCTTCTGGTATTCCATGATGGCCGCCTGGCGGTCATTGTCGCGGCGCCGGGCGCGGGCCAGGAGCAGGTGGTACTGATAGCTGCTCAGCTGGGCGCGGAACAAAAGGGTCTTGATCTCGCTGTTGCGCGGGTTGGCGGCCGACTCGCGCAGCAGGATCTCGCGGGCGCGGTCGTAATCGCCGGACTTGAACAGTTCCCGAGCCTGGCGCACGCTGGAGCCGGTGGTCAGGCAGCCTTGCCAGGCGAGCAATGCGGCCAGCAGAAACGCCAGGCGGCCCGGATGTGCATGCGGTGCCATGTTAATCTCCTTTTGTGCGGATCTCGTACGGCTGGCCGTCATACTCGATGGTCACCATCTCGCGGGTGATCTTCAGGACGCGGATCTTGCCCAGGATCGTTTCCCCCTCGCGCACGGTGAAGAAATCGCCGCTGACGTTGAGCAGGGCCAGGGGCGTGGCGTTCTTCACGATGAGCCCGTCGAAGCTCACCGACTGGGCGATCTCGTCGGCGATAGCCTGCTGCAGGGGCTCGGCGGGGACGGGGGCCGCCCCCCGGCCTGCCGGCTGTTGCGCCGCCGCCTCACCGCCGCGGAAGAGGTCCAGTTTCAGCGTGAAGGGCGGAGCGGGCTTTTCCAGCAGCGACAGTCTGAGCAGCTCGGAGCGCGCGGGCGCCGCGGCCGCCAAAAGCCCCAGCGCCAGCAGCCCGACGGCGGTCTTATTTTTCAAGGTAGGCCTCCATGGCAAAGCGGCCGCTGACCGTATCGCCGCTGCCGTTCAGGTCGATCTTCTTGAAGAAATGCATCTTGGGCTTGCGCTCCATGTCGTAGATGAATTTCTTCAGGCTGCGGTAGGAGCCGTCCAGGGTGAACTGGAGGCTCACCGGCTGCAGGCCGCCCCGGAGGCGTCCGAAGTTGAAGGAGATATTGGGGGCGCGCAGACCGTTGTCGTCCAGGCACAGGTTCAGGTCGCGGCGGAAGCGGGCGAACTCGTCCATGCTGATGATGTGCTGTCTGCGGAACTTCCTCAGGTCGGCGGGGAGTTTCCGCCATTCTGCGTGCTGGCCGGCCAGCTGGGCGAGCTCTTGCTCCTGAAGGCGCAGCGCGGCGCTCTGCTGCTGCCGGCCCTGGCGCTTCATGTCCGCATAGGCGCCGTAGGCCAGCGAGAACAGGCAGGCCACCACGCTGAGCGCCAGCAGGGCCAGAAGCACCGTCACTGTGACTTTATAACCCTTCATCGGGGATCCTGAAGCCCAGGGTGACCAGGAATTCGTCCTGGGTCTGGGTCTCGCTGGCGATGGTCAGCCCGTAGGGGGTGAGCTGCTTGTAGAAGGCGAACAGCTCCGGCAGGGAGCGGGCGGTGATGGACATGCGGATGGGGGCGGCGCGGTCGTTCTCCAGCGTCAGGTGGCGGACGCGGATGCCCGGTCCGGACGCCTTTTCCAAAAAGTCCAAACGCGAGATCAGAGAGAAGCTCTTGTGCGTGATCAGCGCGTTGGCCTGCGCCAGCTGGCCGCCGCGGGATTTCTTCCAGGCCTCGATCTCGCGGCGCAGGCGATTGCTTTGATCGGCCAGGCTCTGCAGCTTGCGGCGGCTGGCGCCGGCTTCTTCCCCCTCCCGGCGGGCCTGGCCGCTCCGACCGGCCAGGTTGGTCACGGCCAGAATGCCCAGCAGCAGCGCCAGCAGGAGCAGCAGGGCGGCTTGCAGGGCGAAGCGCAGGCGGTTTACCTGGGGCGAGCGGGCGAGGTTGTAGGCCGGTTGATTCATGAGCAGCCGGGAATATGCGGCGCGGCGTCGGGGCCAAGGGGCAGGCGCGAGTACTCACCGTTGTCCGCGGTCTCCGTGCTGGCGGTCTGCAGGGCCGCCTCGATGGGAGCCGCCGACGCGTCGCCCAGGTGATCGTGGAGCCAGTAGCGGCGAGGGGCGATCCCGTACTGGTTGCGGACAAAAGCCACGGTCTTGCCGATCTCCGCGACGGTATCGGCATCGGAGACGTTCCGGAACTTGCGGAGGTAGACGGGGCGGCGCCGCTCCTGGAAGACCAGGGTGCAGCCGGCGCCGTCGCGCTCGACGATGAAGTCGGGCGCGGACTTCGCCCGGCGGGCGCGGGCCAGGATCTCCATGGTGGAGCTGCCGATGTAGGTCAGAGGGATCTTCTTCTCGGCGAAAGCGGCCTCGACGCGCTCCAGAAGCGATCGCCGCACCAGGATGGAGAGGACACGTTTCCTGTTCAGCCGGAAGAAGCGGTGGTCGTAGGCGGCGATGTCCTCCGGGAAGATCTTTTGCAGCCGCCAGTCCACCATTTCGCGCAGCGCCTTGCGCTGCCAGGGCAGCTTGTCGAACTCGAAGAAATTGAAAATGAAGGGTGTGGCGCTGAATACGACGCCGGTTTCCTCAGGGAGCAGGGCGGCCAGGGCCGCGGCCCAGCCGTCGCCATCGGCCAGCGCCGGGCCCGCGAAGGCGGAGCGGCGGGTGATCCGTCCGCCCCGCAGCAGGAACGTCTCGGCGTGGCGGTCGCCGGCGAACACGATCTGGCGCGGCAGGCGCTGGGGGAGGAAGAACTCGCTCAGACCCATTCCTTGACCGTTACCCGGTTCAACTCCTCGATGGAGGTGACACCGGCCTTGACGCGCGCCAGGCCGTTGCGGCGGATGGGGACCATCCCCTGCTCCATGGCCACTTTCTTGATCTCGGAAGTCGGTTTCTTGGCCAGGATCATCTCCTTGACCTCATCGGTCAACTCCAGGATCTCGCCGATGGCCGTGCGGCCGGAATAGCCCAGCCCGGCGCACTCCTCGCAGCCCACGGCGCGGTAAATGGGTTGGCTGAAGAAGCTCTTGTCGACGCGGTTGTACACCAGGTCGGCCTTGCCCAGGACGGCCGGCTGCCTGCACAAGGGGCAGAGGATGCGCACCAGGCGCTGGGCGGCGATGCAGTTCAGCGCCGAAATGAAGCTGTAGGTGTCGATGCCCATGTGGATGAAGCGGCCCAGGACGTCGAACACGTTGTTGGCATGAACGGTGGTGAACACCAGGTGGCCGGTCAGGGCCGACTGGATGGCGATCTGCGCCG
>DCVK01000020.1:62942-83887 GCA_002335385.1 Candidatus Aminicenantes bacterium UBA2190
GGTCCTTGATCTCGTTCAGCGCCGCATAGAGTGTGGTGGTCTTGCCGCTGCCGGTGGGGCCGGTGACCAGGAACATGCCGTAGGGCTGGCGGATGTAGTAGTTGATCTTCTCCAGCAGGTCGGGGGAGAAGCCCAGCTGGCTCAGCTTCAGCTCGCCGATGTTCTCGGTGATCATCTCGCGGTCCAGGATGCGGATGACGGCGTTCTCGCCGTAGATGCCGGGCATGATCGAGACGCGGAAGTCGATGGTCTTCTGCTTGAATTTCATGCGGAAGCGGCCGTCCTGGGGGATGCGCTTCTCGGCGATGTCCAGCTCGGAGATGACCTTGAGCCGGGTGAGCAGGAAGGAGTGGAAGGAGCAGTCCAGCGGCTCCATGATCCGGTGCAGGATGCCGTCGATGCGGTACTTGATGACCAGGGCTTCGCCGCTGATCTCGATATGGATGTCGGAGGCCTTCTTGTTCACCGCCGTCAGGATGATGTTGTTGAGCAGCTTGATGACCGAGTCGTCCTCCTCGCTCTCGGTGATGCTCTCGATGGTGACGACGTCTTCTTCGTCGGCCTCCGTCGCGGCGGTCTTTTTCAGGGCGAAGGTCTCGGTCTTGCCGCGCAGCACCTTGGTATAGGTGTCGCTCTTCTTCAGGAACTTCTCCAGCTCGTCGCGGTTGGCCAGGAAGGGGACGACCTTTTTCTGGGTGAAGTTCTCGATCATGCCGATCTTGTCGAGGTTGTCGGGATCGGGCATGGCCACCGAGATGCTGCCATTGTTCTCCTCGATGGGGAAGAAGAGGTTCTTGATCAGGAATTCGGCGGGGAAGCAGGCCAGCAGGGCGTAGTCGATCTTGACGTCGGCGATGTGGATGGATGGTTTCACTGGATGACCTTCACGGCACTGAATATCGGCAAGTAAACGGAAACGAGCATCAAGGCGATCACCATACCCAGGCCGATGATTATAACAGGTTCGATCAGGGAAATCAACGCGTTGATGCGGCTGTCCAGGGAGCGCTCGTAATAGTCGGCGCTCTCGTCGAGCACGGTCGTCAGGTTGCCCGAGGTTTCGCCGACGCGAACCATCTCGACCAGGATGCGCGGCATGATGGCGATCTCCTGCAGGACCGCCGACAGCAGGTTGCCCTGGCGGATCTTCTCCGGCACTTCGCGCACCTGGGCGTAGTGGAAGCGGTTGGCGAAGGTCTCCACCGCGATCTCGGCCGACTCGGGCACGGGGATACCGCCCGAGATCAGGATGGCCAGCGTGCGGGCGAACACGGCGATGGCGTTCTCATGGGCGATGCGGCCCAGGAAGGGGGTCCTGAGCTTGGTCTGGTCGATGAGCGTCACCTTGGGATTCAGGCGCTCCAGCAGGCGGATGCCGGCGTAGGCCAGGAGCAGGACGGCGCTGACGGGCAGGAGGTTGTCGCGCAGGAACTGGGTGGCGGTGATGAAGAACAGGGTCACGGGCGGCAGCTGGGCGTCCATGTCGCTGAAGAAGGAGGAGAAGCGGGGGATGACGAAAACGGCGATCACCAGCACCATGGCGATCATGAACACCAGCAGGATGATCGGGTAGGTCAGGCCGCTGATTATCTTGCGGCGCAGGTTGCTGATCTTGCCCAGGTAGACGTTGAACTTCTCCAGCACTTGCTCCAGGTGGCCGCTGCGCTCGCCGGCCAGCAGCGAGGCGCGGTAGATCCTGGAGAACGGGATCTGCGGCGAGGAAAAGGCCTCGGAGATCTGCATGCCGTTGCGGATGCTGCCGGCGGCCTTGATCAGAACCTCGCGCAGCACGCCGAAGGGGGTGTTCTGGACAATGATCTCCATGGCGCGAATCACGGGGATGCCGGCCTTGAGCAGGATGATCATCTCCTGGTTGAACAGCAGGAACTCGGTGGCGCCGATCCTGCGCCGGAAGAGCTTCCCGAGGGAGAAATCCTTGAACCACAGGCGCTGCACCGCGAGCAGCTTCTCGTCCAGGCCGGACAGCGAATGGGTGAGCTCGCCGCGGCTCTCGGCGTAGTACTCGCGGGCGTGGAAGTGTCCCTGCTCGTCGACCAGGGTGCATTTGAAATAGGGCATTATAGCAGCTCGCGGCCGGGGAAATAAGGGCGCAGGGCCTCGGGGATGCGCACGCGGCCGTCGGCGGTCTGGTAGTTCTCCATGATGGCGGCCACGGTGCGGCCGACGGCCAGGCCCGAGCCGTTCAGCGTGTGCACGAAGTCCTTCCTGCCGTCGCGGCCCTTGTATTTGATGCGCGCCCGCCGCGCCTGGAAGCTCTCGAAGTTGGAGCAGGAAGAGATCTCCAGATAGGCGGCGCGCTCCGGCATCCAGACCTCGATGTCGTAGGTCTTGGCGGACGAGAAGGAGAGGTCGCCGCTGCACAGGGCCATGGTGCGGAACGGCAGACCCAGCTTACGCAGGATGGCCTCGGCGTCGGCGGTCAGCTCCTCCAGTTCCTGGTAGGAGCGCTCGGGGGCGGCGAACTTGAGCAGCTCCACCTTGTTGAACTGGTGCAGGCGCACCAGGCCGCGGATGTCCTTGCCGTGCGAGCCGGCCTCGCTGCGGAAGCAGGGGGTATAGGCCACATACTTGATTGGCAGCTGGTCCTCGTCCAGGGTTTCGTCGCGGTGGATGTTGGTCAGCGGCACCTCGGCGGTAGGAACCAGGTAGAGGTTGTAGCCCTCGATCTTGAACAGGTCGGCCTTGAATTTGGGCAGGTTGCCCGTGCCGATCAGGCTGGCGTCGTTGACCAGGAAGGGCGGCAGCACCTCGCGGTAGCCGTGCTCGCTGATATGGCAGTCGAGCATGAAGTGGATCAGCACCCGCTCCAGCTTGGCCAGGCCGTCGAAGTAGACGGCGAAGCGCGAGCCCGATATCTTGGCGGCGCGGGCGAAATCGAGGGTGCCGGCGGCCTCGCCCAGTTCCCAGTGCGGGCGCGGCGTGAAGCCGAACTCCGGCCTGTCGCCCCATGAGCGCACGATTTCGTTGGCGCCGGAGTCGTGGCCCACCGGCACCGAATCGTGGAACAGGTTGGGAATGCCGAGCAAAAAATCGTGGAACTCGGCCTCGAGAGCCTCCAGCTCCTGCTCGCCCCGGGAGATCTGCTTGGAGAGCTCGATGGATTGGAGTTCCAGCTCGCGTGTCGGGGCGCCGCTCTTCTTGAGGAATCCCGTCTCCTTGGCCAGCTTGTTTTTGCGGCTCTTCAGTTCCTCGCTGCGGGAGAGGAGCTGGCGCCGGCGCAGGTCCAGGCTGCTGAAGCGGTCCTCGGCGAAAGGGACGCCCTTGGCCTCGACCTTCTTCCTGACCAGCTCCAGGTTGTTCCTGATGAAATGGGTATCCAGCATGACGAAAATTATAGCACAGCGCCGCTTTTTGCGCAAAAAGCCTTTTCCCCCTGCAAAGGCAAACCAAAGCCGTTCTTTTTCAGTATAACCGCCTGAGGTGCACCATGAAGATCACGTCCTCTTTCGTCCCGGTTCTTGCCGTTGCGGCGCTGCTGGCCTCCGGTTTGGCGGTCCCCGTCCATTCGCAGGCTGCGACGGAGGCGCAAGCCCAGCTCTGGCACGAGCGGGCGCTCACCGTCGACACCCACTGCGATACCCCCTTCAAGCTCCTGGAAAAGGGATGGGATATCGGCCGCTACCACAAGACCGGCGAGCGCGGCAGCGGCTGCCAGGACCTGCCGCGCATGAAGGAGGGCGGGCTCGACGCCTCGTTCTTCGCCGTCTTCGTCGGCCAGGGGCCGCGCACTCCGGAGGGGCACGCGCGGGCAAAAAAGAAAGCCGATGCCATCCTGGACGCCATGGATGCGATGTACGAAGAATACCCCGGCCTCTGCGGCCGGGCCCTGACCCCCGCTGACGCCCGGCGCCTGGAACAAGAGGGCAAGCGGGCCATCTTTATCGGCATGGAGAATGGCTACCCCATCGGCCGCGACCCGGCCCTGATCGATTACTTCTACCGGCGCGGCGTGCGCTACGTCACCCTGGCCCACACCTCCGACAACGACATCTGCGACTCCTCGACCGACCGCCGCGACCCCGAGGACCGCGGCCTGAGCGCATGGGGGCGGCAAGTGGTGCGGCGACTGAACGAGCTGGGCTGCATGATCGACGTCTCGCACGTTTCCGACCGTTCTTTTTCCGACGTGCTGGCCCTGACCCGCGCGCCGGTCATCGCCTCGCACTCCTGCGCCCGCGCCCTCTCGGACAGCCCGCGCAACCTGACTGACGACATGCTGCTGGCCCTGAAAAAGAACGGCGGCGTCATCCAACTCTGCATCCTCAACGATTACATCAAGCAGCCGCCAGCCAACCCCGGGCGCGACCAGGCCTTCGCCGCCCTGTGGAAGAAGATCGACGATGTCTACGGCGGCTGGGGCGGCATCAAAAACAAGGCCGACCGCGACCGCATGGAGGCCGAATACGACGCCATCGATGCCCGCTACCCCGTGCCGCCGGTCCATGTCAAGGACGCGGTCGACCACATCGACCACATCGTGAAGCTGATCGGCATCGACCACGTGGGCATCGGCACCGACTTCGACGGCGGCGGCGGCCTGGCCGACTGCCGTGACGTCACTGAACTGAAGAATATCACCATTGAACTGGCGCGCCGCGGCTACAACGAGGAGCAGGTGGCCAAGATCTGGGGCGGCAACTTCCTGCGCGTCATGCAGCAGGTGATGGACCTGGCGCAGAAGAAATAAGTTCGATGTTCGAAGTTCGCTGTAGAAAAAAAGGTGCCGTTCAAGAGTTCATGAGTTGAAGGGTTGAAGCGTTCAGGCGAAGAGCCTGAACAATCACTACCTCTAAACGCTTAAACTCATGAACCCTTAAACTCTTCAACCAGTGTCTTTAAACATCGAACATCGAACGTCGAACTTCGAACCTCTCTTCTAGTTTTTGATCTCCACCCCGCCGAGCAGGGCCGACGCCTTGATAATCAGCTTGCCGCCCACTGCGTCGGGGTTCTGGCGCGTGTGGTCGTCGACGCCGCCCAGCATGGTGGTCGGCTGCACCTCGAGGCGCCAGTCGCGCGGCAGGCGGATGTCGACGCCGCCCAGCACCGAGGAGACGGTGAGCAGCCAGTCCCCGGGAGCCAGCTTGGCCTCCAGCAGGTCGATCTCCACGCCGCCGAGGATGTTGGAGATGTCGCCGCCCTTGAACTCGCGGCTGGTGACGCGGCGGTCGCTGCCGGCGAGGATGTTGTTCACGTTCAGGCTGGCCTCGCCGCAGGGGGTGCTGTTGCGCACGCTGCCCGGCAGCATGGCCGGCTTGCCGCGGAAGAGGATGGAAACGCCGAGCAGGATGAGCACCGCCGGCCACCAGCGCCAGACGTCGCCCCAGCGGATGACGTCGAGTTCGGCCGCCAGGAAGATGCCGCCCAGCAGGATGAGGAACAGCCCCGAGAAATCGAACAGGTTGCGGCTGTCCAGGATGTGCACCACGCCGAGGACGATCAGGATGAGCGGCCACCAGTCGCCCAGGTTGAAGCGGAACGAAAAAACGTTCAGGTTGGCCAGCAGCACCAGGGCGCCGGCGCCGATCAGGACAGTGCCCAGTAGGATCGTGCCGCCGGGCAGTTTTTTGCTTTCGCTCATGATGGCCTCCGCTGAAAGAACAATCTCAGTATAGAAATTCGGGCGGCTAAAGTCAACTCAGCGGCTGAAGTGAAAAGTGAAATATGAGAAGCGAAAAGGTGGGAACATGATGATTGGCTCCAGCAGGTTCGCTGTCCGAGCTCCGAAGGCAGGGGGCATTTCGTCGACCGCCAGGAAAATTCACTTCAAGATCATGATCAAAAAGTTCACTGTCGATCTTCATTCGCTGCCGGAAGCAGCGAACGGCGAACGCCAAACCTCGTGCAGGCGAAGTCCGCGCCTCGTTGACTTTGGTTTTGCAGTTCACTAGAATGGCATTGATGGAAAGAGATCCTTTCGCGGATTGGATCCTCGCCGGCTGCGAGCCATGAGCCGAAGAGCATCTGTCTTTTCCGGGCTGCTCCTGGCCGTCGGCTGCCTGCTGCCTGCCCAGGAGCAGCAGCTCGGCGCGCCGGTCATCACCAACTACGAAACCGAGCAATTCCAGGCCCTTTCCCAGAATTGGGCGGCGGTGCAGGACCGACGCGGCATCATGTATTTTGCCAACAATGCCGGGATCCTGGAGTTCGATGGCCAGCACTGGCGCCTGATCCCCGTGCCGGGGAACGCCACGGTCCGGGACCTGACGTTCGGTCCGGACGGGACCATCTTTTACGGCTCAGTCGACGATTTCGGCTACCTGGCGGCATCGGCCAACGGCAGCGTGTTCGCGGTCTCGCTGGGCAAGGAGATTCCCAAGGAGGCGCGGGCCTTTGCCGATGTCTGGCAGGTGGTGAGCGCCGCCGACGGCATCTACTTTCTGACCCGCCGCCGCATCTTCCGCTTCCACGGCGGCAGGCTCACGGTCCTTCCAGGCCGCTTCGCCTCATCCCAGGCATGCCTGCTGAACGGGACGGTGTTCTTTGCCGACATGGATAGGGGCCTGTGCCTGCTGTCCGGGGACCAAGTGCTGCCGATCCCCCGGCTCGGCGGCGTGTACAACGGTTCGCGCATCGCCCTGGCCGTGCTGGACCCTGTCCAAGCGGAAGGGTACGGTCCCGTCCGGGCGGGACGGGACGGCCGCCATCGGCTCCTGGTCGGCCGCGCCAGCGGCGATTTCCTCGCCATCGACCTGGAGGCCTTCTGGGACGAGGCCTCCGGGCGCTATGATGTCTTGCGGCCGGCGCCGCCGGGAATCGTCAAGCCGTTTCCCAGCGAGATCGACGAGTTCATCAAGGACAGGCGCGGCTTCATCTACAAGCTCGTTTCCCTGGGCGCGGGCGCCTTTGCCGTCTGTTCCGTCAAAGGCGGCATCGTGATCTTCAACCAGAGCGGGAGGATCGTTCGCAGCATCAATACCAGCAGCGGCCTGCCGGACAACACGGTGCTGAACCTCTTCCTGGACCGCGCCCGCAATTTGTGGTGCTGCAGCAACGCCGGCGTCTCCCACATCGATCTGAGCGGGACGCACTCGTACTTCGACTCCCGCAACAATATCCGCGGCATCAGCATCTGCGCCCGCTACCACGATGACCGCATGGTGATCGGCACATTCGAGAATGTGCTGGTACAGGCGCCCTACCGCTTCGCCCTGCAGGACGACCGTCCCCTCTTCGCTCCCCTGAACAACAGCCCCGTCCAGATCTGGCAGCTCCTGGAGGTCGATGGCGACCTCATGGCGGCCACGGCCAACGGCTTGTTCCGCATCCGCGGCGAAGTGGCCGTCAAGGCCCAGGGCTCCAGCGCCACCGCCTATTGCATGGCCATATCCAGGCTCTGGCCCGGCCACCTTTTCGTCGGACTCACGGCCGGTGGCATGGAGGTGTACCGGCGCCTCGCGGACGATTGGCGGCTCGTGGGAAGGATAGAGGCCATTCAGGACAATATTCGCGGCATCGCCCAGGACAGCAACGGCGATCTCTGGGCCGGGACCGAGACGCGGGGGCTGCTGCGGCTGCATTTTGCCGATGACGCTCCCACCCGGCCCGTGATCCATCACTTCGGTCCGGAGCATGGCCTGCCGGTCCGCTCCTACCTGCAGGCCGTTGTTCGCGGCGACGCCCTGTTCGTCCTGTCGTCGGCGGGATTGTTCCGGGCTGCCATCCCCCCCGGGGCCGCCCAGCCCCCCGAGCGCATACGCTTCACGCCGGATACCGTCCTGGGCCAGGCGTTCATCGCTCCCCCTGTGGCTCTGCGGGACATGATCTTCGCCCCTGACGGGGGAGTTTTTTTCAACACCGCGGAAGGGATCGCCTGGGCCATCCCCAACCAGGACGGCACGTACCGCATGGAGCCGCGGCCGTTCCGCGGTGTCCCGGCCCAGGACGGGACGATGTACCTTCACCCCGACGGCAGCGTCTGGCTGCCGGGCAAAAGGCTCTATCGGGTCGATCCCCATCTGGCGAAGGACTATGACCAGCCGTTCTCCGTTTTGGTGCGCAGAGTGACGGCGGGTTCCAAGCACGTCCTCTACGAGGGCACTAGCGGCCGTCCCGGGAACGCCTTCGCCGGACAGGCCACCGTCTTCGCCGGCGGCCAGGAGGTCCGGGACGTCCCGGAATTGCCGTACAGGGAAAATACCCTGAAGTTCGAGTACGCGGCCGCATTCTTCGAAAAACCCGGCAGCGTGCGTTTCCAATACCTCCTGGAAGGGTTCGACAGGGAGTGGAGCACCTGGACCGCGGACACGAAGAAGGAGTACACCAACCTGCCCGAGCGGCGATACCGCTTCCGCGTCCGCGCCCAGAACATTTACGGGACGCTGGGAAGCGAAGCCAGTTTCAGACTGCGCATCCTCCCTCCCTGGACGCGCACGGGGTGGGCTTATTTCTTATGGATTTCCGGGGGCATTCTCGCGCTGCTCACCATCATCTACTTCTATACCCTGAACCTGAGGCGGCAGAAGGACCATCTGGAAAAAGTGGTCGCCGAGCGCACGCAGCAGCTTCATGACGCGTCCCAGGACCTTTTCCAGGCCACCCTTACCGACCCGCTGACCGGGCTGCGCAACCGGCGCTTCCTGCACGAGGTGCTGCAGAGCGAGGTCGCCGCCTTCCTCAAGCATAAGCTGTACCTGCGGAACGCCGAGGACCACCGCGAGGTGACGCTGGAAGACGCCGTGTTCGGCCTCTTCCTCATGGACATCGATCTCTTCAAGGAAGTGAATGACGTCCATGGGCACGATGCCGGCGACCAGGTCCTGAAGCAGTTCGCGACGCTGCTGATGGAGTCGGTGCGCCAGGACGATGCCGTCCTGCGCCTGGGGGGCGAGGAGTTCCTGGTGGTGCTGAAACGGGTCGCTCCGGATCATCTTCACGTTTTTGCCTCCAGGGTCCTGGAGAAGGTCGCGGCAACGCGCTTCGCCATCGGCGGCGGCGAAACCATCCGCAAGACCTGCTCCCTCGGCTATCTCGCCCTGCCGGTCTACCCGACACAGCCCGGATTGCTTACTCTGGAGCAGGGCACCATGATCGCCGACCTCGGGCTGCTCTACGCCAAGACGCACGGGCGCAACCAGGCCGTTTTCCTGCAGGCAGGGCCGCGGATCCCGTTCGAGAAGGAGGTCATCCGCAAGGCCGTCACTTCCCTGATCTTCTCCTTGAGCGAGGGTTATCTGCAGATCCGCGCCTCTCATTCGTGATCAGGAATCCTGCGACCTGTCGTGACGCGTGACGCGTCGCCGAGAATTGACGGTCTTCGCGAGGCGTAACGCGTGACGCGCAAGAAGTAAATTCCCAGCACCAGGCGGCAAATTCCAGCAAGAAAAAGCACTGGTGACAGTGTTTTTGCAGGCAGGAGGCCTGACGAGCCATAATGGCAGTGATCGTGAAAGTGGCAGCCGGAGAGTGGAAGGAACTCCGGCTCTTGCGCATAGCGCATTGCGAAGACCAGCTTGCGCTGTTGCTTGCCATCTGCCGTAAACCGATTTCACTCCATGCCTGCTATTGTCCGCCGTCGCCGGGATTCATCCGGTTGCTATTTCGTCGCTCCTCTGTTATCGTTCCGGCATATGGAAACCATCCTCTTTGTCGTCCTGCTGGCCGTCGCCGTGGTGCTGCTGCTGGCCGTGCTGGTATTGCAGCTGCGGCCGCGCGACACGGGCTTCAGCCAGCAGGTCATCGATCTGAAGAACCAGCTGCAGGAGCTGCGCAGCGCCCAGGCCGAGGCCCAGCGCCAGTCCCTCTTCCAGCAGACCGACCTGCTGCGCCGCACCCAGGAGGGGATGTCGGGGCAGCTCAACGAGATCATGCGCATGGTCAATGACAACCTGAGCAAGACCCAGGGCACCATTGCCAGCCAGCTGGGGCAGACCGGCACGGTGGTCGGCGAGATCCAGAAGAAGCTGGGCGTGCTCGAGGAGTCGACCAACCAGATGAAGGCCATCGGCAGGGACATCTCCTCGCTGCAGGACATCCTGCGCGCGCCCAAGCTGCGCGGCAACCTGGGCGAGTACCTGCTGGAGGACCTGCTGCGCCAGGTGCTGCCGGCCGGCAACTTCACCCTGCAGTATGCCTTTCCCGACGGCGGCAAGGTCGACGCCGTCATCACCCTGGGCGAGCGCCTGATCCCGGTCGACGCCAAGTTCCCGCTGGAGAGCTTCGTGCGCCTGTTCGATGCCGGCGACGACGAGAACCGGAAAAAGCACAGGAAGGAATTCGTCAAGAGCTTCAAGCTGCGCGTCGACGAGATCGCCGAGAAGTACATCCGCCCCGAATGCGGCACCTACGACTTCGCCCTGATCTACATCCCGGCCGAGAACGTCTTCTACGAGGCCGTGATCAGCGACGGCCTGGACGGCAGGAACTACGGCATCTTCAACTACGCCGTGGAGAAGCACGTCATCCCGGTCTCGCCCAACAGCTTCTACGCCTACCTGATGGCCATCGCCTTCGGCCTGAAGGGGCTGCGCATCGAGCAGCGCACGCGGCAGATCCTCAAGGACCTGGTCAAGGTCCAGCAGGGCTTCGCCCAGTTCCACGACGACTTCCGCCTGCTGGGCAAGCACCTGGGCCTGGCCGGCAGCAAGTACGAGGAGACGGCCAGGAAGGCCGAGAAGTTCCAGGACCGCCTGGCCGACTTCACCGGCGCGCGAGGAGAATTGCCCAGAGGGGAGCAGGATCTGCCGGGATTGGAAGAACCTAGTGAAAAGTGAAAAGTAAAAAGTGAAAGGTGAGAAAGCAGGATCCAGACGCGACGACAAGCTGCCTGGGCTCGAAGATATAGAACTTAAAAGTTCAGTAGGTTCGAAGTTCGGAGTTCGATGTTCGCTGTAGAAGAAAAGGAGCCGTTTAAGAGTTCATGAGTTGAAGGGTTGAAGTGTTCAGGCGAAGAGTTCGAATGATTGCCGCCTCTGAACGCTTGAACTCATGAACCCTTCTACTCTTCAACCCTGTCTTAACACATCGAACGTTCTTGCAAAAAAGATTCCCATTCATATAATACAGATTCACGGCTGATCCAAGGTTCCGCTGGAGGTGCAAGGCATGGACAAGAACACGTTCGACGTCATCATCCTCATCGGCCGGCCGGCCGCCGGCAAATCGGAAGTCATCGACTATTTGAAGAAAGTTCCCCTGAAAGAGAGGATCAAGCGCTTCCATATCGGCGAGTTCCAGGAGATCGACGATTTCCCCATCCTCTGGGAGCGCTTCGAGGACGACGACCTGATGGAGGAGATGGGCCAGCCGCGCCTGATCACCGACCGGGAGTTCACCTACGAGGGCCGGACCATGCCCGGCTATGTCTTCAAGAACAAGTGGTTCTGGAACTTCCTGATCAAGAAGCTCAACCTGTCCTACTCCAAGATCCTGCGCAACGACCCCGCCTTCCACGACAGGAAAACCCTGTTCATCGAGTTCGCGCGCGGCAGCGAGCACGGTGGTTTCCGCGAGGCGTTCTCCTACCTGTCGCCGCAGGTGCTGGACCGCGCCGTGGCCATGTACATCAAGGTCGACTGGCCCGAGTCGCTGCGCAAGAACCGCCGGCGCTACAACCCCGACCGCCCCGACTCCATCCTGCAGCATGCCCTGGAGGACAAGAAGATCGAGATGCTCTACAAGGAGTCGGACTGGGACGAGTTCGCCGCCGACCCGAAATACCTGCCTGCCGGCGACCGCAAGGTCCCCTACGTCGTCTTCGACAACATGCCCGAGAAGACCGACCAACCCGAGGTGCTGGGCGCCCACCTCGAGGAAGTGCTCGGCCGCCTGTGGCATGAGTGGCCGGAGGTGAGGAAGTGAGCCTCCTGTCGCGCAATCCGCTGAAGCATTCCCGGGAATACCGGCACCGGCGCTTCCTGAACTGGTTCCCGCTGGGGCTGACCTATGCCACCATGTACATGGGGCGCTACAACTTCAACATCGTCAAGAACGACATCGGCGCCTGGTACCACCTGGACAAGGCGCAGATGGGGCTGATCGCCACCTTCGGCTTCTGGACCTACGGCCTGAGCGTCATGCTCAACGGCCCGCTGGCCGACCGCATCGGCGGGCGCAAGGCGATCCTGATCGGCGCCCTGGGCGCCGCGCTGCTCAACCTGGGCGTCGGCCTGATGTTCTTCAACGGCTGGACCGCCCACGTGCTCTGGAGCATGAGCTGGCTGTGGAGCCTGAACATGTACTTCCAGAGCTTCGGCGCGCTCTCCGTGGTCAAGGTCAACTCCACCTGGTTCCACGTGCGCGAGCGCGGCATCTTCGGCGGCATCTTCGGCATCATGATCTCCTCCGGCTACTTCCTGGCCACCACCATCGGCTCGGTGCTGCTGGCCAGCTTCGCCAACTGGAACGTCATCTGGTTCGTTCCCGCCGCCGCCATGGGCACGATGTTCCTCGTGGACCTGCTGCTGGTGCGCAATCGTCCCAGCCACGCCGGGCACCCCGACTTCGATACCGGCGACGGCTCCAATGCCCACCTGGCCGAGGACGCCCCGCTCCCTTTGAAGGAACTGCTGGCCAAGGTGTTCCGCAACAAGGTGATCCTCTTCCTCATCGGCGCCGAGTTCTGCACCGGCTTCGTCCGCCAAGGGGTGATGCTCTACTTCACCGAGTATCTGGACGAGGTGTACCACCTGGCCAAGAAGGAGCCGCTGTTCTGGTGGACCGGCGTGGCGTTCATGCTCGGCGGCATCCTCGGCGGCCTGGTCTGCGGCTGGATGAGCGACCGCCTCTTCCAGTCGCGCCGCCCGCCCGTGGCCTTCACCTTCTACCTGGTGCAGGTGGTCATGCTGGCGCTGCTGGGCTTGAGCCTGGGTCGAGGCACTTGGCTCGGCCAGGTCTGGGCGGTGGTGCTGCTGGGCCTGACGGCCATGTTCATCTTTGGCGTCCACGGCATGTTGTCGGGGACGGCCTCCATGGACTTCGGCGGCCGCAAGGCGGCGGCCACCGTCGCCGGCGCGCTCGACGGCATCCAGTATATCGGCAGCGGCCTGACCGGTTTCGGCTTGGGCTGGATACTGAAGACCTACGGCTGGGACGGCGTTGCCGTCGCCGGGCATACGCCGACCAACGCCTGGGTCTGGGTATCCTGCATCATCCCCTTCAGCCTGATCGGCGCCCTGATCATGACCCGTATCTGGCACGCCAAACCGGGGCACGCGGGACATTGAGGATCGTTCTTTTAAGCCGGGGGTCTCAGGACCCGCGGCGGCCGTTGTAGACCGTCCCGGCCGTTTCCTTGTAGAGTTTAAGCACCTCGACCGCCTCGGCGCGCAGGAACTCGCCGACCACGGTGATGCCGCGCTTGTTCAGCTCGCCCTGCCAGTCGCGGGGCATGGGACCTTCATCGAAGCCGACGATGCCCTCGACGTCGGCCGCGGTGGCGCCGTACGTGAGGCGGGTCACCCCCGACCACAACACCGCGCCCAGGCACATCAGGCAGGGCTGGGAGCTGGTCAGCAGCTCGCTGCCGGCGCCGACGGCGTTCAGGTCGAACGTGCCGGTCCGCTTCTGGGCGAAGGCGCAGGCCACGATCTCGGCGTGGGCTGGCGACAGGTTCAGCGGCTCGACGCGGTTGACGCCCGCTCCCAGCAGTTGCCCCGTCTCGCGCGTGAACACGGCGGCGGCGAAGGGGCCGCCCGTCCTTTCCTCGACGTTGCGCCGGGACAGCCCGATCACCCAGCGCATGCGCTGTTCGGGGTCGGGAAGCGTCATTTCCCCTGAGATCATCGCGTTCAGCCAAGCCGGCAGGGTCAGGGTGACCCGGTCTGGATGTTTCATCAATTGATTATAACATAATGATGCGGGTGGAGCTCAGGGAAGAGAGAGGGAAGAAGGAGGGAAGAGAAAGGGAAGAGAGAGTGGAAGAGGTTCTTTCAGTACCCATTTCTCACTCTGTCTTCCCTCGGCTTTCCCTTTCTCCTCCCGCTGCCTTCCCTTGCGGGCTTTGCTGCCCGTTGACATTCTGCGGCCATTTGCCTATTATTGCTTATTCACATGGAGACGCCCCCATGAACATCAAGGTCAACGGCAAGATGATCGAGATCTTTTCCGGCGCGCGGGTGGCCGACGTTTTGCGCAAGTATTCCATGATCTCCTGGAAGCAGGTGCAGAACGGCACCAAGATGGTCTGCGACGGCCATGGGCACGAGATCGCCCACGACGGCGAGTTGAACGGCGGCGAGGCGCTTTGCGTCAAGATCGCCGGGAAAAGGAGGGCCGGCAAATGAAGCGCGGCAAACGGTTCCGGATCGCTTGGTTCCTGCCGCTCCTGCTGCTGGCGGGACTGGCCTGTTTCTCCTGCGCCTCGCTGCCCCGCGCGCCCGAGGAAGCCCGCGTCGTCATCCTCCACTTCAACGACGTGCACGGCAAGATCGACAATTTTGCCAAGGTAGCGGCCCGCATCGACGCCGAGCGCCGCGGCGGCGCCGACGTACTGCTGCTCTGCGCCGGGGACAACTTCACCGGCAATCCGATCATCGACCAGTACCAGCCCCCGGGCGAGCCGATGCTCGAGTTGCTCAACCGCCTGGGCGTCGACCTGCTCACCCCCGGCAACCACGAGTTCGACTTCGGCCTGGAGAACCTCAAGCGCTTCGCCGCCCGCGTCCGCTTCCCCATCGTCTCGGCCAACATCCATCCCCAGCCCGGCAGCGAGATCCCCAACATGACCCCCTCGCGGCTGCTGACCACCCGTAGCGGCGTGCGCGTCGCCGTTTTCGGCCTGATCCAGATCGAACCCGGCAACGGCCTGCCCTCCACCCACCCCGACCGGGTGCGAGGGCTCAATTTCAGCGAGCCGCTGAAGAAGGCTTTGGAGATGAAGCCCCTGCGCCGCGGGGCCGATGTCTTGCTGGCCCTGTCCCACATGGGCTTCGAAGACGACGTGAAGCTGGCCAAGTCCATGCCCGAGCTGGACGCGATCATCGGCGGCCACTCGCACACCCGCGTCGATCCCGCCGAGACCGTCAACGGCGTGCTGGTGGCCCAGGCCGGCAGCGACCTGCGCTACCTGGGCAGGGTGGAGCTGCTCGTCCGCGGCGGCCGCGTGGTGGAGAAGAAAGGCGGGCTGATCGACGTGAAGGAGCTCAAGGACGAGGACCCCGAGGTCAAGGCCATGATCGAGCGCTTCAACGACAACCCGGCGTTCTCCCGCGTCATCGTCACCGCCTCCTTCGCCATCACCGGCAAGGACGCGCTCGGCTGCCTGATGACCGATGCCATGCGCGCGGCCCACGGCCTGGACGTGGCCTTCCAGAACGAGGGCGGCATCCGCCTGCGCCGCCTGAACGAGGACATCACCATCAAGGACGTCTACACCCTCGATCCGTTCGGCAACGAGGTGATCGAGATCGCCATGAACGCCGGGGAGATG
The DNA here is from genome assembly GCA_002335385.1 of Candidatus Aminicenantes bacterium UBA2190. Classification (GTDB taxonomy): domain Bacteria; phylum Acidobacteriota; class Aminicenantia; order UBA2199; family UBA2199; genus UBA2199. Next base: position 78,331 of record DCVK01000020.1, read on the forward strand.
CGCTCGCTGATCCGCGACTCGTTCCTGAAGGGCAACGAGATCGACCTGCAGGTCTCAGGGCTCTCCTATACGGTGCGCACCGACGGGGAGCTGCGCATCCAAGGCATCGATCTGCGCGGTCCTGACGGCGCCGCGCTCGCCGAGGACAGGGACTTCCGGGTCGGTCTCTCGAGCTACGTCGCCAGCTCCTATGAGTTCAAGCATCGGGACCCGGGCCGGTCGCTGGCCGCCACCACCGCCGAGGCCCTGATCCGCTTCCTGGAGGGAAAACCCGACCTCTCCATTTACCGCGGCATCCGGCGCGCCTTCCAGGACCCGCCCGGCCGCAACGACCGCTACTGACCGGCCCAGGAGAATAAGCCATGGCCCAGCTCTATTTCCGCTACTCGACCATGAACGCCGGCAAGTCCACCGAGATCCTCAAGATCGCCCACAACTACGAGGAGCAGAACAAGCACGCCCTGCTCTTCACGCCGGCCCTCGACGATCGCTTCGGCCGCGGCAAGATCACCTCGCGCATGGGTTTCCAGCGCGATGCCGCGATCATTGGCAAGGACACCGACATGCTGCGCCTCGCCGAGGAGGCCAAGCCCGACTGCGTGCTGGTCGACGAGGGGCAGTTCCTTAGCCGCGGGCAGGTGGTCGTGCTGACGCGCATCGTTGACCGCCTGAACATCCCGGTCATCGTCTACGGCCTGAAGAACGACTACCGCAACCACCTGTTCCCCGGCAGCGAGGCGCTGCTGCTCTTCGCCGACAAGGTGGAGGAGGTCAAGGCGGTTTGCTGGTACTGCACCAAGAAGGCGACCATGCTGCTCAAGTACAAGGACGGCCAACCGGTGGGCGAGGGGCCGCAGATCGAGATCGGCGGCAACGACAAGTATGTTTCCGTCTGCAGGAAATGCTACGGGCAGAGGCTGGAGATCAAGTAAAGTTCGAGGCTACGCTTCGTGTCCCCTTGGGGGATTCGAAGTTCGATGTTCGATGTTGAAGAAAAAACCGAAGGCAAAAGGCAAAAGTAAAAAGGCAAAAGTGAAGAATAAAGCCCTATCAAGATATTTTTGCGGTTATTGCGAAATATTTCTTTTCTTGCCTTTTGCCTTTTGCCTTTCGCCTTTTGCCTTTTTCTTGCCGTCTGCCGTCTGCCCGGCGCCGCCCGCCATCTCCCGCCCATGATCATCCCCGTCCTCAACGCCGGCTCCCTGCAGCGCCTGCGCGCGTCGACGCACTTCGGCATCCTGGCCATGGTCGCCACCGCCTTCCTCTGGAGCATCGCCGGGCTGTTCATCAAGGTCATCGACTGGCACCCGTTCGCCATCGCCGGCATGCGCAGCCTGATCTCCTCGCTGGTCGTGCTGGCCTGGCTGCGGCGGCCGCACATCCACTGGTCGCCGGCGCAGGTCGGCGCCGCCCTGACCCAGGCCGGCACCATGCTGCTTTTCGTCGTGGCCAACAAGACCACCACCGCCGCCAACGCCATTTTGCTGCAGTACGTGGGGCCGGTCTTTACCGCCATCCTCGGCGCCTGGCTCCTCAAGGAGCGCACGCGCTGGGAGCACTGGGCCGCCTTCGCCTTCGTCGGCGCCGGCATGGCGCTGCTGTTCATGGACAAGCTGGGCGGCGGGCGGCTGCTGGGCAACATCCTGGCGCTCCTGTCCGGGCTGCTGTTCAGCTTCTATTACATTTTCATGCGCATGCAGAAAGACGGCTCGCCGCTGGAGTCGATTCTGCTGGCCCATTGGCTCACCGCGGCCATCGGCCTGGGCGTGGCGCTCTTCCTGCCCTGGCCCGCTGTCACCTGGAAGGCGGCCGGCGCCATCGCCATGCTGGGCATCTTCCAGGTCGGGGTGGCGGCGATCCTGTTCACCGCGGCCATCCGGCGCGTGACCGCGGTCACCGCCAACCTGATCGCCGTCATCGAGCCGGTCTTCAACCCGCTGTGGGTCTTCCTGGCCCTGGGCGAAAAGCCCGGGGCCCACGCCATCATCGGCGGCGCGATCATCATCGCCGCCGTGACCGGAGCGTCCGTTGTCAGCGCCCGGAGAGCAACTGCGTGACAGGGAAGAACAGAACTCGGCGTAAGGTTCAGGGCCAAAGGCGCAGGGTGAAAGATAGGTATTCATAGGACTTAAATTCCAAATAACAAGCACCAAATTACAAATAAATTCCAAATTCCAATCACCCAATGACCCAAACGAAGAAAGGGCATGCAATTTCAAGGGGGATTTTGTTTTGGAAATTGGAATTTGGAGCTTGGAATTTGTTTGTTATTTGGAATTTGGGATTTGGAATTTAAGTCTTCCGATTGCAGCTTTTCTTCCCGTCAACCGTCTACCGTCTACCGTAAACCGATTTCAAATCATGGCAGTCGCCGTCCACCGTCTGCCGGGTTTCCCTGCCGGATGTTCAAATTCAGTTATAATCCCTTCATGAAAAGTCATCGCAAGGAATTGTGGTTTCAGACGCCCGGCCGCCGGGCCATGACCCACATGGCGACGAAGGCGACGGCATAACTCGCCAGGCCGGTCCAGAAGGAGCGTGTAATCCCCCAGTTGAGCGAGACCGCCATGGCCGCTACCGATGCCAGGACCGACATGGCGCCGTTGATCCCCCAGTACCAGGGAGTCAGGTGCGCCTGCCGGCGGCGGGCCAGGCGCATGCCCAGGGGAAATGCCGTCCCCATCAGGATCCCCGGCGGGAACAGCAGCCCCACGGCGATGGCGATGCGCACGGGAGTCACGGCGCCGCGGAATGCCCCCAGCAGCAGCGGCGTAATCATTCCGAAGACAAACAGGACGGCCAAGAGCGCCGCCATGATGCGGATGCCTGGAAGACGGGCGTCCGCCGGGTCGATGTTGCGCGCCAGGAAACTACCCAGGCTGCAGGCCAGCAGCAACGAGAAAAGGACCACCGTCAGGCCGTAGTTGGGATGGCCCAGGAAGACGGACAGCCGCTGCATCTGGGCGATCTCGATCATCATGAAGCCGATGCCGATGCCGGAGAAGAAGAGGAAAAAGGGCCAGGCGCCGCGGAACGACGCCCGCCGCGAGGTCAAGGCCAGGGGCACGACGATGCCCAGGACGACCAGTATGAAAACCACGGCCAGCAGCACGCCCAGGATCAGCACTGCCCGGCTGTTGAACGGCAGGCGATCGGAATGGATCCACAGGCGAAAGTCGAACGCGTCCCTGAACCGGAGCATGTTGAAGAAGAAGGGACTGTCGTCGGTGGGTGCCGTGATGTTCAGGGGGAAGGCGGAGATGAACTCGGCGGCCTGCGGCGAAACCAGCTGAGCGAACGGCGGGTCGGCGATGATGCCCGGGGCAACCACGATCTCGAATCCCAGGCGTTGGCATTCGGCCGAAAGCAAAGCGACCTCGGCCGGCGTGAACGGGGAACGGTTCATGAGCAAAGTCCCCACCCCCAGGGCGCGGTCGTATCGGCCGAGCATGTGCCGGACGATCACGAGGTGGGCCCCCGGGTCCCGCACGCCCCGCTGCCGGAGCGCCTGGATCGCCAGGTTGGCGAGCCGGAGCATCTCCGCCGGGTTGGCGGTGAACCAGCGCGACACGGTCAGAATGCCGCCGGGATGCAGGCGGTCGAGGAAGACTCCCCAGGCGTCGATGGTATACAAGGCGTTCTCGGACAGGACAAAGGCGCCGGCGGCGGTAGCCGACCACGTGTCGATCAGGGAAAGCTGGATCAGGTCGAAGCTCGACTTCGTGCGGGTCAGGTAGGAACGGGCCTCGTCGTTGACGAAGCGCACGCCCGGCCGGCGGTCCAAGTGCCCGGTGAACTCGCCGAAATCCCCGTTCACCGCGGCGATGATGTCGCGGTTGATCTCCACGCCGGTGATCGAGCGCTGCGAAAAAGCCAGGGCTGACAGGACGTCGCGGCCGCCGCCCGTACCGACGATCAGCACATCGGCGCCGGGACGGATGAAATGGGCGATGTTGGTAATGTCGTATTTCAGGTACTCCAGGTCCTCCAGCCGGCCGTCAAAGCGGGTCAACACGGTGCCGGCCGTGGCATCGATGTCCATGTAAAGCTGCTGGACCGGCGCGGTTTTGGGCAAGCGGTCGCTCAGACCCCATCCCAGGGGCTTGGTCAGGAATTCCCGGTGTATGGCCACGCGGGCGTAGGAGCTCCATTTTTCATGGGCCAGGTCACCCTCCTTCACCCCCTTGACCCACTTGATCGCCAGCGGCTTGTCCTTCGGTTCCCTGACAGCGGCCTGGAAAATGGCGATGCCCGCCAGCGACAAGCAAACGACCAGCGACAAGCGGCGCAGTTTTTTCTCCTGCGCCTCATGGGCGAAAAGAAGCGCCGCCACGCCTGCCGTGAACGCGACGAAGACGACCGAATTCGGTCCGTCCAGCGGACCCAGGATGAAGGAGAGCAGGAAGGAGCCGACCGCCGCCCCGGCCAGGTCGGCGGCGTACAGCTTGCCGACGCGGGAGGGAAAGCGGGTCAAGGCGATGGTGACGCAAATGCCGGCGAAGATGAAGGGCATGGCCAGCACGCAGAAGGTCAACGCCACCGATGCCAGTCCCGCCACGGTCACCGCCGGCTGGAAGCGGATATGGATATGCGCCAGGAAGGAGAGGAGGGCCCACAGGGAAAAGAGCAGGGCCTGCTGGGCCAGCTGGGACTTGGCGCGCTCGGGAGTGAAATGGTTCGGCCGCAGGTACACGATGATCGCTCCCACGGTCATGCCGAACATGGCGATGGAAATGGCCATGAAGGCGAAGTGGTACCACATGGTGACACTGAAGATCCTCGTCATCAGGATTTCGAGCAGCAGCGTCGCCAGGGTGACGAGGAACAGCCCGGCGTAGAGCCTTTTCCCGACCGCGAGCTCAGTCTGCATGGCCGTGGTCTCCCAAGCGCTGGGAAGAAGCAGGAAAGAGGAAGGAAAAGTGAAACAACGGGGAACATCGCGATGAGTGCTTTTTTTCGCTCAAGATGGCCTCTCTTTCTACTGCTTGATTCCTGGACTTTCCCTTCATTCGCCGATGATTTTCACCAGCACGCGCTTCTTCCTGCGGCCGTCGAACTCGCCGTAGAAGACCTGCTCCCAGGGGCCCAGGTCGAGCTTTCCCCGCGTGATGGCCACGACCACTTCGCGGCCCATCACCTGGCGCTTGAGGTGGGCGTCACCGTTGTCCTCGCCGCTGAGGTTGTGGCGGTAGGCTGAGACCGGTTCGTGCGGCGCCAGCTTCTCCAGCCATTTCTCGTAGTCCTGGTGTAGCCCCGATTCATCATCGTTGATGAATACCGAGGCGGTGATGTGCATGGCGTTGACCAGGGCCAGCCCTTCCTGGACGCCGCTTTCCTGCAGCGCCTGTTCGACCTCGGGGGTGATGTTGATGAAGGCGCGCCGGCCGGGCGTCTGGAACCATAGTTCCCTGCGATGGCTTTTCATAAAGGGATTATAACTGAATTTGAACGTCCGGCATAGGAAATCGGCAGACGGTGGACGGTTGACGGTTGACGGGAAGATAAGCTGCAATCGGAAGACTTAAATTCCAAATCCCAAATCACTACTGTCCTAATA
>DCVK01000046.1 GCA_002335385.1 Candidatus Aminicenantes bacterium UBA2190
CGACCAGGATGTCGGCGCTGCCGATCTCGCCCAGCCTGCGGGTGACCTCGCCGCGGTGGATCATGCCTCCGCCTCGCGCCCCGCCGGCGCCATGCCGCCGAGCAGGATGACCTGGATGTCCATAACGTTCGTCCCCGTCGGCCCGGTCTTGACATGGCTGGCCACGCCGGCGCGCAGATCCAGCTCGCTGAAGAAAGAATAGGAATCGTTGTTCTCCAGATAGGCCGCGGCAGCGAGCCCGGTTTCCCGACCGGCTTGCATCGTGCGGCCGTCGACGAGCGCTCCGGCGGCATCGGTCGGCCCGTCCAGCCCGTCGCTGCCGGCCGACAACAAGGTGATCCCTTCCTCGGCCGCGATCTCCATGGCGAAGGCCAGCGCCAGTTCCTGATTGCGGCCGCCCGCCCCGCCGCCGCGCACGGTCACGGTCGTTTCGCCGCCGGAGAGCAGGCACAGCCTTTCGCCAGCAGCGAGGCCGGCCCGGGCGTGCAGCGCCCGGGTGGCAAGCCAGCGTGCGGCGTCGCGCGCTTCCCCCTGCAGCTCCCGGGTAACGATCTCCACGCGGAAGCCCAGGGCACGCGCTTGGGCGGCGGCGGCGGCCAGCGCCTGGGACAGGCTGCCCACCAGCACGTGCGCCGCGCGCGCGAAGCAGGGATCGTCCTGCTTGACCGTCTCCACCTCAAGCCCTTCCAGCCCGCGGCGCAGATGGTCCGCCGCCCTCGCCGGCAGATGCGGCCATAGACCGTACTTGGCGATCACGGCCGTGGCGTCGGCGAAGGTCGTGGCGTCGGGGGCCGTTGGACCCGAGGCGATGACATCGAGCCGGTCGCCGATGACGTCGGAAAGGGCCAGGGTCAGCATGGCGGCCGGGTGCGCCGCCCTGGCCAGCCGGCCGCCCTTGATGGCCGACAGGTGCTTGCGCACGGCGTTCAGTTCGTCGATGGACGCCCCGGAGCGCAGCATCAGGCCGGTCACGGCCTGCTTGTCCTCCAGCGCCAGGCCGGCGGCAGGAGCCGCCAGCAGCGCCGAGGCGCCACCGGAGATCAGGCACAGGACCAGGGCGCGCTCGTCGGCTGAGCGCGCGATCTCCAGTATCTCGAGGGCGGCCCGCATGCCCTCCTCGTCGGGCAGCGGGTGGGAGGCCTGGGCCAGGGTGATGCGCCCCAGGAGCCCCGAGGATCCCCGGCGGGTTACCAGCAGCCCGCCGCTGATCCGGTCGCCCAGCATCTCCTCGACGGCAGCGCCCATGGGCACGGCGGCCTTGCCGCCGCCCAAGACCAGCAGGCGGTGGAAATCGTCCAGACGGTATTCGCATCCGTCCGCCAGCAGCCGATCGCCCTGCAAAGCCAGGTGGCGTCTTACAGCCGAGCCGGGATCGGCGGCCGCGAGCGCGGCGGCAAAGATCCGGCGCGCCTCGCGGTTCATGGCCGCGGTCCCCGCCTTTGAGCGGCCTTGCCGGCGGCCAGCTCGTCCAGGAGCGCCATGACCGCCTCGTTCCATCCGGCCGGGCCGCTGCCGCGGGTACGGACCAGGCCGGGCAGGTCAACGCCGGCGGCATGGCCGCCTCCGGAACGCCCGACCAGGAAGGGGCGGTCCACGCGCCGCAGCATGGGCAGGTCGTTCAGGGCGTCGCCCAGGGCGGCGCTGACGACCGGCTGCCCTCGGCGGCGGCCTTCCCGGCCGTGCTGCTTCCGGTAACGCCCCAGCAGGATGCCGACGGCCCGGCCCTTGTCGTGGTTGCCGAGCAGATGATAGATCTCGCCTCGCGTCCAGCTCCGGCCCGAAGCCTCAATGGCCCGCAGGAAGCGCCCGGGGTCACCCCCGGTGAAGACGAACGGCTCGTCGAAATCGCGCTGCCGGGCCAGCCGGGCCTGAAAGAGGGAAAGGCCGGTCAGGGCGGCGACCTCGGCAACGCTCATGTCGCCGAAGCCGCGCACGGGGACGCCCAGTTGCTGCCGCAGCCTGACGAACTCGGCACGCAACCGCGCATAAGGGGAACCGAGAGCGACCGTCGCCAGGCCGTCGGTCAGGGGCAGGCCCTTGATCCCGGCGACAGTTCCGGGCGGCATGAAGATGCCGCCGCCGTTCTCGCTGATGAAGGGGTGGCCGTTGCCCAGGCGCCGGCGCCAGAAGAGGATCTCGGCCCGCGTCTTGCTCGAGCAAAAGACCAGCGGCACCTGGAGCCGGGCCAGGCGCCGCAGCGCCGGCCGGGCCGCCGTCCAGGAACAGGTTCCCTGCTCCAGCAGCGTTCCGTCCAGGTCAGTGAAGATGACGAGCATGGGCATTGGACGAAAGGTCAGCGGTTGTCATCGTCGACCGCGGCGACCAGCATATCGGAAATGCCGGGGATCGCCGCCAGCACCCGGTTCCAGTTGGGGATGAGCGGAGTACCCATGGGGTTCTGCAGGAACGCCTCGGAGGCCATGGTGATGCCGCGGGCGAACGCCTCCACCGCCTTGGCCTCCTCGTGGCGGTCGAAGGCCAGCCCGTTGATGGTGGCGTCGGCCTCGTATTTGACCATGGTATCCTCGGCGTTGCGCAGGTAGGTCACGGCCAGCGACTTGAAGAAGGGCTCGGAGAAGATGCCGCCTTCCGACGCCAGCGTGCGAAAGACGGACTTGCAGATGTCCACCGTCATCTTGAGCAGGCCGCGCTCGGGATTGTGCGCCGACAGGCTTTGGTGCTTGTGCTCGTAGTTGTCCGACAGGTCGACCTGGCAGATGCGCCGCGCCGAGTAGTTGCGGTACACCTCGGCCAGCGAGCCGACCTCCAGCCCCCAATCCCAGGGAATGCGATTGACGCGGGCCATGTCGGTGACCATGCAGAACTCGCCCGAAAGCGGGTAGCGGAAGCTATCCAGGAAATCGATGAAGCCGTGCCGGCCCAGCAGGGACTCGAGGGAGCGCAGCAGCGGCGTGACCAGCAGCCGCGTCACGCGGCCGTGCATGCGATCGGTCACGCGGCTGTAGTAGCCCTTGCAGAAGACAAAGTCCAGGGCGGGGCTGACCACCGGATAGCAGAGCCGGGCCAGCATCTCGCGGCTGTAGGTGACGATGTCGCAGTCGTGCAGGGCGATGACGTCGCTGCGGTTGCGGGCGATGATGTAGCCGTAGGCCAGCCAGGCGGAGCGCCCCTTGCCGCGGTGACCCACCGACAGGTCGTTGCGCGTCAGGGTATCGTAGATCTCGGCGATGCGCCGGCCGTCGTTGTGGATGACCTTTACCTCGCAGGAGAGCGGTTCCATGAAGCGGCGGACACGGGCGAAATCCTTATCCGAGCCCTTGTCCAGGACCAGGACGACCTCGTTGAGGTACTTCACCTTGGCCAGCTCGGCGATGATGCGCGGCATGGCCGGCCCTTCGAATTCGGAATAGAGGGCCGGCAGGACCAGCGCCATGGAGCGCAGCCGCGAATACTCCAGCAGCTCGCGATCCATCCTCTCCAGCGCGGGCTTGCCCAGCCGGTGCAGCGTGGTGATGATGCCATTCTGAAAAAAATCGGACATGGCTCCTCCCTACAAATGCTCGATATCCTTTTGCGGACCGGCGCCTGGGGCGCCTTCCTTCTCGATCACCTTGCGCGCCGCGTCGATGCCGCCCACGCCGAAGGCGATGGCCAGGGCCAGGACGATGCCGCCGAAGAGGATCGAAAATGCGGCGATGACGATGCCCGGCGCCAGCTGCAGCTGCTCCAGGGCCATGGCCAGAACCAGCACCGTCAGCAGCAGCCTGGCCGCCTCGGCCAGCAGCCGGGCATAGCGGGTGCCGCTGTTGACCGCCGCCAGCAGCACGGCCCGGCCGATGAAGGCGGCGATGACAAAGCCGAAGACCAGAATGATCAGGGCGGAAAAGACCCGGGGCAGGTACAGGATGAAGCGCGCCGCCAGGTCGTCGAAGACCCGGAAGCGCAGGGCGCTCAACCCGGCGACGATCATGCCGCTCAGCAGCAACCAGAAGACCAGCGCGGCGACAGCCTCGGACGGGCGGCGCCACAGGTCGGCCTTGCGCATCACGGCGGTCAGGCCCATGCGGTCGCTCCAGGCATCGAACTTGACGGCTTTCAGGAACCGGCGCAGCAGGACGCGGAAAAGGCGCGCCAGCAGGAATCCGGCCAGGATGATCAGCAGCATGGCCAGGATGTTCGGCGCGAACTCCCGGAATTTGAGAGCCAGATCCTCGATCGGTTGCCATAACAATTTTACAAATTCGTTCATGCTCCACCTCCCGGGCCGGGCCCGGCCTGAAAGAAAAGGTCAGGGTGCGTTTAAAGATATTGTACGGGTTCGCGCCGGCAATTGCAATGAAAAAAACAGGGCAGGTGCCGGCCTTCAGGCCGGCCGGTTCTGCTCGTCGAGGTCAGTCTGGATCTTGCGCTCGAGTATCTTGTCGAAGCTGAAGTCCTGGATGCCCAGGTAGAAGAAGGCCGACTCGATGAAGGCCGTCTCCGGGACCAGGCCGATCATCTCCACCTTGCGCACGGTCACGCCGAAGCGCCGGGATTCGCTGCGCAGCATTTCCAGAACGCGGTACATGGGCATGGCCCGGTAGTTGGCGATGGTCACCGTGATCTGCGCCGCCTTGTGCTCGCTGTCCAGGCCGGCATAGGCGTTGACATGGGCCAGTCCGCCGTGGGCGTGCTGGATGAGCCGGCTGATGTCCTCGGCGATCGCCTCCTCGGGAGTATCGAGGACGGCCTTGAAGCTGATCATGGGGTAGCGGGCGCCGATGATCGTGGCGCCGGCGGCGGGCTGGAAGGCCGAGGGGCCGAAATCGGGCTTCCAGCGCGGGTCCTTCAGCTTGTTCTCCAGGCCCTCGTATTCGCCCTCGCGGATGTTCTCGACATAGCGGCGCATGGGGAAGCGCGCCGACTCGCCGTAGAGATAAACCGGGATCTTGAACTCCTCGGCCACCTTCTGGGCGAAAGCCGCCGACATGGCCACGGTCTCCTCGATGGTGGCGTCCTTGAGCGGCACGAAGGGGAAGACGTCGACGGAGCCGAGGCGCGGATATTCTCCATGGTGCTCGCGCATGTCGACATGGGCCAGGGTTTCGCGGTAGAGCAGCATCCCGCCTTCGAACAAGGCCTCCTGGGTCCCCGTGAAGGAGAAGACGGTGCGGTTGCGCACGCTGTCGCGGGAGACGTCGAGGACGGTGAGGTCCTTGACGGTCTTCAGCTTCTGCACCAGGTCATCGATGAATTTCTGGTCCTTGCCCTCGCAGATGTTGGGCACGCAGGAAATGATCTTGTTCATAGCTTCTCCTCCAGATTAAAAGATTCCCAGCAGGATGCCGGCGGCGATGGCCGAGCCGATCACCCCGGCCACGTTGGGCCCCATGGCGTGCATCAGCAGGTGATTGTCGGGATCGAATTGGCGCCCGACCATCTCCGCCACGCGCGCCGAGTCGGGAACGGCCGAGACGCCGGCCGCGCCGATCAGCGGGTTGACCTTCCTCCCCGCGGGCAGGAACAGGTTCATCAGCTTGGCGAACAGCACGCCGCCGGCGGTGGCCACGGCGAACGAGGCGCAGCCCAGGGCGAAGATCAGGATGGAGCGGGTATTCAGGAAGACCTGGGCCGTGGTCGAGGCGCCGACGACCAGGCCCAGCAGCATGGTGCTGATATCGATCAGCGCCGAGGACGCGGTCTTGGCCAGGCGCCCGGTCACCCCCGACTCCTTCAGCAGATTGCCGAAAAAGAGCATGCCCAGCAGCGGGATGGCGCCGGGGGCGATGAAGGTGGTGGCGATGAAGGCGACGATGGGGAAGATGATCTTTTCCGACTGGGGCACCTTGCGGCTGGGCTTCATGCGGATGCGCCGCTCCCTGTCCGAGGTCAGCAGTTTCATGATCGGCGGCTGGATGATGGGCACCAGCCCCATGTAGGAGTAGGCGGCGATGGCGATGGGGCCGATCAGCGCCGGGGCCAGCTTGGAGGTGAGGAAGATGGCCGTGGGCCCGTCGGCGCCGCCGATGATGCCGATGGAAGCCGCCTGGGCCGGGGTGAACTTGAGCAGCAGCGCCCCGATGAAGGTGGCGAAGATGCCGATCTGGGCGGCGGCGCCCAGCAGGATGGTCTTGGGGTTGGAGAGCAGGGTGGAGAAATCGGTCATGGCGCCGATGCCCAGGAAAATCAGCGGCGGGAACATGCCGGAGGTGACAAACTGGTAGATGATCCCCAGCACCGAATTGGTGGTGGTGTTGAACACGTACTGCCGCGTCACCGGGTCGATCATGTAGACCGACAGGCTGTTGAACAGCTGCACCGGCAGGGGAATGTTGCCGACGATGATGCCGAAGCCGATGGGCACCAGCAGCAGCGGCTCGTACTCCCTGCGGATGGCGATATAGATGAACAGCAGGCCGATGAGGATCATGATCAGGTTCTTGTAGGAGAAGTTCAGCAGGCCGCTCGTGCCGGCAATCTGCTCAACATAGCCCTGGAACTTGGCGCTGACGGCTTGTTCAGAACCCCTGCCCATGGCCAGCGAGGACACCACGGCGACAGCCCGGCTTTCTTCCACGGCCACCACCTTGAAAAATCCCACCAGGTCCCCCGCCGCATCGTCCAACCGGCCCTTCATGTTGACGCGCACCTTGCGGCTGCGTCCCCGATCCAGGCTGACATAGGAACCGGCGGCTTCGACGCGGAAGGGAACGCCGGCCAGCGCCGGCTGCGCGAAGCGGACCCGGGCCAACTCCAGCATCTGCCGGCCCGGCCGGAGTTCGACCCTGGCCAGCGACGATGCCAGCTCGCTCTCCATCACGACGCAGCGGCCGATCTCATCGCCCAGGCTGTTGAGCAGCACGCCCCGCGAGCCGACCGCGATGTGGCTCTCCCCGCCTTTCATCAGCTGGATGACCGGAAGATCGAAGGGAGTGACGGCGGCCCTATCAGCGCCCAGGGCGGCCAGCGGCGCCGCCAGCATGACCAGCCACACGGACCATTTTTTCATCTTGACCTCGAATGCGCGCATTCCGCCCTACAGGGTGGTCATGAACGGCCGGGAAATTTCGATGAGCTTGTCGCCCTCGCTGATGTTGGCGCCCTTCTGCACGAACACCTTTTTCACCGTGCCGTCGAACGGGGCCTGGATCTGGTTCTCCATTTTCATGGCCTCCATGACCAGCAGGGACTGGCCGGCCTTCACCGCGTCGCCCTCCTTGACCAGCACGTCCAGCACCAGCCCCGGCAGCGGCGCCGGGATGGCGCTCGAGCCTTCCTGGCCCCCGGCGGCGCTCTGCGGCGGCGGGGTCATCACCGGCGCCGCCTCCTTGCCCGGTGCGGCGGCGGGAACTGCGGCGGGGGCGGCGGCCGGCACTGCCGGGCCGCTGCGCGCCAGGCTGCTGAACACGCTCTGGCCGCTTCCCAGCTGCTTCAGCACCACCTTGTATTCCTTGTCGTCGATCTGTACCAGCGCGTATTCCGCGGTAAGCTCCTTGATGCCGGCATGGAATTCCTTGCCGCCGACGGCCATGATGTATTCGCGCATTATCGTTCTCCTTTGATCGGCTGGCCTGAACGCTTGCCCGCGTCGCCCCGCCAGTCGGGGGCGGCCGGGTCGCGCCGGAAGGTGAAGCGCGCCAGACGGTCGCCGCCGTGCAGGCGCATCTCCACTTCCAGCAGGGCGGCGATCACGGCGGCCGCGTCGGCAGGCGGCACCGGCGTGATGGCCAACGGCACCGCTTCCCGGGGCGCGGCCGCGGGCACGGGCGCCGGGGGCGGGGGCGCGGTCCGGCGCCGGTTGATCCAGGCCGGGACCAGCGAGATGGCTGAGATCAGCCAGCTGGTGAGCAGCAGCCCGAAGAAAACCACGCTGATTCCGACCAGTGAAACGATGAGAGCATCGCGGATGGCCACCTGTCCCTCCCTTTATAGCGGAATGTTCCCGTGCTTCTTGACCGGGTTGCTGTCGCGCTTGGCGGCGAGCATCTCCAGCGCCTTGGCCAGGCGCAGGCGCGTGCCGGCCGGCTCGATGACGTCATCGATGTATCCCTTGCGGGCGGCGCTGTAGGGGTTGGCGAACAGGTCGCGATACATTTCCTTCAGCTCTTCTTTTTTCGTTCCCAACTCCTCCACCTTGGCCTTTTTCAGCTCCTCACTGTAGATGATCTCCACGGCGCCGTCGGGCCCCATGACGGCGATCTCGGCGCTGGGCCAGGCCAGGTTGACGTCGCCGCGGATGTGCTTGGAGCTCATGACGCAATAGGCGCCGCCGTAGGCCTTGCGCACGATGACGGTCACCTTGGGCACGGTGGCCTCGGCGAAAGCGTAGAGCAGCTTGGCGCCGTTGCGGATGATGCCGTTGTATTCCTGGCTGGTGCCGGGCATGAAGCCGGGCACGTCCTCGAAGACGACCAGCGGGATGTTGAAGGCGTCGCAGAAGCGCACGAAGCGCGCCGCCTTGATCGAGGCGGAGTTGTCCAGCACGCCGGCCATGACCTTGGGCTGGTTGGCCACGATGCCGATCGCCTGCCCGTTCAGGCGGGCGAAGCCGGTGATGATGTTGCCGGCGAACAGCGCCTGCGTCTCGAAAAAGTCATGGTCGTCCACCACCTGGGTGATGATCTCCTTCATGTCGTAGGGCTTGTTGGGGTTGTCGGGGATGATGTCGTTCAGTTTGCTGTCCTGGCGGTCCAGGGGATCGCTGCATTCCAGCCGCAACGGGTTGGCGGCATTGTTCTGCGGCAGGTAGGAGAACAGCCTGCGCAGGCCTTCGAAGCAGGCGTCCTCATTGGCGTAGACCAGGTGGGCCACGCCGCTCTTGCTGGCGTGCACGCCGGTGCCGCCGAGCTGCTCGGTGGTCACATCTTCCTGGGTCACCTGCTTGACCACCTTGGGCCCGGTGAGGAACATGTAGGAGGTCTTCTCCACCATCATGACGAAGTCGGTGATGGCCGGCGAATAGACGGCGCCGCCGGCGCAGGGGCCGAGGATCAGCGAGATCTGCGGCACCACTCCCGAGTAGAGCACGTTGCGCAGGAAGATGTCGGCATAGCCGGCCAGCGAGTCGACCCCCTCCTGGATGCGCGCTCCGCCCGAGTCGTTGATGCCGATGAGCGGGGCGCCGACCTTGGCCGCCATCTCCATGACCTTGACGATCTTCTCGGCATAGGCCTTGGAGAGCGAGCCGCCGAAAATGGTGAAGTCCTGGGAGAAGACGAAGACCAGCCGGCCCTGGATGGTGCCGTAGCCGGTGATGACGCCGTCGGTCGGCGGCTGGTTCTTCTGCATGTCGAAATCGCTGCAGCGGTGGGTGACGAACATGTCGAATTCCTCGAAGCTGCCGGCGTCGAGGATCTTTTCAATGCGTTCCCGCGCGGTGTATTTGCCTTTCTCGTGCTGGCTGGCGATGCGTTTCTCGCCGCCGGCCAGGCGGGCCTTTTCCTTGCGGGTCACCAGGTCAAGCAGTTTTTTATCGAGCGCCATCGTGCCTCCATTTTCTCCATGGTAATCCATGCATCTACCGGGCTTTGACCAGAAGCGGTGGAAGGCCTCAAGCCGCAAAATTCATCGCGCCGGAATTTTCTCGCTGGCGGCGGCTATTAGTTTGTATTCTAACATCTTTTTTTTGGAAATTCAATTCCGCGGCCAGGGAGGAATTGCGGAACCGGAGCCCTTTGCCCGTCCCGCATTCTCCTTGCCCCCATCATCCGCCTTTGCGGCGTCATCGGTCGCGGGCTTCTCCAGGGCAGGACTCGTTTCGCCGAACGGACCGGGATCGGAACTGACCATCAACGTCATCAGCCGGGATTTGTTCCTTGCCGGCCGGATCGAACCGCTCTGGAAATCGACGGTCCAGGATCTGGATCCCCCAAGGTCGTCGCCGGTCCAGATCTCCGTGACGCCCTTGCCGAAAATGACGTCCAGGAACGTTTTTCCCGCGCCGGTCCTCCTCTCCAGCAGGGAGGCGGCTTCTTCGACCGTCGGCAGTCGCCAGCTGCGGATGTTTCCATAGCCGACCCGGTTCAGGGATTCGATCCATTGCCGGGATTTGTCGAGGTTCATCCTGACCGGGTTCTGCTGCCGCGTCCAGACCATGCCAGTGGCGCGATCGCGGATCAGGCTCAAACCGGTGACGTCAATCGGCTCAAACTGGTGGCGAAATTCCCCACCGGGATTCCTCTCGGCATCGAACAGGTTCTTGGCCATCAGCATGGCCGTGATCTCCCCCTCGTCCAGGGAGCGGAATTCGCGCCGCAGCCGAGGCACGACCGGCTCAACCCTCGCGGTAACGGGACTTGCCTCCGGGACGGGCATGGGGCTTTTGTCGCTCGGCCGGCGCAGGGCCTTGACCGTTGCGGCATGATCAGGAGTTTCGGGCAGCGGCGCCAGCGTCTCCGGCGGGGGCGCCGGCAGCCCGGGCTGCGCCGGGGCACTGGCCGCCAGAGCCTTCAGTGCCGGGACGGGCGGAACCTTCCCGGGGCCGCTCGCGATGTAGGCAACGACTGCGATGAGCAACCCGCCGACAAGGACGAGGGCGAAGAACAGAACGAAGCGCGGTCGAGGGGCGGAAGATTCCCGCGCCGACCGGCCCCGGCGAGCGGGCTTTCTCTGCTCCGGCTTCCTGGGGGATTTGTCAACGGCCACAGGCTTGGCGTCGACGGGGAGGCGAGCCGGCTGCGGCCTGATCCGCGCGGGCAAGGTGTCGGCTTCGATGAGCTTGGCCTCACGAGCTTTTGCCTTGCCCCGCGGATCGCCTTCCCCTTCCTGAAGTTTCAGCAGCTCGGTCCTGGCGTACTTGTCTCCCCGGGCGGCCGCCTTGGCATACCATTGGATCGCCTCCGGGATGTTCATCTCGACGACCAGGCCGTCGCGATAGATATCGCCCATGGCCTTTTCCGCCATGGACTTGTTGCTCCTGAACGACTTCTGGAGCCATTCCAGCGCTTTCTTTTGGTCACGCTCGACCCCGACTCCGTCCCGGTACATGGCCCCCACGTTGAGCTGCGCCTCCCGATTGCCCAGCTTGGCCGCCTTCAGGTAGCACGCGAATCCTTTCCGCAGGTCCTTCTCCACCCCGCGCCCCTGGCGATACATGGTTCCCATCCTGAGCTGGGCCAGTGCGGCGCTATCCAAATCCCTGCCCTGCTCGGCCGCTTTCAGGTAGCAGGCAAGGGCCTTGCGCGGGCTGGGGTCGACGCCTGAACCGCTACGGTAGACGTCTCCCAACAGCACCTGCGCATAGACATTGCCGTTGGCGATCGACTTTTTATACCATGCGACCGCTTGCTGGTAATCCGGCTCGGTCCCCAGGCCCTTCTCGACCATGTGGCCCAAATGGGCCTGGGCGTCGCCATTGCCCTGCGCGGCCGATTTCCGATACCACGCCAGCGCCAGAGCGTAGTCCTTTTCCACCCCCTCGCCGCGCAGGTACATCCGTCCCAGTTGCGCCTGACCGAAGGCATCGCCCTTTTCGGCCCATTCGCGGTAGACTTCCAGGGCGCTTGCGTTGTCTCCCTTGCCCCTCACTTCATCCAAGCGGATCCCTCCCCTGGCCTTTGTCCCGAGTATCGTCTATTTCGCCCGATTTGTAAAGAGGATCCCGCCTTTCAGCCGGGCAGGGAAGCGGGCGGAGGCGTCGGGCGGGCCCGGATGCGTTCCTATTCATTTCGGCCACAGGCAAGGGCAGGCGTCAGGATGATTGCCGGCAACGGTTCCGGTCCCTTCACCATCCCACGATTCAACATGGCAACGTTGCAGCGCCTTCCAGAGAACCAGCCGCGCCGGTCATTCTCCATTCAATGGCAGCGCTTTTCGAATGTCGAGTTCCAGTTCGTCCCCCCAGTTCTTTTGGGCCAGAAGCAGGCGCAGTCCCTCCAGGGACTTGACCGGCACGCCGCCGACGGCGAGGATGATGTCGCCCTTCCTCAAGCCGCTTTTTTCAGCGGGGCTGTCCTTGGCCACGCGGTCCACTTCATAGGCCCCATTTGAGTTCATCCTGCCGCTGAAGCCGGCCTCGGCAAAGTAGGGTTTTTCCCCGGCGGGCACGGCGAAGACCACGTCGGCCAGGCCGCGCGAAAAGACCGCAGCCGGCTGGAGCTGCCCGGCCAGGGCGCTGACCATGGGGCTCTGCTCGTCATGGCTCTCTTTATTCTCCGCCGGAACCATCACCGGGACCAGGGTCAGGATCCTGGCGCGACCGTCGAAGCGACGGTAGCGCCAGGGAATGCCCAGGCCGTATGCCACATGGGCGCTGCCGGCGATGATCACCCCCTTTTGACCGCGCAGCCCGGGTCGCGCCAGGGCCCGGCGCATCGATTCGGCCATGACCGCATCCCAGCATTTCTGGGCGGCATAGACGCCGCGGAACCACTGGGGCATCTGCACGGCGAACGCGCCCAGGGTGGCGCGAATGAAGAACTCGTGCTGCGCATCGCCGCGTTCGACGCCGGGGAACAGGTCCCTCTCGGCTGCGGACAGCCCGGCGGTTCCGCCCTTGGCCACGCGGCGGATCAGCTCACGGGGAACATTCAAGCCGACGGCCTTCAGACCCAGCTTCTTGACCGTCTCCAGCACCAGGCGCGTATAGCCGAAGTTCAGCGAACTGCGCAGGTACCAGCCGGTCTTCTGCAGCAGCTCGTCCTCGCCGATCTTTCCCTCCAGGTAGAGCGCCAGGGCCGGGTCGTCGTCACGGGTGAAGAACTCGAAGCCCACCACCAGGCGCGGGTGCTCCCCGGCCAGCGCTTCGATGAAATCCTTCTGCCAGGCGTGGCAGGCGTGGCTGTCGTGGGCTTCGCCGATGACGAACAGGTCGCGGTCGCGATAGCGGCGCACCAGCGAGGCCATATCGGCCTGCGAACCCGTGGCGGTATCCATGGCCAGGCCCGCCTCCAGCGCGGCCAGTTCCAGCCGCTGCGGCGAGGCCCCGATGGGCAGCCGGTCCAGCGCCGAGTCATCCGCTGCCCAGACCGGCAGCATCAGGAAAATGCATTGAAATAAAATAATCACCGCACGCTTGTTTTTCATTTGCCCTCCCCCGGGTGCATGATCTCGCGCCATTCTCCAAAAGGGCGATTTCCCCTGACGGGGGCAGGCCGAATCGCCCCTAGGCAAAAAAGCCGTGAAAGCCCCAGGCCTGCCTTTCGCTATATTCTTCAACATCGAACTACGAACTTCGAACCTCGGTTTTTCTTTTTAATCCGCCAGCGCCTTGTCCATCTCGGCCCTGACCTTGGCCACGGTCTCCAGCACGCAGGCACACAGGCTGCGCGCCTGGGCGCGGGTCTCGCTGCGGAAGGGGCCGGCGGGCAGTTCCTGGGTGTTGATCAGGACGTTGTACAACGCCCCTTCGGCGCACAACGCGGCAGCCAGTCCGGCGACGCCGGCATCGGAGAGCGAGTTGCGGTTGCCTTTCCTGGCCACGGCCAGTGCCAGCTCGGCCGCGGTGCGCGAGCGCTCCAGCACACTGAACGGCACCAGGGTCGCCCCTTTGGTCGCCTCGTCGATGGCATGCTGGCGGGCTTTCTTTTCGTCATCGCTCTTCTTGGGCAGGGCGAACGCGGCCATTAGGCGGTTGAAGGCCTCGGTGTCCTTGTCGATGGCCTCGATGAAGAAATCCTTCAGCGGCTGGGCCTTTTCGGCCACGATCTCCATTTCGCCGCGCACTTCCTCATAGCCCTTCTTGCCGAAGGTCAGGTTGCCGACCATGGCGCTCAGCCCCGCCGACAGCGCGCCGTTGAGGGCGGCGATACTGCCGCCTCCGGGCGCCGGTGAATCGGAGGCCAGCTCGGCGCAGAATGCCGCCAGGTCCATGGAGGCCAGGGGGCCGGGCTTGCGGAAGCGGTACTCGATGATCTTGTGCTCGGGCTTGAACGGCGAGATCTCGGCCAGGCCCAGGCTCTGCACGGCGACGCGCACCAGCTCCTTTTCATCGACGCCGCGGCTGCTGCCCTGCTTGCGCAGGTAGTGCCGTCCCACCTGCAGCACCGCCTCCAGCGGGATGAGGCCGACCAGCTCGCTGCCGGTCACGCGCACGCCGAACTCGGCGGCCAGGCGCTCGGCCTCCTCGAACACCCGATAGAGAGGCGTGGTGTTGTAGTTGAGCAAATTGACCGAGATCTGGGCCATCTGGTACTCGGGGATGTACCAGCCCACGGCGCGCACCGCCTTGAGCGTCCCGGGGACCGTTTCCTTTTCCCCGCTGGCGGGATTCTTCACCGTAAAGCCCTTTTCGCGCATGCGGTTGGCGATTTCCCTGGCCAGCTTGACGTTGCGGGTATTGAGATTGACATTGTAGGCGATCAGGAACTCGCGGGCGCCGATGACCGTGGCCCCGGCCTTCTGGTTGAACAGGGCCTTGCCGAAGTCGGGCTTGAACTCCTTCTTCTTCAGCTTCTCGGGCAGTCCCTCGTACTCACCCTCGCGGATAAAGGCCAGGCTCCGGCGCTCCGGGCTGCTGGCCGCCTCCTCGTAGAGATAGGCCGGGATGGCCAGCTCCTCGCCGACGCGCTTGGCCAGCTTGCGGGCGATCTCGACGCAGTCGGCCATGGTCACGCCCGAGACGGGGACGAAGGGGCAAACGTCGGTGGCCCCCATGCGCGGGTGGGCCCCCTTGTGCCTGGACATGTCGATTACCTCCGCGGCCCTGCGGATGGCCTGGAACGCCGCCTCCTCGACCGCCGCCGGGGGGCCGGCGAAGGTGACCACGGTACGGTTGGTGTCGCGCCCCGGGTCGACATCCAGCAGCTCCACGCCGGCCACCTTCTTGATCTCGTCGGTGATCTGGGCGATGACGCCGGCATCGCGTCCTTCCGAGAAATTGGGAACGCATTCAACGATCTGCTTCATTTTTTTTTCTCCTTGTTTTTCTGTGCTGGGAGCGCCAGGCCATGATCTCCTTGTGGTTGCCCGAGAGCAGCACCTCGGGGACGTCGAGACCGCGGTAGGAGCGCGGCTGGGTGTATTGCGGAAAGGTGAACTGATCCTGTTCATAGAAGGAGTCGGCCTGCACCGACTCGGGGTTGCCGACCACGCCGGGGAGCATGCGGCTGACCGCCTCCAACAGCGCCTCGGCGGCGACTTCGCCGCCCATCAGGACATACTCGCCCAGTGATATTTCCTCGTCGACCAACTCGTCGATGACGCGCTGGTCGACCCCCTCGTAGCGACCGCAGATCAGGATGAGGTGCTCCATGGCGGCCAATTCCTTGACCCGCTGCTGGCGGAGGACGCGGCCGTAGGCCGAAAAAAGAATGACCCGGCCCCCTCGGGGGTGCCGGCCTTTGATGCTCTCGACGGCGCGGAATAGCGGGTCGGGCATCAACACCATGCCCGGGCCGCCGCTGAAGGGGCGGTCGTCCACCTTGCGGTGCTTGTCATGGCTGAAGGAGCGCAGGTCGTGAAGCTCGACCTGCAGCAGTCCGTTCTGCACGGCCTTCTCGAGCAGACCATGGCCCAGGAAGCTCCGCAGCAGATCGGGAAAGATGGTGATGATCGAGAACTTCACCGGTTCAATTCCCGCAGCCCCGCGGGGGGATCGATGACCAGCGTGCCGGCCTGTGGATCGATCGTCACCACCAGGCTGTCATGCCAGGGGACGAGGACGATCTCACCGGAAGTCTCATCCTCGATCTCCATGACCTGGTTCAGGGAGAAGCGGGGCTGGGACTTGACGACCCCCCAGCACTCACCCTGGCGGTCGAACACGCGGAAGCCGATAAGGCCTCTGGCAGCTTCTGGGCCGGCTTCGGGGGCCTCGCCCCAGAGCGAGCAGCCGACGAGGCGCAGCGCCTCAGCAATGGAGTGTATATCGCGGAAAGCGATGACTGCGTCGCTGCCGGCAGCGGCGACGCGTTCGATCACATGGGGAAAAACGCGCTTGCTCGATCTCAGTTCGACCGCGCTCCCCTCTCGCGGCGCGACGACCCCGGGGGAAAAACCGACAACCACTTCCCCCTTATTTCCTCTTGTCCTTGTAATCCTGCCGATCAGAACCAATAGGGATCAATGCGGCTGCTGCTCGAAACTCTCGATGATTTCCAAATTGTAACGCCTTCGTTGTTTCATGCCGGCGGCGGCCAGGATAGTACGGATGGCGCGGGCGGTCCTTCCCTGCTTGCCGATCACCTTGCCCAGATCGGATTGGTGAACGCGAAGTTCCAGGATGGTGGTCTGCTCGCCATCGATTTGAGTCACCGTGACCTGATCGGGATTGTCAACCAGAGATCTGCATACCATCTCCACTAGTTGTTTCAAGCTGCCCTCCTTACTTCCCTGTATTTAGTTTCTTCACGAGCGATTTGACCGTCACGGACGGCTGGGCCCCCTTGCGGATCCACTGGTTGTATTTCTCCATGTCGATCTTGATCTGGGCCGGGGCGGTCATGGGGCTGTATTGGCCGAGCAATTCGATATATCTCGATTCCCTGGGCTTCTCCCTGTCCACGGCGATGATGCGGTAATGCGGCTTCTTTTTCCCTCCGAATCTTGTCAGGCGGATAACGACCATGAAAGTTGCTCCTAAGTGAACTTGCGAAACAACAATCTACCTTATTTTGGAAAAATTGTCAAATTTTTTAAGCATCTTGCGGAAAAAGGGCTTTTTGAAGTTCTTCTTCATCTCCAGGTAGCTTTTCAGCACCTGGTTGACCTCGGAGACGGGCCGCCCCGACCCGCGCGCGATGCGCAGGCGGCGGCGGCCGTCGATGATCCTGGGATTCTCGCGCTCCTTGCGGTTCATCGACTCGATCACCGCCATCAGGTGGCGCACCCGCTTCTCGTCGACATGGACGCCGGCCAGATTGCCCTTGAAGCCCATGCCGGGCAGCATGCCCATGATCTCCTCCATGGGGCCCAGCTTCTCCATCTGCTTCAGCTGGGCCAGGAAGTCGTCCATGCCGAACTCGTTCTCCAGCAGGCGCCGCGACAGGGCCTCGGCCTGCTTTTCGTCGAACTGCTTCTGCGCCTTTTCGATCAGGGTCAGCACGTCGCCCATGCCCAGGATCTTGGAGGCCAGGCGCCCGGGGTGGAATGGCTGCAGGTCTCCCGGCTTCTCGCCGGTGCCGATGAACTTGATCGGCCGGCCGGTGACGCTGACGATGGAGAGGGCTGCCCCGCCGCGGGCGTCGGCGTCGAGCTTCGTCAGGATGATCGAATCGATGCCGATCTTTTCGGCGAACGCCTGGGCTGAAAGGACCGCGTCCTGACCGGTGAGGGCGTCGGCCACGTAGACGGTCTCGGCCGGCTGCAGCGCCTCCTTGACCCGGCGCAACTCCGCCATCAGCTCATCCTCGACGTGCAGGCGTCCGGCGGTGTCGGCGATGACGTAATCGTAGCCGGTGGCCAGCGCCGTCTTTCTAAGCTCGCGGGCCAGCTCGGCCAGGTCGCGGCTTTCGCCGCGGAAGAAGGCGATGCCGCTGTCGCGGGCGATGGTCTCCAGCTGCTCGCCGGCGGCCAGGCGCTTCAGGTCGAACGAACAGAGCAGGGAGCTCTTGTCCAACCCCTGCAGGTGCAGCGCCAGCTTGCCGGCGCTGGTGGTCTTGCCCGAGCCCTGCAG
Source organism: Candidatus Aminicenantes bacterium UBA2190 (assembly GCA_002335385.1). Classification (GTDB taxonomy): domain Bacteria; phylum Acidobacteriota; class Aminicenantia; order UBA2199; family UBA2199; genus UBA2199. Next base: position 17,492 of record DCVK01000046.1, read on the forward strand.
CCCGGCCAGCATGATGACGGTCGGCTTAAGCGGACTGCGGTTCAGCTCGCGGTTCTCCGAGCCCAGCATGGCGGTCAGCTCCTGCTGGACGATCTGGATCACCTGCTGGGTGGGGTTGAGGCTCTCGTGCACCTCACGGCCCATGGACTGGCTGCGCACGTTCTCGACGAACTGCTTGACCACCTTGAAATTGACGTCGGCCTCGAGCAGCGTCAGGCGGATCTCGCGCAGGGCCTCGCGCATGTTCTCCTCGGTGACCTTCACCTCGCCGCGCAAGTAGCGCAGCACCTTGCCGAGGCGTTCGCTCAACCCTTCCAGCACGGGCGCCTCACTCGCTCAGCATGGGGACGGCGGGCCGCTTCGACAGGCGCAGTACGGGATAGGGGCCGGGGCGGTTGCTCCACTGCTGGACGATGACGCGGTTGAAGAAGCCCCAGGCCGCCAGGCTGTCGACCGATTCGGGCTCGAGCAGCACCGGCACCAGGCGCGCCAGGGGCTGGTCCAGTCCGATGAAGTAGGATCCGGCCGGGATATCGACCTCGGTCCTTTCATAGTTGCCCTGGATGGTGTTCTGCACCCGGCCCTGGTAGATGCTCTTGCCCGTCTGGACGGCGGCTATCTGGAAACTTTCGGCCTCGGCGCGGAAGCCCTCCAGGACGCGCTCGATGCGGATGCCGTGGCGCTTCAAATTGGCCAGGACTTCGGGCTGGTGGGGCGCCAGGACGTAGCCGGCGGGCAGCGGCAGCGTGCGGCTGGGCACGGCCAGAGAAAAATAGGGGATCGTATAATCCTTCAGCGTGTCGGTCTTCCTCATGATGAACTCACCCGCCCAGGGGGGATGCTTGGCGCGGTCCTCGGGCTTGATGGCTTCCTTGACGAATTCGTAGCTCTTGACCGTCACGTCGAAGAGCCGCTCCAGCTTGAACTCCAGGACAAATTCGCCACGGCTGAACTGGGCGGCCGTGTCACGGTCGCAGCGGCGCGCCATCTCGGCCATGGCGCCGATGTTCTTGGCGGTATAGGCCAGGATGGAGGCGACGAAGGCCCGCGAGGCGAGGACGCGGGTCTTGAAGTCGGCATAGGAGTAGTTCTCGTCCAGCACGCTGAAGCGGTTGCGCAGCCCCACGTAATTGGAGCCGTAGCGGGCCTCCAGGGCATCGTTCTCCCACCCCTTCTCCGGGAACTCGCGGTCGGCGAAGTTGCCGTAGGGGAGGCTGTCGAATCCATGGACGGTCTTGAGCGTACGGGCCACAGCGGGGAACAGCTTGCGCCACATGTAGTCGGACAGGGCCGGGTCGCCGTTGGGATGGAGCAGGGTCGAATAGGTGACCGGCTCGCGGTGATAGGAGCCGTTGGTGGTGTGCATATCCACGGTCAGCACCGGGTCCCAGGCATTGAGCAGGCCGACCAGGGCCTGGACCTCCGGCGACTCCAGCTTCATGTAGTCGCGGTTCAGGTCGAGGTTCTGGCCATTGTGGCGCACTCCGGCCAGCTCGGGGCCGAGGTCGCGGCGGTTGTGTCCCAGCTTGTCGTTGCCGTCGGCGTTGAAGATCGGGATAAAAAGCAGCACCTGGGAGTCGAGCAGGCCGGGGAATTTGCCGAAGGCGATGTCGCGGATGAGCATCAGCGACGCCTCCTTGCCCTCGACCTCGCCGGCATGGATGTTGGCCATTACCAGCACCGCCGGCTTGCCGTACAGCGCCAGGTCGCTCGGCCGGCTCACCTTCTCCCGGCTCACCACCACCAGGGGGATCATGCGCCCCTCGCTGGAAGTGGCCAACGGCAACACCTTCACCATGTCGGATCTCCCTTGCACCTGGCGCAGGAAATCCATGACATCGTCAACCAGGGACGTTTTTGCGTAATCCGAGCTCTCGGCCACGGTCAGGATTCCGTCGGCCGGCAGCAGCATCGACAGCAGGCAGATCACCAGCAGGGAAATGGTTCGCTTCATCGGGCCTCCAAGAATGGATTATAGCCGAGATTCAGTGTCAGTGAAAGTGCTCTTGTTGGTGAACAGCACGAAAACGGGATAAAAAAGACATCTTGATCATTACTTCCCGGCCGGGTCTTGCCCTTTCCCGCTGATTTGGCGAGTTTTTTTACCTGCACCAGCACGATCACTATCACTGCCGTTTAATGGCTACTGCATTGGACTTTCAGCTAATAAAAAAATTTTATCCTTTTGCTATGGGCCACTTGACATTTTTTTATCGGCTTTCTATACTAATAACCGCAACAAGTAAAGATTTTTTGGAGGTCACATGGAAAAGAAGCCCTATGTTCTTCCACAATTGGTTTTTGGCTACAAGGACCTGGAACCATACATCTCGGAAGCGCAACTGCAACTGCACCACCAGAAGCACCATGCCGCCTATGTCAACGCAGCCAACGCCATTCTGGAGACGCTGGACAAGAACCGCAGCGAGGGTGTCGACGGCGACGCCAAAGCCCTGAGCAAGGCATTCTCCTTCAATGCCGCCGGCCACCTGCTGCACTCCCTGTTCTGGGAAAACCTGGCTCCGGCCGCGGGGACGACACCCAAGCCTCAGGGACTCTTGGCCAAGGCCATCGACTCCGAATTCGGCTCCTTCGAGCGATTCAAGAAGGAGTTCAGCCAGACCGCGATCACGACCGAGGGATCGGGCTGGGCGGCCCTGGTCTACTGCCGCCAGACAGGTCGGCCGCTGCTGATGCAGGTCGAAAAGCACAATACCAACGTCATCCCCATGTTCCGCGTCCTGTTGGTGCTCGACGTCTGGGAGCACGCTTACTACCTGGACTACAAGAACGACCGCGCCAAGTTCGTCGAGTCCTTCTGGAACATCGTCAACTGGACGGAAGTGAACGACCGGCTCGAAGCCATCCTCAAATAATGCCCGCCAAAGTTCCCGGCAGGACCGCGAAGAAGATCGCCAGCGCCAGCGCATACGTCCAGTCCCCCATCGGCTTCCTGCGTGTCTCCGGGAATGAAAAATGGGTGCAGGCCGTCGAATTCTGCGAGAAACCCGGCCCGGAGACCGATCACATTCCCGCTTGCCTGCGCCTGGCCTGCCTGCAGCTGGACGAATACTTCCAGGGCAAGCGCAGCAAATTCGAGATCCCGCTCAATCTGCGAGGCACGGTCTTTCAGAAGCAGGTATGGGCGGCACTGCGCAAGGTACCATTCGGCCGCACCCTCTCCTACGGGGCCATCGCCCGCGCCATTCGCCACCCTTATTCCGGCCGGGCCGTAGGCGGTGCCAACCATCGCAACCCGGTGGCCATCATCGTCCCCTGCCATCGCATCATCGGCCACAACGGGCGCCTGACCGGCTACGGCGGCGGCCTTTGGCGCAAGCAGTGGCTGCTGGACCACGAAAGAAAAGTATCCGGCCGCTGAAGCGCAAAGGCCATGCCGGCTTGACTTTTCGGCGCCGTCGGCTACAATGAGCCGGGCGATGCCCGCACCCGGATCGCACGCCCGGCGGAGGACACATGATCCCGGATCAAGGTACGCTGAATGAGACGGCCCCGACCGGGCTGCTGCTCTCCCTCTTCGAGAAGAGCCAGACCGGGATCCTCTATTTCCGGCAGAACGAAATCCTGAAGGTCTTTTATCTCAACCGCGGCAAGATCAGCTGGGCCATCTCCTCGGACGAGTCGGACCGCATCGACCAAATCCTGCTGGCCAGGAAGCTGGTCGCGCCCGAAGCCCTGGCTCCCTTCCAGGCCGGAAACAAGATCAGTGAGACCTTCGGCAAGATCCTGGTGGAGAACGGCATCCTCACCCTCGACGGCCTGATCCAGGCCACGCGCGAGCAGGTCCGGAATATCGCATTCAGCGTCATGCGCTGGAGCAGCGGCAACTACCAGCTGGTACAGGAATCGCCGCCCAACCGCCTGGTCAGCCTGGACATCGATATTTCCGCTGTCGTCGCCCAGTACATTCTGGAGCACATGGACGTGAACATCGTCTGGGAGGAGATGGGTTCCCTCTCGGGCGACCTGCAGCAGGACTCCGACCCCGGAAAAATGCGCCGGTACTCCCTCGACGCCGAGCAGCAGGAGGTTCTCGCCCACTTCCGCGAGCCCCGGCGTTTGGAGTCGGTGCTGCTTGATTTCCCGGCCGAACGCAAGCACCGCATCCTGAAGCTCCTGTACTTCTTCTTCCTGACCGGATTGCTGAGGAAGAAAGAGGCGGAAAGGAGCACCCACATCGATTTCAAGGAACTGGACAGCCTGTTCGGCCAGCCCCAGGCAAACGCCCCGGATGAGGTCGATATCGAGATGCCGGCCATGATCGACGAGTCCGCCATCCAGGACATCCCTCTGACTGAAATGCCCGAGATCACGATGGAAAAGGAGACGCCGGCCGCGGAGCCCGAGCTGCCTGAGCTCCCCGACCTCATGCCTGACGAAGCGCTGGAAGCGAAAGCAAGGATCAGCGAGCCAGCGGCTGAGCGCCAGGAATCGACGGCGCGCCCCCAACCCCAGTCTTTCCTGAGGCCGGAAAAGCAGAAACCCCGCTGGCTGAGCATCCCCGTCCTGTCCATCCTTCTGGTCGCCTTCCTCGTCGGCGCATTCCTGTGGCTTACCCGCGGCGACGACCCGCCGGCACAAGTAGCGGCAAGGGCGGCCACGGCCAAGGAACGGCCGCGGCAGACCGTCTCGCAAAAAGAATCCCCAGCGGTCCCGGCGGCCAAAGCGACGGCAGCGGGTGCCGACAAGACCCTTGACACGAGTGCGGACGGCCTTCCGGGCGAGGATATCACCACTCCGCAAGCCACAACGCCGGAGCCAGCGGCCACAGAGCCGGCCTTGCCTCCAAGCGCCGCCCCGCGGGCCGGCGACCCCCAGGTCTGGAAGCACTTCGCCGCCGGCAATTTTCGGGCCGCGGGCGACATATGGCGCAACGAAATGATCGCCGCCAGCGTCAAGTTCAGCATCCTGTTGGAGATGGACTGCCAGAAGGCATCGGTACGCAGCGCTTACCGCCACATCGACGACCAGAAAGACTTTTTCCTGTTGAACAGGGCCAGCCATGACAACCGCAACTGCTGGCTGGTCCTGTGGGGCAGGTTCCGCACCGCCGACGAGGCGGCGCTGGCCATGAAGCTGGTGCCCGAGTACTTCCTGAAACAGAGCAACCCGCCTTCGGTCATAGAACTGGCGCCATATCTGTAATCTCACGCCCTGTCGTGACGCGTGACGCGTAACGAGTGACGCGGAAAAACAAATACGAACTGAAGAAGAAATCCAAGCATCAAATCCATTGTTCTATGGAACCTGCGCTCATGCCGACTTCGAGGTAAAAAAGGGCAAAAGTGCAACGTGATGAAGCGAGTCCGGCTGCTTATTTTTTTTTGAACTGCTTTGGAATTTGGCGCTGGGGATGCGGATTTTTTTCTTCCCTCGTCACGCGTCACGCGTTACGCGTCACGAAGTCATGTTTTCAGAGCAATATGGCCAGCATGTCTTCCAAGATCGACAATTTGGGCGTCTCGATGATGCGTCCCTTTTCCGCACCGTCCTTGTAGAAGATGAACGTCGGCACCCGCTCCACCGACTTTTCCTCGACGTAGTATTTCTGCTCCGGCGCCGCCTTGCGCCCCACTTCGTAGAGACAAACCGTCAGCCCGGGAGCGTCCAGCACATCCAGGATCTTCAGGAACACCGGGACATGGTCCCTGGAATCGCTGCACCAACTGCCGAGATAGACGTCGATCCTCATCTCCGGCGCCTTGTTCTTCAGCGTCGCGATCAACCCGGCATCCGGGATATAGGCGTCGTAGATACTTTTCCACTCAAGATCCCGCAGGATATCGCCCCTGTCGACCGCCTCCTGCCCCCGGGCGCAGAGGCAAGCCAGCCACAGCGCGAGTCCGCACATGATGAGTCTCTTCATGAGGTCTCCTAGCGATGATAGATGAAGCGCACAGTCCCCTTCTTGCCCAGAAAGATCATGTCCCCGTCCTGGAGCTGCCGCTCCACGACCTTCTCTTCGTTCACGTAAACGCCGTTGGTGGAATCGAGGTCCTTGACGAAGACCTGGCCATTGCGGGCGAAGACCTGGCAATGGAGCTTGGAGATGATCGGCTCCTGGATGATGACCAGCGCCTGCCCGGGATCGCGGCCGATCGGCAGCGGGGAGTCGGTGACCAGGTAGGAGCTGATCGGCTGGTCCCCGACGAACACTTCGATCTTTCCATGCAGGCCGGGGGATGGAGCCGGCTTGCGCTCGGCAGCCTCGGACCGGCCCTCGACCTGCGTCATGCCCAGGTCGGTCCCCGGCCCGGGAGCTGGGGTCTGGGGACGGATCTCGGGAAAGACGTCCTGCCGCCGACGGCGGGCGAGCCAGAGCAGCAGGGCGATCACCGCAGCCACGGCGACCAGAGCCAGAAGCAGCGGGGTCTTGTTCTCCCGCCAGAAGCCGGCGTAGGAAAAACCGGCGCAAGCTCGTCCCAGGATGGACGGCGCCGGCAGCAGATTTTTTTTCATCCGGGCCTCCTATAATACATAGCGGTTGAAAAAATCGACCAGGAACCTGTGCTTCTGCGGCCGGCGCAGCTTGCCGGCCACCACGAAGCGTTCATTGACCTCCTGGCCGCCGGCGACGCCGTGGATGCGGACCGTCATGCCATCGCCCAGGCCGAGCGGGCGAATGTCACCGGCGCTGAGGGCGAAACTGTGGTCGCCGCGGGAACTGGAATTGAACAGGATGAACTTTTTCTTGAACCTGAGCTGGCCGAGGCAGAAGTCATCCACGCCGTCGTGCACGTGCGCGATCTCCAGAGAAACCAGGAGATTGTCCTGCAGGGACCGCGACCAGAGCCTCTCGGCGGCGGCGAACTGGCCGGCCAGGAACTTGACCTTGCCCAGCATGGGAAAGGCGCGGCTTTCAGCCCCGGAGCGCAGCAGGGCGTTCGTCAGCCGGTCGGCGGCGGCCAGGTCCCGTGCTTCCAGCAGGGAGCGCAGTCGCGCCAGTTCCTCATCCAGGCTGCCCAGCTTTTCCGGGACGGCTTGGCCTTCCGGCCGGGACGCGGCCTCGCCGGGCGGGAGCTTGGCCGTCGCCGTTGCAGCGGCAGGACCGCCTTGGAGCGGCGGCGCGCCGGCGCCTTTCGCTGCGGCATCCGGCGCCTCGCTGCGCGGCCCGGTATCCGCGTCATCCGCGATCGCTCCCCGGACGGCCGCTTCCCGGGCGGGATCCTCCGGCCCGGCCGTTGAGACGTCGCCCTCGGGCTCCCGGGGGTCCTCGCCGGCAGACATGGCCGATGCCGCCGGCGCCGCCATTCCCACCCGGCTCTCGTCCATTCCCTTCTTGCCGGAAAGGAAAAGGAACAGGGCGATGCCGGCGGCCAGCAGGGCCAGGAAGGCCAGGATCTTGAGCGGCGCCCGGAATCCATGCCGCCTGGACTCGCCAGGAACGGCGATCTTCTGGGTGATCCCGGGGGAAAAGGTCAATCCCGCCCGGGCCAGGTCGTCCCGGATGCGGTTCAGCTCGGCGATCATGTCCCGGGCGCTCTGGAAACGCTTGTCGACCTTTTTCTGCAGGGCCAGCAGGATGAACTTCTCCAGCAAGATGCCGATCTCCGGGTTGTAGATGGAGGGACGCGGCGGCGGGGTCTCCAGGTGGGCCTTCTGGATCTGGAACTCGGAATTGGTTTCGGAATCGAAGGGCACGCGGCCGGTCAGCACTTCGTAAAAGGTAACGCCGAGGGAATAGAGGTCGGTGCGGAAGTCGATCTCCTTGCCGATGATCTGCTCGGGCGAAGTGTACCATGGGGTGCCGATCAGCATGCCGGTCTTGGTCAAGCTCTGGGCGCCGAGGATCTTGGCGATACCGAAGTCGGATATCTTCACCTTGCCGTCGCGGCTGACCAGGATATTCGCCGGCTTGATGTCACGGTGGATGACGTTGTGGGCGTGGGCGTAATGCAGCCCTTCGGCGACCTGGGTGATGATGTCGACGGCCTCGGCTGGCTGGAGCTGCTTCCTCTCCTGCAGCATCTCCTTCAGGCTGCGTCCCTCGACGTATTCCATGGCGATGACATACTCGCCCTCGATGCGGTTGAAGCTGAAGATGGTGACGATCCCGGGATGGTTCATTCGGGCCTGGGTCATGGCCTCGATCTTGAAGCGCTCCATCAGCTGCTGGTTGTCGGCCAGCTGCGGATGGACGACCTTCAGCGCCACGTCGCGGTTGAGCATGGTGTCGGTGGCATAATAGATGGTGCCCATGCCGCCGCGGCCGATCTCGGCGCGGATGAGGAAATCCCCCAGCTTCTCGCCGAGCTTGATCATGGAGAACAGTCCAGGTTGAAAAACTTGTTGCCGTCGTCGATGACGAGCTTGCTGCCATCGGCCAGGTCCACCAGCACCTTGATGATGCGCAGATGGAAATTATTGAAGGCATAGCGGTGGCTCGCGCCCCGGCGGCCGGCATCCCACTCCACGCACTGGTCCGGGTAATAACCGATCAGCGCCCGGCCGCCGGCGTATTCCAGCTGCAGGAGCGGCGGCTGCGGCGGCAGCGAGAATTCCCCCACCTTCTCCACAAAGCCGTCGATGTGGTAGATGGCGCCCTGGCCGCTGTCGGCGTCATGGTGCAGCAAGGTCGCTTGGCCGGCGACGCTCTGGAAGCCCAGACGCGCGCCGGACGTGACGGCCAGCCCGTCGATGGCGGCCGGCATGCCCTCCGGTTCCCGCCAGTTCTTGATGCCATAGTAGTACCGCTGGTCGTGGAAGATGAAGAGACTGCCGTCGATGTAGTCGGGCGTCACGTCGCCCTGGAGGCCGGCGATGCGGTACAGGGATACGCCGCCGGTCATCTCCTCCCTGGAGTTCACCTCCCCGTCGTGCCGGATGCGCAGCAGCGCCTTCGGCGCGCCCTGGCGCACGAGCAGGTAGCCGGGATCGCGGGTCGGCTCCCGGCGCAGCAGGTAGATCCCGTCGCCGCGGCAGGGCACGACCTGCTCGTCTTTTCCCAGCTCCATGGAGACCATGTCCGACCCGTCCAGGTCGAACACGGTAAGACGGCGGTCGCGCACGACGTGCAGCTTGCGCCCGCTCAGGAAGCGGCAGTCGGAAACGGCCACGCCCAGACCATCGAAGCGCGAGGGGTCGATCTCGCTGATGCGCGGCACCCGGGTACTGGCCGATAACGGCTCGGGGGCCGACATGGCGTCGGCGGCCTGGCGGCCCTTGGCATCGGCGCCCCCCTGGTCCGGAGTCAGGAACAAATAAGCCAGGAGGGCGATCAGCAGGAGCAGCACCAGCGCCGCGATGCCCTTGGCCAGTTTGCGCCGCGGCCGGCTCAGGCGGATGGGCTTGGTCTTTTCCAGGATTTCCAGCGAACCCAGGCGGATCACCTGGACGGTGATGTTATCGGCGCCGCCGTGGTCGTTGGCCAGCCGCACCAGTGCCTCGGCCGCCTCCTCGGGGTAGTCGCTCATGGTGAGGTTCATCAGGCTATCGTCATCCACCATGTTGCTCAGCCCGTCGGAGCACATGAGCAGCGCATCGCCGTCCTCGAGGACGATGTCGTTCAGGATCTCCGGGGTGAAGCTCTCGCGGGCGCCCAGCGACATGTAGAGCACGTTCTTCTGCGGATGGTCGCGGGCCTCGTCAGGGGAGATCCTCCCCTCCTCGACCAGCTTCTCCACGAAGGAATGGTCGGTGGTGAGGCGCTTGATCCTGTTCTTGCGCATCAGGTAGACGCGCGAATCACCGACATGGGCGATGGACCCCTTCATGCCGGCGATGACCAGGGCGGAGAAGGTCGTGCCCATGCCGCGCTTTTCGATATCGGCGGCCGCCTTGCGGAACACGACGGAATTGGCTTTGCGCACCGACTGTTCCAAGGCGGCCTGGAGGGGAATGCCTTTCCGCCTCAGGGCGCGGTAGGCGTCGAAAAACGTCTCCGCTGCCAGCTTGGAGGCGACATCGCCGGCCTGATGGCCGCCCATGCCATCGGCGACGATGAACAGGTATTCGTTCTCGGAGATCTTTTCGTTGAGGAAATAATCTTCGTTGGCGGCGCGGACCTTGCCGATGTCGCTCTTGGCAAAAAAATGGATATTCATCCGGGACCGTTCAGCGACAGTGGCCGGCATTCGCTTCTGTCCAGCCGCGGCCGCTCCCCCGTTCCCTTTCCGCAGCACGGACTGGCGGCCGCCAGGGCGGGAAATTTCATTGCCTGCCTCCGATTTCCAATAACATAACGTCTTTTTTTTGTCAATCGGGCCGCAGCGGACCGTTGGGAACGGCCTTGGCCAGGGCGGCGGCCACCAGCTCCCGGTAGCGCTCCGGCGTATAGTTCCTGCGGCAGAAATCCAGGGCCCGCGCGGCGATCTCCTTTCCTTCCGGGCCGGCGGCGCGGGCGATGCCGGCGGCGAAGGCTTGCGGCTCCGGCCTGGCCAGGACGGCGATCTCGACCGTGATGGTCTGCGTGTGCGTGGGCAGGTCGGTGGCGACCAGCGGCACGCCGCTGGCCAAACAGGAATAGACCTTCAGCGGGATATTGGTCCCCAGGGTGCGCGGCGAGACCAGGACATCGGCGGCCTGGAGATAATCCGGGATATCCGCCGCCGCCTGCCGGCCGAGGAGGACGACACGCCCCTCCAGGCCGCGGGCGGCGAGAGCACGGCGCAGCTCATCCACTTGCGCCGGCGCGCCGCCGACCAGGACCAGGCGGTAGGCATCGCCCAGGCGCTCCATGCTGTCGATCAGGAGCGGAATGCCCTGATAGGGCTCCAGCGTGCCGGTATACATGACGATGGTCCGGCCGCCGGCGCCGAAGGAGTCCCGCAGGCGCCGCGCCCGGCCCTCGTCGGCGCAGACGGGGCGATCGTCCATGAAATTCTCGATCAGGGTCAGCTTGGATGCCCCGGTGATGGCGGCGGCATGATCGTACAGGGAGCGGCAGATGACGATGACCGATGCGGCGTTCCGCAGGGAGATCCTCTCGAAGGCCCGGAAAAAACGGACGACAAGCCGCGAGCGGGTGAACTGGAAGTTGTCCATCTGCTGCACCAGGGAGGAGTGCATGTCGTACAGGTGGGGGGTCTTGGTCAGTTTCTGGAACACGACCCCCATGATGCTGCCCTCCTCATGGCTATGGACCAGGTCGTATTTCCCGAAAAACATGCGGCCCAGCACCTTGCAGAAAAGAAAAAAGTCCAGGAAGAGCTTGGCCCCCGAGGGCCCGGTCTTCACCCCCCGCATGCCGGGAGGGCGCCAGCTGCGGAAGATCCTCAGGCCCGGGATCTCCCGGTCCTCCCCGAAGGGATAGGTGACCAGGTCCACGCGATGACCGAGGGCGGACAACGCCTGGATGCGGAAGTATTCGGAAAAGGGAGTGCCGCGAGGTTCAAAGAACGGTTCGGGAGCGATCATCAATATGTTCATCTTCAAACCCGATCAAGGCGCGGATGGAATACTCGTTCTTGTTCAGTCCCTCGTGGTAGATGCGCGAGAGCATCTCGGCCAGCAGCCCCAGCGAAATGGCCTGGAAGCCCAGGAAGAACATCAGCAGCGTGAAGAAGAGCAGCGGGCGGCCGGCAATGCCCTGGTGGAGGACGAACTTGGTATAGGTCAGGAAAAGCCCGCTGACCAGCCCGGCCAGGAACAGCAACAGCCCGGCGCCACCGAAGATCTGCAGCGGCCGGTGCGAATAGGCCAGCAGGAACTTGATCGAGATCAGGTCGAGGATCACGCGGAAGGTACGGCCCAGGCCGTACTTGGACTTGCCATGCCGGCGCTCGCGGTGGTTGACGACGACCTCGGCCGAACGGATGCCCATGCGCGAGGCGATGGCCGGGATATAGCGGTGCATCTCGCCGTACAACTTGAGGTTCTTGACCACGTCGCTGCGGAAACCGCGCAGGGTACAGCCGTAATCGTGGAGCTTGACCCCGGTGATCCAGGAGATGAGCCGGTTGCCGAAGAAGGAGGGGACACGCCGCGTGAGCCATTTGTCGTGCCGTTCCCTGCGCCAGCCGTTGACGATATCGTAGCCCTCGGCCACCTTGTCCACCAGCTGCGGGATGTCGGCCGGATCGTTCTGCAGGTCGGCATCCATGGCCACGACCACCTGGCCGCGGCTGAGATCGAAACCTGCCGAAATGGCCGCGCTTTGCCCGAAATTCTTGCGAAACTGGACGACCTTGACCCGGGAGTCGGCTGCATGGAGCTTTGCCAGCTCGGCCAGAGAACCGTCGGAGCTGCCGTCGTCGACGAAGATGATCTCGTAGTCCTCGTCCCGCCCAGCGACGGCCGCGGCGATCTCGCCATGGAGCAAGCCGACGTTCTCGGCCTCATTGAACACCGGGATGACGATGGATACAAGAGTTTTCTTCATTGGCCTTATTTTTAGCACAGATGACGCCATATTACAAGGGAAGCCGGAGGTTTATGGCGAAGATCGACCGTGACGCGCAACAGGTGAAGGGTAACCGCAATAAAGTGAACTGATCGAAGAGGGCCATGAATTCCTCGTCAACGCGGTTCCAATCCGCACGCCGCTCATTGCTTGAGATAAAAGCCCGTTGATTGCCGCTTCATGTCACGCGTCACGCGTTAGGCATTACGGGCCATGT